>JACFMR010000033.1:0-12183 GCA_019455245.1 Opitutaceae bacterium
CTTCCGACCGCCCCTCCGTGCCGCAACACCGCCTTCATGCAATATCCGGGCTAAGTCCGCGCGGAACGGACTTGAAACCAAGTCTTTATGATTGCCGGTCAAGAAGCAAAATATGGTCAGTGATGGGCCTTGCCTGTCCCAAGCCGGGCCGTGGCGGATATCGCGAGTAAATGGCGCGAGATCCGCCTGAATTCACTAGCGTGCGCGCCGGATGATCACCTGGTCGGGCGAAGGACGCACCACCAGGATATCTTCGTCACTGGCCATCAAGCGAACCAAACCCTCGATGTTTTCTGCATGAAAATTTCCCCGGACCAAGGAATTGCCCAATTCGGCGTCTTCGATGGTTATTTGCACCTTGTTTCGGCCATTAAACTGCGAAACGACTTCGGACAAAGGGGTGTCGACAAAGACCAGCCACGAACCCTGCCATGAGAGGGCCTCGTCAATTGCGGCTTCAGTGAGGTGCTCGATCCAGAGGCGAGAGGTGGCAGAGTTCAGGTCAACCACGGCTCGGTCACCGGCATTGATCATGGGCGGTTCGGTCGTGGCGCCCGGCGATTCATTCCGTGGATTGTCCAAGCTCACCACGCCTTCCGTCACCAATACTTCGATTACGTCCGTCATCATGCGCACATTGAAGGCGGTGCCGATCGCCCGTACATTCACCCCGTTGGCCTCCACGATGAACGGCCGCTCTCGGTTCTTTGTGACCGTGAAATGGATTTCGCCCTTCCGCAAAACCACCCGCCGTTCTCCTTTGGTGAACCGAAGGTTCATTTCACTTTGCTCGTTCAGTTCTACGACCGAGCCATCCGGCAGTGTCGCCCGCTGATAGCCACCTGCGGTAGTGGCATAATAATCGGCCGCGACAAGCGGCGCAGGAGCGGGATGATCGGGGGGGGGGGGCGACAGGATCCCGAAAAACATCGCCGCCGCCATGACGGCGATGGCGGCAGCAGCAGCCAGTACAGGACGGACCGGAAACGAAATCATATTTTCGATTTTTTCCGGCGCGAGCAGGTCGCGATCGGGGTGCTGCGCGGCATCCGGTCGGAAATTGCGCAGTTGTTGCATAGTCTCCCAAGCCTGTTCCAGACGGGTGACCGCCGCCTCATGTCGCGGATCTTCCGCGCGCCATGCGGCAAAAACCCGGATTTCTGCCTCGGTGAGACCATCATCCTGCTGGGCCAGCCAAGCGGCGGCCCGGGCTTCAATCGATTCGTGCAAGCTGGCACGGTTGCTATCGGACGGAATCATGGTCTTGTTTCTTGCGAACGGGCACCGGTCATGCCCCTTTCGGAAAAATAATCGGCGCAACGCCGCATGCCTTTGGCAAGCTGAGCCTTGACCGTATGGGGCGAGATGCCAAGGTCGGCGGCGATTTCCTTGTGTGAAAGTCCGTAGAGCAGCCGCAGCGTAAGAACTTGCCGGCAGCGATGCGGCAAGGATTTGACCGCATCGGCCAGCAATTCCAACTCCTGCTGTTTGCTGACCATTTCGGCCACATTGGGCGTGTCATCCATGATGTGCAGCCCTTCCAAATCGTCAACTTGATCAATGGTAACAACCTTGCGGCGGCGGATAAAGTCGAGGGCCGCATTGCGTGCAGTCGTGAATAGAAATGCCTTGATGTAGCTGATCTTTCCGACCTGTTGGGCTCGTATCAGACGGGCGTATGATTCCTGCACATAATCATCAATGTCCGGCAGGGTGGGGAAGTGGTGGCGGAGATAGGAGCGTAGCGAGGTTTCGTGTGGTTGAACCTCTTCTTCAAACCATCGGGCGTTTTTCAAGGACGACATGCATCAAACTCCTAGCTTCAAGCCAGTCCAGCCCCGGCAAGTTCAACGCCTTTGTCCAGCGTATTTGCACCGTGAAATATTTATCCAAATACATGTAGCCCGAATATCTCCAACATGCGTCTTAACCTTTTCCGGAAAAAACGAACAGGTATTGAAAACGGACAATGACGTTACCCTCTGGGCCGGTTTGTTCGTCAGAGCTTGAATGCCGACTTTGGCTTATCCTCATTTAGCCATCGCTCTTGCTGATTGGTGCCGTGCGCAGGATTAGTGACGGAGCACGTTGACATTGCCAGTATGGCCACTCAGCAAGTTTTCGGCGTGAATTTTTTGCACACAACCACCTTTACGACAACCGGCCGGGCAAACCTTTGGATCCGGCGCATGATCGGCCTTTGGGGGCTGTGCGGCGCGGGCTTGCTCGCCGCGCAGGAGCCGGCGATGGACGACGGGTGGAGGCTGCTGTCGCGTTATCTCTATCGTGATGCCGGCGAGGTGTTTGCCAACGCCGGGGCCGCGGACCGCCGGCTGGCGGATTTTGGGCGTGCCGCCGGTCTGCTCAACGAGCCGCCGGTCACCGCCGGCAAGGTGCGGCAGGCGGAAACGCTGCTGCAAAACGTGATTGCGGGCGGGGCGCAGGATGAGGTGGCGAGTTATGCGCGCTACCTGTTGGCGCGGATCGCGCACATGCACCGGAATGCGCCGGTGGCGGAGGTGGAAACGGCTTACCGGGCGGTGATCGAGTCCGCCCCGGCGGGTGCGGCGGCGCAACTGGCGGCGAGCCATCTGGTCCTGGTGCTGCTTTACCAGCGCCCCGACCTGGCGGTGCCCGATCGCATCGCGGCGGCGCAGGCCTTGGCACCGGTCGCGGCGGCGGAGTTGCTGCCCGATGTTGCGGTGGCGTATTACCGGATCCTGGCCGAGGCGGCGTTGTATTACGGCCGCGCGGACACGCAGGTGGTGGACTGGTTGCGGCAGGCGCATGCGATCGGATCGAGCGACGAGCTCCTGCAGATCAGCCTGAGCCTGCAGATCGCGGAGACAGCGCGGGCCACGGGTCGGCGCGAGATTGCGATCAACCATTACCGCGAGTTCCTGGCCCGCGCGGTGCCGACCGACCAGCGTTATGAGACCGCGAAGCTGCGGCTGCGGCAGACGGAGGAGGACGCCCAATGAAAACCGGTGCATTCGGCAAATATCTCGCGATCGCCCTGCTGGTGCTCGGCTTCGGCTATTCGGGCCTGCGGGTCTGGCAGCACGGTCGCGAACAGGCGGACGACTCCGAGGTCAAGGTCATCCGGCTGGCGCACTGGCAGCTCGAGCCCGGGGTGCGCGAGGCGTTTGACGCCATTGCGCAGGAATACATGCGGCTGCACCCGCAGGTGAAGATCGAACAGCTGCCGATCCCCGGCCGGGTGTGGACGCAATGGCTGCGCACACAGTTGGTCGGCGGCAATCCGCCCGACCTGATCCAGGTCGCGAATTACCAGATCACCGACGAGATGCTGTCGCGCTATTTCGTGCCGTTGACGCAATATCTGGAGGAGACGAACCCCTACAACGCCGACGAGCCCGACCTGCGTGAGCTGTCGTGGCGCCGTTCGTTCGCGTCCGAACTCGTGCCGGAGGAGACCGTGCACTACTACAGCGCCAATCTGCTGGAATATTACGCCGTGCCCAACGCGATGGTCACGGTGCGCATCTTCTACAACCGCGACATCCTGAAGGCCGCCCTCGGGGAAGACCGCGTGCCGCGGACCTTCGATGAGATGATCGCCACCTGCCAGGCCCTCGAGGATTACGCGCGCCGCACCAACCAGCCGATCCTGCCGCTGGCCGGCTCGATCTTCAACATCACCAAGATGACCGCGGGTTTTTTTGGCGGCACCACGCAGCAGCTGGCCATCGGGCTCGACTACAGCCGCGACCTGAACCTGACGAAGTTCGAGGGCATCATCACGTTTCTGCGCGGCCAGTGGTCGGTGGACACGCCGGCGGTGCGCACGAGCCTGGAAACGGTGAGCGCCATCGGCCGCTACATGTCGCCCGGCTGGGTGCAGATGAACCGCGAGGACGCGATGCTGCAGTTCCTGCAGGGGCAGGCCGCGATGCTTTCGACCGGCACGTGGGATGCGGGCGGCATCTTGCAGCAGGCGCAGTTTGAGGTCGGGGCGTTTGCGGTGCCGTCGATCAGCCCGGACGATCCGGTTTTTGGCGCGGCGACGCTGGGGCCGACCTCCGAGGCCAACATTTTCGCCTCGCTGCCGTTTGGCATGACCCAGGCCTCGCGGCATCCCGAGATCGTGATCGATTTCCTGCGCTTCATGACCAGCCGGCGGATGAACGAAAAATTTGCCGAAATCTCCACCTGGCTGCCGGTGATCAAGGGGGTCGAGGTGCCGAAGGTCGCGGAAGCGTTCCGGCCGATCTCCTCGGGCTTCATCCCCGGTCTTGTGCTGCAGAACTACGGCTCGCTCGCCACGAACATTTTCAACCAGAACGTCCATCTGCTGAGCGGGGCCAACGCCAGCGCCGCGGCCTACGTGGAAAAAACCCGCGACATCTATCCGCGGGTGCTGGTGCCCGAGCTGCAACGCATGGCCGATGTGCATCAGGAAACGATCCGGCAAAAGGATTCGGTCATGACCGGGCTCTACATGCTGAATCGTGCGGCGGGCCCCGGCCGCAGCCGCTTCGACATCGTGGCCGCCAAGCAGCTGGAGGTGGAGGCGCAGCGCCTGCAGTCCCTGCAGGCGATCGCCGATTATCAGGCGCGGTGAGGTGCGGGCCGGCCGGCGGCGAATCGGCTTTCCCTGCGGATGGAGCTGCGCAACGCTGCTGCGCATGTCGCCATCCACCCCGCTTGATCGCCGGCAATGGTTCAAGACCGCCGGCGCCGCCGTAGCCGCCCTGACCCTGACCGCCCGGTTGCGGGCCGTGCCGACGCCTGCCGCGCCCACGTTCCCGGTCAAACTTTCGCTCAACGAAAATCCCTTCGGCCCTGCGCCGGGTGCGATCGGCGAAATGCGTGCCCGCGTGACGGACGTGTGTCGTTACGCCGGCACGGACACGTCGAAACTGGTGCGCACCTTGGCGGAAAAGGAAGGCGTGGCGCCGGCGCAGATCGTGTTGGGTGCGGGTTCGGGCGAGGTGCTCGAGGCTTGCGGCGCGTTGCTCGGCGGACCGGCGGGCGAGGTGGTTTGCGCGGTGCCGACCTACGGGCAGTTCACCGCCGCCATGCAGCGGCGCGGATCGGCGTTGGTGGAGGTGCCGCTCAACGCGCGTATGGAGCACGACCCTGACGCGATGGCGGCGGCGGTGGGGGCGAAGACGCAGGCGGTGTATGTCTGCAACCCCAACAATCCGACCGGGACGGTCGTCGCGGCGGAACCGCTGCGCGAAATGGTGCGCGCGGTGTCGGCGCGGGTGCCGGTGCTGGTGGACGAGGCGTATCTGGAATGCTCCGACGATTTTGAGGGCCGCACGTTGGTGGATCTCGTACGCGAGGGGCGGCGGGTGGTCATCACACGCACCTTTTCCAAGATTCACGGGCTGGCGGGCCAGCGGATCGGCTACGGTGTCACCACGCCGGAGCTGGCGGCGCAAATCCGGCGGCACATCATCGGCGGACCCAACCTGCTCGCGCTGGTCGGGGCACAGGCGAATCTCGCCGACGCGGATTACATCGCGCGCACGCGGCAAAAGATCAAAGCCGGGCGCGAGGCGTTGCTGGCGGTGTTGCGGGAGCTGGGCTGCGCTTGGGCGGAGCCGCAGGGCAACTTTGTGTTTTTCCGCACCGGCCGACCGATCGGGGAGTTTCGGGCCGCGATGCAGGCCGAGGGGGTGATTGTGGGCCGGCCGTTTCCGCCGTATCTGGATTGGTGCCGCATCTCGATCGGCACGCCGGCGGAAATGGCGGTCGCGCATGCGGCGCTGTACAAGGTGCTGGGCTGACGGAATTGTAGGCCTGGGGCTCAGCGCAGGGCTACGGTGCGGTGTAACGCCGGTAGTACAGGTTTTCCAGCTGCCGCATATGCTGCACCTCGGCGTGGCGGGTCCAATTGGCGCGCGCGGGGTGATCGTCGGGCAGGGTGAGACTGAAGAGGACCTGCGCATCGAGCCGGCGGACGTCGCGGCGGATGCGGGTGAGATGCCAGGCGATGTCCTGGCGCAGGTGGCCGGGCAGTTCCGCGTTGAGCGTGGCGGCGAAGGCGGCCACATCGCCCTGCGGGCCGATGGCGGTGTGGATGTTGCGCTGGAAAAAATTCGAACTGAGGTCGGCGGCGAACCAACCGAAATCGACGGTGAAGCCGTTGAGTTCGCCGTCGAGGCGCGGGCGCAGTTGTTCGCTGTCGGGTGGCGGCGGGGTGCCGACGATCGCGGAGATGCGGTGGCTGATGCGGGCGAAGTCAGCGGTGGCGGCGCGGCTCGTCAGGTAATGCAGAAAATCGAGCGCGACGTCGGGATGCCGGCTGGAGCGGATGATGCCGAGCATGGCCTCCGGATAACCGGCGGCCTCGGATACCGGACCGAGCACGTGTTGCCCGTAGCGCGCATCGTCAGGCGAGGGCAGCGGCAGAGGCACCATGCCGGTGGTGAAGCTGCCGTCCTGGGCGAGCACGGCGTAATCCCAGCTGCCGGCGAAGAGCATGAGCGCGTTTTGTTGCAGGTAGGCGTAGATGGCCTCGTCGCGCTGGATTTGGGTGAAGCCCGGGGTCATCAGCGCCGAGACATCGCGCATGAGGTCGAGGCTGCGCCGCAGTTCGGGCGAGTCGTAATCGAGCCGGCCGTCGAGGATGAGTGCGGCGAGTTCGATGGGGAAGACGCGGAGATTGCGGTTGGGGCTGGCTTCGAGGGTGAGCCGCTGGGTTTGGGACGGCAGCAGCACGTTGAACAACTGCCGCGCGTAGGGACCGCAGCCGGCGATGGTGACCAGACCGCGACCGGTGCGGGCATTGTAGGCGGCGACCTGCCGGCCGACCTCCTGCAGGGCGGCGAAGTCGGCGGGAGGTTCATCGGAACCGGTGATCTCGCGCAGCAGTTCCCGGTTGTAGAAAAGACGCAGGGTGTTGACCTGGAGGGTGACGCCGCAGACCTCGCCCGAGGTGGGCGTGAGGTTGCGGATGGCGGTGAGACCGTCGACGAAGGTGTCGCGCCACGGCACGTTTTCCAGCTCGGTGCCGGCGTTGTAGGGGTTGGGCCGGTCGAGGTGGGGTGTGAGCGGCAGGTAGTAGCGGCTGATGAGTTCCTCGTTCAGCGTCAGCATGCCGGTGATGTCGGGGGCGGTTTCACCGATGAGTTGGGTGCGGGTCCACGCGGCATAGGAGCGCACAGGCACGGGGATCTGCCGGATGCGCACGTGGGGATGCAGCTTTTGATAGCCGGCGATGGCATGATCGAAGGCCTCGCGCATGCCGGTTTGCAGCAGCCAGTGTCCGAGTTGAATCTCGACGGTGTCCGGCCCGGTTTCCTGCCGCGGCCGGATGAACACGTGCCAGAGCGAACCGCCGAAAACCGCGAGCAGGATGCCAATGGCGAGAGACTGGCGCAGGCGGGCAGCGTTCATGGCAGACGGGCGGCGGCTTCGGCGGCGAGGCGCCGGGCGGTCTGGGCGCGGCCGTCGCGAGGATTCGCCTCGGCGAACGCGCGATAGTGGCGTGCGGCGAGATCATCACGGCCGAGTTCGCGGGCGAGGCCGGCGATGGTGAGATCGATCTCGCCGTTGCGGTAGGGGGCTTCAAAACCGATCTCGCGACCGGCGAGGTAGTGCGGCAGGGCGGCGGCGGCATCGCCGCGTCCGTGCCAGTGCAGATGGGCGAGCAGGTGGTGCAATTCGCGGCGGGCGGCGGGGGTGGCCACGGCGGCGAGCAGGGCCCCGACCTGCGCCACGGCGGTTTGAAATTCGGGCGGCGGCAGCTGCAGGGCGCGGATAAAACCGAGATGCACGGCGGCCTGATCGGCGAGCGCGTGGCCGGGATGCTCGCGCCGCAGTTGTTCGTAACGCGCGACGGCGTCGTCCAACCGCGGCGGATCCTGATGGTCGTGCGCGATCCGGCCGAGCAGGTAGAGGGCGAGCGGGCGATGTTCCGAATCGTCGGGCGCGAGCGAGGCGAGCACGGTTTCCAGGGTGGTGCGCGCGAGCGCGACGTTGGCCGCGGTGGTGGGTTCGCGCACGAGCAGGCTGGCGGCATAGGCGGTGCCGAGGCGCGGATCTTCCGGCCGCCCGGCATGCTGCCGCGCGAGGAGGGACGCGGCCTGGTTGTAATCGAGATTCAGCGCCGCCGACCAAGGATCGGTTTCGCCCGCCAAGACCTGACTGAAGCAGGCAAGCGCAAGCAGCACGGCGCCGGGCGAACGCGGACGCAGGACTTGAAACGGGAATCTGCCGATGGGGAAGGGCATGCGGGGTGCAGTGAGCAGGGATGCGCACCCATGGTGCGGCAATCCCGACTGTGTCTTACAGTTCGAATAAAACGGCCGCGCCAAACATTTACCTCAGCGATACGCTCCGGGTGCGGTCGCGAAACCTGAAATCGATGTTGGGCTTTTCGATGACGGTCACAGTTTTACTTTCAGGGCTGCCCGGGAGAACGACCTCAAGCGTGACGCGCGCGCCAAATTTTCGGTTGATGAAAGTCCGGTTAAGGACGGTGCCGTTGCGGAATGACGGGACCAGGTTTTCGACGGGAATGCCGTCGATGCGGTCGATGCGGGTGCGCGGAACCAGACCGAGCTCTTCGGCGTGGGAGAGGGGCTTGACCTTTGTGATGTAGATGGAGGTGACCTTGCCGGTGTTCAAGTCACCCCAAACCTCGAGGGCGATGTCGAAACAAAGTTTGGGCGGCTCCTCCAACACCGTGTAGGGATCCAGTTTGATGACCGGACCGGCCAGGGCCGCGGTTGGGTCGCTCGTTTCCGACGACTTGGGCGCGGATTCCTCCTGCGCGGCGCAGACCGTTGGCGGCAGAGCGATCAAAGCCCAAAGCCCGCTGGCAACCATGAGCCACCGTGGGATGTGGGGCGGGGAGGGCATGGCTGTTGTTTGCCTGGGTTTGTCGCCCGGGTCGATGGCAAACCTCGTGTCGCGATACCGCCGGCAGGCGCTCCGGTTGCCATTGCCGCGTGGCCTGTAGATACGTGTCCCGCCTCGAACGGGACGCGGTGAACGCGCAATCAGAACGGGCAACCCGGGTGCGAATTGGCCGGCGCTCAGCGGAAGAAATCGTCGAGCAGGGCCCGGATCATCGTCTCGGGCGATTTGTTGGTGATGCCGGGATGATGGTAGTTGCCGGTGGCGATGATGGCGTTGGCGTAGGCGCGTCGGGCGGTGATATCGAGATTGATGAGGTAGGAGCGGAAATCCCAGGACCAACGGGCATCGTAGGTGATGAGCACCTCGGTGTCCGCGGGCATCATGGTGAGATGGCCGCAGGTGGCGGAGTAACCGCGGGACCGCAGGTCGGCGGCGATGCGCTCGCCGATGCCGTGGTTGTCGTTGAGCCGCTGCTCGACATAGAAGCGCTGGAACTGGCCGAGCGGCACGGCCGGGTTGCGCCGCGCGTTCATCGACGAACAGCCGGAGAAAAGCGACAGCAGCAGGGCGAGGCCCAGCAGGCGGACAATCCACCGGCCGGCAGGCAGGGCGGCGGGCGGAGGAAAGGAAAGGTTCATGCGGTGCGACTCTCAGACGGGTCAGGCGCGCTTTTGTTTCAACCAGAAAAAGAGCGCGAGAAACACGAGATAAAAACAGGCGGGCGGGCAGACGAGCAGCAGCCAGATGGGGGCGAGGTTGGAACCGCCGGCCGTCGAGGCGAACACGACAAACAGAAACATCGGCACCGTGACGATAAGCGGCGCCCAGGCCGCCTTGCGCCAGCGGTCGCGGGTCCACCACGGCAGCGCGATCTGCAGGATAATGTAGCCGGGCACGGTCAGAAACACGGCCTGCAGGAAAAGGTTGACCCAAAAGTCGTCGCCTCCGTCGGCCGGCGCCTGCATCTCGCGGGTAATGGCCAATTGCGCATGTTGGTTCAGCTCCTGCACCCAGACCGGGGCGGGGGCGCCGGGCGGAGCGTCAGCGCTCCAGGTCAGTGTCAGCGGCAGGGCGAGGGAAGTGAGCACGTGGCCGGTGGCGGCGTCTTCCGCGACGAGCAAAATGCGGTCGAGTTGGGCGAGGTGATCAAAAGCCAGCCAGGCGATGGCCTCGCCCGCGCCCGGACCGTAGCGGGGTGAAGCGTGGGTGATGCCGGGGATGGTCGTCCCCTGCCGTTCACCTTGGATGCGAAGACGAAAGGCCGCGGGGGAATCGTAGTGGATGCGCAGCGAGAAATTGGCGCCGAGACGCAGCGGCGAGTCCGCGGCGGGGTGCATGGCGGTGACCGTCAGTTCGGTGCGCGCCGGCGTTTGCGCGGACATGAAGCCGGCGCTGATCAACCACAACAGCCCCAGCAGACCGGTCCGGCACCAAAGTTGGGAATACATGGCTGGGGCGGGCCGGTGGCTCAACCGTGCAGGTAACGCGCCAACAGGTTTTCGAGATACTCCTGCTTGCCGGATTTCGGCTTGGGTTCGCCCAACTGCGTGAGCACGAGTTTCTCGAGCGATTTGAACGAGGCCTTGCCGGTCTCGATCTCTTGGCCGAAGCCGGAGTCGTAGGAGCTGTAGCGGCTGGCGACGAACTGTTCCAGTTTGCCTTCGGCGAGGATGCGGCGCGCGAGTTTGAAGGCGAGGGCGTAGGCGTCCATGCCGCCGATGTGGGCGTGGAAGAGGTCCTCGGGATCGATGGACGGGCGGCGCAGCTTGGCGTCGAAATTGAAGCCGCCGGAACCGAGGCCGCCGGCCTTGAGGATCGAGACCATGGCGAGGGTGAGTTCACGGACGTCGGTGTTGAACTGGTCGGTGTCCCAGCCGAGCAGGGTGTCGCCGGCGTTGGCGTCGATGGAGCCGAGCATGCCCGCGGCGGCGGCGACCTCGATTTCGTGCTGGAAGGTGTGGCCGGCGAGCGTGGCGTGATTGGTCTCGATGTTGAACTTGAAATGTTTTTCCAGCCCGTAGGTGCGGAGGAAGGCGATGCCGCTGGCGACGTCGAAGTCGTATTGGTGCTTCGTGGGCTCCTTGGGCTTGGGTTCGATGAGGAACTGGCCCTTGAAACCGATGGCTTTCGCGTAATCGACCGCGAGGTGCAGGAAGCGCGCGAGGTGGTCCTGTTCGCGTTTGAGATCGGTGTTGAGCAGCGTCTCGTAGCCCTCGCGGCCGCCCCAGAACACGTAGTTTTCGCCGCCGAGTTCCTTGGTGACCTCAAGGGCTTTCTTCACCTGCGCCGCGGCGTAGGCGAAGACATGGGCATCGGGATTGGTGGCGGCGCCGCACATGTAGCGCGGGTTGGAGAAGAGGTTGGCGGTGCCCCAGAGCAGCTTCACGCCGGTGGCCTTTTGCAGGGCCTTGGCGTGGGCGACGATCTTGTCGAGGTGGCGGTTGGACTCGGCGAGGGTGCGGCCCTCGGGCGCGATGTCGCGGTCGTGGAAGCACCAGAACGGCGCGCGGATCTTTTGGAAAAACTCAAACGCCGCATCCATGCGCGTCTTGGCGACGGAGACGGCGTCCCGGCCCTTTTCCCACGGGCGCACGATGGTGCCGGGGCCGAAGGGATCGGAGCCGACGCCGCGGAAAGAATGCCAGTAGGCGATGGAGAAACGCAGGTGATCGCTCATCGTCCGGCCGTCGATGACCTCGTCGGGATTGTAGTGACGGAACGCGAGCGGGCGGTCGGAGCCGGGGCCTTCGCAGGCGATGGTCTTGATGCGGGGAAAGTGCGACTGGCGGGTTTTCATGGCTGGGGCCTGAGAGAATTGCCCCGGCGGCGACCGATGCAAAGCCATTAATCGGTGTCAGGATAACACCGGTGCGGTGGCGCGCCGTCTCAGACCGGCCGTGTGGCGCGCCACCCTTTGAACCGACGCAAAGTGAGCGCGAAGCCGGTCCAGACGAGGAAACAGCCGCCGAGTGAGGCGAGGCCGGCGAAGAACTGGCCGCCCGGGCCGAGCGCCTCGCCGGTGTGCAGGAATCGGGTCCAGGTGCGGAAACGACGCGCGGGGCTGAGATCGGCGAAGTTTTCCGTCCGCATCACCTCGGCGGTGAACGGATTGAGCCTGAGCGTGGTGGCGGCGGTCCGCGGCCAGACCCCGGGGGTCTTGATGCTGACGGAGACCGGTTGCGGTCCGGTCGGAGCTTCGGCTGCGGCGACGCGCTGGGGGCCGAAGCGCAGGGTGATTTCGCTCCAGTCGGGGAGGGCGGTTTGCGCGGCGTGGATCAGCGCATCGGGTCCGGCAGGTTGGGGATCGGGTGACGGAGCGGGAATGGTTTCAACCGGGGCGGCGGA
>JACFMR010000033.1:12193-35168 GCA_019455245.1 Opitutaceae bacterium
CGACGGACCGGTGCTTCCTCCCCGGCGAGGGTGTAGATGAGGTCACCGGCCCAGCGATATGAAATCGGCAGCGCGGTGAGGGTGAGAATGATGAGGATGGGCGCGCTCCACAGGCCGATGGCGTTGTGCCAGTTGAAGTCACGGGCCTTGCCGGTGAGCCGCCAATTGAAGAGGGCGATCGCGCGGAAACCGCGCCAGGACCAGGACCGTGGCCACCAGAGATAGAGGCCCGAAACCGCGAGCACGAAGAAGGCGAGGTTGCAGGCGCCGTTGATTGCCTTGCCGATGGCGCGTTGATCGCCGCCGCGGGCCAGCCAGCGGTGCCAGTCGGTCATGACGTGCATGAAGTCGTGCATCCGCGTCGAGGCCGGGCGCCGCACCTCGCCGGTGTAGGGGTTGGCGTAAACGGCGTTGTCCCGGCCGAGCGTAAACGTGATCGCAGCCGACGGATCGGCGGCGATGGTGAGGGCGACGGGCTTGGCCCCGGGTTCGACCGCTTGCACGCGTGCGGTGAGTTCCGCCAAAGTGAGGCGGCCGGAATCGGTCGCGGGCGCCGCGACGCGGCGGGCATCGCGTTCGGCCCAGGCGACGAGATCCTTCTCAAACGCGAGCGCGACGCCGGTGAGGCACATGATGAAGATCGAAATCCCGGCGACTACGCCGGCGATCAGGTGGAGCCAAAAGATGGTTTTGCGGAATGACATGGTACAACTGTTCAAGCGGTGGTGGGCGTCGGCGGTCCGCCCAGACGGTCGAGCGCGGTTTCGATAGTTTGCAGGGCCTGCAGGCGGCGGGCGGTGGCTTCATCTCCGGCGATGACAGGGCAGCGGGTGCGCAGCTCTTTGCGGGCGGCATGCAACGCTTCGCAGGCGATGACATGCAGTTCGGGGTGGTCCGTCATGGCATCGTGACAGGTGCCGGGATCGAGATTTTCCAACACGAAGTCGGCGAGAAAATGGACCTGATGCCGCCGATAGAAACCGGTGCCGAAACGAAAGAGACGCTCGGTGAGGGGGCGGAACCGGGTCTCGCCGAGTTGCGTCCAATGGCGGGCAAGTGCCAGGCCGGTGTCGACGGCGTCGCTGGCCCGGGCGATGAGCTGGGCGTGACGTTCAGGCTGGTCGGTGGCAATCAGCCACCGGCCGATGAGGGCGCAGAGGGTACGGCGGGCCTGCAAACCGACGGTGGCAAAGCCGGCGCGTTGCTGCTCGTGGTTGGCGGTGAGCGCAAGGGCGGCGGCCAGGACGGCGCCGGCCCGCGCATATTGCTCGGGTTTATCGCCCTCCACCAGCAGCTGGGCCAAGTTTACCTGGGCGCCGGCGAGGTTGAGCCGGAATTCGGGACGATCATCGACCGGAAGACCGGCCAGAAGACGAACGGCGGTGGAGGTGGAACGCATGGCTTCCGCCCGGTGTTGGCATCCGGTCAGCTGCAGGAGGGCGTGACCACGGTTGAGCCACGCGGCGGCGATGCTGTTGGTCAAGTTTTCGTCCCCGGGAAGGAGGTTGTCGAACAGGGCCAGCGCGCGGTCGTAGGCTGCCACCGCGGACTGAACGGCGTCGCGCCGCGGTTGCTTTTGCAGGGCGTTGCCCCGGTTCATCCAGGCAATGGCGAGCGTGCGGAGCTGGGCCGGGGATTCACTGCACAACGTGATGGCGCGGTCGTAACAAGCCACGGCTTGGTCCAGCGCGGCATCGGTGCCGCAGGCTTCCAAAGCCTGACCACGATCAAGCCAGTCTGCGGCCGTCAGTGGCATCGGAGCAGTTTCGACCACGGGCTTTCAGGTCTCCGCCCATTGGCGGAGCAGGTTGTGATAGACACCGGTGAGCTGGACCACGCCGGCGTGCCCGGGCGCATCGGCGGCGAGGCGCTGGATGCCCACGTCCATGTCAAAGAGGAGGGCGCGGCGGGCGTCGTCGCGGATCATGCTTTGCAGCCAGAAAAACGAGCAAAGGCGCGCGCCGCGCGTAACGGGCGTGATGCGGTGCAGGCTGGTCGAAGGATAGAGGATCAGGTGGCCGGCGGGCAGCTTGACGGACTTGGAGCCGTAGGTGTCCTCGATGATGAGTTCGCCGCCGTCGTATTCGTCGGGTTCGGCGAAGAACAGCGTGCAGGACAAATCGGTGCGGATGCGGCGGCCGTCGGGCAGTGTGCGAATCGAGCCGTCCACATGGGTGCCGAACGTCTGGCCGCCGGAATAGCGGTTGAACATGGGCGGCAGGAGGTGGAGCGGCAGCGCGGCGGAAACGAACAGCGGGTTCTTCTGCAACACGGCGACGATTTGGGCGCCGATCTCGCGGGCGACGGGATCGTCGGCCGCGAGCTGTTGGTTGTCCTTGACGCGCGCGCCCTGATGGCCGGCGGTGGCTTTGCCGTCGATCCACGCCGCGGCTTCGAGTTTGGCCCGCGCGGTGGCGAGGGCGGCGCCGGTGAGTACATCGGGAATGGCGAGAATCATGGCGCGGTTGGTTCAGAAGTTGAAGCGGGCGGACAGGATGACCTGGCGGGCCGGGCCGGGGATGTGATGCCCGCCACCCACACGGTCGATGTAGGTTTCGTCCAGGAGATTGGTGGCGTTAAGCTGGAGGCTGAGGCGGTCGTTGAACGGATACGCGAGCATGGCGTTGAAGAGCCAGTAGGACGGAATCGCCTCGGCGTTGACGGAGGTGTTGCGAAAGACGCTGTCCATGTATTGGGCGCCGCCGCCGAGGGTGAGGCCGAAGGGCAGTTCGTAGGTCGTCCAGAGGTTGAACGTGGTCCTGGGCGTGAGACCGAATTCCTGACCGGCGAGTCCGGCGGTGTTGGACGAAACAATCTTGCTGTCCATGAGGGCGAATCCGGCAAACACGGTCCATGCGCGGGTGAGATCGCCGGCGAGGCTGAACTCGATGCCGTCAACGCGTTCCTTGCCGGCGAGGACGGTGGGCGGATCGTTGGGATTTACACCGGGCGTGCGGGCGTTGGTTTTTTCGCTGCGGAAAAGGGCGAAAGCGAGCGCGAGGCGGTCGTCAAATGCGCTCCACTTGGCGCCGATTTCGTAGCTGTCGGTTGCTTCCGGGGCGATTTGCGAGAGGTCGGTGCCGCGGGAGAAGAGGATCAGGTCTTCGCCGGAGGGGTTGAACGAATTGGCATAGCCGGCGTAGATGCTGGAATTCCCGGTCGGCTTGTAGGTGACGCCGAGGCGCGTGCTGAAGGCGTCTTCCTTGCGGGCATAGGGCGTGACGGCTCCGGCGGCATCGACGGTTTTGTAGTCCGCATCGATGAAGTCGTAACGCGCGCCGACGTTCACCTGCCAGCGCTGGCCGGCGAAGATGTTGTCGAACAAATAGAGTGCGACCGAATCGGCCTGGCCCCGGTTGTAGGCGCCGTCGCGGGTGATGTTGCCGTTGTAGGGATCGTTGGGATTCGGCGCATAGACATCGGTGGTCGGGAGCACGGTCGCGGGATTTTCGACGCGGTTGTGATTGATCTGTTTTTCCCGGCTGAACTCCACGCCGGCGGCGATGCCGTGGTTGATTTTGCCCAGCACGACATCGAGATCGACATGGGTTTGATTGGCGAAGATTTCGTCCGCCTGGTCGCGGGACTTCCAATCCGAACGGCGGATCACGGTGGTGCTGCCGGCATTGAACCGCGGCGCGGTGATGATCGAGTCGCGGTGGGTGCGCCCGAGGCGCGTGAGATTGCGCAGGGCAAAGCCCTTGCCGTTGTCGTGCTCGACGATCGCGGTGAGCAGGTCCTGTTCGATCTTCTCGTAGTCACGCGCCTTCAGGCCATACCAGTTCGAGGCGGGCACGGGCGGGTTGTAAGCGTAAACCTGCCGCGGCATCCCGTAGTCGGGCACGTTGTCCTGTTCGAGCCGCTGCCATGAAAAGATGAGCTTGGTCGGCCGGCCGAGACCGAAGGCGAATGACGGGGCGAGGCCCCAACTGGTGTTTTCGACGACGTCGCGACCCGGGACCCCGGCATCGGTCATCATGAGATTCAAGCGCACGGCCTTGTCGTCACCGATGGGCTGGTTGATGTCGGCGGTCGCGCGGCGGTGATTGTCCGTGCCAATGGCCGCGGTCGCACCGCGGCTGGCGGCGGCTTGCGGTGTTTTTGTGACGAGATTGACCGAACCGCCGGTGGAACCACGGCCGGCGGTGGAAGAGGAGGGACCCTTGGCGATCTCGACCTGCTCAAGGTTGAAGCTGTCGCGGGCATAGCCGCCGAGGTCGCGCACGCCGTCCACGAACATGTCGGTGCGCGCGCTGAAGCCGCGAATCGTCATCTGGTCGCCGGCGGGGTTGCCGCCTTCGCCGGCCTGGAACGTGATACCGGGGGAGTTGCGCAGAATGTCGCGCAGATTGGTCGCGGCCTGCTGGTCGAAAATCTCCTGCGAGATGACCGTGATGGTCTGCGGGGTGTCGATGAGTGGTGTGTTGAATTTCGGGGCGGCGAGGGTTTCGCCCGACGTTTCCTTGACCTGCACTTCCGGCAGCTTGGTGACTGCACCACCGTTTAAGTAGGTCTCATCGGCGAAAGCGGCGTGGGCGGCGCCGCCGGCGAGCAGGGTCGCGGTCACGGCGCAGGTCGCGTGCACGCCAAGGTGAAGGGACGGAAATTTCTTAGGTTCGGTCATGATTTGTATAAGATAACAGGACGCAGTCTCAATAGATGGGTTTGAAAAAGCGGTGCTGGTTGAGAGCACCGCTCAGAAGGCGATGAGGCGGCTCAGAACCGATGTTCGATGCCCAGCGAAACGGTGCGCGGAGCGCCGGGGCGGGGGCCGATCGGCACGCGGGAGGCAATGTATTCCCAGTCGAGCAGATTGGTGACCGCCAGCTTGAGGGTCGTGGCCTTGGTCAGGCGGTAGTGCGCGGCAACATCGAGGAGGAGGAAGGCGTCGGTGCGGCCATAGCGGCTGTCGAGTGCGGGCTGCAGACCGGCGGCGGAGGAGGCGTCGGGATTGATCAGCAGCGGCGAGTTGTTGGCCGAGGCCCAGGTGCGGGGTTGGTAGAAAGCATCGAAAAACACCGCCCATTGGTCCGCCTCGACGGCGGTGCCGAGCGCGACCTGCCATTTGGGGATGTAGGGCAGGTGGTTGCCCTTGCGGCCGCCGGAGAACACGGACTCGGCGACGCCGCCGCTGTTACCGGTGGCGTTGACATCGTTGGCGAGCACGGCGTGCGTGCGGGTGAAACTGAGCTGCCAGGGATTGCGCACGCTCCAGCCGCGGCTGATCGACGGATCGTAACTGAGCGCGAACTCAAGGCCGGTGGTGTCGACCTGACCGATGTTGCTGGTCTGGCCCACACCGCCGCCGCCGCCGGCGTTGGCCTCGACGATCAGGTCGTCAAACGTGGTGTGAAAGATGATCAGTTCGGCGGACAGATCGGTGCGGTTGTTGTAGCGCACGCCGGCTTCAAAGCCGAGTGAGGTCTCTTCGGTGAGACCGTTGTTGCTGCTGCCCGGTCCTGGCGGGGAGACACCACGATGGACACCGCCGACCCAGGTCACGTGTTCTGTTTGCGTCCAGTTGAGGCCGATGCCGGGGGTGAAGTATTCGATAGATTTGCCGGTCCGGCCGGTCACCTGACTCAAGGAGGCGGGCGTGGTGCTGCGGCGGATGTCGGTGTAATCGATGCGCTCGTAACGGATCCCGGGGGTGAGGGAAAGCCGGCCGGCGGTGATGCTGTCCTGCACGTAGAGAGCGAGCGCGTCGCTCTCCGCGCGCCGGTTTTCCTGGGTGCCGGGCAGGCCGGCGGTCGTGCGGGTGGCGCTGCCATCGGCGGCCTGGGTGTAGATGTCGTCCCACTGGAAGCGGTCGCTGTAATCGCTGTGCCAGCGCGCGCCGGCCTCGAGCTTGTGATGAACCTGGCCGGCGGTGAAATCCCAGGTGGCATGGGTGTCGATGCCCTCGGAGCCATAGGTGCGGTTGTTGGCCCGCACACGCAGCCGGCCGGCGGCCCCGCCCTTGAGCACGTCGATCAGGGAATCGCCGTATTGACCGGCGAGAATCTCGGCGGCGTTGCGAAACGCACCGGCGGGGCCGACGCCGGCATCATTGAGCTTGTACCAGTTGCGGGCGAAATCGGTCTGGTAGGCGGTGACGCCGAGTTTGAGCGCGGCGGTCGGGCGGATGGTGTAGCGGAGCGAAAGCCGTTCCTGCTCCGTGCTGATGTGATCGTAACGCGAGGCGGCGTAGCGCAGGAAGGGATTGGCGCGGAAATCGGGATCGGTCAGGCCGAGATAGGTTTCGTCGGCCTCGATGTCGGTGCGGCCGTATTTGAATTCCAATGACTGCGGGGCCGCGGTGGCGAATTCGAGCCGGAGCTTTACCATGGGCTCGTTGCGCTCGAAACCGGTGTCACCCGAGCCGTTGTAGCCACCGCCCGTGGCGGGCGCGATGGTTTTGAAACCGTTGTTCCGGCGCCAGACGTTTTCCACCAGCCAACCGAGGGTGACACTGCCGGCGGATTCGCGTCCGCCATAATTGGCGTGCAGGCGCAAATCGGTGTCCGATCCGTAGGTCGCGGCCACATACCCGGTGCGACCATGGGGAATCGGCGTGGAGAGATAATTCATGATGCCGCCGGTGGTCTCGGGTCCGTACTTGATCTGGCTGGAGCCCTTGAGCACCTCGAGCCCGCTCATGCGGCCGGCATTGGGCGTGTAGTAGGCGGAGGGATCGGAGTAGGCGGCCGGGGCCATCAGGATGCCGTCCTCCATCACGGTGATCTTGCCGTTGCGGGTGGTGGAGACGCCCCGCAGCGAGACGTTCGGGAACAGCCCGTAGCCGTCTTCCTGACGAATATAAACACCGGGGGTGCGGCGGATGATCTGGTTCACATCATCGTAGGCAAAGGTGCGAAAATCGGCCTCGGCAATGAAGGCGCCGGAGCCGGGCATGCGTTCCACATTTTGCTTGGAGCCGATGACAACCACGTCGCTCAGGAAGAGCAGTTCGTCATCAGCGCCCAAGGTCAGGGCGCTGCTGGCAACGGTTTGGGCACTCACCCCAAACCATGCGGCGGGCAGAAGTGAGCAGGTGGTGAGAAGGCGACGGAAATTCATAAAACGATTCCTGTGAATATGAGACGCAGTCTCAGATCAAGTTGAAAATGAGAATTTATCTCAACAAATATGACGCAGTGACGCATTTCGCGATGGATTGACGCTTTGCGGGAGCGGGATATCAGGAATGGGTGTGACCGAAAATCTCACCGTCAATTTGGGCGAGCGCAGCTACGACATCTGCTTTGGGACAGATCTGACCCAGGAGGTGCAGGTTTGTGTGCAGGGCTTAAGCGAACAGGGGGTGAAGATCGCGGTGTTGACCGACACTCAGGTACAGGCGGCCCAAGGCAGGGCGTTGCGGCAGATGTTTGGCGATGCCCCCTGTCTGACGGTGGAGGCGGGCGAGGGCGCGAAGTCGGTGAGGGTCTTCGGTCAAGTGCTGGAATTTCTGGCCGAGCAGCGTTTGGATCGCGGCAGCGTCTTGTTTGCGGTCGGTGGCGGCGTGATTGGTGACCTGGGCGGCTTTGCGGCGGCGGCTTACCTGCGGGGCATTGCTTTTTATCAGGTGCCGACGACGTTGCTCGCGATGGTGGACAGCTCGGTCGGAGGCAAAACCGGGATCAATCTGGCGGCGGGCAAAAATCTGGCCGGTGCGTTTCACCAACCGCGCGGGGTTTTCATTGCCACCGATCTGTTGAAGACGTTGCCGGCACGGGAATTTGCCGCGGGCGCGGCGGAGATCATCAAATACGCGCTGCTGGGCGATGGGGCGATGTTTGCGCGGCTGGAAGAATCGCCGCTGGAGCCCGCCAGCGAGGATCTCGCCGCGGTGGTGCGGCGTTGTTGCGCGATCAAGGCGCGCATCGTTGAAGCGGATGAGCGCGAGTTGGCCAAAAGCGGAGGACGGGCGCTGCTCAATCTCGGGCACACGTTCGGCCATGCGATCGAGCAGGTCGCAGGCTACGGCACCTACCTGCATGGCGAGGCGGTGGCCATCGGACTCGGGGCGGCCGCGCGGATATCGGTGCAGCTCGGTCATCTCCAGGCGGCGGAGGTGGCGCGGATCGAGGCGGTGTTGGTGGCGCACGGCCTGCCGGTGCGGTTGCGGGCCCCGTTGAAAACGGAAGCACTGATGGCGGCGGTGAGCCGCGACAAGAAGGTGCGCGCGGGCCGGCCGCGTTTCGTGGTGTTGCCGCAGATCGGCCGGGCGGTCACCCAGGACGCGATCGATCCGGCGCTGGCCATCGCCTGTTTCCGGGCGGTGGGGGCGGTGGATTGAAGTGACATCGGGCCGCAAATCGCGTTAGTTCACGCAACATGGCCGCCATCGACGAAGGCATCGTCCGGGAATATTTTGAGCAGAACGGATTTTTCGTGCGCCAGATGCGCAAGTATCAGGTGCAGGCGCGCCGCAAGACCAGCGACGAGGAAATCGACCTGCTGGTGTTCAATCCCGCCTGGCGCCGTGGCCTGCGCCGGCCCGATTTCTTTTTGTTTTCCAACGAACTGCCGTTTATTCATCGCGCCGCGGTGGCGGTCAAGCCCTGGCACACGGATGTGTTCACCCCGGGCGTGCTGAAAAGCAGCCCGGAGATCTTCCGTTTCCTGGAGGAAAACGTGCTCAAGGAGGCCACGCGTTTTTTCCCGGATGAATCGGAGGACGGGCTGACAAAGATCCTCGTGCTGCCGGGCCTGCCCACCGCCGAGCCCTTCCGCTCGCAGAGCGTGGAGGTGCTGAAGGAGCACGGGATCGACGCGATCATCTCGTTCCGCGCCATGCTGCTCGACCTGATCGAGAAGATCGAGGTCAACCGCAGCTACCGCAAGAGCGACACCCTGCAGGTGATGCGCATCCTCAAGAACTACGATCTGTTGAAAGACGCCCAGCTCGACATGTTTCCCGAAAAGTCCCCGGCGCCGCGGCGCGGGCGCAACTGATCCATGGCGACGCTGATTCATCCGACGGCAATTGTCGAAACCGGCGCCGAACTGGGCGCGGACTGCGAGATCATGGCCCACGCCATCGTGACCCGGCACTGCGTGCTGGGCGACGGGGTGGTGGTGCATCCGTTCGCCGTGATCGGCGGTGATCCGCAATACCTCAAGTTTGACCGCCGGATGAAATCCTCGGTGCGGGTGGGCGCCGGGACGGTTTTCCGCGAACATGTGACCGTCAACCGCTCCATCCAGGAGGGCGGGGCAACGACCATCGGGACCAACTGCTTTTTCATGGCTACAAGCCATGCGGCGCACGACTGCGAGGTGGGCAACCATGTGGTGCTGGCCAACGCCGCGTTGCTGGCCGGGCACGTCAGCGCGGGGGAGCACACCTTTTTCGGCGGCGCAAGCGCGGTGCACCAGTTCTGCCGGATCGGAGCGGGCGTGATGGTGGCGGGTCATGCGGCCATCACGCGCGACGTGCCGCCCTATGTGATGGTGGCCGAACGCGACGATGTGATCGGGTTCAACCTCGTCGGGCTGAAACGGCGGGGCTTCGGCCGGGAGGTGATGGCCGAACTCAAGCAGGCGTTTCACGCGGTTTACACAACTCCGGGCAACATCCGCACGGTGGCGGAAGGCCTGCTGGCGCAGCCGCGATTCCATGCGCCCGAGGCGAAGGCTTTTCTGGAATTTTTTGCCGGCGGCAAACGCAGCTTTGTCCGGCCGCGGCGCAAGGCCAAGGGGGGCGATGCCGATGCCGGTTGAACTTGCGGTCACCTGTGGCGATCCGGCGGGCGTGGGCCCGGAAGTCGTGGCGTCATGGTTGGCCGCGGCGGATGCCGATCACGCGGGCATCACCGTGATCGGGCCGGCCGATTGGCTGGCCACGCTGCCGCCCACGGTGGGCAAGATTCCGGTGGGACTCGAGGGTTACCGCGCGACGCCCGGGCACCCGGACGGCGAGGGCGCCCTGGTGGCGCTGGCCGCGATGGAATACGCCGCGGCGGGTTGCGAACGCGGCGAGTTTGACGGCGTCGTGACCGCGCCGGTGAGCAAGGCGCAGCTGGCGCGCATCGGTTTTGCGCATCCGGGGCAGACGGAATTTTTTGCCGCCCAATGGGGCGGTGAGCCTGTGATGTGTTTTACCGGCGGGCGGTTGCGGCTGGCGCTGGCGACCTGGCATGTGCCGTTGGCGGAAGTGCCGCAGGTGCTGGGCCCGCAGATGCTGCACCGCACGGTGCGGGCGGCGCATGAACTGGCGCGGGGTGAGGGGGCGGCGGAGCCGCGCATCGCGGTCTGCGGCCTCAATCCCCACGCGGGGGAGGGCGGGCTGATGGGCGAGGAGGAACGCGATTTTCTCAATCCTGCGTTGGCGAAGATGCAGCATGAGTTTCCCGGGTTGTGTCCGCGTTGCGAACCGGGTGACACGCTGTTTGCCCGGCAGTTGCGCGGAGAGTTTGATGTCATCGTGGCGCTGTATCACGACCAAGGCCTCGGACCGCTGAAGACCGTGGATTTTGACACGGCGGTGAACGTGACCCTCGGGCTGCCGTTTGTGCGCACGAGCCCCGATCATGGCACCGCGTTCGGCATTGCCGGCCAGGGGCGGGCGGACTGGCACAGTTTCAGCAACGCCGTGGCCGTGGCCCGTCGTCTGATCGCGGTGCGCGCCGGCTGACTTTTTGCTTATGCCCCTGTCCATCCGCATCCTCCTGCTTGGCCTGCTGGCAGCCCTGCCGGCGTTGGCCGCCGAATCCCCCGCCGCCGCCAAACCCCGCATCACCTCGCAGGATCAGCTGCCGCGTTTCAGTTACGACTTCACGGGTCGCGTGACCGATGTGGTCACCAACGACGAAATCTACGCCACGCTTGCGCCGGCGGTGCGCGCCGATCTCGAGGGCCTGCTCAACGATTACGAGATCGCCGACCGCACCACCTTGCAGGACGTGCTGCTGACGCTGATGTCGATGGATTTGCACCGGGGCGATTTCGCGGCGGCGCGCGCGCGGCTGGCGACGGTGCGGGAAATGGAGGAGAAACCCGCGGGCAAACTCACCACCGGTCTGCTGGCCGAGAGTTACATGGAGGCGCGCGAGAGCGGGGATTACGCCACCGACGAGGCGTTTCGCGCGGCCTTTGCCAAGATTTACGCCGCCAAGCTCGCCGCGCTGCCCTGGGCCATCGTGGCGGACAACCTCAAGTCCGCGCGCGCCTCGGCCGAAATAGTCACCGAGGCACTGGTCATCGGCAACCTCGAGGCCTCGTTGCAGCCCGGGGTGGACAAGACGGGTTCGATCAGCGGCGACGTGGCCACGATGCTGGTCGGCCAGCGCACCAATGTGGCGCATTTCATTCCCTTGCGGCAGGAGCGGGCGGCGGCCCTGGCCGCGATCATCACCGCGAACGCGGTGGAGAAGCCCAACATCTGGCCGGAGCGGGAGATCACGCTGTCGCCGGATTCCAAGCTGCAGCCGGTGGTCGTGGGCATCTGGGACAGCGGACTGGATCCATCTGTGCTGCCCGGCCAGTTGTGGATCAACGCCGCGGAAACCGCGGACGGCGCCGACACCGACGGCAACGGTTACATGGACGACATCCACGGCATCGCCTATGATCTCAAGTCCGACGCGGTGCCCGAACTGCTGGTGCCGCTGACCGGGCAACAGCTCGCCCTGTATCCGCAGGCGCGGAATTGGACGAAGGGCATGCTCGACCTGCAGGCCAGCATCGACAGCCCCGAGGCCGCCGCCCTGCGGCGGCACATCGCCGGGCTGGAGCCGGCCGAGGTGAAACCGTTCATCGAGGGACTGAATCTTTTCGGCAACTACACCCACGGCACGCATGTCGCGGGTATCGCGGCGGCGGGCAACCCCGCCATCCGCGTGCTGGCGGCGCGCATCACGTTTGATCACCGGATGATTCCCGATGTGCCGACGCGCGAGCAGGCGGAGAAGGATGCGGCGGCGGCGCGCGCGGTGGTGGCGTATTTTCGTCAACAGGGCGTGCGGGTGGTCAACATGAGCTGGGGCGGTTCGCCGCGCGGGATCGAGGCCGCGTTCGAGGCGAATGGCGCCGGCGGCACGCCGGAGGAGCGGCGCGCGACAGCGCGCGAGTATTTCGAAATCGCGCGCACCGCCCTGACGGAGGCGATGCGCGAGGCGCCGGAGATTTTGTTTATCGCGGCGGCCGGCAACAGTGACAACGACGCGGCCTTCGAGGAGTTCATTCCCTCGGGCATTGACCTGCCGAACATCCTGACGGTCGGCGCGGTGGACCAGGCCGGCGAGGAAACCTCGTTCACGAGTTTCGGCGCCAACGTCGACGTGCATGCCAATGGGTTCGAGGTGGAGAGCTGGCTGCCCGGCGGCGAACGCATGAAATATTCCGGCACCTCGATGGCCGCGCCCAACGTGGCCAACCTTGCGGCCAAATTGCTGGCCCTGGATCCGGGACTCGATGCGGCGACGCTCACCGCGCTGATCATGGACGGGGCGGAACGCAGTGCCGACGGCCGGATCAACCTGATCAATCCGCGGCGCAGTTTCGAGCTGTGGCGGGTCCGGCGGGAGAATTGAACCGCCTGCACTTGCGCCCAACCGCCGTCGCCGCCAAGTTGACCGGCCATGTCCGTCAGTTCCGCCAGCCAAACCGCTTCCGCCAGCCCGACCGCCCCCGACGGGGTGCGCGAGGGCAATGAGAATCTCGTGCGCCTCACCGAGGCCGCCGGACGCAAGGTGGCGGCCCTGGCCCGGCGCGAACAGCAGGGCGACCATCTGCGCATCGCGATCACCGGCGGCGGTTGCAACGGCCTGAGCTACAAACTGCGGTTCACGCCGGAACCCCGGCGCGGCGACATTTTGGTGCGGTCGGCCGGAGTCGGGGTGCTGGTGGATCCCAAAACCGCGCTTTATCTGAAGGGCACGGTGCTGGATTACTCCGACAAGCTCATCGCCGGTGGCTTCAAGTTTTCCAACCCCAACGCCAAGGCCAGCTGTTCCTGCGGGGAAAGCTTCAGCGTCTGACCGGTTTCCGATCGCCGCATGCTAAATAGATGTTGTCATCCGGGCGGTTAACCATGAGAACCCCCGACGTCCAGATTACCAGTATCAACCTCATTTGATGGCCAATTCGTTTCCTTCCGCCGGTGGCCGACGCCCCGGCAATTATTATCGTCGCAACGCCGACCCGTTTGCGAACATCCGTCGCAATCACCGGATCCGGGTTCCGGAAGTCCGGGTGATTTCCCCCGAGGGCAAGCAGCTCGGCATCCTCGACACCGCCAAAGCCATCAACCTTGCGTTGGAAGTGGGGTTGGACCTGGTGGAGGTGGCGCCGAACGCCAATCCCCCCGTCTGCCGGATCATGGATTTCGGCAAATACGTTTACGAGGAGTCGAAGAAGACCTCGCACGTGAAAGCCACCGCGAGCAAGATCAAGGAGATCGAGTTCACGGCGCGCATCGCCGACGGCGATTTCTATACCAAGCTACGCCGCGCCGAGGAATTTCTCAGCCACGGCAGCAAGGTGAAGATGCGCCTCAAGTTCCGCGGCCGCGAAATGGCGCACACGGACATCGGCTTTGAAGTGATGAAGCGCGCGGTCAGCGAGCTGGTGGACATGGGGCACCCCGATGCCCCGCCCAAGCTGATCGGCCGCAACATCAACGTGATGCTCACGCCCCTGCCGGCGAACAAGCGCAAGCCGAAGTTTCACCACGAGGAGCCGGAGGAGGACCAGACGCCGGCCGCCGAAGACAATCCGGAGGCGTGATCGCGCGCCCGGTGCGCAGCCGTCGGCACAGCATCCTGACCGTCCTGCTGGCGGTGTGGTGGTTCGCTTCCGGAGCCGCGCCCACGATGTTGCGCGCCGCGCCGGTGGACATCCCCGTGCGGTTGAACGGCACCGAGTATGTGGACGCCCTGAATTTCGGGGCGCGCTACGGGCTCAAGCCGGCGGCCAGCACGGCCGGCAACACCGTTACGCTCAAGAGTGTTTGGACCGAGATTGTGCTGGAAGCCGACAGCCGGGAATCCGCGCTTAACGGCCTGCGGGTTTTTCTGGGCGATCCGGTGCGGTTGCACCGCGACCGGTTGTGGCTCAGCCGGCATGATGCGGAGAAGACCTTCCTGCCGCTGCTGCTGCCCGGTTCGGGGGAGAAAAAGGTGCCCGGGCTCGGGCTGATTGTCATCGATCCGGGCCACGGGGGCCGCGATCCGGGCAAAGAGAACCACCGGCTCAAGGTGAACGAAAAAAACCTGACGCTCGACACGGCCCGGCGGTTGCAACGTGTGCTCGAAACCATGGGCTACCGGGTGCGGTTGACCCGTGAGGATGACCGGCATCTGGGACCGGACAAGGTGTCGGATCTGCAGGACCGCGCCTTGCAGGCGAACCGGGCCGGCGCCGACCTGTTCATCAGCCTGCATTTCAACGCGGTGGAGGCCGGGGCCGACAAGGTCACCGGTGTGGAGATTTACACGCTGACTCCCCAGCATCAGTTTTCCACCGCCGATACCGACCGTCGGGACCGCAGCGGTGCGGCGGCGGCGAGTGCGGGCAACGTCCGGGACCACTGGAACATCGTGCTGGGATTTCAGGTGCACCGGCACATGATCAAGGACCTGCACGCGGCCGATCGCGGTCTGAAGCGGGCGCGTTGGGCGGTGTTGCGCGATGTGGAGTGTCCCGCGATTTTGATCGAGGCCGGGTTTCTCTCCAACGAGGCCGAGGCCCGCAAGATCGCCACGCCCGAGTACCGGCAGAAAATCGCCGTGGCGATCGCCGACGGCGTGCAGGCCTACGGCAACATCCTGGCCGGGGCGCGGCGCAATCGGGCGGGCCACTGATCCGGCGGTCACCGGTGCGGCGTCAGCCGTGACGCGGAGTGCCGCGGTAACGCAGGGTCTTCACCCTTTCGAGCGTGACGAGCCCGTCGCCGATCATGCCGTCGAGCGCGGGCAGGAATGCGTCGATCTTTTCGGGGGTGTCGACAATTTCAATGATCAGGGGCAGGTCCTCCGAGAGACGCAGGATCTTGGTGGTGTGCAAACGGCTGCTCGGGCCAAAGCCCATGGCGCCGCGCAACACGGTCGCGCCGGCCAGGCCCGCGGCCCGGGCCTTGAGCACGATGGCTTCATACAGCGGGTGATGTTCGTGGCGGTCGGATTCGCCGATGAAAATGCGCAGCAGAACGGATTCCTCAGGGAGTTGCATGTCAATGGCCGGGGGTTGAGTTGAGCACGGCGGCTCCGAGATGGCCCAGCCAGACGCCGATGAGGCAGAGGACCACGGAGCCGATGACGTAAGCGGCGGCCCGCAGCCAGTCGCCCTCACGCAGGAGATTGAGCGTTTGCAGGCCGAAGGACGAAAAGGTGGTGTAACCGCCGCAGATGCCGGCCATCAGGAACTGACGTGTGTCGCTGCCGGCGAAAATCCGGCCGTCCGGGCCGGTCAGGGTGGCGATGAAACCGATCACCACGCAGCCGCTGACGTTGACCCACAGGGTGCCCCAGGGAAACGTTTCACCGATGCGATGGGCTACGACTCCGGAAAGCCAGTAGCGCGACACGCTGCCGAGGGCGCCACCGAGGGCGATGAGAAGATAGGTCATGCGGATGATCGTTCTGTCGGTCTGGTGATAAACAGGAATCATCAGCCCGCGGGGGCGGTTTATCCGCGGAGGCGGATTTTCCCGGCAGGGAAGGCGGAATCCATCGCCGGAAGCGAGTCAGGCAAAAGCGGCCGGGCTTGGCAAGCGGAGGGTGATTGCGGTCTGGTCAAATGGCGGCCAAACCGCACGCTGGGGCCGTGCGCATACTGCTGGTCATGCTCATCACTTTGGCGGGCGGCATCCTCCTCGGACAGGAGAATGAGGCGGCGGGCCGCGTGGTGGTGCTGGCCAATGTCGATGACAGCGAATCACGGCGCATCGCCGAATACTACGCCACGAAGCGGGGCATCCCGGCGGACAACATCATCGCGTTGTCCCTGCCGAAGGCGGAAACCATCTCCTGGCGTGAATTTGTGGTGGGGGTGTGGCAACCACTGCAGGATGAGCTGATCCGGCGCGGCTGGATTGATGCGATCCCGATGAAACTCATCGACGAGGCGGGGCGGCGCAAGGTGGCGCCGTCGGGTCATCGCATGAGCTACCTGGTGGTGTGTCGGGGCGTGCCGCTGCGCATCAATCATGATGCGGCGCTTTACGACGTTACCCCGGGCAAGACCGAGCGGCCGGAATTCCAGACCAATCGTTCCGCCGTGGACGCCGAGCTCAGCCTGCTGGCGCATGGTCCGTATCCGATCAACGGATATGTGTCCAACCCGCTGTTCCGGGTGAAGCAGCCGTCGGATTTGCTGGCGGGGACCGTGGTCAAGGTGGCGCGGCTGGACGGCCCGGCGGCATCCGATGTCATCGCGATGATTGACGGTGCGATCGAGGCCGAGACGAACGGCCTGATCGGGCGCACTTATGTCGATGTGCGCGGGCCCCATGCCCAGGGCAACAATTGGATGGAGTCGGTCATCAAGGCGCTGACCGCGGCGGACTTTGCGCCCGACACGCATCGCGGCACCGGAACTTTCCCCGACACGGCGCGCATGGATGCGCCGGCGGTTTACATGGGTTGGTATGCGGGCAACGTGAACGGGCCTTTCGGACTGCCGGGTTTCCGTTTTGCGCCGGGTGCGATCGCGGTGCACATCCACAGCTATTCCGCGCAGACCCTGCGGTCGGACAGCAAGGCGTGGTGCGGGCCGTTCATCGCCCGGGGCGCGGCGGCCACGACCGGCGCGGTGTTTGAACCCTACCTGCAGATGATGCATCACCTTGATCTGCTGACGGAGGCGTTGTTGCGCGGCGAATCGCTCGGCGATGCGGCCTATTACGCGTTGCCGGTCCTGAGCTGGCAGAACGTGCTGTTGGGCGATCCGCTCTACCGGCCGTTCAGGCGTGATCTGGACTGGCAGCTTAAGCACCGCGACGCGTTGCCGCCGTTGTTGGGGACTTATGTGGTCTTGCGCGAGCTGCACCGCCTGCGCGCGGCCGGCAAGGCGGACGCTGCGGAAAAACTGGCGCGACGCGAAATGCGCGAGCGTCCGAGTCTCCCGCTCGGGGTGGCGTTGGGCCGGATGTTGCTGGACCGGGGGGATCGCGACGGCGCAGCCCTGACCCTGGGGTTTGCCTCGCATTTGCGAACGGTGAAGGCCGCCGAGTGGGCGCTGTTGCAGCAGGCGGCGGCCATGTTGATCGAGGCGGGTGCCACCGAACCGGCCTTGCAGACCTACGAAACCCTGTTGGTTCAGGCGGGCATGCCGGACAATCTGCGCATGACCTGGATGAAACTGGCCGCCAAGACGGCGGCGGCCGCAAATGATCTCACCCGGGCGGTGCGCTGGGAGCAGGAGGCGGCTGGATTGTCCGGCGAGCAGGCACAAAAATAGGGGCGGTTGAGGACCGCCCCTGCATTTGCCCGGCCGGAAATAGGACTCAGGCCTGTTCGACGATGCGGTCGGCCAGACCGTAGGCGATGGCTTCCTTCGCGTTCAGGTAGAAATCGCGATCGGTGTCCTTGTTGATCCGTTCGATCGGCTGACCCGAGGCCTCGGCGAGGATCTGGTTCAGCTCGGCGCGCATTTTTTCCATTTCCTGCGCCTGGATGTTGATATCGGTGGCCGGGCCGATGAAACGGCCGGAGATCAACGGTTGGTGGATCAGCACGCGGGAGTGCGGATAGAGCAAGCGGCGGCCTTTGGGGGCGGCGGACAGCAGGATCGAACCCATGGACGCGGCCATGCCGGTAACCACCACGGTGACCGGCGAGGTGATCAGGCGCATGGTGTCATAGACCGCCATGCCCGCCGTGATCGAACCGCCCGGGGTGTTCATATAAAACGTGATGTCCTTCCCGGGCGCGACCGCCTCGAGATAGAGCAGTTTTTCCGTGATGTCCTTGGCGGTCTCGTCGGTCACGGCACCCCAGAGGAAGATTTTCCGCTGCTGGAGAAACTGTTTCTGGATCAGGGCGGACACGGAAGCCGGGCTTTTCTGCGTTTGGCAGCACTCGTCCTCATCGTCGTCATCTTCGGCGCGGGGAAGCGGTTCCTTCATGCCGGGTTGAAGATTGTCAAAATGCATAGGCGGGAAACCTTGGCGGCCGCGGTTCATTTGGCAAGGACCCAGACGGAATTGTGCCGGCCGGTTTCAGGGGGCGAGATGGCGCAGGCGATCCCTGAGTTCCGGCGGCAGGAGGAGGCGTTCCTGGCCCTGAAGCCAGAGGTTTTGCAGCAACATGACCGGCACGGGATCAAGGGCGAGGAGTTGCGGCACGCGGCGGCTGAGCTCGGTCCAGGCTTCCTGTTTCAGATCGTGTTCCACGAGGGCCAGCAAGGCAACGCGGTCGTCGGGATTGCGTTCCAGCAGATTCAGAAAAATCCGTCGCGCGGGTGCGGGGGCCGGCACCGACTGCAGTTGCGCGGCGAGATTGAGGGCGTCGCGCCCCCACGCGGGATAGCTCAGCGACAAAAACTGGCCGAGCCAGGACTCGCCTTCCGCCTGCAGGCCGACGGCGTAGGCGGCCCAGGCGCGCAGTTGCAGGAGCCCGCCGGCCAACGCGGGATTGAGCGGTTCATAGGGGGCGAATTCCCCGCCCAGGCCCAGGGCCGCGGCGAAATCGCCGGCGCTACAGGTCGCGGCCATTTCGGCCAGGAGGAAACTCGCGGGCGGACGGCCCAATTCGTCACGCGGGGCGTGCTGGCGTGCCTGCCTGGCCAGGTCGGGCAGCTTCAGGCGGACGGCGGCGGTGGCGATGAGCATGGCGGCGCGTTGGTCGTCGGCGAACTTGGTGAAGAAGACATCGAGTTCCCTTTGGGCGGTCTCCGTTTCGCCGGTTTCCAGCAGCAGGGAGATCAGGTCGCAGGCGGCGCCGGGGCTGTCGGGGCGGTGCAGCAGGCGCATGGCCGCGATGCGGCGCGCGTCGTGGAGCCGGCCGTGTTTCTGATAAAACTGGACCAGGTGGAGGGCGACCGCTTCATCGGCCGGGTTGGAGGCGTGGAGGGCCTCGAGCTGCAGCAATGCGAGACCCGGAAAACCGGCGGCCTGTTCGATCCGGGCCAGCAGCAGGCCCTGTTCGGTCGAGTTGTCCGGGAACCACGCCGCGGCCAGCTGTCTGGCTTCGACAAAGGCCGCGCGTTCCAGCTGGGCGTTGATTACCATGCGGACGATCTCGCGGTGGTTGGGCGCGCCATCGGGCCGGGCGGGGAGCGTCTGCAGGCCCAGGGCAATGATGCGTTCGGAATCGCCCTGTCCGGCGAGCAGGGCGAAGAGCAGTTGCATGTATTCCGGATCGGCTTTGCCGGCGGCCAGACCTTCTTCCAGGGTGCGCAAAGCCAGGTCCGGCCGTTGCATGCGGGCGAACATTTCGGCGAGCAGGCGGCGGGCGGCGTGGTTGTGCGAATCCTTGCCGACCGCCTGGCGCAGATTGAAGACCGCCTTGGACCACTCGCCGGCGGCCAGTTGTTTTTCCGCGAGGGCAAAATAGTGCCGGCTCAGGGTTTGCCGGTATTCCTTCAGCCGCAGCGGCAAAAACGCGATGTCGACGAAGCGCACGGTTTCGACGCCACGCTTGTATTGCACGAAAGCCCAAACTGCGCCGGCAAGGGCCAGCCAGCCGGCAAGGGCCAGGATGAGCAAAATGGCGATCATCCTCCGCCAATTGATGAGCAGGCGATGCCCCCCGTCGGTGCGCACCCGCAGCCACAGCCGGCCGTTCCACGCCATGTTTTTCGGATCGATGGTTGGCTGATTCTGCTTGGAGTCGTTCACCTCCGCCAAAATGCCTGGCCCCGGGACAACGCGCAAGAATATGCCTGTTCATCTTGCCTTGCCCGGGCGAACACACTAGCACTGCGGAGTGTCTTGCATAGTCCACCGTGTGGAAGACACGACGACCGTTCCGGCGGTCGAATCAACTTTCACACGGCATGCAAACCCACATCCCTTTTCATCCTGTCATGAGCCAGAGCGTTTCCGGTCAGGCCGGGCGGGTACTCGTGGTTGATGACGATTACCGGAACCGGGAGTTGCTGCGGGCGGCCTTGGAGCCGTTCAACTACACCGTGGTGGACGCCGCCGGGGGAGAGGAAGCGTTGGCGCTGCTCGGATCGGTCCGGCCGGATGTCGTGCTGCTGGACGTGGCCATGCCCGGCATGGACGGCATGGAAGTCTGCCGGCGCATCCGGTCGGATGCGCATGGGGCGAGCCTGCCGGTCATCATGGTGACGGCGCATGTCGAACGGGAGGAGCGGTTGGCCGGCATCGCGGCGGGCGCCAACGATTATCTGACCAAGCCGGTGGATCTCGAGGACCTGACCTTGCGCGTGCGCAACGCCGTGGCGGTTAAACGGCTGGCGGATGCCGTGGCGGAAAATCTGGCGAAGTTGCAGGAGTTGGAACGCTTGCGCGATGCCCTCACGCACATGGTCGTTCATGATCTGCGCTCGCCGCTGGCGGCGATCATGTTGTCGCTGGATTCGCTGGCAATGGCCCCGCGCGAAACGGACCGGGTCAAATTGCTGGGCATGGCGCAAACCAGCCTGCTCACGATGGAATCAATGATTACGGGCCTGCTGGATGTCTCGCGTCTGGAGGCCGGGGAGTTGGTGCCGCAACGGGAGGAATGTGACGCGGTCACCATGGCCGGACAAGTTGTCGAGGTATGCCAGGCCGGCCACCCCGACCGGCAGATCGAAATCGAAGCGTCGGACGAACCGCCGGCGATCAAGGCGGACCGTGAACTGCTGCGCCGCATCCTGACCAACTTGATCGGCAACGCGTTGAAGTTCACCAGGGCGGGCGGAAAGGTGACCGTGACGTTGAGCCGTGAAGGCGGCGGCCTGCGGGTCGGCGTCGCGGATGACGGCCCCGGCATCGATGCCAAGGATCACGCCAGGATCTTTGAGAAATTCGGGCAGGTGCAGGGGCCGCACACCCGAAAAGGCACCGGGCTGGGCCTGGCGTTCTGCAAACTGGCCGTCGAGGCGCACGGCGGGCGCATCGGGGTGGACAGTGCACCGGGGCGGGGCAGCACCTTCTGGTTTGTGCTGCCGGGGGGCGCCTGAGCGACCGCGTCGCGCTCAGATCAGGCCGAGCTTCATTTTGCCTTCCTCGGAAATCATGGACTGATTCCAGGGCGGCTCCCAGGTGATGCGGACGTCGGCTTCGTCCACGCCGGGCACGAGCAGAATTTTCGTTTTCGCATCCTCGGCGATCGCCGGACCCATGCCGCAACCTGGGGCGGTGAGCGTCATCGCGACGCTGACCTTGTAGCCTGCGGTTTCCTTTTTCTCGATGTCCATCGAGTAAACAAGTCCGAGGTCCACGATATTGACCGGAATTTCGGGGTCGAAGACATGACGCAGTTGCGCCCAAACCGCCTCGGGATCGGGCGAACCGTCGGCCAGCTTTTCGGCCTTCACCGCGGTGTCGATCACCTGCTCACCGAGCGCGTCGCCGTCCTTGCCGTCGATGCGAAAGAGGCCGAAGTCGGTCTGCACGGTGTAGCTGCCGCCCAGCGTCTGGTGGATGAACAGCTTGGTGCCGGCGGCGAGCAGCTGCTTTTCACCCGACGGGATCTGGGTGGCGGGGACTTCGCGGGAGAGGGTGCGTTCCTTGGAGGCGGACATGGCGGTTATTTTTTGAACTTGGCCTGGATGAGTGCACTGAGGGCGGCGTGGAGCTGCTCCTGATGCTCGAGCTTGTCGAGCACCTCCTCGAAAAAGCCAAAGACGAGCAGCTCGTGCGCCTGCGGCGCGGGAATGCCGCGGGACTGCAGGTAGTAGAGCTGGTCGGCGTCAACCCGCGCGGTCGTGGCGCCGTGGGTGCAACGCACATCGTTGGCCTGGATTTCCAAGCCGGGCAGGCTGTGCGCCTCCGCGGTGTCGGACAGCATGAGGTTGCGGTTGCTCTGGTAGGCGTCGGTCTTCTGCGCGTCGGGATCGACGACGATGAGGCCGGAGAAGATGGTCTTGGCGGTGCCGAGGAGCGCGTTCTTGTAGAGGAGATTCGACGAGGTGTGCGGGGCGGCGTGGGTTTGGAGCGTGCGCTGGTCAAACTCCTGCCGGCCGCTGGCGACGGAGACGGCGAGCATTTCGCTGTGGGCGCCCGGGGCGAGCAGCCGGCTGTGGGATTCGTGCCGCGACTGGTGGCTGCCGAGGTGGATGTTGAGGGAGGAGACACGCGCGTCGCGTTCGACGGCGATGGAGTTGGTCTGGAACGACAGGGTTTTCTTGGACCAGTTCTGGACCCCCACGTAGGTGAGATGGGCGCCGGGGCCGGCGTGCAGGTCGTTGACGCCGGAAACCAGCTGCGCGGAGCCGGACTCGGCCGAGACGAAATATTCGACCAAGGTGGCGCGGGCGCGCTCCTCCAACAGCACCAGGGTGTGGGGAAACGCGGCCATGCGGTCGCCCGCCAGCGTGTGCTGCACCACGACGGGGGTGTCGATCTCGACGCCCTTGGGCACGTAAAGCACGGCGCCGGTGGCGGTGAAGGCCGTGTTCAGCGCCACGAATTTTTCGCTGCCGAGGTTGGCAGGGTGACGCTGGAAAAAGCGTCGCACGAGGTCGCCATGATCACGCAGCGCCTCCTCGAGGGGCGCGAATATTACGCCCTTGGCCCGCAACTCCTCGGGGAGTTCTGTGCGCTCGATGATCCGGCGGTTGGAAAAGGTCAGTTCGCCGATGCGGGTGAAATCCGGGAGCCGCGGGCCGGCCTGCGCGGCTTCGGCGGGCAGCTCGTAACCGTCGAGGTTGAGGCCCTGCAGGCTGGAGAAGCGCCAGCGTTCGTCCATGCGCGTGGGCAGGGGCAGGGCGTTGAACTGGTTCCAGGCGGCCTTTTTGGTTTCCAGCCACCACGCGGGCAGCTGGGGGCGCGCGGCGAGGTGCCGGGCGAAACGGGCGGAATCGAGGCCGGTGGTGGCGAGAGTGGGAGCGGAGACGGACATGGGATTGGCGGAATTCGGATTGCGGAGTGCGG
>JACFMR010000034.1 GCA_019455245.1 Opitutaceae bacterium
CGCTTCCGACCGCCCCTCCGTGCCGCAACACCGCCTTCATGCAATATCCGGGCTAAGGTCTGACGCGCACGGGACGTGCCCGTCCTCCTGAACTCACAGTTTTTCTGGGTTGGCTAGGAAAACTTCACCCAGTCCGATGGCCGCGGGTTTGGGGCGGCCGAGAAAATCGAGGATGGCGGTGTTGGCGGGGCAGGGGTACGTGTCGTGGCCCATCCACACGATGAAGCCGCCGCAGGCCGGAAACCGGCGTTTGCTTGCGCGGGCGGCGCGCACCAGCGCGGTGCGCTGATACGCCTGACTCCACGCGACATACTCCGCGAGATCGCGCGGCTCGCGACCGTGGTCGCGTTTGAATTCCGCCGCCTGAATCCAAAAACCGAAGCGCCGCCAAAGCGGATTGCGGTCGTCAAGCGGCAGCAGCGTGCCCGCATCGTAATGCTGCTCGAGCAAATCCAGCGGGCTGGCGCCGGCCGCGCCGACCTCGGAGCGAAACAGCGCGTCGTCGTGATCCCAGTAATGATCGTCCGCCGGCCACCACGGGCCGTGCACATCCCAATGCACGCCGCGGCCGAACTCTGCGGCGTCGGCATTGAAGCGCGGTCCGGAAGCGGAGGTCGGCAGGAACCGCCGGTCGGGATCGAGCTCCGCCGCGGCGTCCGCCATCATGGCGATCAGCGGATGGTCGCGCGTGACGGGCAGGCCGGTGCCGGTTTTGCCGCCGTCGGGCGCGCCCTGCAGTTCGTTGCCGCCGCACCAGCAGAGCAGCGAGGCGTGATGCTGCCGGCGCGTGATGTAGCTGCGCACGATCGGCTCCGCCGCCGCAATCACCGCCGGGTCCTCCGGCGGCCAGTTGTCGATGCCCGACGAGGAGAACGGAAACTCCTGCCATACGAGCAGCCCGTGTTTGTCGCAGAGGTCGTAGAAAATTTCCTTTTCCAAAAACGCGCCGCCCCACACACGCAGGATGTTGCAGCCCATTTCAACATAGGTACGGATGCGCGCCTCATAGTCGGTGTCGGTCACGTCGGCATAGTTCGGCCGGATCGGCGTCCAGTTCACGCCCTGCAGGAACATCGGCCGGCCGTTGACCACGCACAACCACGGATCGGCGCCGGCGGGCGCGTCCGCGCAGGGCGCCCAGGTCACGGACTTGAAGCCGACGGTGCGCGCCCAGACATCACCGTCCGCGCCGAGCTGCACCGACAGCCGGTAGGTCTGCTGCGGACCTTCGCGGTTGGGCCACCACGGTTCGACCGGCAGATCGGCGAAGGCCACGCCGTGCGCGAGTTGGGCCGGCGTCAGCGTGGTTGCGAGCAGGCAGGTCTCGCCGTCCGTCAAACGCACCTCGACCGAATCCGGACTGTGACCGAACAGCGTGAAACCGTTCGGCGCGAGCTGACAGCGGATGTCGGTGAGCACGCGCTCGTCGCCGACTTCCAGGGTGATGCGGTCCCAGACGCCGATCTGCACCAGTCGCGGCTGCCAGTCCCACGTGTAATTGAAACGCGCCTTCCAGTCCTTGAGCTTTGATGTGAGGTTGAACTGTCCCAGCCAGCGCGGCGGCAGGTCGAAGACGAGGTGCAGCGGGTTTTCGTCCGCCACCGGCACGGCGGCGAGATCGAAGGTGTGCTCGACGAAACCGTTTTCAAACCGGCCGACCAGTTGGCCGTTGCAGCAGACCCAGCCGGCGGCATCGAGCCCGGCGCAATGCAGCACCCGGCGCGGTCCGGCCTCGAGCCAGGCGCGCGGCAGGCTCGTGGAGAAAACCCAGTGGCGGTTTTCGACCCACTCGACGGCGCGGCTGTCGAGTCCATGGTTCCAGTCTGGAATGATCCCGTGTTCGCGCAGGAGCTGTTGCACCGAGGCGGGCACGCGCGCCGGGAGCGGCGCCACCTCGCTGATGGAAGGAGCGCCGAGCGCGATGCCGGCCAGCCCCCGCCAGGTTTCGGGCGTGTAGCCGGTGAGCGTCCAATCGAGCGGGGCGAGATCGTGAATCTTGCGCATGGTGAGTGTGGAGGTGCGATGCAGTGAGAGCACGCACGCAAGGATGACTCCACGCGAACCGGCTGTGCTTGGCAAGGAGCCTGAAAAATCCGTGATCGTTTTGGCCCCGGTTCGGCGGCGTGATTGAAAACTACCCTGTGCGGTGCGTGGTATTGGTGGGGAGGGACCGCCCGCCTTCGCCAAGGCTATGGAGGGCAGGCTGGGTCCGCCGAAACACTCGCGGCGCGCCCGGCGGTCGCGCCCTACCTTCACGCTACGGGTCGTCTATTCTGATTCTAAGCATCAATAGGCGCTTGATGGCAGGTGGTGCCTGTACAAAATTCATCCTTTTCCCAACGCGCCCAACATGTCTTCCACCCCATCCCCCGGTCCCGATTCAACCCCCAGCCCCGCCCGCCGCAAAGTGCGCGTCGCCATCATCGGCGTGGGCAACTGCGCGTCGGCCCTCGTGCAGGGCGTCCAGTTTTATCGCGCGGCGCCGGAAAACGAGGCCGTGCCGGGCCTCATGCACGTCAACCTCGGCGGCTATCACGTCGGGGACATTGAGTTCAGCGCGGCATTCGACATCGATGCGAACAAGGTGGGCCGGGATCTGGCGGAAGCGATCGGCACCGCCCCGAACAACACGATCCGTTTCGCCGAGGTGCCGCCGACCGGCGTGATCGTGCAGCGCGGCAATTTGTTGGACGGCCTGGGCAAATACGTTGGCCAGCGCATCAAGGCGGCGCCCGGCGCCCCCGCGGACGTCGCGCGCATCCTCAAGGAAACGCGCACGGACGTCGTCGTCTCCTACCTGCCGGTCGGCTCGGAGCAGGCGACGCGGTGGTATGTCGAGCAGGTGCTCGCCGCGGGCTGCGGCATGGTCAACTGCATCCCGGTGTTCATCGCTTCGCAGCCGGAATGGCAGCAGCGGTTCCTGGAGCGCGGATTGCCGATCATCGGCGACGACATCAAGTCACAGGTCGGCGCGACGATCACGCACCGCGTGCTGGTCAACCTGTTTCGCGAGCGCGGGGTGCGGCTCGACCGCACCTACCAGCTGAACTTCGGCGGCAACACGGATTTTCAGAACATGCTCGAACGCGAGCGGCTGGATTCGAAAAAGATTTCCAAGACCAACGCGGTCACGAGCCAGCTCGGTGCACCGATGCCCGCGGAGAACGTGCACGTGGGGCCGAGCGATTACGTGCCGTGGCTGGAGGACCGCAAATGGTGCCACATCCACATGGAGGGAACGACCTTCGGCAACGTGCCGTTGAAGTGCGAGGTGAAGCTCGAGGTCTGGGATTCGCCCAATTCCGCCGGCGTGGTGATCGACGCGGTGCGCTGCATCAAGCTCGCGCTCGACCGCGGCATCGCCGGCCAGCTCGACGCGCCGTCGAGCTATTTCATGAAGTCGCCGCCGGTGCAGTTCACCGACAACGAGGCGCGCGAGCGCACCGAGGCGTTCATCCGCGGCGCCTGATGGGGCGGTAGTAGCGCGTGACCGGATCGAGCTCGGCATCCGGCCCCGTGTAACCATAGGTGTGCTCGAGGTAGCGCTGCGGCTCGGCCGGCACCTGCGTCGGCCCGCCGAGAAACTCCACCGTGCGCGCCGGATAAAACCACTCACGCGGAAACGGCGCGGTGTCGCCGGGATTGGGACTGTCGAGAATGGCGTGCAGGCTTCCCGCGTCCTCCACCAAAAAATAGATGTCGGCCTCCCAGCCGCGGTGGCTGACGTAGAGCTTGGGCCCGCCGTGCCGGTGCGAGGTGTCGTGCAGCGTGAAACCGCGGGGCAGCCGGTCCGCCGCCGCCTTGAGCACGGCGTAGGCGCCGGCGGGCGCGGCAAAATCCACGTCGCGGTCATGCGCCAAAATGCGTTGCTCGCGCCACCAGCCGAGCAGCGTGCCGTAGCAGATCCAGTGATCGACGCCGGTTGCGCGCAGCCAGGCGTTCACGCCCTGAAATACGGTGACGAGCTCCGCGGCGCGCGCGCGCCGGCCGGATTCGCTCCAGGCCGCGCTGGCATAACGCACGTGGCGTGCGAGCAGGCGCAACTGCCGTTGCCAGTATTCGCGCTGATGCTGGAAGGACATGGTGCGTGCGCCGGACTTCAGCCTAGCCAGCATGATCCACGCGTAGGGCCGCCGCTTGCGGCGTGCCGCAGGCTGACGGATCGATGGCGAGGCGACGCGGCTCGCCGCAAGCGGCGGCCCTACATAGACAGGCTGGCGATGATTTCCTCATGAGCGTGAATGATTCAGCCTACACCGAACGGCTGAGCGCGAACAGCCGGATGACGGCGGAGAGGTTGGCGAACACCGCGATCACCGCCAGCACGCCGACCAGCACGGGCCGGCCGGAGAAGCCCGCCAGCGGCAGCGCCGAGGCCACGGCCGCGCCGCCGGTGAACCACACCATGCGCTCGGCGCGCTTCATCCAGCCGCGCGGCGGCGTGACCTGCAGCGCCTCGGCCTTGGCGGTCGAGTAGGTGATCATGAAGCTCCCGAGCAGCGCGAACAGCGCGAGCATCTGCACTTCCGGCGCGCCGCGGTAAAACCACACGAGACCCGCGATGAACGCGAACTCCACGTAGCGGTCGAGCGCCGAATCGAGCACGGCGCCGCCCCGCGTGGGCGTGCCCTGTTGCCGCGCCATCGCGCCGTCCATGCCGTCGCCGAGTCCGCTCAACGCCAGCAACCACGCCGCCGCGCCGAAATGCCCGCCAGCCGCGGCGGCGCCGGCGCAGAGCCCGAGCAGCAGCGAGATCCACGACACGGTGTCGGCGGTGAAACCCAGCCGCAGCGCGAGCCGGGCCAGCCGGTCGATCCACGCGTAGCCCCGGTGCATGAGCCCTTCGCCGAGAAACACCGTGCCGCCCTCGCGCGCCACGCGGGCGTGGCGTTGTGCGGGCGCGCGCATGGCGGCGATCAACAGCAGCAGCAGGCAGACGACCGGCAGGGCGAGGCCCGCCCAGGCATCGAAGACGGTCATGACGACGGTTGGCCGGCGCGTTTTTTCGCCCGCGCCTGCCGGATGGTGCGGTCGAAGCTCCAGTTGACGAACGGCGCAAACAAACCGCCCAGCCAGAACAGCGCGGTGATGGGCAGGCCGGGCGTGACCACAAACCGGCCGCGGCGCACGCCGCGCAGTGTCACGCGCGCCACATCCTCGGCGGACCACAGCCCGCCGGTGGACGTGACCGCCTTGCTTTCCGGCGGCTTGATGCGGTTTTCCGCCTCCAACTGCGGCGTGTCGGTGTCGGGGGGATAAACAATCGTCACGCCGACGCCGGTGTCCTTGAGTTCGGCGCGCAGGCATTCGGCGAGGCCGCGCAGCGCGAATTTGCCGGGCGCGTAGGGCGTGTAGCCGAAGAAACCATAGAGGCCGATGCCGGACGAGATCAGCACGAGACGGCCCCGCCCGCGCCGGCGCATGCCCGGCACAACGGCTTTGAGGAAATACAGCGTGCCGAAATAGTTCACCGCCATGGTGTGCTCGAACACGCTCACCGGCACGTCTTCAAAATAGCCGGGATGCGCCACGCCGGCCGAGGTGATGAGCACATTCACGGGGCCGTGTGCGTCCTCTGCCGCCTGCAACGCGGACAACACCTCGGTCTCGACCGCGACATCGGCGGACGCGGTCACGACGGCGGCACCGGGAAGGTTCGTGAGGATCGCCGCGCGGGCGGCGTCGAGCTTGGTGCGGTCCCGCGCCACCAGGCTCACGCGCGCGCCGGCGGCCGCCACCTGCCGCGCGAGCGCGAGGCCGATGCCGCTCGAGCCGCCGGTGATGAGCACGTGTTGATCCTTGAAGGGCATGGACGGGGAAATCGAATTATTGAGAATTACCCTTTGTATTGACGCTGCCTTGGTAGGGCGGGACCGCTGGGCCCGCCGAAACGCGCTCGCGGCGCGCCCGGCGGTCGCGCCCTACCTTTGGGTCCGGGGTCGTCTTTTCTTTTGTGGGCATCAATGGGATTGTTCGAGCTGCGCGCCGACGGCGCGCACCGTCAGGCTGATATCAGCCGGCGTGTGCAGGGCCGAGAGGAAAAAGCGGAGCCGCGCCTGGTTGGGTTCGACGGCGGGTGGCAAAATCGGCTGCACGTTGATGCCGGCGGTGAAGAGCGCGTGGGCCAGGTGCAGGGCGCGGTCCGGATCGCCGAGGATCAGCGGCACGACGGCGGAGTGTTCGCCGGGACCGACCTTCCAGCCGGCGGCGCGAAACTGCGTGCGCAGCGACCCGGCGCGTTCGCGCAGGGCTTGCACGCGATCAGGATTTTCGTGCGTGAGTTGCAGCGCGCACAACGCGGCCGCGGCCAGCGGCGGCGCGAGGCCGACGCTGTAGAGAAAACCGGGGGCGGTGTATTTGAGATACTCGACCACGTCGTGCGAGGCACAGATGTAGCCGCCGCAGCTCGCGAGGGTTTTGCTCAACGTGCCCATCCACAGATCGACGTCGGTGGGTTGCACCGCGCAGTGTTCGCCGATGCCGCCGCCGTGCGCGCCGAGCACGCCGAGCGAATGCGCCTCGTCGACCATGAGCAGGGCGTCGTGCTTCTTCTTGAGCGCAATGAACTGCGACAGGTCCGGCACGTCTCCGTCCATGCTGTAAACACCCTCGATGATGATGAGCACGCGGTGATGCGCGGCGCGGTGCGCGGTGAGCAGGCGGTCGAGCTCCGCCCAGTCGTTGTGCGGAAACGGCAGGCGGCGCGCACCGGAAAGCTGTGCGCCGAGCAGCGCGCTGTTGTGGATCAGCGCGTCGTGCAGGATGAGGTCGCCCGGTTCCAGCAGGTGGCCGATCACGGTGACGTTGGTCGCGTGACCGCTGACGAACACCACGCAATCCTCCGTGCCGTAGTGCGCGGCCAGCGCCTGCTCGAGCTCGCGATGCAGGGGACGTTCGCCGGAGGCGATGCGGCTGGCGGAGGCCGAGGTGCCGTGGCGGTCGATTGCCGCGCGGGCGGCGGCGGAGACGCGGTCATCGCCGCACCAGCCGAGGTAGTTGTAACTGGCAAAATTGATGAGCTCGCGACCGGCGATGACGGAGTGCGCGCCGGCCACGCCGTCGTGCGGTTGGAAATAGGGATTGGGCAACCTCCGGGCCGCGAGCGCGGCCTTGCGGGCGGCGAGTTCCTGCACGCCGGGCAGATCGTGCAGCCCGGTGCCGGTCGGTTGGGCGGGCGCGGGTGATTTTGGGGCGTCCGGCCGGCGGCGGCTTTGCAGCAACGCCTTAACCCGTGCGCGCTTTTCCTCGTCGGTCAGGGCTGGTTTCGTTTCCGCGCTCATGCACTGCGATTTGTCGTCGATTCGAGCGAGGCAAGCAACTCATCCAATTCGGCGCCGGACAGTTGATCGACCTCGGCGCCGGCTTCGTCGCCGGCAAGGCCGAGGCGGTCGGCATAAACCGCGGTCAGCGCGTCGAGGTTGGCGGCCTGCGCGAAGTCCATGCGCGAGAGGGTGACACCGAGCGCCTTGCCCAAGGTCAGGCGCAGTTCGATTTCCATCAGCGAATCAACGCCCTGCTGGTTGAGCGGGCGGTTGGGTTCGAGGCGGTCCGCGGTGGTCTTGAGGGTGGTGGCGGTGAGGTCGCGCACGATCCCGGCCACGATCATCCGGCGCGCGGCGCCGGGCAGACGGTCAAAACCGGCGGGCAGGGCTTCACCTTGCACGGAAGTTTCCTCCGCGGCACCGGCAAGATGCCGCAGCATCGGTGCGCCGGCGGGGGACGGATGCTGCCGGTTCCAGCGGCTCCAATCGATGTCGGCGAGGATGAACGCAGGCGGGGCGGATGTCGCGCGCTGCGCAAAGGCCCCGAGCGCGGCCATCGGTTCGACGCCCTGCAAGCCGAGCGCACCCAGCTGGCGGGCCACGGTTTCGTCGCGGGCGGCCATGCCCACGCGCGCGATGGCACCCCAGTTGATGCTCGTGGCCACCAAACCGAGTGCGCGTCGCTGCGCGGCGATCGCGTCCATGATGGCGTTGGCCGCGGCGTAGTTGCCCTGGCCGGGATTGCCGCAGGCGGCGGTGATCGACGAGTACAACACGAAATGCTCCAGCGGCAGTTCGCGCGTGGCGCGGTCGAGCGCAAGGGCGCCGGTGACCTTGGGGCCGAAGACCGTCGCGTAATCCTCCGGGGTGAGATCGGCGAGCGGCCGGTCCGCGAGCACGCCCGCGGCGTGGAAGACGCCGCGCAACGGCGGATTTGCCGCCGCCAGGCGGGCGACGAGGTTTTCCACCGCTTGCACATCGGCCACATCGAGCGCGAGGATTTCCACGGTCGCACCCTGCGCGGTCAATTCGCGGCGAAGCCCGGCGGCGCCGGGCGTGGATTCACCGCGCCGGCCGGTGAGCACGAGGTGACGCGCCCCGCGGGCGGCGAGCCAGCGGGCGGTCTCCGCGCCGAAACCGCTGAGACCGCCGGTGATGAGGTAGGTGGCGCCGGCGCGGATGGGCAGCGTGACGCTGCGCTCGGTGACAGTGGCGCCCTGCAAATCGAATTCGAGCGCGACCTTGCCGATGTGCCTGGCCTGGGCCAGGAGCTGGAACGCGTCGGCGGCATCCTTGGCCTTGAAGACCTTGGTCGGCGGATCGCGCAGGATGCCGGCTTCGCGCGCGCGATTGGTTTCGTGGATGAGCCGGATGAATTCGTCGCGACGCTCGGCCACCATGCGGTCCACGTCGATCGCGGCGAAGGTGAGGTTGCGATTGAAGCCTTCGAGCGGCAGGCCGGTGTTGGCGGCGATGTCCTGCTTGCCGATCTCGATGAAGCGGCCGTAGGGCGCGAGCAGGGCGAGGCTTTGGCGGAGAAATTCGCCGGCGAGCGCATTGAGCACGGCATCCACGCCGCGGCCGCCGGTGGCCTCGCGGATGGCGTCGGCAAACGCGAGCGAGCGCGAATCGTAAACGTGCTTGAGGCCGAGCGAGCGCAGGTGCGCGCGTTTGGCCTCGCTGCCGGCCGTGGCAAAGATTTCCGCGCCGACCGACTGCGCGTAGGCCACCGCGTAGAGCCCGACCGCGCCGGTGGCACTGTGGATCAGGATGCGCTCGCCGGCCCCGAGCCGCGCGACTTCGTGCAAGCCGCGCCATACGGTGATGGCGGGCAGGAATTGCGGGGTGAAATCGGCGTGGTCGCAGCGGAAGATGAGGTCCTGTTGCGGATCGAGCCGCAGATGGGTCTGCATCGCACCGGTGCGCGACGAACCGTAAACCGGATCGCCGACGCTGAAGTCCGACACCGCGCGGCCGACGGCGGTGATGACGCCGGTGTATTCCATGCCGAGGTGGCTGCCGAAGTAGGAGCCGGCGATGACTTTTTCGTCGAGCGTGCCGAGCACCTTGAGCACGTCCTTGAAGTTGAGCGAAGCCTGCCGCACGCGCACCTCGACCTCGTGATCGTGCGGAGCATCGCGGACGATTTGTTGCAGATGCAGGCTGGCGATGCGGCCGGGTTCGCCGATGTGCAGGCGGCAGGCGGTGTCAGGGGTGGCGGGCGCAGTCGCGGGGCCGGGCAATGCCGGCGCCGGCGCGAGCCGTCGCACCAACATCTGGTCGCCGCGCACCGCGAATTCATTTTCACCGGCGGGCAGCGCCAGGATGCGGTGCACGGCGTCGGTGGCGTTCGTTGTCGGATCGAGATCGACCACCCGCAAATCCAGTTCCGGCAGCTCCAGGCGGGCGACGCGGGCCAAACCCCAGATGCCGGCAGACTCCGGTTGGGTCACGGCAGTGTCGCCGACATATTGCGTCCCGCGCGTCAGCACCACGAGGCGTGGCGGCGTGGGGCGGGCCGTCAATTCTGTCCACCACCGGCCGAGCGCGTGGCATTGGGCGGCGGGATCGGGCGCCGGTTGGTCGAGCCCGCGCGCGTCAATGATCGCGGTGATGGAGGCGTCGTCCGTATCCGGTTGCTCGCTGCACCGCACCGTCAGATCGGGTGCGTTGGCCTGCAGCGCGGCGGCGAGTTTGGCCGTGGTTTGTTCCGGTCCGAGCACGAGGAGCGATCCGGTCAAAACCGCGTCAGTGATGGCGGGCAACGGCTCCCATGTTTCGACCCACGCGCCGGGGCCGGTTGCGCTTTCGGTCGCGGCATCGAGGGCGCGGCAGCGGATGCCACGCAGATCGATCAGCGTGCGGCCGTCGGCGGCGAAAACCCGCACGTGGCCGGTCAGTGCTTGCGCCGTGATTTCGGTCAATTCGACCTGCGCGAAGCAATCGCCATCCGGCGAGGCAAACACGGTGATGCGATCCACCCCGACGGGCACGAAGGCGGTGCCGGCCGGCGTGTTGTCCGCGTCGAGGGCGCCGAGCATGGCTTGAAACGCGCCGTCCAGCAGACCGGGATGGAGGGCGTGCCGGCGGTCCTCGGGGAGGGAGGCGAGTTGCACCCACGCCGCGCCGGACCGCCGGCGGATCGAGGTCAGGCGCCGGAAGGCCGGACCGTAATCGAGCTGGCGCGCGCGCAGGGCCGCGTAGATGGCGGCAGGTTCAATCGTGTCGGCAAAGGCCGCGGACAACGCCGCGAGATCAACCGGCGGCGGGGCCGGCGCGATTTCGCCCTGCACCAGCCGGGCCGAGGCGTGCAGTTGCCAAACCTCGGGGCGGCCGGCGCGGGCGCTTTCGAGCCGGCAGGCGCCGGTGCCGGCATCGAAATCGAGCTGCAGCAGACTGTCCTCGGTGGACGCCAGCACCAGCAGGTGGTGAAAGGTCACGGACTCGAAAGAGATGGATTTTTGCTTCGGCCGCAGATCGCGCGCCGCGGACACCATCGCGTCCACATAGCCGGCGGCGGGGAACACAGTGGCGCCCTCGACCTTGTGGTCGTCGAGCCAGGGGAGAAGACCGGGTGCCAGCCGGATTTCGCGTTGATAACCGGCGGCGAATTTCCGCGCGCCGAGCAAGGCCGGGCCCGGGGCACCGAGCCGGTCCTGTTGGCTGGCGGCGGATTCGATCCAGAGTTCCTCGCGTTGCCAAGGGTAGGCGGGCAGGTCGATCAGGTGTCCGGCAGCATCGTCGTTGACGGCCGCCCAATCCGGTGACGTGCCGCGGAGGTGGAGAGCGGCGAGGGCTTGGCGCAGCGTGAGCGCCTCGGGTTCCTGTCGTTTGAGCGAGAACACGCAAGTGCCGGTGACGGCTTGCGCGGCGAGCCCTTCCTGCAGGCTGCCGGCCAGCACCGGATGCGGACCGACTTCCAAAAACGTGCGGTAACCATCACCGACCAACGCGCCGACCGCATCGCCGAAGCGCACGGTCTGGCGCAGGTTTTGCCACCAGTAATGTCCGCCATGAAGCGCGTCGTGCACCCGCGCGCCGGTCACGGTGGAAAAAAGCGGGAGGGTCGGCGGCTGCGGTGCGAGATCGGCGAGCGCCGTGATCAACGCCTCCTGCAGCGGCTCCATCTGATGGCTGTGATAGGCGACCTCGACGCGCAGGAAGCGGGCGAAACGACCCTCGGCCTCGAGGCCTTGTGCGAGTTCCTTGAGCGCGGCGGCGTCGCCGGCGAGCACGGTGGATTGGGCGCTGTTGATCGCGGCGACGGAAACGAGATCGCTCAGTCCCGCGGCGATCTCGGCCGCTTCCGCGGGCGTGAGGTTGGTGGCGAGCATGCGGCCGCGACCTTCGAGCGGCTGTTGCAAGCGGCTGCGGTGGTAAACCACGCGCACGGCATCGGCCAGGCTCAGGCTGCCCGCGACCGCGGCGGCGGCGATTTCGCCCACGCTGTGACCGATGATCGCGGCGGGTTTGATGCCCCACGAGGCCCAAAGTTGGGCGAGCGCGTATTGCAGTGCGAAGTTCGCCGGTTGGGCGACGGCGGTGTCGGTCACGCGTGATTGCGCCTCGGGTTGAAGCATGGCGTCGCGCAACGACCAGCCGGCCAAGGGCGCGAAGTGCTGCTCCACTTCCTCGATCGCGGCGCGGTAAGCGGGTTCGCTTTGCCAGAGTTCGCGGCCCATGCCCCACCACTGCGGACCCATGCCGGTGAAAACGAACACGGGCGCGCAAGCGGCGTCGCTCGAGCCGGTCAGCACCAGCGGCGAGGGTTCGCCGGCGGCGTGCGCGGCGAGGCCGGAGCGCAGTTCGCGCCGGTCGCGGGCGATGACGACCGCGCGGTGCAGGTGATGGCTGCGCCGCCGGGCGAGCGTGTGGGCGAGGTCGGCGGCATCGGTGTCCGCGCCGGCCGCGTCGAGCCAATCCGCGGTGGTCCTGGTCAGTTCGCGCAACGCTTCCGGCGAGCGGGCGGAAAAAGGAAACAGCCGGAGCGGCGCAGGCTCGGCGGTGCTGCGCGTCGCGGTTGGGGCCACGGCGTGGCCGTTGACGGCCGGTGATGCGGCCGGTGTGGTGCCGAGCACCGCGTGGACATTGCTGCCGCCGTAGCCAAACGAATTGACGGCGGCGAGCACATCGGCCGGGGCGGCGGGCAGCGTCTGCGTGGCGGTGGGCACGCGCAGGCCCCAATCGGCGAACGCGATCGCGGGATTGGGCGTGTGGAAATGCAGATTGGGCGGCACCGCGCGGTGGTGCAGACACAGCGCGGTCTTGATCACGCCAAGGATACCCGAGGCCGCCTCGAGATGGCCGAAGTTGGTTTTGACGGAACCGACCAGGAGCGGCTGATCGCGCGGACGTTGCCGGCCGAGCACCTCGGCGATGGCGGCGGTCTCGGTGGTGTCGCCCGCCTGCGTGCCGGTGCCGTGGGCCTCGATGTAGTGAATCCGGTTCGGATCAATCGCGGCGCGCGCATAAACGGAGCGCATCAGGTCGGCCTGCGCTTCGCCGTTGGGCAACGTGATGCCGGGCGTGCGGCCGTCCTGATTGGCGCCGGTGCCGTGCACCACGGCGTAAACGCGGTCGTGGTCGCGGCGGGCCTGGGCGAGCGGTTTGATGATCACGACGGCGGCGCCTTCGCCGCGACCGTAGCCGTCGGCGCCGGCGTCGAAGGTCTTGCACCGGCCGTCGGGCGAAAGAAACCGGCCCTTGCTCATCGCGATGGGAAACTCGGGCCGGAGCATGACGTTGGCCCCGCCGACCACGGCCTGGGCGCATTCGCCGCGCCAGACGGACTGACAGGCGAGATGAAACGCGGTCAGCGACGAGGAACACGCGGTGTCGCAGGTGATGCTGGGGCCGCGCAGGTCGAAGACGTGCGAGAGGCGGTTGGCCAGCATCGTCATGGTGGCCGCGGTGGCGGTGTGGCTGCCGATCAGCTCGCGGTTCAGCGGGCTGAGCAGCGTGATCATCATGTCGAGCGTGAAGCCGCCCATGAACACGCCGGTGGCGGATCCGCGCAGCGCGTCGATTGGCAGCCCGGCGTTTTCCAGGGCTTCCCACGTGGTTTCCAACAGCAGGCGTTGCTGCGGATCAAGGTAGGCCGCCTCGCGCGGGGAGAGGCCGAAGGCGGTGGCGTCGAACTGCGTGGGCAACGCATCGAGAAAGCCTGCGCGCCGCGCGTAAGTTTTGCCGTGCCGCTCCGGGTTGGGGTCGTGAAAGCGCAGAATATCCCAACGGTCGGCCGGGACCTCGCGGATGGCGTCGCCGCCGCTTTGCAGAAATTTCCAGAGTCCCGTGGCATCCGCGATCCCGGCGGGCAACCGGCATCCGATGCCGACCAAGGCGAGTGGCGCCGGGGCTTGGCCGGAGGTGTCGGACGGGTTGCGCATGCTGGGGAGGGTGCAGGGAAAAGCAAAACGCCGGACGTGAAAAGGCTGAAATTGATTTGCATCACGCGCCGATGAACTTGCTTCTCGCCATCATCTTCGCCGGAGCCTAGTTCCCGCATATGGTTGAAGTCAGGCCGGTTGACTCAGCGCGGGAGCGCCGAAGTTTCATATATTACCCCGAGGCGATTTATCGCGACCATCCGGCCTGGGTGCCGCCGGTCTATGCCGACGTGAGCAAGCAGCTCGATCCGCGCCAAGGGGACTTTTTCAAGCATTCATCGGGTCAGCTTTTCCTCGCGTGGCGCGGGGCGGAAATCGTGGGCCGGATCGCGGCGCTGCACAACACCCGGCACCTGGCGGCGCACGCCGACGGCGCGGGGTTCTTCGGGTTTTTCGAATGCGAGGACGATCCCGCCACGGCGGCGGCGTTGCTGCGAACGGCGGAGGACTGGTTGCGGCAACGCGGGCTCAAGGTCGCGCGCGGCCCGGCGAATTTCAGCATCCATGATGAAGCGGGCGTGCTGCTGGACGGTTTCGAACATGCGCCGATGTCGGGCATGGCCTACACGCCGCCGTATTACCGCGGGCTGCTGGAGGCGGCGGGATACGGCAAGGCGAAGGACCTGCTGGTGTTTCGCATCACGCGCGAGGCGTGGGAGCCGACGCAGTTCGAGCGCATGTGCCGCGTGGCCGACCGCGTGGCCGCGGGCGTGACCGTGCGGCCGCTCAACATGCGCGACCTGCCGGCGGAGGCGGAGCGCATGGCCCTGATTTTTGCCGAGGCCTGGCGGGACAACTGGGGCACGCTGCCGATGCCGGCGGCGGATTTTCTCAAATACGCGCGGGATTTCCGGCTGTTTTTGGATCCCGAGCTGATCCTGTTTGCCGAGTGCGACGGCGAACCGCTGGCGATGATGGTGGGCATCCCCAACATGAACGAGATCGTCCAACGCATCCGCGGCCGGCTGTTGCCGTTCGGCTGGTGGCGGCTGCTGCGGGAACGCAAGCAGGTGGGCGGCATCCGCATTTTCGTGATGGGCGTGCGCCCCGCGGCGCGACGTTTGGGGCTGCCGATCCTGTTTATCCGTCGGTTTCATGACCTGCTGATGAGCTCGGCGCATTTCCGCGAACTGGAGTTCTCGTGGATATTGGAGGACAACCACGAGACGATCGCCCTGATCGAGCGCGTCGGCGGTTATCGCGTGCAGACCCTGCGGCTTTACGAGAAAACCCTGTGATGCCGGCTTGGTCACAACTGCGGCAGGAATGGCTCGACTGGTGGCGCGGCGCCGGTGCGCGCGGGCGCTGGCTGCCGCTGGCGGCGATCGGGTTGTATTATGCCGTACATGTGGCGTTGGACGGCTGGCGGGCGGACCCGGTGCTGATCGGGCTGGGTCTGCTGCTGTTTTATTATGCGGGCCCGCGGGTGCGGCCACTGTTCCGGTTTCTGCTGCCCTTCGCGATCGTCGGCATGGTGTATGACGCCCAACGCTATTGGGCGGACGAACTGCGTGCCGAGGTGCGCGTGGCGGAGCCGCACGAGTGGGAGATCAGCTGGTTCGGTATTGAGGCGGAAGGCGAATCGATCACGCCCGCGGCGTGGTGGCAGACGCGCACGCATCCGGCGTTGGATCTGGTGTGCGGGGCGGTTTACCTGGTGTTTCTGCCGGCCTACCTCGTGATGGCGGCGTGGTGGCGTTTCAAGGAACGCCGGCGCGAGGCCGACTGGACGATGTGGGCGCTGATGGGGATGAATCTCGCGGGCTATGCGACGTATCTGATCTATCCCGCGGCCCCGCCCTGGTATGTGGATCAGTATGGCCTGGGGCCCGCGGTGCTCACGGCGGTGCCCGACGCGGCCGGGGCGGCGCGGTTCGACGCGTTGCTCGGGGTGGAGTGGTTCGCGGGATTTTACGGCCACAACGCCAATGTCTTTGGCGCGATTCCCTCGCTGCATGTGGCGCAGACGTTTTTGACGATGCTGTTCGCGTGGCAGTTCCGCTCGCTGCGGATCACGGCCACGGTTTACTGGCTGCTGATGACCTTCGCTTCGGTTTACCTGAACCACCACTACCTCGTGGACGGCATCGTGGGCATGGTCTTTGCGTTGCTGGCCTGGCTGGCGGTGTGGCCGCAGGTGCGCAATCGCAACTGATCGAAGTCGGACCATCCTCTGTTCGGCAATTCGCTAACCGCTGATCTTCGCTCATCAGCGCTAATGAAAAAGAAGGGGGATATCCCCGGGGTATTTTCGATCGTCTTGGAGTTTTTGGCAGTCTCCGGCTTGGCGTAGCCGCGCTTAAGCCGCAGGCGCAAGCGTGGTCCGGGGGCTGCCCCAACGTGCTTTACGGCGGTTCCGGGATCCTGCACGGGTAAGCTCGGGATCACCGGTTCAGGTGGAGACTATTTGGCCGGCACGGTTTGCAAATGGTATTTGGTGCTGCGTCCACCGGCTTCGCCGGGGACCAGCGCGCCGGCTTGGACCAAGGGCTTGATGTCACGTAACGCGGTATCGAGCGAGCATCCGGCCAGTTTGGCGTAACGCGACGTGGAGAGCGGGGTGGCGTTGGGGTCGTCGAGCAGCGCATTGATGACGAGCCGCTGCCGTGCGTTGAGCGTGAGGCTGCGATTGAGCGAGACCCACAGGTTGGCCTTGTGGATGATCCGATCCAGCGTCGTCTCAGCGCGTTGCATCGCCCGGTCCAAACAACCGAGGAACCACGTCAGCCAACCCGTGACATCGAGCGTGCCTTTCTGCGTTTCCTCCAAGATCCGGTAGTAGTGCTTTTTCTCCGCTTCGATCTGGGCCGACATGTTGTAAAACCGCAGCCCCGAGCCATCGGCCCGGGCCAGCGCCATTTCGGCGATCGCACGGCTGACGCGGCCGTTGCCGTCTTGGAAAGGGTGGATGGTTACAAACCAAAGATGCGCGAGCCCGGCGCGCAGCACCGGGTCAAGCGTGCCGGGCTTTTCGAACCACGTCAGAAAACGCGCGACCTCGGCCTCGATCCGGTCCGCCGTAGGGGCCTCGAAATGAATGTTTTTGCGCCGGATGCGATCACGGTCGATCGGCCCGGAAACGACCTGCATGGGGTCCATGTCCGGGGTGCGCCATTGCCCGATGCGCACGCGGTGCAGGCCGCGGCGTCCGCCCGGGAACAACGATGCCTGCCAGCCCCACAAGCGGTCCACCGTGAGCGGTGCCGCATGGTGGGCGGTCGCATCCATCATCATTTCAACCGCTCCCTCGATCATGCGATCCGGGGCCGACTCGTCCGTGTGGGGCAGCCCCATATGACGGGCGACGGAAGACCGGACGGAAGCCGGATCAAACCACGTGCCCTCGATCGCGCTAGATTGGGTCACCTCGCTCGTGAGGTTCTCCAGCGCCGCCTCGGCGCGAGACGGTTCCTCCATGCTGTCCATGCGCCCCAGTAATCGCCCTTGCCGGTGCCGTACCGCCACGAGCAGGGGCAGCACTTGGGCATCATCCCAGGTGAAATCGGGCCAGGTTTGGAGCTGATGAATGTAGGCCACAAAAAGCGACTTACGTGATCATGCGGCGATTACAAGGTTTAATCACCGCATAATGTGCGGTGAAAATGGAAAGTATTCACCGCACATGGAGATAATGGCTGATGCAAATTACTGACCCAAGGTTATTTGAGACAATTATCCTGCCATACCGTAAGCAAATGATCCCAACTACAATTAACGCTGCGGTGGGATCAGGGGCATGGTTTTCGCGTTGCTGGCCTGGCTGGCGGTGTGGCCGCAGGTGCGCAATCGCAGGCGATGAAGATTGAGGTGGACCGGCACGTCCCGGTGCCGGTCTGCGCCGGTGACGCGCTGAGGATCGGAGCGTCCACCCAAGGTAGCAAAATTCGGTAGGGGCGCTTGCTGCGTTATGGGAGGCGCATGGTGCCTGTTTGCGGCGACGCCTTTTATTTTGTCCGGTTTGGGCCTCGGCGGCAGCCTACGGGTATACCCAACCTCATGAATACCGATGCTGATCTTCTCCGCCGTTTTGTTGATCACCGTTCCGAATCCGCCTTCACCGAATTGGTCCAACGTTATCTGCCCTTGGTCCGATCCACCGCCCTGCGGCGCGTCGGAGGCGACACCCACGCGGTCGACGACATCACCCAGCAGGTATTCGTTACCTTGGCCTGCAAAGCTGCGTCCCTGCGCAACCACGCCACCCTTGGTGGCTGGCTCTACGTCACCACTCACCATGCGACTGCCGAACTGGTCCGTCGCGAACAACGTCGCAAGCACCGCGAAGCCACCGCCCAAGCCATGCACCTGCACGATCCTTCCGATGAGTCCGCCGCCGAAGTCGCCCGGATCAAGCCGCTGCTGGATGATGCCCTGATCACGTTGCAACCGGACGAGCGCGAGGCCATTGTCCTGCGCTTCTTCTCCGGTCGCACATTCTCGGAGATTGGCGCGGCGGTGAAACTGACCGAGGAGGCCGCGCGCAAACGGGTGCACCGGGCCCTCGAAAAATTGCAGGCCGTGCTGGCGCGCCGCGGGGTAACCTCGACGGTCGCCGCGCTCGGCGGCAGCTTGACCGTGGTCGGAAGCGAAATCGCTCCGGCGGGTCTGGCGGCCAAGGTGGCGGGGGTGGCATTGACCAAGGCCGCGGTCCCCACCGTGCTGACGACGCTGTCCGGCTTGTTGTGGCCCGCTGCCGCCACGGCGGTGCTGGTCGGCGGTGTGCTGATCATCGCGCCGTTGCATCGAGATAACCAAGCCGCCGCCGCCTCGATTGCGCAGATGGAATTGGATACGCAGGCCGGGCTCCTCGCGCTCCAAGGTGAGAATGAGCAGCTCACCCGCAAGCTGACCTCGCCCGAACTCGCGCCGGTGCCGCCGACGCAGCCGGTTCGCTCAGCCCAGCCACGTTCTGCGGCAAAATTGGCAAGCCCGCTTGCGCCCGGCAAAACGGTTTTGATCACGCCCGCGGGCACCTTGAAGTGGGAAGACAAGCCCGTGACGCTGGACCAGTTTCTGATCAACCTGGCTGATCTCGAAGCCACGGGCGCGCGTGATGGATCCCGATTGGTGGTGCAAGCCAGTGGTGCCACCTTCTCCCATCTGACCTATGTGCTGGACGAAGCCCGCAAAGCCGGGATCACCCACTTGGTCATCGAGAGCGATGCCACGCCCGAAGGCATCACGAATACGTGGTTCTAAACGATATCGCCATGCGTGCCTCCGCCATCTTCCGGCTCATCACCCTCACGGCTATCGTTGTGTTTGGCGTGCTCTGGTATCGCGAACGCGCGGTGGCGGAGGAGTTGGAAATCCGCATGGCTGCACTGCAACCAAGGCAGGCCGGCCTGGCGGCGTTGCAGGCCGAGCGTGAAGAGTTGCGCGAACAGCTCGTGGCGAGGGTGGCGGACAACAACCCGGCCATGGCGGGGACTCAGTTGGAAACCTCGGCTCCGGTTGAGCCACCAAAGACGGCGGTGCCGTTGCCGCTGGGCGAGTGGATCACCGCGGATGCCTGGGAAACGCCGGACGCGCGACGCCGGTGGCGACGGTGACGACATTGCTTTGGGCGGCGGCCGGTGGCGATCAATCAACCATGCAATCGGCGTTGCTGTTCGGTGATCCGGCCCGCACGAAGGCGATGGCCTTGTATGACTCACTGCCATCTGCAACACGTTCGCTCTATGTCTCGCCTGAGGAGCTCATTGCCAGCGTGACGATGAAAAACATCCCGCTGACCTCTGCGCAGGTATGTTGGCTGCACGAAGCCGACGCCGATCACGCCACGGTCGGCGTGATGTTGGCCGCTCCGAAAACAACCGCGGACGAATCCACCCAACTGTTGGAAGATCATGCTCTCAATGCGCCGCCCCGACTCGCGAATCCCAACCCGAATCCACTGACCGTGCTGTCACTTGAGCGCTCGGCCAATGGCTGGCGCGTGATCGTGCCCGTCGCGGCGGCGGATTGAGTCCGGACGGCAGGAAGTGGGTGCCGGCGCGGCAGGCCGACTGGCTGTTGCCGGTCGCGAAGCTCGCGGCGGGGTTTGCCCGCCGGATGGAGGAAGTCGTGCGCGCCGCAGCGCCGGCGCAGCATGCTTCGATTCCGGCCGGGACGTGGCGGGGCCGGTGGAGCGTGCATGCCCAGCCGGCCGGTTCGGGCGTGGCGGTGGTGCGGTATCTGGCCCGCTACGTCGGGCGCACCGCGATCAGCGACGAGCGGATCGTGACGGCCACGGATGAGACGGTGACGTTCCGTTACACCGACTCGGCGACGCAACAGCAGAAGCTCTGCACGCTCGGCGCCGACGAGTTCCTGCGGCGGTATCTGCAACACGTGCTGCCGCCGGGCCAGCACCGCGTGCGCTACTTCGGGTGGATGCATCCCTCCGCGAAGCGGCGGCGGATGAAAGTCGATACGTTGCTGCAAAAGCCCATCGTCGTCGCCGCCCCGCCGCCGGAGCCGGTCAACTGGCACCTGCAGTGTCCGCATTGCCACGCCTTCCGGCTCGTGCGCGTCGGTTCACTGCCGCGCCTCGGTGCGCGGGCGCCGCCGCGCTGCACCCGATGATCCTCAGCGGACATCAGTCTCCGTCGCCTTGGCGACCCTCGCCGTGGGTCGCGCGCGGGAGCTTTGCGCGCGCACGCAGAAGACGTTGCCGATGCCACGAAGGCAGCCGCATACACCGCCGCGGAGCTCGCAAAATCGGCGTCCGCTTCGGCCGAGACTGCCGTCGGCTCAAGTCATCCCCGCGGCTCGCTGCGTCGGCCGCACTCTCACGCCAAACACAAAGCGCATAAGCGCTTACCCTGTCAGCTACGGCTCGCCGCGCCGTAGCTTCAGCGAAGGCGGGGCTTGTTCAACCGGCGTCCCGCTGCGCGCTACGGCGAAGCAGAACGCTCAGAGTTAGGCTTCTTCATAATTTGCTACGACCTGGCGCCAGTCGAAACCAACTTCGGGTGCCAGCAACTTGAGAAATGCGATTGGATACTCAAATGCGATCTTCGGCTCTTCTAGGAACTCATCAATATCCCACGATAGGCCATCCTTGCTGATCTCTCCTGCCGCAACCCTCTTTTCGATCAGCTCGCGTAAATCCTGGAAGCTAATCTTACATGCCTGGGCATAGTCGAAGTCTTCTTCGAGCAACGCTAGAAGCCGGACTCGGAGCAGTCGGGCTAACTGAATCGCCTGAGCGAACTCGGCGACTTCGCTGAGCTCGTCATCGTAGCTTTCGATGTCCCAATACGACGGTTCGTTCATCGATAAATCCGCGGCAACCTTCTTCAGATCGAGGCCGAGTTCTTCGCGGCGGGCTTTTATCTGTGCAGCGGTGCTCACGGATTCTTTGCCTAACGTCATGATGAGCCATGCGGTTGCTTGGCGCGGAGGCTGCGCAGCAGCATCCGTGACAAGCAATCGCATTGGCTCCATCTACTTGTTAGCCTCATTTTTGTTTTATGAGTTTCTTCGCATCTTCTATGGCGCGCTTCTTTTCCTCGGGTTTGTATGTCTTGAGACGTTCTGGATGAACTAATGCAATCGCACGATTGAGCTCGGCAACCGAAACCCTCACGGGGTGATTAGCCCTGATGGCGTCTCGCGCCTCTGCTGTTCGATCAAGTAATTCATCAAGTGTGCTAGTCCCCTTGTATTCAAATTGTAGCAAAGAATTAAGGGCTGCAGATAAGAATTTAGGATTTGGCGCTGGCTTGATGGATGGGAATTTCTTCGCCAGATAAGTCCATAGAACGTCAAGATCAAGTGGTGTGTCGTGCGATTTCTCACGTAGATCCGTTTTGGTTAGCTCCTTTGCATATTTTTCCCTTTCTTCTCTTAATAAATCGAATTGTGAGTCGGCTGTTTCGAATAGCCCTGCCAGTGAGTTTAACTTTCTCCTGAATGGGCGTGGTGCCTCCTGCTCCTTTTTGTAGATCAAGTGGTGGTCGATAATAGCCCAGGCATCTTGAAGGACTGTTCTCACCTGGATTTCACATTTCAGATCCTTTAGATCGTCATAGCGGGCACCGGACGCCGCTTTCGCGAGCTTCACAATATAATGAAGGGCTCCGTAGCCGAATTCATCATCTGCCATTTTTTCTACTTTATCTATTTTCTCGATAACATTAAAATCCGCCTCAATCACTTTCTCAATCTTAGCTCGCTGACTTAGGTAGAGATAAACACAGCGCACCCCTGCAAAATCAGTAATATCCGAAAGCGGGTTTTCATAGTCTTTTCTCAGGATCTTCTCCGCAATACTCTTTAGGGTTTTGACTCTGCCTGATATCGCCGATATCCCAATCTTTTCTTTTTCGACTCCTCGCCGCAGAATATACTGAACCTCCGACACAAGTTGCTCATATTTTGAGCGTGAATCGATGTAGTTTCTAATTATCTCTGGCTGTTCCAGCCAGAGGCGTTCTAGTTCGTCGGTTTCGTGTGACATTGTATGTTTTGGCTAACGTTCAAGGTCAGCCACGAAGGGCAGCGTCAGCTGTCCGGAGTTGGCTGTAGTGTCTGGTTGGGCTCTTCATTTCTTAGGTGCCAAAGCCAGGATGAAGAAATGTGCGTGGCTGCTCCAAGGTCCACTGTCCCCGCGAATAGACATCTTGGAGTCGCGTGTCGCCTACGGTGTAGTGAAGCTCGGTCCCATCGGGAGCCCCCAGCGAAGGCAACTCGGCTCTCAACAACGCGAGCGCTCGCACCAAGTCGGTAGCATCAATATCCAAGCCACAAAACTCAATGGGACGGCTTCCGTCGGGCCGCGGATCACCGAGCTGCGATCCGCCACCGGTAACGTGACCCAAACTGGCAGCGCTCAACTTCTCCTCCAAAGGATCCTCATACTTGTCGCCCCGATCTATCGGACCAATCCCGTCGGGGATCTTCACGTAGATAAACGAAGTCGGCTCACCTGCCGGCTCTTGTGCTTCCTTCGCGGGATCACCGAACATCGACTTGAGTTTCTGGAATAGGCTCATCGCTTCTGCCCAACGTCTTAGGTGAGCCGCGCCTGCCGATGGCGCAGCTGATGCGGAAGCATCAGATGTGACAGCGGTAGGCGTTGGCTCTGGCGTTTGGTTCGGCTTATTTCTTTTTAATGAACCGATCACGGGTTTTCCGCTCGATAGTATAACTACGGGGTCCGCTGGTGGGGAAATCCAGCCCGGCTTATTTGTCGCGCTTCGCAAAACTTCAAAATAATAAATATAAAACCAGCCATGACCCTCTTCGACACTTTCAGCCCGTTGGCGTCGCTGTGTCCTCAGATCGCCAATGACTTCATCGGGATACAAATAAGAGCACCAATTTCGGGCTATTTCCTGCAGTTTAGGCTCATCAAAAGGTGAGGTTCCAACGCCATCCCACTTCGGCCCAGCTGTTAGATCGCCAGTGTCAGCGTGCCATTCTCGCACCGTAACGCTGCCGCTGGGCGAGCTTACGCGTTTTGTGGTGAAAATTATAACTGATTGAGCAACGGCTGATAGCGGTAAAGCGATCAATAAGGTGAATATGACGTAGGCTTTCATTTTTTTGCCGAACGTTCAAGGTCAGCCACGAAGGGCAGCGTCAGCTGTCCGGAGTTGGCTGTAGTGTCTGGTTGGGCTCTTCATTTCTTAGGTGCCAAAGCCAGGATGAAGAAATGTGCGTGGCTGCTCCAAGGTCCACTGTCCCCGCGAATAGACATCTTGGAGTCGCGTGTCGCCTACGGTGTAGTGAAGCTCGGTCCCATCGGGAGCCCCCAGCGAAGGCAACTCGGCTCTCAACAACGCGAGCGCTCGCACCAAGTCGGTAGCATCAATATCCAAGCCACAAAACTCAATGGGACGGCTTCCGTCGGGCCGCGGATCACCGAGCTGCGATCCGCCACCGGTAACGTGACCCAAACTGGCAGCGCTCAACTTCTCCTCCAAAGGATCCTCATACTTGTCGCCCCGATCTATCGGACCAATCCCGTCGGGGATCTTCACGTAGATAAACGAAGTCGGCTCACCTGCCGGCTCTTGTGCTTCCTTCGCGGGATCACCGAACATCGACTTGAGTTTCTGGAATAGGCTCATCGCTTCTGCCCAACGTCGCGGATGAGCCACGCGGGAAGGCACGTCCGCATTCTCCCTGAGCCCCGCCCGCGTTGTGCTCTGGCCGCTTGGTTCGGCAGTTAATCTCTCGAAAAACATGAACTCTCAAATCACCTATCCCGGCAAGGTAATCATAGGGTCCTGTTCAATCTGCGGCGGCCCCGTTCTTGTGCACGACGCATGGTTTTCAACAATACCAGACGTGCCGACGTGCGCCAAATGCGGCGCGACTAAGGCAGACAATCACGGCCCAGTAATCCCGATGGTTCCCGCTACTCCGTGGCCAACCACAACGGCCACGACAGGCTCTCTGCCGAACAGTGTTATTAGCCCATACTCAGTATGGCTTTGCAGGAGGGGTTCATTGTCGATGGGCTTTATATGGCTTAAAAATAACTGTCTGTAAATCAGTTTTATAGGTAAATCATGGCCACTGGATCGCGGCTGAACATGGGTTTTTGGGATTGTGTCAGTTTTCCATAACCCCATGTTGCAAACATGGCTTCTGCGGAAATGACACCCAATGAGACTCTTGATGAGGTGGTGTCATTCCCCACGTGGCGCAAGGTGTTGGCAGAGCAGGCATTGCCGGAAAAGGTCAGGCGTGATTTCCAGCGGGACATTGTCGGGTTGCTGACGGCATGCAAAGCGGCCCGGCGGCCTGTTTCCACGGGTTTTATCCGCTGGTATTTGGGGCGGCGGGGGTTGACCGAGGTTGAGCGGCAGTATGAACGCGAGGCGCTGAAATGGTTTTTCCAAGAGGCCAAGCGCATCGGTGGGGTGACGCACCGCCATGGCGCTTTTGTGCCGCCGGCGGCTGATGTGGCCGCGCTGGAAGCTCAGCCGCGCCGCAACGCCGGGGTGCCGCCGCCGCAGGCCGCGAACGATCTGGGGCACACCGAATGGGAGCGGGCGTTGGTGGCCGCGATGCGACAGCGCGGATTTTTGTGGCGCACGGAACAGACCTACCGGGGCTGGGCCCGGCAGTTTGCCGATTTTGTGCAACCGCGCACCCCGATGATCGCGGACGGTGGCGATGTATCGGCTTTTTTGTCCAAGCTGGCGGTGGAGCGGCGCGCGAGTGTCTCCACCCAGAAACAGGCGTTGAACGCCCTGGCTTTTTTCATGCAAGAGGCGCTGCGGATCGATTTGGGGACAATGGAATTTGCCCACGCGAGGCCGCGGCGGAAGATCCCGGTGGTGCTCAGCCGGGTGGAAATCTCCCGGCTGCTGGCGGCCCTGTCGCCGGGCTACCGGTTGATGGCGGAAATGATGTATGGGGCCGGCTTGCGCCTGCTGGAATTGCTCCGCCTGCGGGTACACCATCTGGACTTGGAGCGCGGGCAGGTGCAGGTCTACGCGGGCAAAGGCGGCAAGGACCGGGTGACGGTGCTGCCGGAAACGCTGCGCCCGCGCTTGGAAACCCATCTGGCGAGATTGCGGGAGATTTTTGAGGAGGACAGGCGGAAAGGCGTGCCGGGGGTCTGGCTGCCGGAAGGATTGGCGCGCAAATATCAACGGGCGGGTGAGCAGTGGCAGTGGCAATGGCTGTGGCCCTCGCGCATGCTGATGCGTGATCCGGAAACCGGGGTCGAGCGGCGGCACCACATTCTCGACGGCACCTTTCAGAATGCGATCCGGGCCGCGGCGGCCAAGGCGGGTCTGGACAAACGGGTGACGCCGCATGTGCTGCGGCACTCGTTTGCGACGCACTTGCTGGAAGCCGGGACGGATATTCGCACCGTGCAGGAGCTGTTGGGGCATTCCAAGCTGGAGACGACGCAGATCTATACGCACGTGATGCAGAAGCCCGGCTTGGGCGTGCGTTCGCCGCTGGACCGCGTATAGCTGCGCCACGCGGTTCAGGGTGAGGGGAATCGGAAGACCCGCCTTCGTTCAACTTCCGCCGTCGCCAGGCTATGGCGTGACAAGACGGCGCGGCAAGCGGAGGGTGGAGGGCGGAACGCCGCCAGCCATTTCCAATCTGTGTGTATCTGTGTTCATCTGTGGTTTAACGGTATGAAACCGGCGGCGGCTCGGTGGGGACACCTCGCCCTACCGCACCAGGCGGCGGCGCGGACCAAGTTTACCCGCCGAAGGCGGCGCCAAAGGCGACCAGGGGTCCGGCCCTACCAGATCGGACGGTGACTGTGCGCCTCGGCGTGAGGCCGATGAAAACGAGAAAGAGAACGACCAAGAAGCGGCTTTTGTGCCGGCGGTGTGACCCGGGGTTGCGCTAATCACGCTATCCGTGCATAGTCTCGCTTGACGTGTGCATGGGCAGCGTGCATAGCCTCATTCTGAAATCGTGATCCAGTCATTTGCCAACAAGACAGCCCAATCGCTGTGGCTGGGGCGAAAGCCTCCAGAACTTCCTTCCACGATCCTCAAGACCGCCTTGCGAAAATTAACCCAACTTGAAGCCGCCTCCAACCTCGAAGAACTGCGTTTCCCGCCGGGCAACCGGCTTGAGGCCCTGAAGGGTGATCGCGCCGGGCGGCACAGTATTCGGATCAACGATCAGTTCAGAGTGTGTTTTCGTTGGGTCGGACAAAACGCACACGAGGTAGAAATCACCGATTACCATTAAAACCATGAAAAAGCATATCAACGTCCATCCCGGGGAACTCCTTCGTGAGGAGTTTTTGAGCCCGCTGGGTATCACGCCTTACCGGCTCGCCAAGGACACCAAGCTGCCGCACCAACGGGTCAACGAAATCGTCAATGAGCGCCGCGGCATCACGGCCGAAACCGATCTGCATCTTTGCACCTATTTCGGCCAGGAGCCCGGCTACTGGCTGCGGGTGCAACTCGCCTACGATCTCCGCGAGGCCATGAATACCGTCGGAAAGAAAATCAAAGCGGCGGTGCAACCCTTGCAGGCGGCGTGAGATGGGGCCGTGCGGTCGCCGCTGGACCGCGTATAGCTGCGCCACGCGGTTCAGGGTGAGGGGGATCGGAGGACCCGCCTTCATTCAACTACGGCGCGGCAAGCGGAGGACCCGCCTTCGTTCAACTACGGCGCGGCAAGCGTAGGGCGGCTTGGTCGGGGCCGCTTCACGAGGCCAGCCATTTTCAATCTGTGTGTATCTGTGTTCATCTGTGGTTCAACGGGATGGAACCCGGAAAGGCGCGGACCAAGTTTACCCGCCGAAGGCGGCGCCAAAGGCGACCAGGGGTCCGGCCCTACGAAGAAGAGGCGCGCACCAAGGTGCGGCCCTACGCTGGTGCAGGTTCCCGACCAACGGCCGGGCCTACAGGGCAACCGGCCCACCTGAGGCGGTTCACCCGCGGCTGAAGAGCACGGCGGACAACTGGTCCTCGAAGCTCTTGTGGCTGTGCACGGCGGCGAGGAAGTTTTCCTTGGAGAGCGAATAGACCGTGACCGGTTCGCGCGCGGTGACGGTGGCGTTGCGGGGCTGGTCCTTGAGCAGCGCGACTTCGCCGAAGAAATCGCCCTCGCCGAGCTTGGCCACCGCGCGGGTGCCGGTGGCGGTCTCGACGATGATGTCGGTGCTGCCGCTGGCGATGACGTAGAATTTGTCGCCGTCCTCGCCCACGCGGATGATTTCCTCGCCCGCGGCGAAGCGTTCCTCGGACATCTTCTGCGCGATGTCGGTGAGGTCGGAGGGGCTCATCTCCTTGAAAACGGCGCATTTTTTCAGGATGGCACAGATGACCATCGTTTCCTTGATGCGCACGTCGGAGACGATGTGGCCGTCAACCATGTTCACGATGCGGTCGGCCACGTTGATGATGCGGGCGTCGTGGGTGACGATCATCACGGTGGTGCCGTGGTTGTTGGCGAGATCGCGTAGCAGCGCGACGACGTTGGCGCCGGAATCCTTGTCGAGTGCGGCGGTGGGTTCGTCGGCGAGGATGAGCTTGGGCTTGTTGACGAGGGCGCGGGCGATGGCGACGCGCTGGCGCTGGCCGCCGGAGAGGTTGCGTGGCTTGTAGGTCACGCGGTCGGCGAGGCCGACGGAGCCGAGCATGGTGTCGGCGATCCGGTCGTGGTCACGCTGCGGGGCGGCGGTGAGCTCGATGGCCATGCGGACGTTCTGCCGGGCGGTGAGGCCGTCGAGCAGGTTGTGCGCCTGGAAAATGAAGCCGAGGTTGCGCCGCATCTCCACCTGCTGGGCGGGGTTGAGGCCGGCGAGTTCGGTGCCCCAGAGCCGGATGCTGCCCTCCTGCACGGCGCGCAGCGCGCCGATGAGCGTGAGGAGGGTGGTTTTGCCGGAGCCGGACGGGCCGGTCATGATGACGATCTCGCCGCGGTGCACGACCAGCCGGTTGTCGTAGAGCGCCTGTTTGCGGGCGTCGCCCTTGCCGAAGTGGTGGTTGAGGCCGTTGATTTCGATCGCGACTTCGCGGGTGGGAGGAAGGCTCATGACGGGGAAAGATTCAGGGTTGGGGAGAGGAACCACGAAATACACGAAGCACACGAAAAATCACGGAGGGGTGATCTGTGGCAGTGAAGGGATAGATTATATTGAGAGTTACGCATTGAAGAGACGCCGCGCTGGTAGGGCGGGACCGCTGGGCCCGCCGAAACACTCGCGGCGCGCCCGGCGGTCGCGCCCTACCTTTACGCCTCGGATCGTCTCTTCTCATTGTAATCATCTATAATGTTTTATCCCTTTCGTGTTTTTCGTGTGTTTCGTGGTTAAACGGATCGAAGATTCCTAGAACAGATCGGCGGGGTCGGTTTGGTGGACCTTGCGGATGGCGAGGCGGCCGGCGAGGAGGCACATGCCGCTGGTGAGGATGAAAATGAGGAGCAGCCGGCCGGGCGTGAGGAACATCTGGATCTGCGTGGCACTTTCCAGCAGATGGTAGAGGAGCCCGCCGAGCACGGCGCCGGGCAGGTAGCCGATCACCGCCATGAGCAGCGCCTCGTGCATGACGATGCCGGAGATGAAGCCGGGCGAGTGGCCCATGGCCTTGAGGGTGGCGAACTGCGGTAGGTTGTCGTTCACCTCGTTGAACAGGATCTGGTAGCAGATGATGACGCCGATCGCGAAACCGACGAGCAGGCCGATGCCGAAGACGACGCCGGCGGGGCTGTTCTTCGTAGTGTAGTTGATTTCGCGCCGGTGGATTTCCGCCGGCGTGAGCAGCAGCGCGGTGGGCGGCAGGTGGGCTTGCAGCGCGGCGCGCACCGTTTCGACGTCGGCGCCGGGTTCCACGCGGATGAGGCCGAGGTCCACGATCTCGCGGCGCTGCCCGTGGATCTGGAAAAAGTTGTCCGCGCCGGTCAGCACGTGGCCCTCGTAGGCGAAGTTGGGGCCGAGCTCGAACAGGCCGACGACCTCGACGCCCATGGCGCCGAGGGAGGTGACGGTGCCGACCGAAATCTCGCCGAGTTCATAACGCGAGAGCCGGTCGTAGAGCACGGTGCCGGGCAGTTGCAGCGCGGCGCGGTGGGCGCGCACGGCGGCGGTGGCGAACATCGGGTCGGCCGGATCGACGCCGAGGATGAAGACGCGGTTGCGCGAGCCGTCCTGCGGGTTCCACCAGTAATCGGCGCCGGTGTAGAGCGGCACCGCCGCGGCCACGCCGGCGGCGTCGCGGGCGCGATAAATCCACTCGAGGGGAAACTCCTCGCCGGTCTTGAGGTGGTTTTTCTCGACGTGGGAGAGAATGAGGTCGCAGTCAAAATGCGGCGGCAGGTTGGCCGCGCTGTCGTTGGAGCCGTTGAAGAAACCGAGCTCCATGAACATGATGACCACGGAAAACGCGACCGCCAGGCCGGAAAGGATGAACCGCGACGGCTTGTCGATCAGCATGCGCCAGGCAACGGGCAGGGGGGCGAGGAAGCGCATGGTCAGAAGAGGTCGGCCGGGTCGGCCCGCTTGATTTTGCCGAGGGCGAAGAACGCCGCCACCGCGCACATGCCGAGGGAGAGCCCGAAGACGAAGACCGCGCGCTGCCAGTCCATGAACACCGGGAACGAGGAGAGCTGGCGCAGGATTTTGTAGAGCCCCATCGAGAGCACCAGCGCCGGGAAATAGCCGAGCAGCGAAAAGATCAGGCCCTGCTTGATGCCGACGCCGTAGATGAAGCGCTCGGTGTAGCCCATGGCCTTGAGCGTGGCGAATTCCTTGAGACGGTTGGTGATCTCGCTGGCGAGGATCTGGTAGAGAATCACGGCGCCGACGATGAAGGCCACGAGCATGCCGACCTGGAACATGATGCCGACGGGCTTCACGTTCACGAAGTAGTTTTCCTCGCGCTCAATCAGGTTCGGTTTGGTGAGCACGAGCACGTCGTCGGGCAGGGTGGCGCGCATGGCGGCGGCGACGGCCGCGGGGTCGGCGCCGGGCGCCAGTTGCACGAGGCCGAATTGCACGCGTTGCAGCCGCGGGATGCGGTAGAGGCGCAGAAAGGTGTCCTGGCTCACGATCACGCTGCCGTCGGCGAGCAGGCCCATGCCGAGCGCGTAATCGCCCGCGATGGTGAGTTCCTGGCCGTTGACGAACGCGGTGCCGCCGATCTCGCGGGGGCCGTAGCTGGGGCGCGAGAGCCGGTCGACCAGCATGGTCTGCCGGGTCTGCAAGCGCTCCGCGGCGGCGTTAAGCGCATCGTTGCGGAAATACGGTTCACCGGGCACGAGACCGAACACGAAGGTGCTGGCCGAGCCGCCGCGGTCCGGCGTGCTCCAGCGGCCGCCCTCCAGCAGCAGGCCGTGCACGCCGGCCACGCCGGGCACGTTGCGCGCCTGCAGGATGCGGTAGATGTCGATCGACTCGCTGCGCGTGAGCATCAGGTAGCCCTTTGAGACGATCATCAGGTCGAAACGCAGCTCGCGGTAGGGCAGCGAGGCGTTGAGCTTGGCCGCGCCGAGGAACCCCGCCTGCATGAAGATCAGCAGCACCGCGAAGCAGATGCCGCCGACCGCGGTCGCGCTGCGCTTCCGGTTTTGGATGGTGTTCAACCATGCCAGGGGAGTCCGCATTGGAGAAGAAAACGAAACGGCCGCGGTGCGCTCAGATGTCGATGGTCACATCGACCTGCAAAAACACGAGCCGGTCGAGCGGTTCGACCTGGTCCATGCGGATGGTGACCTCGACCACGCGGGCCTGCGTGCTGGTGTTGGGGTCCATGCTCTCGATGGTGTTGCGAAACGCGATGGGGCTGACGCCCGTGACGACGCCGGACATTTTCGCGGGCAGAGCGGCGGCGGAGACCACGGCCTTCTGGCCGGGTTGCACCTTGAGCACCTCGGATTCGTAGACCTCGGCCACGACATTCATCCCGGCGGTGTCGCCGAGCTTGAACAGCTCGATGCGGCCGTTGATCTGCATGCCGACGCGGCCGCGGATCTTGAGCACCTTGGCGGCAATCGGCGCGCGCACCTCGGCGGCGGCCAGCGCGGCCTGCGCGGTATCACGCGCGAGTTCGGCCGCCCGGATGCGCTGCGTCGCGGCGGCTTCCGCCGCGGCGAGATTCTGGCGGGCCTGCACGGCGCCGATCTCGGCCTGTTTCCGGCCGAGGGTGCGGGCCTCGATTTGGTCGGGGGAGATGAATTCGCTGTCGCCCGCGGCGAGGATGCGTTCGTGCCGGTTGACCGCGTATTGCCGTTCGAGTTCGGCGGTTTCGAGGCGGGTCCGGGCGATCTCCACATCACGCGCGGCGCTGCGGCGGGTCTCGGTGAGATCGGCCTCGGCCTGTTGCAACTGCTGGCGGGCGCCCGCGGCGGAGGAGAGCGTGGCGAGCGATTGTCCGGCCTCGACCCAGTCGCCTTCGTTGACATGGATGGCCCGGACGGTGTCGCCGACGGTGCCGGGGATGTCGATGATGCCGGAGCGGGGCAGCACCCGGCCCAGCGCCGACACGGTGGCGGCGCCAACGGCGGTCGGAAGGACCAGGGCGGCGAGCAGGACGAGGAGGGCGAGCGGTTTGGTTTTCATCGGGCGGAGGTGATTGGGCGGGCGGGGTTCAAAGGGCGGGCACGGCGGTCAGATCGGCGAGCGTCAGGTTCTCGCCGGCACTTTCAAAAACCTGGCCGAGCGCGTAGCGCAGGCGGGCGATGGCGATCGCGTAGGAGGCGTGCGTGCTGATGTAGCGGATACGCGAGGAGGAATAAAGGTTCTCGAGGTTGATCAGGTCGAGGATCGTGCCTTCACCGGCCTTGACCTGATCGTATTGCGCGGCGACGGCGCGCTCGGCGATCTGCACGGTTTCCTGGGCGGAGCGCACGGTGTCGGCGCGCAGGCGCAGCTCCTCGAGCGCGAGCAGCACCTCGCGGGCGACGCGCTGGGAGAGTTGCACGACCTCGGCCTCCGCCAGCGCCTGATCGGCGCGGCGTTCGCGCAGCAGGCCGCGCTGGTAGGTGTTGCGAAACGGCCACGCGAAGGAAACGCCGATCTCGGCGTTGAGGCCGGTGAGGCGCTCGTGCAGCGGGGACAACGCGGAGCCGCCGGCATTGAGGCCCTTGTAGCCGGCGCCCGCGACGAGGTTGACCTCGGGCTTGAGGTCGAGCTCGGCCTGGCGCGCAAGGATGCCCAGCGGCACGAGGCTCTGTTGCGAGGCGAGGTAGTCGGCGCGGTTTTGCAGGGCGCGCACGATCAGGGTGGTGCGGGTTTCGTCATCGAACGGCGCGATGGCGGTTTCGAGCGGGGGAAAATGATCCGCGGGCGCCGGCGTGGCCGCGATGGCCTCCGGCGGCAGGCCGATCGACTGGCCGAGGCTGAAACGCGCGTCGTGGGCGTCGAGCTCGGCATTGATGCGCACGGTGCGTTTTTCGCGCAGGTTGGCCTCGGCCTGCAGCAGGTAGGCGGGCGGAAACACGCCGCTGCGCACCAGCACCTTGGTGGATTCGACGAGCTGCTCGGCGGCGCGTTCGACATCGCGCTGCACGTTGAGCGTTTCGTCGGCGCTGCGGCTGGCCCAGTAGTTGAAGACGGTGTTGAAAGCCTGCGCGGTGAGCGCGTGCTGGTAGAGCAGCCGGGCCACCTCGACATCGCCGCGGGCGGCGGCCTCGTAGGCCCCGGTGCTGTCGCGGCCCAGTCCGCGCAACAGCGGCACGATGATCTGCAGGTTGAGTTGCGAAACGCCGTAGGTCGGGCTGACGGGCGAAACGGCATCCTCCACCGCCACGGTCGCCGACGGCCGCACGAGCACGCCGGAGCGGAAAAGCCGGTCGACGCCCGCGGTGTAGGAAACGGTGTTGCTGCGATTTTCGGGTTCGGTGCCGGGCGGGCCGGGCACGGGGGTGCGGTCGCGGGTGTAGCTGGCCGCGCCGGTGGCGGTCCAGTCGAACATGCCCTCGGCCTGTTCCAGCGCGCCGCTCTTTTGCTCGATCACGGATTTTTGCACGCGCAGCGCGGGGCTTTGTTCCAAGGTGGCGGCGAGGGCGTCGCGCAGCGAGAAGGTGGCGGCGGCCGGCTCGGCGGCGAGGGCGAGGCCGGTGCAGGCGAGCAGGACGGCGCCGAAACCGAACGGTCGCAGCTGGCGGGCGAATGAAACCAGGGCGGGGCGGAGTGGGGTGGTCACGGGATTTTCAGGCTTGGAATGGGAAGGGCCGGTCTGGCGGACAACCGGGCGGTGAAAAACATCGCGGAGCAAGGCGGAGCGAATCCGGTGGAGACGGCCATGGCGCCCGGCCGGGAGGAGACTGTGATTTGCGCCGGGGCGCGGAACTTCCGCAGATTGAGAAAGCCGCCGCGCGGGTGTCGCTCAATTGCGCCGGGGAGAGCATGGGTCGGATTGATTATCAGCTCGCCGAAGGTCCGGGCTGTCAATGCCATTGACCAGCCGGCCGGTCGCTTTTCCAGTGCTGGTAGCACGTGCGCCGCTTCTTCATGCAAGTGGTTATATTTACGATTCCGTTGGCGATCGGTCTTGCCGGGGGGCAGGGCCCCGGCGCGCGGAGGCAGGGCGATCAACCCGATGATCAAACCCGACGGCCCCGCCGGTTCGGCCCAGCGTGACGATGCGAATTCTGCTCACGACCCCCTACGATCTGGCCGTGCCGGGCGGCGTGAACCGCCACGCGCTCGATCTGTTGGAAACGCTGACGCAGCGCGGCATCGCAGTGAAATTGGTCGGCCCGGCGTCGTCGCCGGTGTTCAAGGATGATCCGCGGATTGAGCGGCTGGGCCGGGTGAAGGTGGGCGCCTTCAACGGCGCGCGCAGCCGACTGACCACCGATCTCAACCTCGGCGGCGCGATGCGGCGGTTGATCCACGAATTTCGTCCCGATGTGATTCACCTGCAGGAGCCGTTTTTGCCGACGCTCAACGCCTTCGCGCTCTGGCACGCGGGCAACGCGCTCAAGGTCGGCACGTTTCACACCTACTCCGAGACCAGCCACGGTTATCTGTGGATCTGGCCGTGGTGCCGGTGGGTCAACGCGCGGCTCGACCGGCGCGTGGCGGTGTCGGTGCCGGCGCGGGAGTTTGCCACGCAGTATCACCCCGCGGCGTTCACCGTGGTGCCCAACGGCGTGCGGCTGCCGGCCGCGGCGGCGGTGCGGCCGGAACGTCCGCCGGGCGCGCCGGTGCAGGTGCTGTTCGTCGGCCGCGCGGACGAGCCGCGCAAAGGTTTCCCGGTGCTGCAGGCGGCGATGCAATGTCTGGCCACGGCGCAGCCCGGACGTTTCGAACTCATGGCGGTTGGACCGGGCACAGCGCGCGGCGAAGTGACCCCGGCGCAGCTCGCCGCGGCCTACCGGGACGCGGATGTTTGCGTGGTGCCATCGCGCGGCGGCGAGAGTTTCGGGCTGGTGGCGCTGGAGGCGCTGGCGCATGGCGTGCCGGTGGTGGCGTCGAAGATTCGTGGATACGCCGAATGGCTGGACGGCGCGGGCGTGGGCGAATTGGTGCCGCCCGGTGATCCGGAGGCGCTGGCGCAGGCGATTGGCGCTCTCACCGCGGATGCGGCGCGCCACGCGGCCTGTGCGCGCCGCGCGCGCCAGGTCGCGGCCGAATACGATTGGGAAAAATGCGCCGACCGTTTGCTCGAAATTTACCGGGTGGGCCGTGGGAGCGCGGGCGGCCCGCCCGCAAATCCGGCGTAGGGCCGGACCTCGGTCCGGCCGAAAAAGCGGCTGCACCAAGGTGCAGCCCTACGAATGATGCTCACAGAACGAAGCGTTGCGGCGGGCAAGGGACTGCCCGCCCTACCGATTGGGCGGGACCTGCCGGCCCGCCCGCAAAAACTGACGGTAGATGACATGAAGCCGACAGGCGGCCCTAGAGCGGCCAACCTGTCGGCTGAT
>JACFMR010000035.1:0-31654 GCA_019455245.1 Opitutaceae bacterium
CTGGCGGAGCTTTCTTTTTGCTCGACTACTTCGGCTTCATAGCAGGGGCGTGGCTCGTCCACGCCCGTGAATGCGAACGAAAGAAGGGCGCGGACAAGCCGCGCCCCTACATTTCCACTGCATGAGTCCGGCTAAGGGGCGCCGGCATGATCCGCGAGCCGGTTGGGCAGCCGCAACGTCCGGCGATCAGCGGCGCGCTGCCGTTGCTCGCGCTGGATCCGCTCCCGGTTTTCCTGCTGCCAATCGTAGATCGAGCGCACCGGCGGATGCGGCCGGTTGATGTCACCCGAGGCGAGGATGCGGTTGTCCCACTCCACCGCCGGGCGAATGGCCCCGCCGGTCAATTGCGACACCGGACCGACAAACCGGTTGTTCACGAGCTCGATGCCGATGCAGTCGCGTGAGCCGAGATAAATCGCCGCGGGATACGGTTCCAGCAGCACAAACACGTTGCCTTGGATGATGTGGTCGAAACTCGCCGATTTCGCCAGCACCGCCGGGCCGCGACCGACCACAAACCGGTTGTACAGGATCAGCCAGTTTTCGTTCATCCCGCCCATCCACAGGCCGACCTTGGTCGAGGTGATGTTGCAGTGGTAAACCACGTTGCGCGGGCCGTTGGGACCGTGCGCGCCGTCCTCCGGACCGGACGACCACATACCGTTGCCGTAAGAACCGCCGTCGTGCGACGACTCGACCACGAGGCCCTCGAACAGGTTCTCGTTGGTCCAGCCGGCGTGCCATTGCGCGTCGCTGTTGTGAAACACACTGTCGCGGATCACGCAGCCCGAGGTCGACCACTGCACCACCGGTGCGTGGCGCATGTCATGCGTGGTGACGTTTTCCATCAGGCAATCGAAGGAATGCTCCCAGCCGATATAGGCCGAGGCGCCCTCGTTGCACCACGCGCGGTCGAAGACCGAGTCGCGCACCTCGCAGCGTTTCGAAAACGGCATGTAAAGCGCCTTGTCGCCCGTCTGCACGACCTTGAGCCCGCGCACCCACGACTCCCAATTGTATTCAAACACCACGCTGTGCACGCGCGTGTCCACCGCCTGCGTCAGTGTCAGGTCCTCGATCCCGCAATGCCGCTGCGGATGCAGCTTCTGCACGTGCGCGTTTTCCGCCGCGGGAAAATCCAGCCGCAGCCCCTCGTCCAGCAACAGACGGTCGCCCTCGACCGCCGCGACGTCATACAGATTCATCCGGTAGGTGCCGCCGCGATGCACAACGCGGCGGAGTTTCCGCCACTCCTCTGTCACCGGCGCGGCCAACACGATGCGGTCGCCGGCCCTGAGGCCGTGACCGGACGCGACTTCCAGGCTCATGTCACCGCGCGCGCCGTCACGCGTGAGCGGAATTTTCGCCCCCACCGGACCGTTGCCGCGAAACACGATCATGCCCAGCACACCGTAAGCCCGCGGCTCGTCGATCTCGGCGTCAGTCACTTGCACCGGCGCAGAAACACTGCGCCGCGTGCCGTCGCGATACGTCACGCTCACGTTGAGCGTCGTTTGGCCCGGACCGGCCCCCGCCAGCAGCTCCGCCCCGCTGAACCGGTAGAACAACTGTGTCTCCCACAAGCCCGGACGTGTGACCCGGCTGACCACCTTTCCCCCGGCCTTGATCTCGATGCCGGTCAATCCCTGCGGATCAACCCAGAGGTAATAAAACCCCTGCCCGCTGATCGGCGTCTGCGGATCGAGGCCGTGCAGTTCCGGCGGCTTCCCCTGCATCGAGAAACGCGACACGAGGTGCGTGCGGTCACGCCCGGATCCGCGCAACACGATGTTGTCTCCGGTCACCACCACCGGCCGGTCGAGGTAATAGCGCCCGGCGGGGATGAACAGCACGCCGCCGCCGCGGACCTGCAGGGCATCGATCGCACGCTGCAACGCCGCGGAGTCGTCGGAGTCATCATCCGCCACCATCCCGTAATCCGTCGCTGAAACCGTGTTGGCGAGTTCGGGAATGCCGCCGGGCACGCCCACGCGCGTCCAGTTCGGATATGCGATGCCGTCGGGTCCGAGCACGTCGGCCGCGGTCAGCTTGTCCGGCTCGTGCGCACGAATCTTGTAGGTGCCCGCCCACGGCGGCTGATCGTGTTCGTCCGGAATCTCACCCCAGTAAATCAAATCCAGGTAACCGCGCCGGTCCCAATCGGCCGGCCGCATTTCGTAGGCCGACCTGCGCCCGATCAAACGGCCCTTTTGGTCGTAAACCTCCAGCAATGTGAAACTCGGTACGTCCGTCTCGGGCACGCTCTTGCGCTGGGCAAACGTGATCACGCCGTCACGTGGCGTGTCGGTGAAATTCAGATCCAGCACGCGCCGGTTGCCCACGGCGTTGAAGATGCATACCTCACGCCGCACGACCTCGTCGTTGATCAAAATGTCGAACACGCGGCGGCGCGGCGCGTTCAGATCCATCTCGGTGTAGGCCAGCCGCACCCGGTGCGGTTCGTCCGCCAGACCCGCGATGCGCAGGCCGAGTTCGCCCGCCCACGAACTCTGAAAGATCGCCTGCTCTTCCGCCGACACGCCCTCGACCTCCGCGTGGTGGCGGTGAAAATAAGTCGGCCGCCCCGTCAGCGTGATCGTGACCGGATCGTCCCAGTCCGGCGGTGCCGGCCGCACCCGTTCGCTCTGCGCCCAAGCGGCGGAGACCGCCATCGCGGCCAGGATCATCCACCGCACCCAATTCGTGCCAGCGTTCATGCCCGCCACCGCACCACGATGTCCGCGCCGGGTCAAAATAAAGCGCCCGCCGCCGTTGGCGGCTCACCCTTCCGCCAACATCCGCAAAAACTCCGCCTCGTCGATCACCGGCACGCCCAAGGCCTGCGCCTTGTCGAGTTTTGAACCGGCTTCGGCACCCGCGAGCACGTAGCTGGTTTTCTTGCTGACACTGCCGCTGACCTTGCCGCCGGCCGCCTCGATCTTCGCGCCGGCCTCGTCGCGCGTCATCGTGGGCAAAGTGCCGGTAAGCACGAAGATTTTGCCCGCGAAGGAGGTGCCGGTCGGCGCGGCCTTGGCCGGGGCCACGGGCTTGACGCCCAATTCCGTGAGTTCGCCGATCAGCGCCCGGTTTTCCGGCCGGTTGAAATGCGCAATGAGCGCCAGCGCCATGGTCTCGCCGATGCCGTTGATGCGGCTGGTTTTCTTTTCGCCGATGAAGTCGTCGTAACGCGCATTCATCAGCGTCTCGAGACCGCCGAAGTGCTTCGCCAAATCTTTGGCCGCGGCGGCGCCCACGTGCGTGATACCGAGCCCGTGGATCACCCGCCACAGCTCGGCGCGTTTGCTCGTCTCGATCGCCGCCAGCAGCTTGTCGGTGGATTTCTCCACGCTCTTGCCGAGCGTCAGCAGATCCTCACGTTTCAACCGGTAGATGTCGGCCAGGCTGCGCACCCAGCCCTTGTCCACCAGCGTGTCCACCATCGCCACGCCCAGCCCGTCGATGTCCACGCAGCCCTTCGAGGCAAAATGCTGCACGCGCCGCCGCACCTGCACGGGACACTCGTAATTCGGACAACGCAGCGCCACCTCGCCTTCCAACTGCACCACCGGCGTGCCACACACCGGGCAGGCCGTCGGAAACTCATACGGCACGCAGTGCGGCGTGCGTTTGGTGAGGTTGACCGCAATGACGGCCGGGATAATCTCGCCGGCCTTTTCAACCGCCACGAAATCCCCCACGCGGATGTCCTTGCGCCTGATCTCGTCGCGGTTGTGCAGCGTGGCGCGCGACACGGTCGTGCCGGCGAGCTGCACCGGTTCCAGTTCAGCGACCGGCGTCAACACACCCGTGCGCCCCACCTGGATGGTGATCGCCTTGAGCTGCGTCTCCGCGCGCACCGCGGGAAACTTGTAGGCCATGGCCCAGCGCGGCGCCTTGCTCGTGCTGCCGGCCTCGCGCTGCAGGCGAAACGGATCGAGCTTAACCACCGCGCCGTCGGTCGCATAGCTGAACGCGTGACGCATGCGGTCGAGCTCCTGCACCGCCGCCCACACCTCGTCGATGCCGCGCGCCGTCCAGAATTTTTCCACCGTGGGCAGCGCCCATTGGCGCACCAAGGCGTGAAATCCGCTCTGGGTGTCGCCCAACGGCTCCGCCGGCTCGGCATAGCCGAGGCCGTAAAGCACGATCTCCAGTCGTCGCGCCGCAACCTCCGCCCGGTCGAGCAGCTTCAGCGTGCCGGCGGCGAGGTTGCGCGGATTCGCGTACCGTGGCTCGCCCGCCTCCTCCCGCTCTTGGTTGATGCGCGCAAATTCCTCCAGCGTCATGAAGACCTCGCCGCGGATTTCCACCGCGTCGGGGATCGGCGCGCCGGCCGCCGGCTTCAGTCGGTCCGGCAACGATTTGATCGTGCGGATGTTTTCGGTGACATCGTCGCCCTCGACGCCGTTGCCACGCGTGACCGCGCGCACCAACCGGCCCTGCTCGAAAGTCAGGCTCACGGCCAGCCCGTCGATCTTGGGCTCGATCACGTAGCCGAGATCGTCGCGCTCCAGCAGCTTGACCAGCCGGGCGTGAAATTCGCGCAGCTCCGCCTCGGAATACGTGTTATCGAGGCTTTGCATCGGCTGCCGGTGCCGGTAGGTCGCAAATCCCTCGGTGCGATCATCGCCCACCGCATCGGTCGGGGATTCGCCCGCGGCATATCGCGGCCAGGCCGCCTCGAGGTCCGCCAGCTCGCGCTTGAGCCGGTCGTAATCGTAATCGCTGAGCTCCGGCTGCGCCCGCCGGTAATACAACTCGTCGTGCCGGGCCACGGCGGCGCGGAGTGCGGCGATCTTTTCCTGGGCCTCAGCGGCGGTCATGACGGGGGATTTGGCACAACTTGCCCGGGATTTTCAACCCGCGGTTGCAATCCGAACAGCGGACGCTCCAGCCACCGGCGGTAACCCGCCCAGCCCGCGTAAACCGCCACCGCCACAACCGCGCCCAGCGCATCGGCCATCACATCCATCCACTCCACGCTGCGCCCCGGCGTAAAGCTCTGGTGCCACTCGTCGGTCAGGCCGTAGAGAATGGTGATCCCCACCGCCCATACCGGCCGCGGACCCGCGCGCACCACCAGTGTCGCCAGCAGCCCGTAAACGAAGAAATGCGCCGCCTTGTCGAAATCGACGATGTCCGGCGCCGCCACCTGGCCGCGGCCCGACGCGACGAAAATCGTCGCAGCCAGGGCCACCGGCCAGATCCAACGCAGCAGGGGAACAGTTTGGGACATGCGCAAGCCCCCCACGGTCAGCGATCTGCCCGGCGGCTCAAGCCCTATTCGCCCCGCCACAAAAAACCACTTGCCACCGTCGCCGCGTTGCCGCTTTCTGACCGTTCTCTTGTTTCGGGCCGTAGCGTAGCCTGGTAGCGCGCTTGCATGGGGTGCAAGAGGTCGTGAGTTCGAATCTCACCGGCCCGACCATTTTTTACCGCGGGGCCCCGGGTTTCTCCCGGGGCTATTTGTTTGACCGGGCCACGGCGTCTGCGATGACCGAAGAGCTGTCATGCACCTCAACCCCGACGTCGTCGCGCGCGGTCTCATCCGCCACTGGAATTATTTCTCGCATCACATCATTGCGAGCCCCGGCATGGCCCACCCCATGCAGGCCTGCTTTGAGGAGGCGTATGTCGTGATGGGCTCGGCCCTCACCATGGACCTGCTCGACGATGCGCGCATGACCGCCGTCTGCCGCCGTTTTTGCGCGCGCATGATGGAGTTCCAGGGCGTGCACTACCCGGACATGTTCGACATGGGGTACGGCTACAACCGCAACGACCAGGGCGTGCCGCTCTGTTCCTGCGTGGCCGACAACGCCTCGACCGCCAACGGCATGCTCGACACCATCGCGCAGTTTCCGCACCTGCCGGAAAGGGCGCAGGTGCTCGCCAGCGTGCAGCGCTACCTCGACCACTGCCTCAAGCACTACCCGACCGACCGGGGCGTGATGGGCGTGGGCTTGCTCGACTTTAAGATCAACCCCAAGGGCATGACCGAATACTGGTGCGCCAACGCGCTGTTCGCGGCCACCCTCATCCGCTACGCCGACCTCACCGGCGAGACGAAGTATTACGACGCCGCGGTGCCGATGATCGAATACATCGCCACCTTCGACTACAAAAACACGCTCTGGGGCGAGTGGACCAAGGCCGCCCCGCAGCAGATCCTGCTCTACACCTCCGAGGGGCTCGTCGCCGCGCTCGGCAGCCGGGAGATGCGGCAGCGCCTGCAGTCGCCGCTGCGCCACGTCATCCAGTTCACCCCGCAGGCCGATCCGGAGGCCCGCGTGCCCGCGCAGGCCCCGAATCTCGTCGAGGCCGAACTGAAGACCGCCGCGGCCGCCGTGGGTGACACCATCTGGGCGCGCCTGCAGGCCCGCTTCGCGGAGTTCTGCGACTGGCTGCACCAAAATCAAATGGCCGACGGCACCTTCGAGCCGCCCTGCAGCGACCACTACCGCTGCTACGAACCGGGTCTCGCCTGGATCCTGCTCGACGCCGCCCAACGCGTGGAAGGTTGCGCGTGGCTTGAGTCGATCGCGGCCAAGCAGCTGCGCTTCATGGCCGGCGACGGCGGCAAGCTTTACTACGGGCTGCGCGCCAACGATTTTGCCTCCGGGCTCGCCCTGCTCTCCTTTGCCACCGCCGGCCGGATGATCAAGGCCCGCGATCCGCAGGTCTGGGAAACCGCCGTCCAAGGCGTCTTCGACCGCGGCGAAGAGATGTGGTGATACGTCCGTCCGGCGAATTTCGGATTTACAAGCCGCGCGCGCCGTCTAGCTTGCCCCTTCGCGCATCCGGGCCCGGGTGGCGGAATTGGCAGACGCAGTAGACTCAAAATCTACCGACGAAAGTCTTGTGGGTTCGACCCCCACCCCGGGTACCAGCCTTCGCTCTTTCTGTAACCATGCGGCAAACATGTTCGTTTTTTTGGCCTGCGTGTCAGAACGAAGACAAAGCAGCGGCCATCGCGTCCGTGGTGACGAGACTGAAAATGCAGACTAAATAGACTGAAATTCTTTGCCGCGGGCTTGCTTGCGGGTGTGATGCGGAGGCCGTGCAGGCACGGCGCACAGTCACTGCAATGATAGGTATTAGGTTCCCGCGAAGCGACCGTGGTAGTTGGCGGCAAGTTTGATGACGTGGTCCTCGACGCCGGGTTTAGTGCTCCGGTGCACCAACACTGCGGGCAAATCCAGTTTGAACGACGCATTGGATCTGTCGCGTCGCTCCATATCGGTGCAAACCATGGAGCATAGCTGATAGCTGTCGCGGACCGCAAAGGCGAATGCCTGGGCGTCTTCGCGTGATGGGAACCGATTGAATATGAGCATGGCCTGATGGGGTTATGGAAGATGCATCACTGGGCATCCACCAGGTCGGCTTGGCTGGTGGCGGATCCCACGTAGGGGCGCTGAACTTGGCCGATGCGAGAGCGACTACCACTCGGAGTGGTGACGGTGCGATCCGGGGGCAGGATCTGGTCGCGGGAAGAGACCGCCGGCGCCGGCGATTCCGGGGGCAGCGGTCCGGGGGCGGTCCGAAGGCGGCCGATCTTTTTCTTTTTTGATGGAGCCAGATCGAAGCTAGGCCGGTTGCCCAATGCTTCGCGGACATCATCATCGTTCACCTTGGGCCGGCCGGCCTTGTTGGCAATGTGCTTTGCCACGACCAGGATATTAACGACGAACTGAGCGCCCTGCTGATTATTGGCCTCACTGGCAATGAGGGCGCGCGACGTGATGGATAGGTGTGGTGCCAGTTGGGACGCCAAGAGCTCAAAATCATCAGCAGATAGCCGATCGGGCAGCGTGACCCTCTTGCAGATCAGGTCGGTGATTTGCTCTGCCGGCCAATCCATTTCCTCTACGCACCGCGCAATCCGGCGATCGAAATCGGGCAAGGCGACAAAGACCACCGGCACACCGCTATCGATCAGGCGACGGACCCACAACACACGCTGCGGGATCTTGGTGACCCGGCGACTACAGCTAAAAAGGTTCTGCGCTTCGTCCAACACCAGTAATAGCCGTGAGGACATGAGCATTCGCTCCACGCGATCCCTGATTTCTGCCGCCTTCAGAGAGGTGCTTTCAGCCACTCCCAGCCCTTTGGCAAAAGCACGATACAGCGCAATCATGTCGTTATCTTCAGGAACCGCGACGTAGCGGGCCAAACCACCGGAACCGGCGCAAAATGCCTTGGCAGCGGCCGACTTCCCCAGACGAGGCTTGCCGGTGATGAGCGACAGTCTGCCAGTATCACGCGAAAATTTCAGGGCTTCCACACAACGCTTGGTGATTTTGGTTGGAGCCAGCTTTGCCATGGCAACCTCGCGACAGAGTTTACGGTGCGAGATCAGAGCATGTCGCCAGTCATCACCAAGACCAGGCATACAGACAGGATTGCTCTGAGGATCCAGTGACAGATCGCTAAGGGCACAGGACAGTTCCTCAACCAGGCGCTCATACGATCGATGCAAATCGTCGGCCGTTAGTTCAACGTCATCAAAGCCTGTCTCCCCTCTGGACCAATCTTCGATATGCCGATATTCAATGGCGACCCGTTCAGTGGCGGCATCGATGCCTGGCGCATGTGCGAGCAAATCTCGTGCAAGGGCAGTTATGGAGCCGGCCCGGTGTCCAACCTGATAGGGATCGGGAAGAGATTGATCTTGGATGTGCCAGATCAGGTTGGCGAGCTCATGATCGTCTGTGAGGACGGCACAGCGCTTTGCCACCAACACTCCACTGAGGTTGATTTTGAAGGCCTCACTGGCGGCATACCGCTCTTGCCGGTAGGGGCTGCCTGGGGATGCGTAGCGCGTGCTGCTCATAGGTCGATCTTCTCCTTGGCTCGGCGGTCGACATCCTGCCAGTGGGCATCGTCAGCATTCAGGGTGGCCAGCTTGTCCCGCAGGCGCTGCGGATCCTCCGGAACGGCAAAATCCACGCCATGCCGTTCAGACAGGCGTTGCAGCTGACGCTGCATGGTGAGAGATTCGCGCTGGCGTGACTTGTGGGCCTGCTTCTGCTCCGCCATCTGCGCCCCCAGATGACGTGAAACACCATCCGTCACCACCGGACGGAAATCGGCCGGGCTCAGCTGGGGCTTGGTGACTCGGGTGAGGACATCGAGGCATCGCATGTGTTCTGCGCTTTGCTGCCGGTTCCTGGACAGAGACGGACCATCGGCCCCACGGGCGGCCGGACGCTCCGCTCGTTCCACCAACTGGGGATTATGTCCGTCGAGATCCGTGATAAAGATCGAGCTGAGGTCCAGCGGGTCGACCCAGCACAGCACACGTTGACCGATGAGCTGTCCGGTGACGGCATTCCGATAGAGAGCACCCTCCAAGCTATTGGGCAGGCGGATGCCATCGATGGTGATTTTCTGCTCCAGACGGTGGGTCTTGAACAGGTGATCGTGTTCGGGGCCGAAATATTGCATGCTGGTAGTGTCACGGGCATCCCAAGCCTGCTGGGGAGTCTGCCCAGGGATACGCTTGGTGCGGATGCCCAAAGGCTCATTATGAATGGATGCTGCGATGTCTTCGAGCAGCGCCATCACTTGCTCAGCGTGGAGAAAATACTTGGAGGGATGCACCCGCCCCGCCTTGACGGCATCCATGGCTTGCTTGGTGACCTGGGGGCAATCCTTCCGCATGTCGCGACCGCAATATCCAGGGATGTGTTCCTGACGGGCCTGTATCAGCCCAAACGTCCGCTCAATGATTGCCTTCCCCTTGGGCGTGCTGGTGTGTTGAACAGGCCAGGCACTTGCCAGCCCATCGCAGATCTGTCCTTTGTCGCGCTCACTGGGAGACCCATTGATAATGCGGGCTTTTTTCCAGATACCGCACTCAAAGAGCAGGTACTTGCGGGGCAGACCATAGGTGTCATTGATTTCCCTGACCAGGAGCAGAATATCCCGGGAGGTGTATCCCGACCGCGCGATCAGAATCCATGACAGGATGAAGCCCGTTTTGGAGTCCACCGCCGCCAGTAGCTGCCCCTGCCCGAAATAAAAACCTCTCGGATCGTTGGGGTCTTCCTTCCACCAAAGCAGCGGCAAGGTGAGGTCGTCGAACTCATAAACATCACCAGGCTCCACCGTGCTCCAGTCGCAGTCTGTGCTGGGGCCATTGAGCCGGCGGGCACGTGGCCCGCGACCGTTAATCGCAATGGGGATCAGCCAGGGTAGAACAGCCTCCTGGATGGCATGCGGCACGAATGATTTGTCGCGCGGAAGTATGGGATACCGCGCCATGGTCACAGCAGAAAGCATGCAGCCCCGATGAGCAGCCCGATAGGCTCTGGGCAAGCTGTGCCCGTGAGTGCGGGCGAGTTGCACAAGGAGATCTCTGTCGCACTGAGGCAGCTCCAATTTTCGAGCCCGTGCGGCCGCCTTGCGCTTGTCGGCAATGGCAGTCAGTAGCTCGCCACCGGCCAACCAAGCAGCCCGCTTGCGTCGGTAGGTCGTGCGCAGGGCGTTGGGATTCTTGGCCATCGCCAGCCCCGACATGGAGAGCACACGCAACACGGTGCGCTGGGCGAGGGCTTCCCCGTGACCGGCTCTCACCATGACAGACGCGTCGTTCATTGCGGCGGCCCAGATCTGCTCGCGCTCATCCTTGGTGAGCGCAGCGGGCTGGACAACGTCTGCAATCTTCTCCTCCAACCGCGGGGTTTCCAAGATCTGCGCGGCGGTGGTGTCGGCAGTAGGGGCGACAGTGGTCACGTCGGTATCGAGCCAGATTTCCCAGCGCTCCCATTCATTGAAACCCAAGTCGCGATCCAAGGCCCGGCGGATCCACCGATGCAGCGTGCGATCGGAGACCGTGTAGCCGCTGGCGGCACGCCAGGCCGGGCGGGCGGCCGCGACCAGGTCGGAGATCGGCTGTCCCAGATGGGCACGCAACACTGGTGCAAGGGCGGCGCAGCGCCGGCGCGCCTGGTCGATTTGGGACTGGGGCAGACGGGCAACCGGCACCCGCGGCTTCCAGCGCTGATTGGCACTGCGGCCGCCGTCAGCAGAGTCCGAATGCCGCGACAGGAAACGCTCGATATCGGCATCCGTGCGGCCATAGCAGTGTTCATCGGCCAGGTCCGCGAGGCGGTCCTTCAGCTTGGCAGGCAGGGCGGCCACGGGCCATCCCTGCGCCACCTGGCCGCGCTGAAGGGTGGTCTGCGCCTGGCTGGCATCTGCGGTGGCCATGTGGTCGCGAATGGTCCGGGGATTCTCCCCCGAAGCCTTGGCGATTTGACCAACGGTAAAGACCGCAACGGAGGGGGCCAGATACGGCCGTTGCCCAACCGAATTGCGCGGCTGGAATCGGCCGGTGGGGAGAGAAAGAGATGACGAAGTCAGATTCATGACGTCGCCTCCTTTTGGTTGGCCCTGGCCTTCAGCCAGTCGGCATAACCACCCTTGCGCCACTCGCTCAGGTTTTGACCACTGATCCAGGGCTCCAGTCCGAATGCGCGCATGCGTTCGGCCACGGCGGGCAGACTGTTGAGCCAGCGGCAAATGTTCACCCCGGACTCGCCATCCAGCATTCGCCGGCACACCTCCTCGCGGAGGCAAACGGGCAGCTGGGCAACCTTGCCCAAGCGCCGACGGCGGACAGTGGTGACGGGATTGATGCCCAGATCTTCAAGGTGTCGCAACCAATGCCGGTAATCGCGGGCACACCAAGCGGAGATGTTCTCCGAATTGATCGGCCGGCCGCCAAAGCGAGCCCGCATCCGCCGGACCACAGCCGGCTGTTGGTTGAGCCACCTGGCCACGGTCGTTTGCCCTTCGCCGGCATACAAGCGGGTGTTCATGTCCAGCAGCACGGTAAACGGCAGCGATGCCACTTTGCCGCGCTGGGTGGGGCGTTCTTTGTAGGCCGTGTTCATGGTGTGGCCGGCCCCATTGTTACCGCCAGACCCATCAGTTGGGGGCGGGCGGATTCTTGAACCCCGCAAGCAAGGCACGCATGCAGGAACACCCCGACGTTGAACAAATCTTGGGCGGAGTAGTTGAGGACCCGCGCCCGCAACGCGGTCGAGTCGGCTTCCGAAATTCGCGGCTGCCCGTCCATCGGCAGGCTCACTTGATGGGAGCCGATGCCTGCGCCCCAATACCCCAGCTCCAGCATCAGGGTGACAATGTGCTGCTTGTCCGCATCACTGATGCCCGTGCCGGCGCAAAGTTCATCGGCGGCCCCCTGGATCACAGAGATATTGGGACCGGCCTGATGGTGGAAGGGGCTGATCTTGGCCCACGGGGTCTGCCCGTGCCCCCGTTTCAGGAAGTTCCAATAAGCCCGCTCCAAGATGGAACGACAGGCGGAACCGGCTGTCACCAAGGATTCGAGCTTGGCCAGTTGTTCCGGGCCTTGGGTTTGTTCCCAAGCGGGGCGGTGGCTGAGTGAAGTGTCTGTTTGATTTGAGGTCATGCCTAAGACACTCTAGCACGGCATTTGCAGCGGTCCGTGCAGACCGTTTCCTTGGCCGTGCAACGGCCTGTTTTGCCGGGTTAAGGGGTAGGTAGCCCCAAGGGTAACGCCGGCATTTAACGGCGAAGTTTTGGGGCGGGCCTGAAGCTCCTCAGCACAGGCCCGCCCCGCGTCAACCAACGCGATCAGGGTATGGACTACTGAACCCTGAAATTGAAACGCAGGGGAGAGTCGGCGGCCCCGGCGAGAGCTCGCCCGACCCTCCCCATTGTCTTCACCGCCGCCTGTGAGGGCGGCAGGGAAATTGATCGCCGGGAACTGCATCGCTCAACCTTGCTCTGCCAGGGTCAGCAGATGCCGGGCGGCCTCGACCAGGGCAGCGTCATGCCGGGCCGGATCATTGGAACGGGGCTGGTCAGGCACAGCGACGCGGGTAACCTGTTCCAATCGCTCGTAAATGCGGAGGCAGTCATCGGTCTGACGTGCGATGTCCAGGGCACGGTCAACCAGCTCCCCCGCCCGATTGGGTTGCGGGGCAAAGAAGGGCCGAAAGATGGCCGCGATCTGCCCGGCCACGGTCTCCGCCGCCTCGGCGTAAAAGCGCCGCAACGAATCGCGGAAAGTGTCGGCTTCACGCAGCAGCGCCGGGACGATTTCATCCGCCACCTGGCGCTCAACCTTGGCGATGAGCCGGGGCAACACTTCCGCCTGGACCTTCTTGTTGGCGACCAGGGAGAGCGCCCGTTCATCGCCGGGATCGACGGAGTCGAGAAAGCTGCAAATCTCCAGCTGCAAATCCGCCTCACGCTGTCGCGCGGCGGTGATTTCTGAGGTGGCTTTGCGATGCAGGTCCAGAGCCTTGCGGAGAGGCTCGGCGTCGATCCGCTGAATGGCGGAGAGGGAGATCACGGGCTTTTTCATGGATGGGATGGGGTGATGGTCTGCTTGCGTGCATGGGCCAAAACAGCGGCCAGCAAGTCACGTTTGTTTGTTATCGCACGGGTGCCGGGCACACCCTTTGCATTGGCCTGGCGACGCAGAGCATGAAACCTTGTGAGGATGAAATCAGTGCCAAGGAAATCGGATGCAGCTGTGAGCTGCTGAAAGTGTTCGACGGAGGTCCAGATCGGTACACGCCCGAGGGCGCATTCGACTTTCCACGCCAGGCGCGGATTATTTTGGTAGCGATACAGAAGAAACCGGATGGCAGAAACCGACACGCGAGCCTTCAAAGCCAAATCATGGAGTGTTAAATCCTTGGCTTTCAGCAGCTCCGAGACCTGCATGGCTTTTTCGTTTACGGTTACCTTTCCTGGCATAGTATTACGTTTTCACCAGAAGAACAATTATGCGCCCTCAGTCAAATAAAATTACACCGTCAACTTTGGGCGATCGGGTGCGCAGTCTTCGCGCTGATGCTGGTTTCACGCAGCCCAGCCTGGCCAAGGCCCTGGGCATCAGTGTCAGTTACCTCAATCTTCTGGAGGCCGGAGGGCGCAACAATCCAACGATCGAAACTATAGATCGCATCAGTACATTTTTTGGTGTCACCAAGGATTGGCTGCTGGACGGCAAGGAGCCCATGATTTTGGTGGAAGATGCACAGGCAGCTCGCGAGCGATACTACGAGCTGGTTGACGCAAAACTTGGCGGGGCGAACCAGCGCGAGATCAGAGAGCAAAAACTGATGGCTGAGATATCCGTGATGCTGGCACAGCTCCCCTGGTGCAGTGACGCACTCTGGGGCAGGTATCGAGACGAGATCATGGCCGCCATTGACGACCACGCAGCCTATTGTCGAAAGCACGCCCCGGAGATCAGGCTCGCCGGGCTGAAGGCGGCCAGAGCTGCGGCGCACGGGTCCCGAAAATAACGGTACCGCGCAGGCGGCCGAATTGTGGTCTTGACCTAGATACGTCTTTGACGTATAGACGTGACCGTTAAATGCCCGCCTCCGCTGTAACGGCGACGGGCTATCGACAGCATCAACCCATAAACAACAAGTCATGCCATCGACGCCCAATACCATCCCCGAAAACGTCCAGAGACACAATCCCAAAGCCCAGCCATGTCACTCGCGCAACGCATCGCGGCAGCCAGGAAAAAGCTCGGCATCTCCCAATCAGAAGCGGCCCAGAAATGGGGACTCAGTGTCCGAACGCTCCAGAATTGGGAGATCGGCCACCGCCAGCCCCGCGGCTTCGCCCGCGCTCAACTCGAAATACTCCTGGCCGAAATCCTCGACTACGACGGGCGAAGTTCCAAACGTCGCCTCTGATCATCATGCCCAGCGTGCACTCTGGCTGGATAAAACGACCGCCTTTCTCGGGGAGGTGCATGACCGGTTCGACACGCTCCCGCTCGACGCTCAGCAAGCGGTCGTGACCAGGCTGAACGCTGTCACCTCTGAGTTGCAGGCCGTGGAGCGCATCCTTCACGGGGGGCAGGCGGATGGGCACCCCCAGTCAAACGGGGCCATGGTCCATAACCCCACAACCGAACTCGAATATGCGGTCCATCGTGCAACCGGCCTCATCGAGTTGATGACCTCCAAGCTGGCCCATGAAGAACGGGCGGGAGCACTGACCCACAAACCGGCGAAGTGGGTTTCCGACATCATCGATCTGGCGACCGATGTCTCCGCGCGATTGGAAAGCACGTTTCTCGCGCATTGCCGAGCTGGTGACGCAAGCTGAGCACTTCCGCCCGGAGGCGACAAAACGTTGCTTCCGGGCGGATTTCTGGGGGAGCAGGTAGGGCAAGAAGGATCCCCCAGCATCGCCAGCGCCGCCAGCGCGCATAGGTGGGGCATGGTCTTTGCCGGTAGGGTTTCGGGCCATGAAAACCGGCGAACTTAACCTGAAGCAGGTGATCCGTGATGGCGGCCTTTGGATCAATGCAAACCGTATCGATGGCAGCTCCGAACGTGTTCGGGTGCTGTACTTCTGGCCCGCTGACTTCAAGCGTTTGTGCGACCGCGGACCTCAGTCAGACATTGATTTCATTGAGTGCGTGACGGGCAATGCCCACGGGTGGGCCGACAATCTGACCGCGGCCAGCCAACAGGAGATTTTGGAGCTAGGGCGGACGCTTAACTTCCAGCGTTTCTTGGAGTGGTACACGTGCCAGTCGGTGGCTGGTCTAAAAAAGCTGCTGGGCGTGCCCTGACCAATGAGCGCCGAACTCGAAATCCTCATCAAAATCCGCGAGGAAATCGCCGCCCTCAACAAGGCGCGCGAGGGGTTGGCCGGTGCCCGCACCCAGGCCGCGGGGCTCAACAAGGAGCTGGATAAATCCACCGAACTCAGCCGCAAGCTCAGCGGCACCTTCGGCCAGTTCACCGCCGCCAACCTGGCGGCCAATGCGATTACTTTTCTCACGCGCTCACTCTCACAAGCAGTGGCTAGAATGTTCGCGCTGGGACAGGAGATCACCAACCAGTCGCGCAACCTTGGCCTCAGCATCCAGGGTTACCAGGTCCTCCGCAAAACCATCCAAGACACCGGCGGTTCTCTGGAAGCCCTGCGAAGCGCTTTGACCACGCACGACAAAGCGTTGGTTAACGCCCGCACTGGAGTTGGTCAGGCAGCATCGGCTTACCGCAGGCTCGGCCTTAGCATTGACGAGCTGGCCAACATGGGCCGTGAACGACAACTGGAGGCCATCGCTGGTGCCATTGCCCGCGCCAGTGATAAGCAAGCAGCTTGGAGTGCTGCCAGCAAACTGCTCGGAACGGATACCGTGCCGCAGCTCCGCGGGGCTATTGATGCCTTGGCGACGCAGGGTTACGACAAGCTGACCACCAGCATGATCCGCAACGGGCAGATCATGAATGATGTGACCGTTGAGCGCCTCAACAAGGCCAAGCAGGCCTGGTCTGATTTTTTCAGAGTCGTTACAGTCCAGAGTGCCGAGCTCGGCTCTGCGCTCTTCGGCGGGCAGGGCGGCATGGCATTGTGGTTGGCCCAATTTCGAGATCCTGCGCTTGTGGCCGCTCTGAATGCCCCACCAACTCCGCCCCCTGCCAACACCGAGGAAGCCGAACTAATCGCAGCACTGAGCAGGGCCAACCATGCCGTCGAGACGGCGCGCATGGAGCGCGAGTTGAGAGAAGGCAACCCCATGCAGTCCGATAGTGGAAAACGGCAGGCGGTGATTAAGGACATCAACGCTGAATTGCGCGCAAGAAAGGAGCTGTTCGCCCTCACTCGTAAGCAGGGTCAACTGGAGACCGAAACCGCGGAAGACTACAATATGCGTTTGCTCCAGCAAAACGCAGAGTTAGACCGTCTGGCCCAAAGGCTCTGGTCACTGACTTACCCGAGGAGAGCCCATTCCCGGATATCCGACCGATATCACGGCATCAACGACCCCCAGCAGAATCCCGACTACCTGGCCAACGGCCGCGAGGCAGTCGAAGCCGGCATGATGAATTTCATGATCAGCATGGGGAGCATGGGGCAACAGACCGCCGCGATCCTGGAGCAAACACTAGGCGCATCGCTCAACTCCATCAGCGACAGCGTCTGGGGGTTGATGAAGGGGACCCAAAATTGGGGCCAAGCCTGGCGTAACCTGGGCGACATAGCCGGTCGTATGCTGACGGAAATGATCGTGCGCATGACAATCGTGCGTTCACTCACCAGTGTGTTTGGTTGGGCTCTAGGTGGCGCGACAGGAGCCAATGCCGGCGCTGCCGTAGCTGGCAATGCAACCTTGTCGGCAGCCTACGAAGCTGCTGGTGGCGGCACTTTTCTGACGAATGGCCCCACGCACTTCACAGTAGGAGACAACCCTGGCGGCGTTGAGTTGGTCCAGGTCACCCCTATCTCCGGAATAGGACAGACAAAGATCAATGGCCGCGGCCTCGCCATGGCCGGCGGCGGCACCGCCCTGGTCAACGGCAGCAGCATGGGCACCACTGCACCGATCACCGTGCACCAGGTCATCCAGGTCTCCACCGGCGTGCAGGACACCGTGCGCGCCGAGCTTATGGGCATGCTGCCCCAGCTGAAGGCGGCCAGTGTCGATGCCGTGCAGGAAGCCCAGGCCCGCGGCCGTTTGCATATTTGAACCGATGAGTTTTCCCCTCGCATTTCCCACCTCCGTGCATCCCGAGCGCGTCTTCGTGCGCCCGCGTTGGGCCAACGCTGCATTTGATAACCCGATCACGCTGCAACCCCAGGTTCAACGGCTCCAAGGCCAGCGCTTCGACATCGACATCACCATGCAGCAAATGCCCGCGGCCGATGCCGCGCTGTTTGCCGCCTTCCTTTACGGTCTGCAAGGCACCTATGGGACGTTCACCTTCAACCTCACGCCCTGGTGCCCCGGCATCGATCCCGCCCCGGGAGTGCGCACCTTTCGCCTCGCCACCAATAACCACGGCTGGGACAGCGAGCTCGCCCAACGCTGGAGCTTCACCTTTTCCGCCTGGGAGGTTGTCACCTGATGCGCTCACTCGGCTCCACATTCAAGACGCGCGTGGCAGCCCGCGAGATCCTCGTGGGCTGCTTCTGTTTCATCGATTACCCGACCACGCCGCTGCGCGCTTGGTCCGGCACGGGCGACCTTTCCTGGAACAGCCAGACTTGGAAAGGGGTGGGCGATTTCGGCGGCTTTTCCGCCATCACCGAGCGCGTCGGCCCCGAGGCCGCGGCCACCAAGCTCACCCTCAACGGCATCAAGGACGAACTGGTCAACCTCGCGCTGCTCGACACCTCGCGCCTTCGTCTGGTCGAACTGCATCTGGCCGTGATGACGGAGACCGCCGGTGTTTGGGCGGTGGAAGATGCCTGGCGCTTTTTCCGCGCGCGCACCGACGTGCACCGCATCATCGAGGGCAAGGAGTTTCACACCATCGAGGTCGCACTCGAAACCTTCCTCGCCACCATGCGCCGGCCGCGCGTGGTGCGCTACACCAATGCCGAACAGCAGCGGCTCTATCCCGGCGACCGCGGCATGGAATACGCCGGCAAGATCAATCTGACTCCGCTGACCTGGGGTGCCGCCACCCCGGCCGCCGCCACCGCTCCCGGCGCGGGCAATCCCAAGGGCAGCAGCAGCGTTTTCTCGGTATGAACCCGCGCAAGGACAACTGGCCGGCCCTTTTCAACGCCTACATCGAGCACCGGCGCGACATGCCCTTTGCGTGGGGCTCGCACGACTGCTGCATGTTTGCCGCGGAGGGCGTGCGCGCCATCACCGGGGTCGATCTCGGCCGGTCCTTCCGCCGCCGCTACAAGTGCGCCCGCGGCGCCGCCAATGTGCTGCGCAAATTTGGCGGCGATGTGGCCAACATCCCCGGCGCCCTCGGCCTCCCGGCCATCCGCCCGGCCCAGGCCGGCCGCGGCGACGTGGTCTGCTACGAGTTCAACGGGCGCAACACCCTCGGCCTCTGCTGCGGACTGCAAAGCGTCTTCGTCGCGCCGCACGGTCTCATGTTTGTCCAAACCTTGGCCTGTACGGCCGCCTGGAAGGTCTGACCATGCCCCAAGCCATCCCCGCCGCCATCGCCTCCTGGCAAGCCTTCATGGCTGCGTCCACCGCGGCCAAGCTCATGATCGTGGGCAAATTCCTGCTTACGACCGCGCTCATGACGGCCGCCAGCTACGGCCTGGCCAGGCTCGTCGCCAAGAAGCCTTCCATCGGCTCCATGTCCCTGCACAACGGCGGCTCGCCTCTCGACATGACCATCGAGCCCGACACCGCCCGACGGGTGGTCTATGGCGAAACCCGCGTCGGCGGCTCTATCCGGCTCAAGCACATCACCGGTACCAACAACCAGTATCTTTATCTCATTTACGTGCTCGCCGGTCACCCCTGCGAAGCCATCGGCGACATCTACTTTGGCGACGAGATCGTCCCACTCGACGGCAGCGGAAACGCCACCGGCACCTTCGCCGGCTTCTGCCGCATCACCAAACACCTCGGCGCCACCGATCAGGCCGCCGACACCAACTTCGTCAACGAACTCGGCTCCGTCTGGACCTCCGATCACCGGCTGCGCGGTTGCTGTTATCTCGCCATCCGCCTGTCCTGGAGCCAGGACAAATTTCCCGGCGGCCCGCCCGTGATCACCGCCGTCGTCAAGGGCAAGAACGATATCTACGACCCGCGCGACGAGTCCACCGGCTGGAGCGACAACCCTGCGCTGTGCCTGCGCGACTACATGCTCGACTCCAAAATTGGGCTCCAGGGCACCAGCGACGATTTGATTGAGGCATCCTTCGTCGCAGCGTCCAACGGCTGCGACGAGTCGGTCAACCTCGACGCCGGCGGCACCGAGCCCCGCTACCGGCTCAACGGCTCATTCGACACCTCGGTCATCCCGTCGCAGATCGTCGAGGCCATGCTCGATGCCATGGGCGGCAAGATTTATGACGTCGGCGGCCAGGTCTATGTGCGGGCCGCCGTCTGGGAGGCCCCGGACTTCGACCTTGATGAGACCATGCTCCGCGCCGGCGTTAACACCACCTCGCCGCTGTCGATCCGCGAGCTTTACAACGCCGTCAAGGGCACGTTCAGCGATCCGGCCGAACTCTACGCCCGCAACGATTTTCCTGCCGTCGTCTCCGATGCCTTCATTGCCGCGGACGGCCGCGAACTCATGGCCGACATTGATCTGCCGTTCGTTACGTCGCCCACCCAGGCCCAACGCATCGCCAAGATCGCCCTGCTGCGCACCCGCCAGGGCATCGTGGCCGAGCTGCCGTGCAACCTCCGTGCCGTGCCCGCCCAGCCCGGCAAGAACGTCCGCATCAGCAACACCAAGCGCAGCTGGACTAATAAGCATTTCGAGGTCTTGGAGTTTACTTTTGCCACCCAGCAGGCCGACGACGGAGGTCTGGGCTTTGTCACCGATGTCATCGGCCAGGAGACCGACGCATCGATCTACGACTGGTCCACCGACGAGGAAGACATCAACGATCCCGCCCCCAACACCGGCACCTACAACCCGCGCACCGTCGCCACCCCGGCCAAACCCACCCTCAGCACCAGCAACTTCGTCCAGCCCGACGGTTCTATCACCCCGCGCATTCAGGTCCAATGGGTTTTGCCCACCGACGTTTTCGTCACCAACGGCGGGCGCGTTCATATCGAGTACAAGAAATCAGCCGACTCCACCTGGCTCGCCTGGGACTCCGCCATGGCCGGCACCGTCGACGAAGACTTTATCACCGGTGTCCATGCCGGTGTGAGCTACGACGTGCGCATCGCCTTCGAGAACTACGCCCGCGTCCGCGGCGCCTGGTCGGAGGAGGAATCCATCACCATCGGCAACGACACCACCGTGCCTGACGCCCCCACCGGCCTCACCGCCACCGCCGGCCCTGGCTGCGTCGTTCTCGATTGGGACGATAACGCCGAGGCCGACCTCGATCACTATGAGCTGTGGCGCAGCCCCAACAGCGGCTTCACCTCGCCCGTCCTCGTCTGGACCGGCTACGCTAGCCAGCACGCCGATTTCACCGCCACCGTCGGCACGACCTATTACTACCGCCTCAAGGCGAGTGACACGAGCGACAACCTCAGCGGCTACTCATCGCAAGTCTCCGCCGCCGCCCTCCAAGGCATGGGCGGCTACAAGGACTATGTCTTCAAACGCGCCTCGACCCAGCCCGCCACGCCCACCGGTGACAGCCCCGCCGGCTGGAGCGACGCGCCGCCCGCCGGCTCCGATCCCCTCTGGATGGCCGTCGCCGACAAGACCAACGCCGGCGTCCTCGTCGGCGCCTGGTCCGCCCCCGTCCGGATCGACGGCCCCGCCGGGGCCAACGGCACCAACGGCACGAATGGCACCGATGGCGTGGACGGCGAGGACGGCAAGTGGGTCGAGTTCGTCTGGCAACGAGCCTCCAGTCAGCCCTCCGCGCCGACCGGCGACGGCATCCCCTCCGGCTGGTATGACGACCCGCCCGCCGGCAGCGCCCCCCTCTGGATGAGCAAGGTCAAGCAGGAGCTCGACGGCACCCTCGTCAGCGGCGAGTCCTGGTCCACCCCCATCCGCCACGACGGCCCGCCCGGAGATGACATCACCGTGGAGTATAGCGTCAACGGTTCGAGCGGCTGGCATTCGACCTTCACCACCGGCGACCTCTACATGCGCCAGCGCGTCGGCTCCGGCTCCTGGTCCGACCCCATGCGCATTGTCGGTGAGCAAGGCGCCAAAGGCGATAAGGGCGACAAAGGAGATAAGGGTGACACCGGCGACACCGGGCCAACCGGCCCGGCTCTCAGCTACAGCCTCACCATCGACTGGCATCCCTCCGGCCTCGGCGGCGGCACCATCAACGGCACCCCCTACACCGGCACCTCCACCACCGTCACCGGCCTCAACCCCGGCAGCTGGGTCGACATCTCCGCCGATGCCAACGTCAGCGGCGACAATTGGACCAGCTGGGGCGGTGCCAGCGTTGGTCAGCTGGAGCAAAGCACCGGCACCAACAGCAACCGCATCCTCATGGGCGGCAACCTCAGCCTCATCGCCAATTACTGAGCCATGACCACGATCGACACCCAGACCGGTCGCGTGCTGCCTCCTGGCTCAAAGATCAAAAGCGCCATCAGCTTCGATCCGAACACCGAGCGGTACGATCCGGCGACCAAGCAAGTGGTCCCCCGCACGCCCGACCCCAAGCACAGCCTGGCTTACATGGTCGAGCAGCTGGCCGCGAAGGTGGCGGTTCTGGAGCAGTGGAAGGAGTCTCAGGAAGCCCGTCGCACCTGACCTGCAACGCACACGCGCCCCCGACCCCCTACTTTTTCCAAATTCGGGACAAATGTTCGTCTAAAAAATAGAGCAATGCGCATGTTTCTGTATTGTAGCTACTTAAGCTGAAAGCACGCCGTGTCAAAAGGTCGGGGACAGTCAGGGCAGATCGCACCAAATCGCCCTACATCGGCCCAAATAAAACGAACATTTGTCCCGCATGCAGACATTTCGAGCTACGGCTCGGCGAGCCAGCAGGGCTACCGCAGGCACGGCCATCGTGCACCGGGAGATGCCGGGTTTTTTGCCGGACAAAATCAGGACTATCACTGCCGCCAGATCTTCCGTGCGTGGGCGAGCTGGGCCTTGGTGGGCTTGATGTCGCCGAGGAGACTGCACGGCGGCTTGGTCTCACCGGCGGCGGCCGGGACGGTGGGGTCCGGATTCCAGTGGTCGTCGCGGTACCGGTCGCGCACGGCCTTTTTGCGGAAATCCGGGATCTCGAACGGCGCGGAATCCGCCAGCACGCTGCGCCAGCCCTGGATGCCGACGAGGCTCATGGCCACGCCGCGGTAAACATCGAGCCAAGGCTGGCGCCCGGCGCGAATCGCCGACGCAAAATGCTGGTTCACAAAATAGTCGCCGCCGCTGTGTCCGGCGGTCGCCGCGACGGCATGCTCACGCGGCCAGTCCGGCAGGTAGATCTGTTCCACCGGGGTGGTCGGGCGCTCGTGATACTGCTCGCGCACGAGCCGCACCATGCGCGGATCACCCGTGCGCAGGTTCTCCAGCAGGCCCCGGCTGCCGTGCACCCGCACGAAGTTGCCGTGGCCGCGCAGGAAATACTGCAGGAGCTTGCACACGCCGCCGTTGTCCATGCGTACCGTGATCATCGAGCACGCGTCGTTGCGCACCGGGCGGCGCGCGAAAACCGGATCGTCGGCCCGATACGGCAGGCTGAACGCGTTGACCTTCACCGGCAGGGTGCGGGTGATGTGCATCAGCGCGGCCAGCGTGTGGGTGCAATAATAGGTCGAGGGCAGCCAGTTGCGCCAATGGTCCACCCCGGGGCTGATCTCGTTCCAAAAATCGGCCGGGCCCGGATGCACGTACTCCGCTTCACCATACACGAACTCGCCCACCGCTCCCTGTCGGAAACGCCGGCTCAGCTCGAGATTTTGCAGCATATAGGGGTAGTTCTCGGCAAACTGGTAGATGCAGCCCGACTGCTCCACCGCCTCCACCAACGCGACGCCCTCGGCCATGGTGAAACAGGCGGCCGTCTCGCTCATGACGTGCTTGCCCGCCCGCAGCGCCTTGATGGCAAAGGGCGCGTGCTGGTGAAAGTAGTTGGCCAACACCACCGCGTCCAAATCGTGCTCCAGCATGCGGTCGTAGTCCTCGTAAGTCGCCACGCCCAGCTCGCGCCCCAGCGCCTGCAGCCGGTCGGTTTGGACGTCGCACAGGGCGACAAGCTTGAGCCCGAGCGCCTCGCTGGCGCCCCGGGCGTAGGTCAATCCGCGGCGCAGGCCGAGCACACCGATACGGATGGGTTGGTGCCGAATGGTCTTGGTGGGCATGATGAAATTCAGGCGGGGTTTTCGACGACCTCGGCATAGGCGCCGATACGCACGATGCGGGCCGCAGGAATGCCCCAGACGGCGTGCACCGTCACCCGCACTGCCGTGCAGACTGCGTCGTCTGAACACGCATGCTGCGCACGGCGCTGCCAGTTGTCCGTGACCTGCACGACGGGTTGCCACGCTCCGCCGCTTTCAACCGCAACCTCGTAATGCCGCACCAGTTCGGGCTGGCCGGCGCCCCAGCACATTTTGCGGCAATAGGCGTCGGACTGCGTCAACGTAAGCTGCCGGTGCAGTCCGCTGTCAAAAACGAGTTCGATGCGCCGCAATGCGACCGGCTCCGGCCAGCGCAGCTCAATCCACGCCGGCAAACCCTGCGCGGGATCGCTGATCCAGCGGTGCGTGCCCGCCATGGTGCGCGCCGGCGGCACGCCGCGGTCATGCTGCACCGCGCGGTTGACACCCGAAATGACATTCGCCGCCGGACCATCCGGAGCCTCGCTCGATGCGGTGATGACCGCCTGCCGGGCGAGGTCGCGATCGTCGTGCAGCCGGCGGCCGATCAGAAACGCGTCCTGACGCAACAGTTGCTGATGCACCTGTGCCATGGCCGCGGCGTCATCGCGGATCGCCGCCGGCGCACACCGGCGTTTCACGGCCTCCGCCGCGGTCACGCCGACGCCCTCGCCGACCACGGCGCAGGTGGCCATGACGCGTGTGGAGGCGAAGGCGACGTGCGTGGCGGAAAGGTTGCGTCCGGCAAAAAGCAGGTTGTCAAAATCGCGCGCGAGGCAGCACCCGAGCGGGATGTCGTAAATCCACGGCACCGGGTGTTGCACGCAGGGCGGTTCACCGGGCCGATCCACGCCCTCGGGCGGATGCAGGTCCATCGGCCAGCCGCCGTAGGCGATTGCGTCGGGGAACTCCCGCGAGGCGCGCACGTCGTTTTCGGTCAGCACGTGACGGCCGAGCAGGCGGCGGCTTTCACGTTTGCCCGGCACCACACCGAACCAGTCCAGCGCCCAGTGCTCCGCGCCGTGGTCGCCGCCGTTCTTGATGTGGTCCCAGATGCCCATGACGATCGCGAGCAGTTCGTCGCGCACGCGCTCGTTTTCGCGGATGGTGTCGAGGTCGCCGCCCCACTCGATCCACCAGAAACCGTATTCGAGCCCGTAATCCACGTCGCCGGTGGCGTGCGGCCGCAACCGCAGGTCGTGTTCGGTGAACTTTCGCGCCCATGGCGGCGGGATGAACGGCATCGGCCGGTCGTGTTTGCGCGCCATGAACAGCAGCGTGGAGCCCAGCCGCTTTTTGTCGGCCACCGGCTGCGCCAGCGCTTCGCCGTAGCTCACGCGGTCCTCCCGGCCTTCGAGACACGCGGCGCCAACCGTGGTCGCCAACGTGGAATCGCCGGTGCAATCAACAAACACCGACGCGGTGATCGCAAAGCGGTCTTCGGTCGAGGTTCTCATCGCCTCAACCGCGGTGACCCGGCGGCCCTCATGCGTGGCGCCAATGACCGCGGTGTTGAGCATCAGGGTGAGGTTGGGCTCGGCGCGGCATTTCTCGTAGAGGATGAAATCGAACATCGACGGCGAGCGCTGGGCGTTGCGCCGGGCGTTTTCCAACCGGATCTCCTCAACGATGCCCGTCTCGCGCGGCTCCAGCACGAGATCGGCGCAGGGGCGCATGGAATTGGCGCCAACCACATGCATGCGGATTTCGCTGCTGGCGTTGCCGCCCAGCATCGGACGGTCCTGGCAGAGGATCACACGCGCGCCGTTGCGGGCCGCCGCCAGAGCGCAGGCCACGCCCGAAAGACCGCCCCCCGCGACGAGCACCTCGGTTTCGAGTGATGTTGTGCGAAAGTGGCCGGCCATGATGGAGCCCCAAGGTTGGCGGGACCGGCCCGTGCAATCAATCCACCAGCTTGAATTCCAACGGCAGCGCCGCCGCACCGGCTTTCATATGCCGCAACAGGGCCGACAGAAAAAGCAGCACCCCGGCCATCTCCATGCCCTCCTCGACCGCGGTCCACAGGTTGTACGCGAGCGTGTTGAGCGCGTCATTTTTGAGATAGGGTTCGGTGTAATACTCCACGCCGACCGCGCCGCCGACATACAACGCCCCCGCGATGGCAAACCAAACCGCCGTCCGCCGGTCGAGCTGCGCGAGAAAACTGAGGTAGATACCGCCCATTAGCGCCACCACGATGACCCCGGGCACGGCCCAAGACTGCTCGATCACGCTGTTCAGCGTCTCATGCATGCCGGCGATCTCATCGATGGAGAGCACGAGAAAGCCAAGGGCCAGGCCGGACCAGTGCCAGCGCCAGGGGGAAGCGGCGGTATGCTGCCGGCGCGCCTGCACCCAAAGTACGACGGACGTCAGCAGCAGGCCAAAGGCGGAGAACCAGGTGGGGAAACTGTCCTCCTCGTCCACATCGAAGATCTGACGCAGATACCACGGCAGTTCGACCATCTGAAAATGCACGACGGTCAGCAACACGTGGATGCCGACCAAGCCCGCCATCACCAGCCAAAGCCATTTCATCAACCGGCGGATACCAAGGGTGGCTTGCATGAGGAGGAAGGGTTGGTCCAGCAAATGACCGGGAGTCGCGCGCCGCAAGCCGACAGGACAAACAAAAGCCCGGCAGATGAGTGCCGGGCTGTGCTGTTTGGCACTATGGCTGAAAGTTGGGCGCCGCCGTTCGCTCAGCGCTTGGACGGGTACTTGGACTTGGAGGACGTCTTGCCCTTGTCGGACTTGCCGTTGCTCTTGCCCTTGTCGCCGCTGCCCCAGTTGTCGCGACCATCAGGCTGCTCGCCGGCACCGCCGACGGACTTGTGATTGCCGGGATTGCCGGTACTGTATTTGTCGGACTTGCCGCTCTTGTCGGACTTGGAACCCTTGTCCGATTTGTTGGATTTGCTGCTCTTGTCGGACTTGTCGCTCTTGATCGATTTGTCCGACTTGCCCCACTTGTCCGATTTGCCGCTCTTGATCGACTTGTCGGACTTGCCCGATTTGTTCGATTTGTCGCTCTTGAATGACTTGTCCGACTTGTCGCTCTTGCCGGATTTGTTCGACTTGTCTGACTTGCAGTCCTTGTCGTCGCCTTTGGTCAGCAGATCCTTGGTACCGAGGAGCTGCAGGTTGGTGCCGTCGGCGCTTAGCGGCAGGTAAACCTCGATCCGATAACGGTGCACCCCCTCGGCGGTGGGATAGTTGAGGTGATACATCGGACCGGTGATGGCATACTCGGCCGGGTTCGGGCTGCCGGAGCCGTAGGGATAGAGCACCGGGTCGGTCTCCGTACCATCGGGCAGAATCTCGTAAATGGAGATCAAAACCGACTCGTTGCGCACGAATTCGCCCTGGCATTGCAGGGTGAACTTGATCGGCATCACTGAGCCGCCCTGCACCGTCTTGTTCAGTGAGATCGGCGGCAACCAGGTAAGGTTCGCACAGATTTCGCCCGACGTTTCCTTGATGGTGAACGTGGTCGAGTCCGTCGCGGTGGAGTAGCCGTTGTTCAGGGTGACCGTCAGCGTGTGCGTGCCGGCCGTGGAAAAACTTTGGGTGAACGAACCGGTGATGCTGGCCGTACCTTCGCCGTTGATCGTCGCAACCACGGGCTCGCCATCCAGCAGGACGGTGACCGACTCAACCGTCCCGAAGTCGGTGCCGCCGGTGAAGGAGAAATTCACCGCGGTGGCCGGGTCACCCAGCGTGCGGGTGAAGACCGCGTCGTCTTCCGGAGTCACAATCGTGACGGTGGGCAGCGGTTCATAGCTTGACACCGTGAAAGGTACGGTGACCGGAACCGCCAGGTCGTAGGCATTGGCCGCGGTGAAATTCAGGACATAGCTGCCGGGAGTGGTAATGCTCAACGTCGCGCTGCCGGTAGCCACCAGTGAGGTGCCGACGCCGTCGAGTTGGAGGGTCGGGATCGGCGCACCGTTGAGCGTGGCGTTGGTGGCGGTGATATTGCCGTAAAGGCTCGTGGCCGTGTAAGTGACCGGGACGGACACACCGGTGCCACCGGCGGGGAAGGTGTAGTTGGAGCCGGGTGCCGGAGATGCCACGGAGATGGTCGGGGGCGGTGCACTGACCACCACGGTGAAGTCGCCGCTGTCCTCACTCGTGCCGTGCTGATTGGAGGCCGTGACCCGGACCGCATAGGTGCCGGGTTCGACCAGGGCCAATTCAAGACTGCCTGTGGCAACGTGCGTGCCGATGCCGGTGGTCGTTACACCGGCCTGCGGGACTCCATTGATGTAGGCCAGCAGACCGTTGATCGGGTCGGCGGTTTCGTTGACGGTGGCCTCAAAGAAGACCGGCACCTTCGCCGGCTCACCGGTTGCCGGGTAATAGACATACTGGGTGCCATCGACCGGTGACTGCAAAATGACCGTGGGCGGCGACTCATCCGTCGTGGCCGCCGGTGAAACCAAGGCGTTGACCGTGGCGCCTTCGTCCGTCACCGGCACGCCACTGGGCCAGCCGGTATGTTTGATCCGGTACGCATAGTTGCCGGCAAAATTGCCCAACGGCACATCCACGGTGACCGTGACCGAACGGACCTCATTCGGGCCGGTAAACGCCAGGGTGGAAGGGGAGAAAGAAAGAAAACTCAGCGCCGCGCCATCATCGACGCCTTCGGGTTTGCTGAGAACAGTCCCCAACATTGTGAGAGGAGTGACCACGCCGGCCGGCAGATTGGACGGGCTGGTGATGCTCAAGGTGTAACTCTGAAGCAAGGGCTGGTCGCCCTGCATTATTTTGCTCGATGGAAAATACGCCACCGGAGCCGGCGGGCCTCCGCCCCCGCCGGGCGGCGGGGTGGCGGCGTGACTGTTCAGTCCCAGAAAAAAGGATACGGCGGCAAGGGAAACCAAGAAGGATTTGAAATTTTTCATGAGATTGGTCCTCAAAGAATGGCGGCGGTTGGGGGGAAGATGATGAGGATTTAGAGCACGCTAGGCACAAATGTCAACCTCGCTTAGGTAAGAATACCTAGATTTTTTACCCTCAGTCACTCCAGGCATACCCCAAGCATTACTAAATTAATGCATGACAGGAGTTAATTATAACTATCAGACGGGATTATTGTCGTAATCTGCGCGCCATATCCAGCACGACTACGTCCAAACAGACTGTAATTCCCTTGCCAGAGATGAAGGAATCACCCTAGATTACCAGCCAGTCACCCGGGAAAAATCCCGCCCTCAGCCATGTCGCTCCACCCAAAGTTCATGTCGGTCAAATCCGCGCCCACCTGCTCGCGCGGTGTAGTGACGTGGGCACGACGTTGGAGTGCAGTGCTCATGGGCTTGGGTGCGCTGGGGCTGCCGCTTTCTGCGCAAACCCTGCTGTACTGGGACGTCAACGGCGCCACCGCCGGGGCCTCGGCCGGCACCACCGCCACCGGCACTTGGAACCAGAGCACGACCTCGGCGTGGTCCACCAGTTCTGCCGGCACTTCGGCCACCGATGACTGGTCCGCCCGCGTGCCCAATGGCGGCACCGGTGGTATTGCGATCTTTGCCGCCGGCACCAACGCCACCGGGACCTACACCGTGAACGTCAGCGGCAGTGTCGGCAACACCAACGCCGGCCGCATCGCCGGCATCCGGTTCGATGAGGGCACCCTCACCCTCGCCCGCGTGAGCAGCGGCATGCTCTATATCCGCGGCTCGGGCATCACCAACAACACCGCGAACACCCAAACCATCAATGCCTACATCCAGCTGGATGCCGCGCAGACTTGGGATGTAGGCACCGGCGGCATGAACGTCGGGGGAGTGATCAGCGGCAGCAACAATCTGACCAAGGCCGGCACGGGCACACTCACTCTCACCGGCTCCAACACCTTCACCGGTGTCACCACCGTCACCGACGGCGTGCTTTCGGTCGGCACCATCAACAATGGCGGCGTGGCCGGCAACCTCGGTCAGGCCACCAACGCCGCCGACCGGATCGTGCTCGACGGCGGCACCCTGCGTTACACCGGCGGCTGGGGCAGCACCGACCGGCTTTTCACCATCGGTACCGCCGGCGGCACACTGGATGCTTCCGGCAGCGGTCCGATCTCCTTCACCAACACCGGCAACCTTGGCCTCAGCGGCACCAATACCGCCCGCACCTTCACGCTCACCGGCACCAACACCGGCACGAACACCCTGAGCGCCGTGCTCGGGGACAACGGCACCGGCGCCACTTCCCTGACCAAGGATGGCGCCGGCACCTGGATTCTCACCGGGGCCAACACCTACACGGGCGACACCACCGTCAACGCCGGCATCCTGCAGGTCAACGCGAGCGAGCGCATCGCCGACACCTCGAACCTCGTCATCAACTCCGGCGGCACCTTTCAGTTCAACTGGGGCACCCTGACCGAGACTGTCGGCACCCTCTCGGGCGCGGGCACCTTGAGCATGCGCGGCAGCACGTTCATCACTTCCACCGCGGCCGACTCGACCTTTTCCGGCACCATTACCGACAGCTACGGCAACTTCCGCAAGGACGGTGCCGGTAACCTGACCCTCTCCGGCAACAACACCTACAGCGGCCTCACCTACATCGACGGCGGCACGCTGATCGCCGCCAGCAACACCGCGCTTGGCACCGCCACGTATGGCAATGTGATCGCCAACGGCGCCACCCTGGGGCTGCAGGGCGGCATCACGCTCGCCGAGTCCAGTTTCGACCTCCAGGGTACCGGCGACGGCGGCGTGGGCGCCATCAACAACATCTCCGGCGACAACACCCTCACCTCCGCCCTCACCTTTACCGGTGCCACCACCATCGGTGCCGCCGCCGGTTCGCTCACCCTCACCAACCAGCTTTCGCTCGGTTCCGCCGTGACCATGACCGGCGCCGGCAACATCACGGCCAGCGGCAACATAACCGGTGCCTCCAGCCTGACCAAAGACGGCACGGGCACCCTGACCATCACCGGCAGCGCCGCCAATTCCTACTCCGGCGGCACCAACGTCAACGACGGCACCGTGGTACTCGCCATGTCCACCGCCGAGTCCAGCGGCGGCGCACTGAGCTCGGGTGCCATCAACATCGGCGACGGCACCGGCGCCGCGGGCTCCGCTGTTGTGCGACTCAACGCCAACGACCAGATCGCCAACTACGCCGGCACCACCACCATCGCCAGCGACGGCCGGCTCGACCTCAACGACTATAACGAAACGCTCAACCAGATCGCCGGCACCGGTTCGATCACTCTCGGCAGCGGCAACATCACTCTCGGCATCAACGGCGGTTCCTCCACCTTCGGCGGCGTCATTTCCGGCACCGGCAACCTGATCAAGGAAAACTCCGGCACGCTGACGCTAAGCGGAGCGAACACCTACACGGGGACGACGACGGTGAACGGATCCGGCACGCTGGCGTTGGGGGTGGACAACGCGTTGTCGGATGCGACCGCGGTGACGGTGAACAGCGGGGCGACGTTCGCGCTGGGCAGCTACACCGACACGGTCGGTTCGATCGCCGGCGGGGGCGCGCTCAATCTGGGCACCGGCCACCTGACCGCGGGCGCGAACAACACCAGCACCACCTACAGCGGGGTCATCAGCGGCAGCGGCGACCTGACCAAGACCGGCACGGGCACGCTGACCGTGAGCGGCACCAACACGCACACCGGCACGACGACGGTCAGCGGTGGCACCTTGCTGGCCGCCTCGAACGCCGCGCTCGGCGCGGCCACGGCCGACGCCGCGGTGACGGCGGGCACCCTCGCTTTGGACGGCGGCGTGACCATCACCAAGACCACCGGCACCCTCAGCCTCGCGGGCACGGGCACCGGGGCCAACACCGGCGCCCTGCACGCGGCGGGCGGCACCGGCACCACCAGCCAGTGGATCGGCGACATCACCCTGACCGGCGACA
>JACFMR010000035.1:31754-34171 GCA_019455245.1 Opitutaceae bacterium
GGCGGCACCGGCACCACCAGCCAGTGGATCGGCGACATCACCCTGACCGGCGACACCACCATCACCGCCGCCGACAACCTGCTGCTGCTCGGCGACGGCACCACCTTTGCCGACACCATCGACCTGGGCAGCTACACCCTGACCCTGCACACGCCCGCCGCCGCCAACGTCACCCCGGTCTATCCCCCCTTTCCCAGCTACACCCTCGACCCGTCCAACATCATGATCAACGCCACCGTGACCGGCACCGGCGGCTTGACCAAGACCGGCGCGGGCACGGCCAACCTCATCGGCTTCCCCGGTCCCGGGGTCGGCTACAGTGGCGACACCGTGGTCACCGGCGGCACCCTGATCGTGGACGGCACCCAGCCCGACGGCATCTGGTACGGGCCGGTGGTCAACAGCAGCCAGCTCTATGTCGGCAACTCGAGCGGCCCCGGTGCGGCCGACTCCGTGGTCCTGCGCATGGGCCAGTTGGCCAGCCCCCCGGCAGCCAACAACATGATCGGCACCTACAACATCGCCACCAACACCGCCAGCACCAGCCTGACCGTTTATGAGGACGGCCTGTTCGACCTCAACGGCGCCAGCAACGCCTTCAAGCAGCTCACCCTGCAGGGCGGCCACATCACCGGCCGCTACCTCAACGCCTACAACCCCCTCATGGCCGTCACCGACGGCATCACCACCCTGGCCTCCGGCCAGACCGCCCTGATCGAGGAACTCAACCTCGGCATGTCGGCCAACGCCTTCGCCTTCGCCATCGCCGACGGCGCCGCCGACATCGACCTGCAGGTCGACGCCATCGTGCAAAACTACGTCGGCTTCACCCAGACCAACGTCGACACCAGCTTCCTCAAGACCGGCGCCGGCACGATGCTGCTGACCAACGCCAACACCTACCAGGGCGTCACCACGATCAACGAAGGCGTCCTGGCCATCAGCCACAACCAGGCCCTGGGCCAGACCGGCCCCTCGCTCGGCAGCCTCAGCAACGGCACCGTCGTGGCCGATGGCGCGCAGCTGCAACTGCAGGGCGGCCTCACCGTCGGCAGCGAGACCCTCACGCTCAACGGCACCGGAGTCGGCGGCACCGGCGCTTTGCTCAACGCCGCCGATGACAACACCTACCGCGGCTTTGTTTATCTCGACAGCGACAGCCGCATCAACGCCAACGCCGGCACCACCCTCACCATCGCCAACCCCAACGGTGTCAACGCCAGCATCATGACCGGCACCGCCGCGGGCAAGAACCTCACCGTCGGCGGCGCGGGCGACACCATCATCAACGGCGCCATCGGCAACTTCGTGCAGGACATCACCAAGGACGGCACCGGCACCCTCACCCTCGCCGGCAACAACTCCTACTCCGGCGCCACCGCCGCCACCGCCGGCGCCATCAAGGTCACCCACAACTCCGGCCTCTCCGGCACCGGCGTCACCGTCAGCGACGGCGCCGCCCTGCAGTTCGCGCAGGATGCCAATAACAACAACCTCACCGTCGTCGGCGTGGCCGCCACCATCCAGGGCACCGGTTTGAGCAACGGCGGCGCCATCCAGAACCTCAACGGCACCAACTCCTATCTCGGCCAGATCACCCTGGCCGACGACGCCCGCATCACCGCCAACTCCGGCTCCGCCCTCACCCTCAACGGCGCGGTCAACCTCGGCACCCACACCCTCGACGCCGGCGGCCTCGGCGTCACCACCTACAACGGCGTCATCAGCGGCAGCGGCGCCTTCACCAAGACCGACGCCGGCACCGTCACGCTCGGCGGCGCCGCGGCCAACACCTTCACCGGCGGCCTCACCGTCAACGACGGCACCCTCAACCTCAACAAGACCCCCGGCCTCAACGCCGTCGGCGCCGGCTCCACCGTCACCGTCGGCGACGGCAGCGGCAGCGCCGCCTCCGCCAACCTCGTTTACCTCGCCAGCAACCAGCTGCCCGACAACGCCAACCTCGTCATCAACTCCGACGGCCGCGCCGCCCTCAGCACCTTTGCCGACTCCGTCGGCACCCTCGGCGGCTCCGGCCTGCTCGACCTCGGCACCACCGGCGAACTCACCCTCGGCGCCAACCACGCCTCCTCCGTCTTCGACGGCACCATCACCGGCACCGGCACCCTCGCCAAGGCCGGCTCCGGCTCCCTCACCTTCACCCAGGACATCAACTACGCCGGCACCCTCGAACTCGGCGGCGGCACCCTCGTCCTCTCCGCCATCGACCTGACCGTCGCCAACCTCGTCATCACCGCCGACACCACCATCGACTTCGCCGGCGTCTCCTCCCGCATCTTCTCCGGCTCCCTCGAGTTCCTCTCCACCGACATCACGCTGAACATCATCAACTGGGAACAGGCCGTCGACTTCTTCTACTCCTCCAACTGGATCGGCGGCACCTACGACACCACCGG
>JACFMR010000072.1 GCA_019455245.1 Opitutaceae bacterium
AACATATACCGCCAAAAAACGGAATGCAAGCAGTCCGTCAGCGGCGGAATAATAGGGGACAGATAATAGGGGACAGACCACGGTTTTCCGGCCCTGCTACACTTCGCCTACGCCCGCCCACCGGAGTCCTTCATGCCGCGACGCGCCCGCATCGTCTTGCCGAATGTTCCGGTGCATCTGATCCAACGGGGCAACAATCGCCAGCCCTGCTTCTTCGCCGACGAGGACTATCGTCGCTACCTGGATTGGCTGGCGGAGTATGCCGACAGGACGCAATGCCGGATTCACGCCTATGTGCTGATGACCAATCATGTGCATCTGCTGCTCACTTCCGGGCGACCCGATGCGGGCGGCGCCTTGATGAAGGCGCTGGGGCAGCGCTACGTGCAGTACGTGAACCGCGTCTACCGGCGCAGTGGAACGTTGTGGGAGGGGCGTTTCCGCTCCTGCCTTGTGCAGGAGGAGGATTACCTTCTGGCCTGCCACCGCTACATCGAGCTGAACCCAGTGCGCGCCGGCGTGGTGACGCATCCGGCGGACTATCGCTGGTCCAGCTATCGCGTCAACGCGCAGGGTGAAGCAGACCGCGTACTGCGGCCCCATCCTCTGTATGAGGCGTTGGGTTCTGACGCCGAAGGGCGTCAGGCGGCCTACCGGGAACTCTTTCGCCATGAACTCGACCCTGGGAGGGTGGATGAGATCCGGCAGGCAACCAATGGCAATTTTGCGCTGGGTGGCGAGCGGTTTGCTTCGCAGGTATCCGAGGCGCTTGGGCGGCGCGCAGTACCAGGGCGCTCGGGACGCCCACGTAAAGTGAGTGAGCCAGAGTGCGGCGAGCTGGTTTGAGTACGAATCAGCGGAAACCGGGGTCTGCCCCGGGTTTTCGGTTCACGAGACGCGCTATCGTGTTCCGGAGCCTGCGAAACGGGCCATCCGCATAGACAAGGAGCAAAGCCCCCATGTATGCCTTATCCAGCACCCGCAGCACGCCGCACCGGATCGATCTGCGCAGCGACACCGTCACGAAGCCCTGCGCCGCGATGCGCGCGGTCATGGCGGCGGCGGAGGTCGGAGACGATGTCTACGGCGAAGATCCGACGGTACGGGCGCTCGAATCGCGCGTGGCGGAGATGGCCGGAATGGAAGCGGGTCTGTTCGTGCCGAGTGGCACGCAAAGCAACCTGATCGCCCTCATGTGCCACTGCAATCGCGGTGACGAGGTTATCGTAGGCGCGGACTATCACACCTTTGTCTACGAAGCCGGCGGGGTCGCCGCGGTCGGCGGCATCATGCCCAATCCGCTGCCCACCGATTCGAACGGCGGCTTGTCGGTCGAGCAGGTCAAGGCCGCGATCAAGCCCGATACCACCTGGTTTGCACAGGCGCGCCTGCTGGCGCTGGAGAACACCGTCTCGGGGCAGATCCAGGCGCCCGAGCACATCGACGCGCTGTGCCGGACGGCCGCGGATCACGGGCTTGCCGTGCACCTCGACGGCGCGCGCATCTGGAACGCCATGGTCGCGCTGGGCGTTCCCCTCGCGCGCCTGAGTTCGTCGCTCGACAGCCTCTCGGTCTGCCTGTCGAAGGGGCTCGGCGCGCCGGTGGGGTCGGTGCTGTGCGGCCGGCGAGACTTCATCCACAAGGCTGCGCGGATACGGAAGATGCTCGGCGGTGGCATGCGACAGGCCGGTGTGCTGGCCGCGTGCGGCTTGTTCGCGCTCGAACACAACCTTGCAAGGCTGGCGCAGGATCACGCCAATGCGCGATGCCTGGCCGAAGGCCTTGCCGACATCGACCGCCTGACGGTACACCCCGGCGACACCAACATGCTGTTCCTGGAAGCCGAGGAACCGGACCGCGCCCCCCTCGTCGCTCACCTGGCCGGGCACGGCATCCTGGTCGGACCGCCCGCGCAGCGGATCCGCATCGTCACGCACCTGGACATCTCCGAAGACGACATCCGTGACACCATTGACGTGATCCGGCAGTACTACGAGTGAGCGCCTGCAAAGCCGTGGCTGCGTGAGCGCATCATGGGGCCCGCGCACCGAACAGGAGAACGACCATGCCCCAAAGGCTTTCGCACGACAAGACCCGATTGAAGTTCCTGCTGCTCGAAGGGATCCATCCGTCCGCCGTCGAGGCCTTGCAGCGCGACGGGTATCAATGGGTGGAAACGCACCCCCAGGCGCTGGCCGGCGAAGCGTTGATTGCTGCGATCCGCGATGCGCACTTCGTCGGTTTGCGCTCGCGCACCCGGCTGACCGCGGAGGTGCTGCGGCACGCGCCAAAGCTGGTCGCCGTGGGGTGCTTCTGCATCGGCACCAATCAGGTCGACCTGCCGGCCGCCGCTGCGCTGGGCATCCCGGTCTTCAACGCGCCCTACTCGAATACGCGCAGTGTCGCCGAGCTGGTGCTGGGCGAGATCATCATGCTCATGCGCGGCATTCCCTTCAAGAACGCCGTGCAGCACCGCGGCGGCTGGGTCAAGAGTGCCGAACACTCTTTCGAAGTGCGCGGCAAGACGCTGGGGATTGTCGGCTACGGGCATATCGGCACCCAGATCGGGGTGCTGGCCGAGCACCTCGGCATGTCGGTCGTCTATTACGACATCGAGGCCAAACTGGCGCTCGGCAACGCCCGGCCGGTCGACCGCCTGGAAGCACTGCTCGGCGCAGCCGACGTGGTGAGCCTGCACGTGCCAGAGACGGCCGAAACCCGGAACATGATCGGCGCTGCGCAACTGGCATCGATGCGCCCGGGAAGCCATCTCATCAATGCCTCGCGCGGCTCGGTGGTGGAGATCGACGCGCTCGTGGCTGCGCTCGATGCGGGGCATCTGCGGGGGGCGGCGATCGACGTATTTCCGGTTGAACCCAAGGGCAACGACGACCCGTTCGTCTCGCCCCTGCAGCGCTTTGACAACGTGATCCTGACGCCGCACATCGGCGGCTCGACCGCCGAAGCGCAGGCCAGCATCGGGGTTGAGGTCGCGTCCAAACTGATCCGCTACAGCAACAACGGCTCGACCAGCTCGGCGGTCAACTTCCCCGAAGTCTCGCTACCGGAACACACCGGCAAGTGCCGCCTGCTGCACATCCACCGGAACGTTCCGGGGGTGCTGGCGCGGATCAACGAGCGCTTCTCGGCGGCCGGCATCAACATCGCAGCCCAGTACCTGCAGACCAGCGCAGAGATCGGCTATGTGGTGATCGACGTCGATGCCGAGGCGAGCGCAGTCGCCCTCGACCAGCTCACCACCATTGACGGCACGATCCGCTGCCGGATCCTGTACTGACACGCGAGGAAACCGGGGTCTGTCCCCGGTTTCTGATGTTCAACCTCAAGGCGACAAACGGCCAGGTCACCGGCACCAGCCAGCTCTATGAGAGCGAGGCGTCGCGCGCGGAAAACCGGGGACAGACCCCGGTTCTTGCGTTCTTGGCGCGACCCCGACCCGCTCACCCCGCCTGACGCCCCCGCAGCAGCGGCAGCAAGGCGATCACACCGAGCACCGGCCCAGGCAGGAGCAGCCAGGACACCTTCGGACCCAAGTCCGACACCACCGCAGTAGCCCAGGAAATCGACGCGATCGTGAGCGCGAAGCCGATTGCGTTCTGGAGCGCCAGCGCGCTGCCGACGATCTCGGGCGGGCAGGCGC
>JACFMR010000036.1 GCA_019455245.1 Opitutaceae bacterium
ACACACGCAATCCGCAGGCGGTCGCCGGCGGTACGTGAACGTCACACTCTTGTCGCTCGCCAGAACGCCGAGCTTGAGCGGCTTGAAGCAGATCGCGGGCAGCCCCTCCCCTTCATCGCGGCTGACCAGATTCACCGTGGCGGCGATGCGGGCCACGGTGGATGCGGGGGGCGTGAGTTCCGGGATGGTGAATCCGACCTTGCCCGAGGTGTAGGCCACGCCGGTGGAGGCGTTGGGTAGTGTGCCCTGCACGCCGCCGGTCACGCTCCACGCGTCGCCCCCGCCCGTGGCGCGGCCCAGGTATTCGAGGGTCAGGTTTTCGGTGGGGGCATCGGATGCAACGGTGATGCCGTCCAGCCCGGTGAACAGAGCGCTCTTGACGCTGGCGTTGATGGGCAGCGCGTGGGCGTCGGTGCGCAGCGGGATGTCGGTGACGGCCATGCCGCCCGGCGCGGTGTCGAGCGCGATGGCGCCTCGCACGGTAGCGAGCGCGCTGCGCGCTTCGATGGCGGTCACCAGATCGTAGATGGTGACCACGCCGGGGTAGTTTTCGACCACGATGCCGTCGGTGAGCGCGACGGTGTAGTCACCGCTCACGGACAGCACGCGGGTGTTGGCCGGCACGTCGAAGGGCAGCGGCGGGTCGAGTCGGTAGATGAAGCGCCCGGCTTCCCAGCGCTTCCACGCGCGGTGGATGGTGGGGAAGCCGTTGAAGCGGATGCGCAGCGCACCGGGCGGGATGTTGCCGCCGGTGGCTGGCGGCTGGCCCCAGTCCCACTCCGGGCCGTCGAATGTGTCTTCTCCCGCCGACGTGTCGGCCAGGGTGGAATACTGCGTCGGGGTGTCGGTGAGGTTGCGCGTGACGCTGACCTCAAGATCGTTGCTCGATGCGCCGGGCACACGGGCGGCCAGCGTGACGCCGAAAAACTCCAGCTCGCCAGCAACGTCCGGAGTGCCCGCGTCCAGCAGCGAGAACGTGAACGTTTCGGCCACGGCGCCGACCCCCATGGCGGTAATGCGGATCTCGCCATTGCCCACGCCGGCCAGGCTCGGTTCGCTCGCGGTGAGCGCCCCCGTGCCGGACTCGGTGACCTCGATGTCGATCTCGGTGTCGGCTGCCCCGGTGTACGGCCCGGTGACCGCCATGCGACCGCCGCCGGTGCGCGATTGCGACAGCAGCCGGATATCCGTGCTCGCGCGCTGGGCCGACACGGTGACCGTGCCGCCCGGGATCAGGTTGCTGTTATTCGCCAGGATGCGGTTGCATGAGTCGGCCATTACCTAAACCCCTTGCGCGTCAGATCGCCCAGCACTGGCGCGAGGTTGCGCCCCAGGCTCTCCAGCGTGGCTTTTTCGGTGGCGTTGACCACGCCCAGATTGATGTTGACGGTGGTGCCTGATGTGGGGGGCGATACGCCTCCACCGCCACCACCAGATCGACCGCCGCCTGACCCGCCACCGCCACCCTTGCCTTCATTGCGTCGCTGCTCAGCGCGGTGGATTTTTTCGATCAGCAGGAGCTGTTCTTTGAGCAGCAGAATCTCTTTTTCCAGCCGCGCGGCTTCTTCTCGATCGCCGTTCATGCGAGCGCGCTTGATTTCGAGTTGTGTGAGCGCGATGGTGCGGTTGACTTCGGCGATGTCGCGCGCCTTGCGCGCTTCGGCCACTTGCTTGGCGGTGCCTTCGAGTTCGAGAAGGCGCAGCTTGCGGTCTTCCACTCCGCGAGCGGCGCTGCTGTTCATGTCTTGCTCTTGGCGATCCAGGTCCTCCATCGTAGCGATGTAGGCACGCGCCTTGCGCTCGGCCAGCGCAAACGATGTGTTCAGCGCGTCGGACCACGACCGGATGGACGCAATGCGGATCTTGGAGATGTGCTCGCCGTAGACTTGCTCAAATAGCCGGTTGGCTTCGCCAGCGTATTTGCTCGCGGCGGCGGCACCTTCCAACAGAGGTTCAGTGAGACTCGCACGGATGACCCCTGGTTTTTTCAGGAGCTTTTCAAAGTCCGCTTCCGCTTGCGCGGCCTTGTCGCCAGCTTCCTCTGTGCTTTCCCCCAAATCAGCCATGTCTTGCCCGGCCTTTTTGGTGGTTTCAGACACGGCGGAAAACGTGCTGTTGATCTGCTCGCCCGCGCCCTTGATCTTGTCATTGGCCTCGGCGGCATTGTCGCCGGTTTTCTCGGCTTCGGTGCCGGTTTTCTGGATCGCGTCGCGGATCTGCTCTTGTATCTGCACCGCGCGTTGCAGGTCGCCGCCCTCGGCGGCACGCTGCTGTTCTTCGCGTAGTTGCTTGATGTGTTCGGCGGTGGCCTGCGCGGTGGTGCCTACCTTGTCGAGCGCGGCGGCGTTGTTCTGCGATGCGCGTTCTCCGGCGCGGAATGATTCGGCAAGGCGGGTGTTGGCGGCCGTCGCCTGGTCTGCGCTTGCTGCCAGTCGGTTGTATGCCGCGCCGGCTTCGTCGGCGGATGCGGCGGCTTGGTCAAGTGCTTGCTTGGCCTCAGTCCCGAATGCGTCGGCAACCGCGCCCATTCCCCCGGCTATTTCGTGCAGTTCGGCAGCCTCCGCGCGGAACCGATCGGCGACGCCACCAAACGTCACTTTTGCCAGCCCTTCGCTGATCTTTGCAACCCCGGAAAGGATGGCGCTGACCATCGTCGACGTCACGGCGGCGATGCCGAGGACCACAGCCTTGATTGTGCTGAACCCTGCCGACATCACCGCTACAGCGAGTTGAGCGGAATCGGCGGCCTTGCCGATGTTGGCGGAGAAATCCGCAACGGCCTGCCGGGTGCTGGATGCCCACTCGGCGATCTTGGCAATCAGCGCGTCAAAGTTGATGCCCTTGATCATCCGCTCGCCAGCATCCAGCGCCACCTGAAATACGCCCGCCACCGCCTGCCCAAACGCAGTAATCGCGCCGGAGTCCGACAGCCGCTTGTAAAGCTCCGCGATGCCAAGCTGCATGTGCGTGAGCACGGGCAGCAGGGCCGCGCCGAGTTGTTCTTTGATGTCGGTCAGGCGCTTGGATACGAGATCCATGGCGCCGGACAGCCCACCCCCCGCCGCCGCGCCGACGCCGGCCACCTGCCCGGCCACGGCTTCCAGAATCAGTCCTTGCGCCTTAGCCGTTTCGCCTGTGGCGACCAGGCTTTTTATGACCTCTTGCTGCGATGCGGTGAATGTGACACCGGATTCGCGCAGCGACGACATGCCCTGCTTTGGATCTTCCAGCGCCTTGCCGAGCTGGACAATGTTGGTTTCGAGCGTGCCGAAACCGGTCGCGGCAAGATCCTGGGCGAGTCGCAGCGTGGTCTCGAACGCGTCTTTGCCGACCGACTTGAACGTCAGCAACTTTGCGGCCGCGTCGCGGAACCCTTCGGCGCTGCCCAGCGTGGCCTCGTCCAGGCGCCGCGCCATCTCGTCGATTTCTTGCGCGGTAAGCCCGGCCGCGCCGCCCGTGGCGGTGATGACGGCATCGAGCTTGCGCATCTGCACGTCGAGCTTTTCGGCGGATTCGGCGGCGGATTCGGCGGCGGACGAGAACGCCTTGAACGAGAAAAACCCAGCCACCGCCACAGCGACCTTAGCTGCGTTGGATTGCAGCGCGCGGAATACCCCGCTCGCCTTGTCCTCGGCGGTGATCAGGATCTTCGTGGCGACGTCCTTGACACCCATTATGCGGACCTCGTCTTGGGTTTATGGCGCTGGCAGCCGGGGTGCATGGGCAGATCGCGCAGGCATTCGTAGCGCATGGCGCCGCGCGACTTCCAGGACTGGAGGCTCGCGCAGCTCATGCAGTCGGGCGGGGGCGGGAGCGCGGCGCGCTCATTTTTGTTCACTGGTCAGCGCCTCCGCGCAGTCCCTGTGCAGCGCCCGGCAAGCGAAACCCCAGCGGAGGGTCTCCAATTCCCAGATCTCTCGCGGCAGGCTCATCGGCGGCGGTTCCGCGCACGGTGTCTGACACTCCAGCGGCGGCAGGCTCCTCGGCTGAACCATAGGCGGCATAGACCCGCTCGACGCGCACGCGCTGAGCAGGACGCCACTCACAATCAGCAGGGCCGGGGTCAGCGTGGGCTGCATGGATCACCCCTTGAGCAAGTGCAGCACGGGCCGCGCGGGCTTCGATTGCGAGGACTGCGCGCTTTCGTTCAGCCGCAGCCGCTCGATTTGCCGCGACAACAGCGGCGTTCTGAGCCTCGATGGTTGCCGCTGCTGCGGCCGCAATGCGACTCTCGTAGCCCCCTGCAGCCACCCGGTAGCCCAGCCAGCCACCCATTGTGAGGCCAGCAGCCAAAGCGCCAGCGGTGAGCAGAGCGGTGATATTGAGCATGTGTATTCCCTCCATGGGCAGGCAGATCGGTTGTGCGAATCGGAGCCGCAGAGCGCGCAGGGCATCATTTCGTCCAGTCTCGCAGAGCCAGGAACATTACTGTCGCTGCAATCGCTATCCCGAACACAGCCCCCAGCGCAAAGCCAATCCAGAATTCCATCACGACACCCCCAGGCATGCGGCGTGCTCGTCCTGCCGGCGTTTCCACAGGCCCGCGCACCGACTCGACGGTACTGCACAGTCTCGGCCAGCAACGAACCGCCAGCGCAGCAACTCGTCGCACGCCCCTGCGTAGTCGCCTGCATTGAGCTTGCGCACGAGCGTGGAACGACAGAATGCGGAACTGCCGACGTTGTACGAGAACGAAACGAACACGTCGTACTCGTGTTGATGCAGTGGCACGGTCACGCACCGTTTCAGCGCGCCCTCGAATCCCTGAATGTCTGTCAGAGCCCGCTGCAGGGCCGAGACAGGATCTGTGCGATCGCCCATCCTCACCCCGCCTGTAGTCCCGAAACCGATCGTCGGCACATCTCCAGGGACCGGGATATACGCATCCCCGCGATAGCCCTCATGCACGGCAATCCCCACCAGCGCCGCGGCCGACAGGCTCATCCCGGCAACGAGAGTGCGTTTGATGCTCATTGCTGCATGTTCTCGTACGGGCAATCAGGGTGTGGGTTGTCCGCGCAGCCCTCAGGCGGGCGAGCTGACTTTCGCCGTTCCGGATTGCGCCGGATCTGCTCCAGCCGCATCTCGTGTGCTTCGCGTTCACGGCGGTCTTTGCGCCAGTGATACGCGGCGTTGAGCGCGAACGTTGCAAGCGCTGTGATGATGCCGACGATGATCCCAACGTCCGTCAGCGTGAGCGCGGACAGCACGGAGGCCACGCCCCCGGCGTAGCTTGTTGCGGACATTGCTTTGTCGGGCATCACTGCGGGCCTCCTGGTTGAGTAAGTCCTGCGCACCGTATCGGCGCGGCCTTTTCCGCAGCGTCTGCTGCGAGCCATCCGGCGATGATCGCGACCAACCCGCCAACACCAGACGCGGCCCCAGTGATTGCCGCAACGTTCCAAGCTGCCGCGCCCCACCCGAACGAGGCCAGCGCGGTTCGGGTGGCGGTGCAGTTCGACAGCGACAGGTGACCTGCCAATGCCGGCGCACCCAGCTTGAGTGCGATCAACGCAGCCGCGGCTGCGGGCGTCGAGATCGCTCCAGCGACCACGGGGTTGCCCTCCACCAACCCGGAGGACAGCGCAGCCGCCGTCGTGCCGATGTCTGCGGCCTGCCCTGCTACCGCCAGATCCATTGCTGTCGGGTCCAGATTTTCGACCGGCACGAACTCCAGCCGAACGGGATCGTGATACAGCACCAGGACACCAGTCTCGCGATACTCGCCCCCGGCGTGGCGGTAACCCAACTCGTAGATCGCTGCGGTCCTGTCGCCCTGCTCTGTGATCGCGTGCAGCATCAGCGTGCGGTCCGAGGTCTGCGCGTAGAGCGCGGCATAGTCCGGATCGTCTGCCAGCGCGGTCCCGACGACATACCCAGTGCGGAAGCCCTCGATTTGGGATGCGTGGGCATAGATTGCCCACGCGCCGACAATGGCAATCGCAAACGAGATGAGTGCGGCGCGGACCAGCCTCATAGCGCCACCCCGGCGCGCTTGGCTGCCCACCGTTCCGCAAATGTGATTTCTCGATCGGACGACACCACGCCGCGGATGATGAGGCCGTACAAATGCCCGTTGAAATGCCTGACTGCAGCATCAGACTGGCGCGCAACAGCGAGGGGCGCGGACGCGTACGGGCCGCTGTTTTGCGACAGCGTGTTGGATGCGGGCGCAGCGCCGTCGAGCCGTAGCCGACTGTACGGGGCAGCGATGTCTGCCGTCCCGGTCAGCACCATCGACCGTGGGGCGCTGAGCCCACTGATCACAGCGCTACGGGTGGACGACGCAGTACCTGACGACGAGAAATTGATGCGCCCCGTCGTGGTGTCCGGGACTTGAATCGACCATGCAGCAGCCCCCGTGCCGTTGTGATTCACGACCATTCCGATTCCGGCGCTTCCGGCTGATGTCAGATTCAGCGCGCGGATCGCTGCGCACACCGTCAGTCGAGACGTGGCGGTCAGGTTGAGCGCGGCGGCAGACACGAGATGATCATCCACCCCATCGAACTGCAGCGAATAGCGCCCGTCGATCAGCCGGAGCGTCGGGCGCGAATCCGCAACCGACTGGACCAAGTGACTCCCACGGCCGGACAGGTCGAGCACGCGCCCAACCGGCCCGTCGACCGTCGCCGGGGTTGTGCCTGCCGAGTCTGCGAACAGCGACGACAGCACAGACGGGTCGTAGATCCCGCCCGGCTCTCCGGCCACGAACATGCGACGAACGTGCAGATCCAGCGACATAGGCAGCACGCGAAACGGGCGCGAGGCACGAAACAGGGTCAGCACGGAAAACACGTTACTTGCTCACCGCCATGATGACGGGTGACCCGGCGACGTGCCGCCCGTCATGGACACGAGCCCACAGAAACCCCGCGCCGATGAGATCGCGCGTGATTCCGTCACCATCATGCAGCAGATGGCCGGACACGGATGGGGCGGAATCTGCCGCAGTAGTCGCGACCTCAATGGTATAGATGCTGCGTGATGTCACAAGTACGGTCACGTCCGAGCTGTTGGCGAGCTTAGTCCATGACTGGGTGATCTCGACGTTTGCAGTGGGCATAGCAGCCTCCAATTATGCCGGGCGGCCGTCGATGTAGATGGCTTCGGCGTTGGCGGGCTTGAGGATGTCGACCGAGAATCCCATGGTCGAGTAGTCGGTGCCCTCGGCAATGACCGGGATCTCGCCATCGGGGGTGAGGGTGACAAGCGGGCAATACCAGTCACGGTTGTCGCCCTTGGCGTTGTCAGCCACGATGCGCAGCGCGCCGCGAAGCTCACCGCTGGAGCCGGTCTTGATGCGGCCCCAGGTGGTGGCGGGCTTGCTGTAGTCGATGCGCAGGTTGGTGCCGCTGGTGATGGCGCCGCCGACCACGATGCGGATGCGCCCGAGGGCGGCATCGACTTCGTAGTCGTCGCCGACGGTGAAGGTGGTCGGGGTCGGCGTGGCATCGTCCTTGACCACGACGGCTGACACGTTGCGCCAGCCTGCCGGCTGGCTGGTGGATTGGCCGAGCTGGTAGAATCGCCCCTGTACCACGCCGTCGATCTCTTCGGCCACGACGGCATCCGCGGTCTGTGATACGGTTTCTTCGCTGCCAGCCAGAAACAGCGCGACGTTGGCGGCGGTCATGTTGTCGACGGTCATCTTGGCCGTGCGGTTGATCTCGATCAGGGTGGAGTCGTCTTTTTCGCGCAGGCCGGTTTCGCTGGAGTAGTGGTCGGCCTTCTCGGACTCGGCCGCGACAGCGAACGCGGGGCAGTTGCCGAGGTGGCGCTCGCCCGTGCGGGCGTCGTTGGCGTCGAACGGGTCGAAATAGACCCGGCCGCGCGGGATCTGGTATTTGTTGGCGTCGAATGTGATTGCCATGATGTGTTACTCCTGTGGGTGGCAGGCGCGGTCACGGCGTGATCACGACCGGGGCCAGGGTGAAAAAGATGGACATTTGCAGCGTGGTGCCGGCCATCTGCACCACGGGAGACGACTGGATCGCGGCGCGCAGCAGGGTGTCGGGCCAGTCGAGCAGGCGCTCGATGATGGTGACCAGCGCGCCTTCTGCCTGCGCGCGTTCGGTGCCGCGTACCTTGCCGGCATCGACGTAGAGGTGGACGCCGAACTGTTGCGCGAGCGTGACGGCGCCGGGCTTGTTTTCCAGCGCGTCGAAGCCGCGATACTCGACGGCCATGGCGAGGCGCGGCGCGTCTTCGGCGGACATGTCGGCGTAGTCCCACGTGCCGCGCACGGGCACGCCGGGGATCACGTCGGCCAGGTGGTTGCGGATGGCGGTCTCAAGATCGGAGAACATCAGTCGGCCCTGGTCAGCGCCACGGTGGATTCGTGCGCGTTGAGGCGCGCGGGTTGCGCGGCAACGGTGTAGTCCGTGCCATCAACCATGATGACTTCGCCTCGCACGAGGTCCGGGGCGTCAGCGGTGAGATAGCGCAGGGTGTAGTCACCGACCGAGACGGCGTCGAAGGCGTCACGGTCGGCGATGGAAAACCGCGCGGCAAAATCCGCCCCGCCCGCGTTGACGATGGCGTTGGCGAGCAGGGCGGTGCAGGCGTCTGCAATGCACTGCTCGATCGCGGCGAACGGTGCGGCGGCCATGACTGGTTACGCGACGGTGCCGGGCACGCCGGTGAACATGACCCTGAGCGATGTGACGCCGTTGCCGGCGGCTTCGAGCGCGACGGCGGGCGGGCCGGTCACGTCGCCGGTCGCGGGCGTTGCCGCGTTGTCGTCAAACGCGCCCGCGCCGGAATTGGCGGAAACGTCCCACGTAAGCGACTCTCCGGCCGCGATGACCGCGCCCGAGACTTTCGGCACGGTGAACACGCCGCGCACCGCGACCGAGCCGGTGGCACCGCTGGCGATGTCCCCAAGAGCCACACCGAGGATCTGCCCGATCTTGACGACCTGTCCGCTGGTGATGTTGGCGGCGGCAACGTGGTCGATGACGTCGCCGGGTTGTACGTAATTGGCTGCCATTTCTGTTTCTCCTGGTGCGGGCGGCGGCTGCCGCCCGTTGCTGGATGGGGCTTGTTATTGGCCGGCGTTTGTGACCGCGCCGCGGTAATCGACGGCGGCAACGCCGAAGTCGAGCCGGACCTTGTAGCGGGTGCCATCGACATCGAAGCCCTGCTGCATTTCCAGGAACGGCTCCTGGTTACCGTCGAGGAACGCGACCTCGATCACAGGGGCTTCGGACGGGTCCGCGAACATGTAGCGGCGGGTGCCAGACAGGCGCGGGGTGTCCACGATGTCGCGGAACAGGCCGTTGACCACGTTGGGTTTCTGCAGCTTGTTGGCGGTGTCGGGGTCGTATTCGGCCTGGTTGATGCTGCGGGCCGTGCCACCCAACCCGATCGGCACCAGCAGCACGGCCGGGCGCAGGTCGAGGAAGTCGTTTCCGCCGATGTCGGTCTGCGAGGCCATCAGAACGCGGTCGGCGTCAATCGCGGCCATGGCGATGGCGGCACCTGTGCCGATGTTGCCGTGATCGGCGTGGAACAGCGTTTTGCTGTCGGCCATGGTCGGGCCGAGGCCGGAGTTTTCGGCGAGCAGCGCATAGACGGCGGCTTCGATCGTGCGTTTGCCGGCACGCCCCAGCATGGCGGCCAAGCCGAGAAATGCGCCCAGGTCGTCGTTGACGATCATCTGGCGCGACAGGTTGATGACGTTGCCCTTGGTGCCGATGGTCACAGAGGCTTTTTCGCCGTCCGGAATGGCCTTGTTCTTGAACTCGCCCAACTCGTTGAGGCTGTCGAGGTTGCCCAGCGAGCCGGTGCGGTAGCGCGGATGGGCGCGGAAGTCGCTGACGCTGCCCGTGGCGCAGAAGCGCGCCCAGGTGTCGGGCGCGGTGGCGTAGGCGCCCAGCAGCGTCTTGTGCATGGCGTTTTCGAGCAGGATCGGGAAATCGCTGGTCGATTGGGTGAAGGCTGCCGCAACCACCTGCATCTGGTCCATGCTCTGGTGCCGGATGCCTGCGCGGTCAAGCGAGGCGCGGGCGAGGTCCAGCAGCTTGGCGCCACGGTATTCGCTGGCGCGCGCGGCGGCTCGGGTGGCCTGGTCGGCCACGCCTGCGCGGGCCATGAGCGCCGCGACGATGGAATCACGGCGCTTGTCGGCTTCGTCCTCGACGGTGACGACATGCGCGGCGGCCACCGGCTCGACGCCTTGCGCGAGCCGGGCGAGGATCTTCTCGCCAGCGGCGGCGGCAGTGCAATCGTGGTCATCCTCGCAAGCGCGTTGCAGGTCCGCGGACCAATCGTGCTTGGCGAACGGCGCGAATTTGGCGCGGATGTCGGCGCGGCGGGTTTTGTCGGCCGCCAGGACTTCGGCGGCAGTGGGGGCGGCGGGTTGCGGTGCAGCCGCCTGCGGGGTAACAGCTTCAGGCATGATGGGCTCCTTTCGAGCGGGGGTTGCAGCGGCTGCTGCGGTTTGCAAAACGGGGTGCCGCCCTGCTGCGGAGGGGTAGCGGGAAAGTGCGGCTGCGGGGATGGCAGCAGAGGCGGCAATGGGGAGCGCTTCGGCAATGGTGTCGACGAAGCCAGCGGCGAGCGCTTCAGCGGCGGTGTACCAGTGGTCGACACCGTCGGTGAGTAGCGCAAGGATGTCGGCGGGGTCGCCTCCGGTCTTGGCGACATAGCTGCTGACCATGGCCTGGGCGTGCTTGTCGAGTGTGTCGGCGGTTTCGCGCATGTTGGCGCTGTTACCAACCGCGATGCTCCACGGCGCATGGATCATCAGCAGCGCGTTGTCTGCCATCTCGACCGTATCGCCGGCCATGGCGATCAGGCTGGCGATGCTGTAGGCGGCAGCCTCGATGCTGACGGTGACGTTCGCCGGGTGGCGCTTGATGGCGTTGTAGATGGCGATGCCGTCGGTGACGCTGCCGCCGTAGCTGTTGATGCGCACGGTGATGGCATCGGCCTCGATGGCGGCGAAGTCGCGCACGAACTCGCGGGCGGTGACGGTTTCTTCAAACCACGATTCGCCGATGTCGCCGAAGATGAACACCTCGGCGGGCGCCGGTTGCGCTTGCGACTGCGCCGCGCGGGCGCGGATGGAATACCATTTGGTCATGCTGTGGTCCTCATGTTGAGGCGATGATGCGAGCCGGGCGCGTTGCATGAATAGGCAAGGCGTGCAACATCATTCGTCGTCGTCCAGATCAGCGGAGAACAGGCCGTCGGTGGTGAAGGCCAGCCCAAGCTCTGCGGCCTCGGCTCGGAATGCCGCGATCTGCTCCAGCACGTCGTGCGGGTTGGCGCCACGGCGGCGGATCATTTCGATTTCCGAGGCGAAGCCGCCGCGCACCAGTGCCGCGCTGCCCATGGCTTCCTTGAGCGGGTCTATCCACGGCATGGCCTGGGCGATGTAGATGGCGTCGTCGGCGGTGCCGGGTTTCAGGCCGCGCGGCATCGGCACGACGCCCGAGAGGTCGGCAACGGTGACGAACGTTTCCCACACCGGTTGCACGTACTGCCCGACGAAATCGTCAGCCAGCACGGCGTAGTGAATCCACTGCTCCACCAGCTCCTGCCGCTGGCTGGAGTAGGTGCCGCCGTAGTCGCGGCTGATGCTGGAGTAGCTGCCGCCGAGGCCGGCCGCGACCGCGCGCAACTGCCCTTGCCGGAACGGCAGCAGGTTTGGATTCGGCCTTTTGGAGTCCACAAGCCCGATTTCTTCGCCGATGGCGAGGTCATCGATGATGGCGCCGGGCTTGAGCGAGATCTCGCGCGGGTCGGTGGCGGAGGCCGGATCATACAGATCCGGCGTGCCTTTCTTCACGAACGCGGTGAGCATGGCGGCGATCTTGGCCGCGACACGTTCGGATTCCTCGTAGTCCTTGATATCCTCCAGCCGGGTAATAACACTGGCGAATTCGGAGACGCCGCGCACTTGCCCGAGGTGGTCCCAGTTCGCCACGTGCAGCACGCGCTCCCACTCGATGCGCTTGGTGTCGCTGGCGATCGGTGCGCCGATACGCCCTGCGTTGGTTTTGAGCACGTGCAGCGCGGTGGGCTTGCCCCAGGCGTTGCGCTCGACGCCCTGGACGATGCGGCGGCGCTCGTCGTTGAGGTCCATCGGCACCATGTCGGCCTCGAACGCTTCGAGCGAGAACGGAACGCGGGTGCCGTGATTGAGGTACGGCACCGGGCCGGTCAGCGTCTGCGAGAACGCCTCGCCATCGCGCATCCAGGCGCGCACCATGGCGCGCTGCAGCTTGGCGAACGAGTATTGATGCGTGACTTCGGGCGTGCGGCACCAGTCGCGCCACGCTTCGAGCAGCGCGCGGGCGTATTCCTTGTGGATGGTGCCGTCGGCGTTGCGCGGTTGCGGCTCGACGCCGATGCCCTTCGGGCCGCAGATGTTGTTCACCAACACACGCAACGCACCGCGTGCGATGTCGTGATTACGGGCCAGGAACCGCGCTTGCGCGCGAATGGCGGCGGCGGATCGCTGTACGTGTTCGTTCTGCGTGCCGCGCTCGCGGTGGAACTTGCGCAGCCGCGACGGCTCGCCGGCTTCGTAATGGTTGAGCACGGCGCGCGCCTGGTGGCGCTTGAGCGCCGCGACGGGCGAGAAATACGCGACGACCCGATCGAGCGCGTTCACGATTCGTCGCCCGAGAGGTTGGCAACCGCGTAATTGAGTCCGCCGCGCTTGGCGTTCTGGCGGCCAATCTGGCGTTCCAGCTTGTCGATCTGCTCGCGCACTTCGCGCAACTCGGCCATGCGGCGCGTGCTGTCGCCGCTGCGCGCTTCCTGCGCGCTCAGGATCGCCAGTTCGGCGGCATAGTAGGCTTCGAGGCGGGTTTCGGCGATGGAGGCCATGAGCGCGTAGGGTGGTGAGTTTCCACAAAACTACGCGCGGCGATGTTGCATTTACATAGAGGTCATGCAACGTTGCGCACGATGCGCCAGACGGTGCAGCGTGACACGCCGTATTCGCGGCTGATCCACGTGACCGACTTGCCGGCGCGATACTCGGCGATGATGGCGGCGTTACGATCGGCCCGCTGGCTGGCATGCACCGCAGACAGGTAGTAGGACGTACCCCCCAGCCCCATCGCGGCCGCGTTCTTGAGGATGGATTCGGCCAGCGCGCTCGCGGCGCCGGCCTGAATACCAAGCCCGTCGGCAAGCGACATGCGGATAACGTCCTCCAGGGTGATGTAGTCGGGCGCGTTCATAGTCTGCTACTCCAGTCTGACCGGGCGATCGGTTGTTGTTTTCGAGGGGGTATGGATGGGCGGGCGGTGGGCGCTTCGGCGCGGCGCGGCGGTGCGGGGTCGGCTGCGTGATCATCGGACTGGGGCGGCGCCGCAAACAGGTCAGCAATCACCGGTTGCACCTGTTCTTCCAGCTCGTCCCACCACTTGCGCTTTTTCTGTGCCCAAAGGTCGAGGCGTTCTTCGAGCCAGATCACGTAGGCGGTCATGTCGATGACCTCGTTGCGCTTTCGATTCGGAACCCAGCGGGTGACGGTGCCGTACTGGCTGCGGGCGGTAACGCGGTCCTCGGCGGCGAGTTGGCGGAACCATTCGTCGGTGTTGTCGCGCGACAGGTGCACGTAACCTGGGCCGGGTTGTTGCACTTCCAGGCGTGCGGCGAATCGATCTTTCGCCAGGTGAGTGCCGACGTGCCACAGTACGGGGCCGTGCTTCTCGCGTTTGCCTTGCCAGTTGAACCCGACTTTCGTATTGCCGTTCTCGATGGATCGCTCGGCGCCGGAGGCGCCCTTGATGGCGTACACGCGCCGTGCGCGGTGCTTATGGGCGAACGAATACACTGCGTCGGCGTGGTGCCCGCCGGAGTCGATGGCGGTGGCGTAGATACGCTGAGTGGTGCCGCTGGCGTGCTGGTAGGTGGTGGCGAACAGGAAGTCCTCCAACTCCAGCCACACATCTTCTTGCGCCGGGTTGCCGTAGAACACCTGGTGGTCGATGGTCCACATTTGACCGCCGCGACCGATGCCCCATACCTGCGCTTCCAGCCGGTTGCCTTGCGTGTCGGTGGCGCACAGCAGCAGCAGGCAGTCACGCTGGAGGATGCGCAGCGGGAACGGTTCGGCGCGGGCCTTGAGTTCGTCGGCGTCGGTGCGCTCGATTTCGCCTTCCCAGCATTCGCCGAGGGTGGTGTTGGTCCAGGCTTTCATCTTGCTTTCGTCGCCGGTTTCCATGGCGGCGCGGGCTGCGATGAATTCGCGCACGATGGCAGCCCAGGTTACGGCTGGGCTGTAGGCGGTCCAGACGTGGAAGGCGATGTGGCGGGGGGTGGGCGCTGGGGCGCCGTCCGGGGTGGTGAAAACGGGGTTGCCGTCATCATCGGTGGTCAGGTGCAGGGTGTTGTCGTCGCTGACCCAGATGCCTTGCGACTCGACCGCGAGGTATTCGCCCTGATCGATGAGGGTCGCGCAGTGCGGGCAGAGATGGCGAACGGTGTCAGGGTTGCGGTCGGTGAATTTGAGGCCGTGCGGTTCGTCCTTGCCGCCCCAGGTGAGGGCGTGACGCTCGCCGCAGTGTGGGCACGGGATCTGGAAGGTGAAGCGGAAGTCGGCGAGTTGGAAGCGATCGTCAATGAGGCTGAAGCCCTTGAGCTTGGGCGTGCCGCCAACAACGACTTTCGGGAAGGTGGCGCCTTCGACGCGCTTGGCGGCCAGGGTAAAGGGGTCGCCCTCTTTTTCGATGTCGCGGTCAAACGCGTCGGCTTCATCGATCTTGGCCGAATCGACCGATATGCGGCGGTAGTTCTTCGCGGCTTTGCCGCCCTTCATGTGCAGCATCGAGCCGATGAATTTCTTTTGCTGCAGCGTGTTGTCCTTGTGCCGCGCCAGGTAGGTGGGCAGCACGTCGCGCATCACAGGTATGTCGCGCAGCACTGGGTCAAGCTCGGTCTTGACGAACTCGTCGCGGTCCTCGTCGGTGGGTTGCCAGATTGCTTGGTTCCGGCGCTTGTGGTGTGAGGTGTAGCAGATGTCAGCCAACAGGATCTTGGTATAGCCGACGCGGGCGGATTTCTTGAGGTCGACTTCGTAGATGTCGTCGTTGCTGATGCACGCCATGATGGCGCGCTGGAATGTCCATGGCGTCCATCGCTGCTCAACGTAGGACGATTCGGCCGATAGGTAGAAGTGTTCCTCGGACCACTTGCACAGCGACACCGGCTCATGCACCGCCCAGGCGGCAAGCCCGCGCGCGAGGCGCAGGCGTACCTGTGCCACAACGGCTTCGGCGTGTGCATGGATTGTCGATAGGTCGCTCACTACGTCGTTTCATCCGGGTTTCCTCGGGTGGCGTGAGTGGGCGACGAGGCCAGCGCTGTGCGATGCTGGCGAGGTCGGCCGGCGGGCCGTGGGTGGTGGTGTTACTTGTGCGCGCGCAGCCAGGTTTCCCAGGCGGTGATGACACCTTTTGCGGCGCGAATCAGCGCTTCGTGCAATGCGCGGGTTGCTGCGTTCATGTTTCGGTCGGCTCCTGTTCCTGTTCGTCGGTGTCGTTGTCGGACTGCTCGTCGTCGGCGCGTAGATCCTCAAGGGTGATGGCTGCGGCGATGTTGCGGACCTTCGCCACGTCCCGCGCGATCTCGGCGATCGTCGCGGCGGAGAGCGACGGTTCGCGGCGGCGGATGGTGCCGGGGATGGTGTCGAGGATCTTCGAAACCCGCGCGCCGGCCTTCGCAAGAACTTCCTCGATCAGATACACGGGCGCCAGTTCGTTGCGCGTTACCGCGTTCTGCATCTCGATCTTCTCCCGCTGCGCCTTCGCCAACCCGGCCCGCTCGGTAGCAAGGTCGAGGTCACCGGCAGCAGCGCGACCGGCAGCAACCTCCCGCAGATGGCCGAAGCTCTCGCGCAACCATACGGCAGCCGTTTCCCCTTCCGTCAGAACGCCTCTTGAAACCAGATCACTTACCGCAGGCTGCGAGATTCCAACTATTGCCCCGAACTCTGTTTGAGTAATTTTCACTGACAAATCAATCATATAACCCCCTTAGAGAACAGCCGTGACTAGAGAAACACCGAGGTTCGAATTACCCTTGACGGGCGCAACCAGGGAGGACCCGCGATTACTTGGACGCATTGAATATCTCGCTGAACAGGCGCGGGAACTCGGCGTTGACTACCTGCTGACCGATGCCGTAGAAGTTGAACCGCGGCTTGTAGGCTGCGGATCGAACGAAAATCATGACGGGCTCGATCGACGAACCGAAGCCGAAGAACGTGCGGCGGTAGATGCCGGGGTGCAGTCTGCCGCGGCGGCTGCCTGGCAGGATCGCGACGTATTCGAACCCGCGCTTTGTCTTCGTGCCTTTGCGGCGCTTGGCGCGGGTGGCGTCGGTCATGTTCTGAGTCGAGCCCTGCACGCGCTCGGCCCCGCCGAACCAACTCAGAATTTGCCGGATCTCGCCGGGGCTCTGGTTGCCATATGCGTCGAGCGATGCCTTGGCGCCTGGTACTGCATGCCAGCCTGCGGGCATGACGCCGCGCGCCTGGAGCGCGCGTTCGAACGCCTTGATCCTGCGTGCACCTCCGACGATCTGAGTGTTGAGGTAGTCGTCTGCGCGGTGCCAGTAGCCATCCTTGACCCTGACTTCGGCGCTGATGCTGCTGCCGGCCACGGTGCCGAGTTTGCCGCCCTGGTAGCGCTCTTTGCCGAGCGCAACGCGGAACGCGTTGAGTGTCCACCGGGTGGGGCGATCGAACACGCGGTTCATCTCGTCGCGCTCGGCCTTCATGACCGCGTGCGCAGTCTTGAGGATTGCGCGCTGCGCAGCGACCTCGATCCGCTGGCGATTCTCTTCGCCGAACTGACGCAGAGCTTGCTCCATTTGCGACGTATCAACCTGGATGCGTGCCACCATTTCAGCGCCCTCCCCGCTTGCGTTGCCATGCGCGATCTGCCGCCCTTGCGTCGCTCTCGGCAGAAAGCACAGGGCGAATCGGGACGCCGTCCGGACAAAGCCGCTCGAATAGCGCCCGCCAAAACGCGAACACATCGGCCAGCCGATCGGCTCGGGATACTCCATGCTCGTCCGGGTCTGCCGGATCGGAGAGGTATCGGCGCAGGTTCTCGCGCATGAGTTCGACATCCGCATGGCTTTCCTCGCCGCGCGAGACACAGACCGCGGTGATGGCGTCGAATTGCCTGCGGAACTGACGAAACTCCGGCAGCACAGAGGCAGGGATGGTTGCGGGCCTTGTGGTCACAGTGCAACCTCCACGTCACCAGCGGCCCGCTCTTTGGCATCCGGCCTCGGCACCGGCCTCGACGGTGGATGCACGAGCGGAACATCGCCACGGCCCAGGGCATCCATCGCCAGCCGAACGAACTGCATCGGGATGCGCTCGCCAGCCTGGTAGCGGTCGGCAATGTCCTGCGCCCATTTTTTGCCCGGGTCCGCGCCGACGCGGGTGATCTTGGCCCGGTACATCGCGCACCGCTCCATGTTCTCGGCGTGCGACTTTCCGGGCTGCCACACCCCGCGCTGAGTGAGCCATGCGACCGCTGCAGAGTCTTCCGGGCCGCGCCTCATGCTTGCAGCCCCCCGGCGGCAGAGATTGCAGCGCGAATGCGGTTGCGGTAGTCGTCACGTGACTCACCTGGTCGGGCGGTCTGGATGCCGCATTCGCGCGCCTTGGCGTCCATTGCCGCGTCGGACGACCACCATGGCGGCCCCTTGGGTTTGCGCTGATCGTCGAGGATGGCTGCGAGGTAGGCCGCGCCGATCGGTTGCAGGCTGCCTTCCTGCTCGCGGTTGCGCTTGGCCTTGGCAATGGCGTCGGACAACTGCGCGACCGTCACTTGCTGCTGAACCCAACTGAGGATCCGTGATCGATCGAGGGCTGAGACCTTCGCGCCACCTTCGCGCAGGCATCGGAACAACTCGGTATAGCGCTGCGCCTGCGCAGGATCCATCGGCAGATCGGCCTGCAACCCTCTCGCCGCTACCGCGGCGGCGAACTGCACGACCTGATCGGCCCCTACTTCGTTAACCGCTGTAGACGACGTTTGAGAGAGAGATGGGTTTACACTCCGATCTCTGATGTGTGTCGGGTTCGGCGGTTTTACCCCTGTCGGGTTCCGTGTCGGGTTCCGTGTCGGGTTCCGTGTCGGGTTCAGCTTCGGCGCATCGCCACAACCAGCGCCATTGCTGGCGTTATCGCCTGTCGGGTTCGTGTCGGGTTCCGTGTCGGGTTCCGTGTCGGGTTCCGTGTCGTTACCCCCTGTCGGGTTCGTGTCGGGTTTGCCGGACGCGAGCGAAAGCAATCGCGCTTTCGGGAGTCGAAAAACGAGCAGTTCCGTCCCCAGCCGCACCAGCAACCCGGCCCGCACCAGCGCACCCAGGGCCGTGCGGATGTTGCGCTCGGTCGGGCGCGTGATCTGGTGTCCGCCTCCCTTCGGCACGTGGGTTTCCGCGTAGCTCGCCAGCATCGCCAGCGAGATCGTCCGCGACACGCCAACCCGGCCGGTGCGCAGATCCATCCACGATCGCAGCCACAGATACAGGCACGCGGCCAGCGGGCCGCCTCCGTGCAGGGCGTTCAGCTCGTCGGCGGTCAGGTAGATACCCTCCACCGCCTACCCCTGCAGCCGCGTCATGAACGCCTGCGCGGCGTCGATCATCTCGGAGATTTCCCGCACCAGGTCTTGCCGCTCGCTCGAATTGAGCTGGTTGTCGGCGAGCGCCTTAGTGCCAACCGATAGGACATCACCGACCTCGTGCACGACGCGCTGGAATGCCGTGGCATCGGAAACGTCATCCGACTGCTCGCCGGATATCGGTGCCAGCATCATGCCCATGGAACTGGTGAGCACATTCATCGCCCGCCGCGCCTGCACGATCTCCAGCACGTCCAGCAGCAAATCGGCAGGCGGGGCGGTGTCCATGTTGTTGGGGTTAAACATGTTCATCAGCACCTGGACCGGGCGGCCCGTTTCGGCGGCGATCTCGCTATAGCCGCCACCGTGGCGCCGGATCTCCGCATGCAGCGCACGCATGAACGCCACGTGGTGTGTTTTCAGCCGCTCGGCATGGACTGCCATATCAGTGGACTCCCTTGAAATACAAACCTACCCGGCGCGGCCAGACGCGGCCAACATGGGCACATGACACAGAGAAACGAAGGTGCCTGCCATGCGGATAGAATCGAGTTGCGACCCTCTCAACCACCCGCATGGAGACCCCCATGAACATATCGCCAGACAAACGCCGCATCCGCCTACAACTCACAGCGGAACTCGACGCCACCGCGCTATCGGCTCTCATCGCGGACCTATCAGACGCCCGCGCGCAAATGGAGCCGCCGATACCCATGGATCTGCCGCAACCCGGCGAGACTGGAGACCTGATACCCATGCAGGACGAACCCTCAGTCATCGCCGCGCCTCTCAAGGGTGGCCGCACCAGGCTTTGGCTCAGAAGCCACGGCCTCGGCTGGCTGGCGTTCAATTTCACCACCACCCAAACCGCAGCACTGCGCGACTTCTTCCACGCCAACGCCCCCGCAACAAACCCCACCACCAGCCTGTTCGGCGGCGGCAGCGGCAACGGAACACCGCCGCATTGACGCCGGGCGGGCATCGCCTATGGCGCGGACACCTGGGCCGATCTCGGCCGAGGCTGCAACCGCCAGCGGAACGTGCACGAACATCACGCCCCCTCCCGCTTGTCGACGTCGTCGCCGACCGGCTGGCTGGCGAACGCATCGGGCGGCCCGTTGATCGGGTCATAGCACGCCAGCAGATCGCCATCGCGCGCGAAGTAAAGCTCTATCAACCGCTCCGGATTGCCGACCGATCCATCGCCGCGCATCGCGGACACGTGGATTACCTCAACAACCGCCGCGCGAACCGGCGGCAAATGACACGGGACCGACATCAATCACCCTCGCTCACAAGGAAACATCATGGACAACGCAACCCCCGTCATGGTCATGGGAATGGTCTGGTACAAAGCCGAGCATTACGACGCAATCCGCCGGGTCATGGCCGATGGCCACAAGCTCCCCGCTACGTTCCACGAATGGCGGATGCAGGCCGAGACTGGCGAGAAGAAGAACAGACGCGACGGGAAGGTCGTCATCCGCGCCATCATCGACCCCGAAACGTTTCCCGACTGGTGCCGGGCGCGCGGCCTGGACATCGACGCCAAGGCACGTATGCAGTACGCCGCAGCGGTCGCGCACGAGAAGATGCTGCGCAGCCATGCAGAAGGCGACGGGAGTCACTGACATCAAGCCACCTCCCGCTGGTCGACGGCTTCGTGGGACGGCTTGTCGGCGAACGCATCGGGACGGACGGCGCGCAGGTAGAGCAAGCGCGCGCGCGGGATTCCGGCGCGGCGCCATTGCGAAACGGCGCTCACGGTGACATCGCAAAGCTGTGCAACTTCGCTGCTTGTACCAATCGCATCGATGATCGTGTTCGCATCCATGGACACGATCTTAGCGCACTAAGAATTGCATTGCAAGCGCACTAAGCTTTCAGTCCTTAGGATGCTACTTATGCAAACCCTGTACGACCGACTCCTGAAAATGTGCCGCGACCAAGGCATCGACGCCCCGCCAGGGAGAGCCATCCAGATACTTACCGGGCTTTCCTCCGGACGGGTTACGCAGATCAAGGACGCAGGCGAAGCCGCGCGCCTTGGAGATCAAGCGCTCAGGCGCGTTGTTCGCCTCGGATACCGCGCAGACTGGGTACAGGAAGGCCGCGTCCCAGAGCGCACCGCAGAACCACGTGCGCATCATCTTGTAGCGGAACAGCACAAGCTTTATGATTCGACGCCAAACAACTGGCCGTTTTCTCGCATCAGCCGCGCACGCTTCATGGCATTGCCAGAGATCGAGCGAGCGGTCATAGAAGGGCAGCTACTGCAGGCCATGATTGAAACTGAGGCACGACTTAGCAAACAGTCCGCGCCCGGTCGAGCCATTCGGTAGCCACAATCTACGAGTTTCCACGGAGAGCATCACCATAGGACACCGCGTCGATGAAGATCACATGTAAAGCATGCGGACACACCAGATCCGAAGGCGACGCGGATTCACCCGCGCTCGACTGCCCAAAATGCAAAATGCCCTACGCTTGGTCTGAAACGCAGCTTCCTACAGGCTACGCACCACAGAACAAACCGCCACCCTCAGAGCGTCCGACAAACTCCCCGCGCGCACCCCAGAAACGCGCACCACCCAAAACTACCAACCCCAGCAACAAAGAACGGGCGCCGCAGCAACCAAAGGCTGGGCTATACGTTCGGGGCACGCTCGCCCCTGGCGAACATCTGGTGTATTGCGGGAACATCCACTGGATTGTGTATCTACCCGGCCTAATTGCGCTTGCCATGGCTATCGCGCTAACTCCGGTCATCGCAAGCACACCCCAGGAGAGCGTTGTTGCAATTGCCATTGCAGCACCGTTACTGTTGCTGTACGGGACGTTCAGCCTCATACGCGCATTCATCGTCAAACGAACCACAGAACTGGCGCTGACCACTAAGCGCGTGGTCGCCAAAGCGGGATTCATCCGACGCGACACCGTTGATCTGAATCACACCCGCGTCGAAAGCTACAGCGTTAGCCAAAGCGTCCTAGGACGTTTGCTCGACTACGGCACCGTGATTGTGCGCGGTACTGGTGGCGCGACCACCCCCATTCGCGGCGTTTCGGCACCGCTCGAATTCAGGCGCCAAGCCGCCGCCCTGACAGACGCACAGCCCGCGTAAACCAACACCATCCCGTAGACAAAGCCCGCCATGTGCGGGCTTTTTCTTTGGGGCCACCACAAAGCACCCCACCAAACTTTAGCGCGCTAAATACTTGTTGCGCGCTAAAGTTTAGTGCGCTAAGATTCTCTCAACACCCCACCGAACACCGCCCACCGGGCGGTCGGTACGGGGAAGAGGTCAGCATGGCACACCCGCTCACCACCACCTACCGCCGCAGCGCCTACCCGCGCATGGGCATCACGCTAGAGCGCGTGCTGCGCGAGCCGGCGTTGCTGGCGACGCTGGAGTTGCGCGAGCGCATGGCGGCCCGCATCGCGCGGCGGTACGTCGGTGCCGGTCGGCGCATGGAGGTCACCGCGCAATGAGCACCCCGTCAACACGCATCGCACCGACCATGCGCATCGACACCACCACCGACACCAGCGCCGACATGCGCCCCGAGTGGCACGGCCCGGCGTTCATGGGCGGGCGGGTGTTCGTCGCCGAACTCGGATGCCTGGACGCGCCCGACATCATGCCGGCCGGCAGCGTGCGGCGCATGTATCACGACCCGGACGCGCTGATCCCGGACTACTGGCATCGCATCCGCGCATAACAACATGCCCACGACTGCGGGGCGAACGCAGTCTCATCTCACAGGAGTACCGACCATGATCCGTCCTTTCCCGGACACCCTGCGCCAGATCCGCTACGGCGCGTTGCAAGACGAGATTTCCGCCGCGATGAATCAACTCACCCAGGCGTGCACCGAGTCCGGCAAAACCGGCGAGCTGGTGCTGAAGATCAAGCTCAAGCCCAACCTCTCCGGCCAGGTCGAAATTCTGGACGACCTGACGGTGAAGCTGCCCAAGCCGGTGCGTGGAACCTCGATTTTCTTCGCCACGCCCGAAGGCAACCTGCAGCGCGAAGACCCTCGCCAGGGCGAGCTTGAAGGCATCCGCGAAGTGCCCGCCACGCCAGCGCCGATCCGCGACGCGCGTAGCGCGTAATCACCCACCACCACACACGAGGACCGCATGGACGAACTCACCAACACCCCCGCCAGCGACGTACAGGCCGCGATCAATGCGGGCGCCGCGCTCGGCTTCGCGAAGCTGCCCGACGAGGGCGGCGGCATTCCCTATGCAGTCGTGCCGGAAGGCTACAGGATCGAAGAGCTTGAAGCCCTGCTGCCGACCCCCGCGCGGCAGCGCGGCGCCTCCCGCCTGCGCGACGCGGCCAGCTTCGCAGCGTATTTCAAGCGCCACGAATCGGACAACAGCACGATCTGGGGCACCATCGACCCGCCCCGATTTGTGGCGGTTTTCGACGACCACGGCGCGGACGGCATCGCAGGCTGGCGTGAACACACGGCCACCTATGCCTGCCCACTGTCACCGGAGTGGAACACCTGGAAGTCGCGCGACGGCAAGCAGATGGCACAGACCGACTTCGCGCAGTTCGTCGAAGACAACCTGCCCGACATCATCGCGCCGGAGGCCGCTGCAATCCTCGAAATCTCGCGCACCCTGACCGCCAAGAAAAAGGTCGACTACACGAGCGCCGTGCGCCTGTCGAACGGCGAAGTGCAGTTTGCGTATCAGGAAGAGATTCAGGGCACGACCACCAAGGGGCAGATCCAGATTCCCGAGGAATTCGTGATCGCCATCCCGGTTTTCGAGAACGGGCCGCGTTACCGCATCACCGCACGCCTGCGCTACCGCATCGACGACGGCAGCAAGCGGCTCGTCATGTGGTTTGACCTGCTGCGCCCCCACAAGGTGCTGGAAGACGCCGTCAACGAAGTCTGGCAGGAGATCGCCGACACCACCGGACGCGAGATTTTTCACGGGTCGCACAGCTAAACCGCAACGACCGGGCGTCGCGGCCGACGCCCGCCAGACACAGGAGCAGCGCATGTCCATCATCACACTGATTCGCCGCCGAATCCGGCTGGCACGGCTGCGGGATCTGCGGCTGCAGCAGGCGGCGATCCGCCGCGCGTACATCGAGCAGATGAGCGGGATAGGGTGGAACATCCGGCGCCTGGAGCGCGAGCACGTGCGCGACATCACGACCACCGGGCCGAGTTCGCGCGAGATCGTGCGCGGGATCGAGCGCCAGGCGAAAGCCGGGCTGATGGTCGAATGAGCTGGATTCCCGCCCCGCTCATGGCCGCAGAGGACGGGCGCACGCCGGTGACGGTGTGGCTCTCGGCCGAGCACGTTGCGCTGCTTGATGCGATGACCGATGCGCTGCACGGGATCGACCCGGCTTCGTCAGGCGCCGAGATTGTCGACCAGATCGTGGCGCATGGCCTGGATCTGGTCGAGGCCGATCTGCGCGCGATCGGGGCCATCAAAAGCGAGCGCGCGAAATGATTGCGCTGATGCTGCTCGGCCTCGCCCCGATTCCGCCGGTCGTGACCCCGCCCAAGGTGCGGGCCGACTCGGCGCGGCGCGTCGCCGAAATGCGCCTGATCCGCCGGCTGATCACCCGAGAGCCGGGATTGACCCGGCTACAGATCGCCGAACGGCTTTGCATTGCGCCGCACACCGTCAAGCTGCGGCTCACTGAGCTGCGCCGCAGCCGGCTCGTGACAATCGACCGCGATGCGAATGGCTGCTACTGGTATCCACTGACCGACGAGGACGAAACCGCATGAACGCCCGCCAACCGATCGAACAGACGCTGCGCCACCGGATTGCGCAGCAGATCCACGCCCGCCCGGGCATCACCGCGAGCGAGATCACCAAGGCGCTCAAAATGACCAGCGCGCCCAGCCGCGTTGTGCTCGAACTCAACGCGATGCGCACGGATGGCCTCGTCGAGGCCGAAATGATCAATCGCGTGCTGCACTACACGCTCGCAGTCGGCATGGACGACATTGCGGCGAGCGCGGCGCAGATTGCGGCACTCGACCTGCCCGCATCGATCAAGCCCGGCACGCGCGCCGCGCAGGTATGGGCAGATCTTGGAGACGGTCGTCAGCTCACAGCCCGGCAACTGACGACCCTGCACGGGCTCGCGCCTGGCGCCCTCGACCCGACGATCGGCATGCTCTACACCGAGCGCACGATCGAGCGCACCAAGGGCGCGGACGGCGTGTATCGCTATCACCGGCCGCGCGATGCGGCACCCCAGCCGGCGGCGGGTCAAAACACCGGCAGCCGCGCATCGGATGCTCCCCTCCACGGCAACTCCCGCCGAGGGCGCGGCCGTCCGCAAACCGCTCCGGAGCCTGCCGCGCCATCACCGTCGGCGGCTCCGGATGCGGAGGACGATGCCGACGACGATGCGATGCCGGATCCTGATCCGGCGTTGCTCTTGCTCGCAAATCGCATGCTGGCCGATCGCCTCGACGGCGTTGCGCACGTGCTGCGCGGGTGCGGGCTGGAGGCGCTGCGGAACGTGACGGGCTGCGAGGATCTGCAACCGCACGTTGCAGCGCTGTCGGGGGCGTATCAGATGGCGTTGCAGAAGATCGACGTGCTGAGCAATGAGCGGCACGATTTTCTGCGCTCGGCACACACCACGATCGAGGCTGCGTCCGAATGGCTCGCCGAGGTTGTCGAGGGGGGCGACATCGAGGCGAGCGAAATGAGCGTCGAGGATCTGGCCATGCGAGCGGCCGGAGAGTTGAAGAACGCTCGTGCGCTTGCCGAAAAGCTGCAACACCTGCTCGACAGCAAGACGCACGAGTGCGAGGCCATGCGGCAGCAGTTCGCCGGCATGGTCAGCCCCACGCTTGAGGCACGAGAGCCGACCGGCTACATCATGACCGCCAGCAAGCGCAAGCCGCGCCGGATCACGAATCCGGAAACCGCACGAGAGGCAGCAATCTCGGCAATCCGTGCAGGCGCGCAGCGTGCCGAGGTGTTCGCACTCGTGCCTGTCGGGCGTGCCGTGCGCGGCGCTGAGTGGCGGGAGGCGCAGCCGTGAGCGCCCGCCATGGCAATCCGGAGGGCCGCATGAACCTCGCCCTGCACCTGCTCGGGATCGACCCGCCGGCCAACCCGGTGAGTCTGGTCCCTCAACATGCCCCGGCAACCAGGAACCCGATCACCCAGGCGGACGTGCTCTCCGCAATCCGCGAGTGTCCGAGCACGGCGGCAGAGATTGCTGCCGAGTACGGCGCGAGCACGAAAACGGTGGGGAACCACATTGCGCGGTTGCATGCAGCACGGCTCGTCATGCCGGTCGGGATGGCCGAAGCGTGGAATCGGCCGGCGCGGATCTGGGGGCCGGCATGAACCGCGCCCTGCGCCGTCTCATGTCCCGCAGCCGGGAGCCGCACGGCAATCAGCGCGCCGCAGTTGATCGCCGCGCCCTGCGGCTCGCTCTCATGCCGTGGAAAGTGCATGCGGTATGGGCGCCGCTTGAACAGGTGCTCGCACGGATCGAGATCGATGGCACGGTCGAAACCGCACAGGGCCGCCCAGTCCTGCACGACGACGCGAACCGTGGCTGGTACGAAATCGCCCCGGCGATCGAGGGCGTCGCCCAGTTCCACGAGATCGCGGCCACGCGCCACGGATGGGCGATTGACCTCGGCCCGCTGCACCGGATCGCCGCGAAACTGCGCTACGGAGCGCCGATCTTCGCGTCCGACATCGCAGCCGTGCGCGCCTGCGCGGATGTATGCAAACGCCACGCAATGCGTCTCACAGGGCGCGAGGCAGAGGACATCCTGCAAACGGTGAGGATCAGCATAGAGATGGACACGCGGGCATGACGGCTGAGCATGTGCGGGAGAAACGCCTGGGGCAAGCGGACCCGAGCGAGCGCCAGCGAGTGAGAGGTCCGCTTGGGCGAATTGTTGGCAGGCATTTTGGAGATGACGATGAGCGACCTGATTACCCGACTGCGCAGCCCGCAGACCATGAGCAATTTTACCTGCACGACCGACCTGTACGAAGAGATGAACCGGCAGCGGGTGCTGGCGGCCGACGAGATCGAGCGGCTACGAGAACTGATGCGCGCGGTGGTTGAGCATTTCCGGCGAGACGGAGACGGCCTCGTGGACGCCCCTGGGCACTGCCACGACGTGCCGGGGGCGTGGGACAGCGATAACGGCGCGCTGGCCGGTAAGCCGTGCGCTTGGTGTGCGCTGTGGAAAGAGGTCATTGCAGGGAGCAAATGCGATGAGTGACTACGACTTGATCTACCGCAAAGTCGGCAGGCGTTACAAACCAGCCGGACTCATGTTCGAGCATGAAATTTGGCCGCAGGGCGCGCATCTTGTAGTCGTCGAGCCGGGCTGGAGGATGGTCCGCTACAACGTCGATCCGGACCATGCCGCTCTGCTCGCAGCAGCCGAGCCGTTGCGCGACAAGATTCGGGGGCGCGTGTCCAAATTGCTCGCAATGCGTCCGTCCAGGCGGATCGTGACGCCACAGCAACGCGCAGCATGGAACGCGTTTGTAACAGCGATGGGGAACGACGGCTACATCGTCGAGTATCCGGCAGTGGGCGAAATCGCTGACGCAGTGGCGGATCTGCTGATCGAGGCCGGGAGCGTGAAACACGTCTGTGCAGGGCTGTGTCCTGATGATTTGCAGCCGGACAGCAGAGATCCAGAGTGCCCAGCGTGCAGGGCTTTGGGGGCGGCATGACGACCAAGGCCAGCGGACCGAACGAAGCGCAGCGAAGTGAAGGTCCGATTGGGCGTGGAGTTAGAGCGCGGAGGACGCAATGAGCATGGACGCAATTGACGGCTGGAGAACCTACGAAGAGCGGCAGATTCGGGAAGGGTTCGCCACCCGCGAGACCGACCCGAACTTCCCTCGGCTTGTGGCAAATGCGAAGGCCCGCGGCTTCGAGCCGGCGCCGCTGAGCGCGCTGCTCGCCACCGGCAACAACAACGACCTCTACACGTGGCAGGGCCGCGTGTGGGTGAAGTGCAAGGAAGAGCTGGGGCAGATGAGCCTTGCGCAGAGCTAAGGGGCCGGCCGCTTGCGGACGGTCCCGCTTGAGCGCCGGGTTAGGCGCGGAGGACGAAGAATGAGCGAACTGACAAAAGGCCCGTGGAAGGCCAAGCGACTGGCGAACTACCAGGAACCGGGCTGGGTTGTGCTGTGGCCCGACAAGGGCGGAACGCACATGCGGAGGCTTGACTACCGAGGCAATTTCACCGGCCCGGATGCGGCATTGATAGCGGCAGCGCCTGAACTTCTCGCCGCCGCGAAGAAGGTGAATGCACTGAGCATCCAGACCGAAGCGCACAAGGAATTGCGCGCGGCGATTGCAAAGGCTACCGAGCATGACGCCTAACGGCGGAGCTGTGCGGCAAGCGGAGGACGGGCGGTGACGAGCTTGCTCGGCACCGGCTGGCCGCAGCGCAGTCCGTTCGAGCGACTTGTTGGCCGGCGCTTCGCGCCGGGCGACAAGCCGCACAGCTCCGCCGCCGTTGGTCGGCGCGAAGCGCCGGCCAACACCTGAATTAAGCCGCGCCGGAACGGCGTCGGCTTGAAGCGATAGTTAGCACGGAGACGATGATGGGATACGAAACGAGACTGACCGACCGCGAGCGCGGGATCTGGCGCGCTGCTCTGACACTGGCAAACAACATTTGCGTACAAGAGAGCGACCGCCACAACGCAGATGACGAGACGCGCGAGGCAGACACAGCGAACGAGTGCGCCAAGCGCGTGCGCGGCTTCATTGATGCCGACGACAAGCAGCTCGCGGAGCTGTTTGCCGAGGCCGGAGTTCCGGATGACGGGCCGGACCCGCTGTGCGAGGCACTGAACAGCGGCGACGGGAGCTACCGGCCATGAGTGCTAACGCTGTAGGTAAGCCGACGCCCGATTAGGGCGGTCGGATTTGACCGGAATGTTAGAAGGCTTTGGAGAGAATGCGATGAACAAGAAACGCCGAATGAAGAACCGTGCGACTGCGCGGCAACTGGCAAAAGATACCGCCCCGCCATGCCCTGAGTGTGGGCAGAAGGGGCCGCATTGGGTTGGTGTGCCGATGACACTTGCCGACCTGCTGAGCGGCACTGAGCCAGAAGGGTTTTGGTTGTGCGACATGTTCTATGGGCCGGATGGGAAGCGATTGCCTTTCTAACGTCGAAGGTAACCGGCGCCCCGCCACCACTGACTTTCAAGAAGGAGACAAGGCATGAGCACGCAAGAACCCACACCGAACGCTGCTGGCGAGGCGTCCGCGCTGACCGACGGGTTAGAGCGCACTGCTCCGGCCTTGAAGGTGAAGGTGTTTCCGTACCGCGAGAAGGTGGGAATGGGGAACATCATATGGGCTGACCGCAACCAAGGTTCGGCCTATTACCGTACCAGCCGCTTCGCCATGCGCGGCGGAAAGTTCCCGCCTGGCCATCCTGTGGGAGGCGGGTGGGGCAATACTGGCGACTGCCAGTGCGGAGATGGAGAGAGCATCCAGCGGTTCCGGAAAATGGGCTATTGGGCTTCATGCTTCCCGGAGGGCGACGGCATCACATGGAAGCCACTGAATGGGCAGAACGATGAGCAAAGCATGGACGACATCAAGGCCGCCTTCGGGTGGGATGCGCGGTGGGGTTGTGCGCTCTAACCGCTTGAGCTAACCCGCGCCGCCGTCTTGGCGCGTCACATACGAGACAACCCGAAGCGGCGTCGGGTTGAGCGAATTGTTAGGGGGCAACGCGATGAGTCACGAATGCGATGCGTATGAAATCTACAAGCCTACCTGCGAACTCCGTTGGTTCCGTACCGATGCGATTAAGTGGGATGGCGTCCCGCTTGCCGTGAGTTACGGCCACGATGGCGTTAGCGACCATTACCGGCTGAAACAGAAGTGGGTCAGCGAACTTATTGGTTTTGATCCCGAGTGGCGAGACATTGAAGTTGCCCCCTAACGTGGAGCTAAGCGGACGCCTGCGGCGCCCCGCTGGCGAATAGCAGCACAGACGAGGACCGCCGCAGGCGGTCCGCCTTGCACGCCGGGTTGGCCGGCTGGAGATAGCGATGGAACACCGTTACCAGGGCTTGTGCCCGGATGAGCAGAACCCCGACGCGAGGGACAAGAAGTGCCCGGCATGTCGCGCCATGGGGCCGGCCAGGTCGCCACGGAAGGGAGAGCGCTGGGACAGCATGCAAGGCTGCGGAACGTGCCGCGTGATGTGCGACCCGGTCGAGGGGTACGTGATGGCCCGCTACAAGGGCGCAGGACCGTGGCTGCTGCACGTGAACGACTGGCACAAGAAGTTCAAGCGGCACGGCGAGAAGCCGGCCAACGAAAAAGTTAAGCCGCGCCGGTAGGCGTCCGCTGGACCGGATTGTTAGGTGACGATTTAACTACGGAGAAAGAAGAATGGCTTACAGCGACTATGGCGGTTACGCCTACCGCAACGGCGAGCGCGTGGAAGAGCGCAGTGACGCCACGATTACCCCCGATGGCAACACCTTCGGAACGCCGGGCTGCTGGCCGGGCTTTGCGATGATTGCCGCAGGCGTGCCGCATGACGAGGTACAGAAGCGCATTGAGTGGCCGAGCGGGCATGCCGTGCTTGGCGATGGGCCGGTGTATCTGGTGCTGCGCAAGACCTACGCGACACTGTACCGCGGCCCGGAGGCGCAAGACCTGCCGATTGACCGGGAAGACTACGACGCCGACGAAGTACGGCGTACGGTTGAACTGGATGGCTGCAAGGTGGAGTTGATCTACACGCAGGAAGACAACTACTACGTCTATGCCCGCTTGACTCAGCCTGACGGCAACGTGTGGCACGGCTGGAGCGGCTACGGCGTTGGCGCCGGCCTGGAAGATACTGGCTACGGCTTCAGCACCAGCGAGCGAGAAGACATGCTATGGGAGTTGTTCGGCATCCACGAGGCACCTAACGCAAAAAGTGAGCCGACTGCGCGGCTTTTCGCGCAGGTCGGCTCGACTGACGGGTTGGGCACCGCCGTCCCGCCAGCGCCGACTTTTGAAGGAGAGAACAGTGGAACTTGAAACCCTCAAGGAATGGACACGCTGGATAGTCAAGTGGATTGTTCTGTGGATTGTGCTGACGTGGGCTATCGGACAAACCCCTTGGGGCCGCGATGACTCTGACAGCGGATCGTGGGGCGCTGGCCGCAGCGGAATGGAACCGATGACGGACGCGCTCACCGGCTGCCAATACCTGCGCGTGCCGGGCGGTGGAATTACCCCGCGACTGGATGGAAACGGGCGGCATGTGGGGTGCAGGGCATGAAGGTGCCCAACTCTAATTCAACGACTGATTCTGTCGGATAACGTTCCGCCGCTGCCCGGAGACCCGCGCCATGACTGAGATTGCCGAACGAAACGCGACACCCGCACAGACGGCACAGCAGCCGCGTCTGATGGACCGCGTGCGCGAGTCGCTGCGGGTACATCATTACGCGCTATCTACAGAGCGCAGCTACTGCCACTGGATCAAGCGCTACATCATGCACCACGGCAAACGGCATCCGGCCGAGATGGGCGCGACCGAGGTCGAGCAATTCCTGTCGCATCTTGCGACCGCAGAAAGCGTGTCGTCAAAAACCCAGAATCAGGCCATGCACGCGGTGCTCTACCTCTACAAGCGCGTGCTCGGCGTGGACCTCCCGTGGCTCGATGGTGTGACCCGCGCGCGGGAGAGCAAGCGGATTCCGGTCGTGCTGACTCATCGCGAGATGCAGGCGCTGTTGCGGCACACGCACGGCACCGCAGGGACGATCATCAAGCTGCTCTACGGTACCGGCATGCGGCTGATGGAGGGCCTGCGCTTGCGCGTGAAGGATCTCGATCTCGAGCGCGGCGAAATCATCGTGCGCGAGGGCAAGGGCAACAAGGACCGCGTGACGATGATCCCGGCGAGCCTTGTCGATGAGCTGCGCGACCATCTGACAGCGCGCCGCATGATGCATGACACGGACCTTGCCACCGGTCATGCTGACGTCGAGCTGCCCCACGCGATCGAACGCAAATACCCGCACGCCGGGCAGCAATGGGCATGGCAGTACGTTTTCGCGGCCACGAGCTACAGCACGGAACCGCGCACGGGCGTCTATCGCCGGCACCACGTCGGCGAGTGGGTCATTCAGCGCGCTGTCAGGGCCGCGGCGCGCAAAGCGGGAATCCCGAAGCTCGTGCACCCGCACACGCTGCGCCACAGCTTCGCGACCCACCTGCTGGAGTCCGGATCCGACATCCGCACCGTGCAGGAGTTGCTCGGACACTCCGACGTCAAAACCACCATGATCTACACGCACGTACTCAACCGGGGCGGACGCGGCACGACCAGCCCACTCGACAGGCTCATCCCATGAAAGAGACGTACTCACTGGCTGAGGCGGCCGAATACCTCAACACATCGACAGCGACCGTCGAAGAGATCGTCGACACGGGCCTGCTGTCGGCCGGGAAGATCGGCAAAGCGCTCGTGTTCCACATCGACGACCTGCGCGCGTTTTTGCGCGCCGAGATCGAACGGCAGACGGCCGAGCGGCGTGAGTACGCCCGCAAGATCGCAGCCGGTGAAATGCCGCGCGACGCCCGGCCTGCAGTGCAAACCGCCAACGGGGCGGCGAAATCCCGCTATGGGCGGCGCGGCCGGCTTCCGGATCTCGGCGCAGCCGCTTGACGGATCACCACAGCCGCTCCGCGACGGTCGATGCCCGCAGATTCAAATATCGGTCGTGCGCCTTTGCGCTCATATGCCCGACGATTTTGCGGATAACCGTGCTCTCCAGCGTCGTGCGTTCGTAGAGCCGACTGATCGCCTCATGCCGCAAATCGTGGAATCTCAGATCCGCGCACCCGGCAGCGTCGAAGATCCGCGCAAATTGGCGCGATAGTCGCGACGTCGTGCGCTGGCGCGATAGCTGCGTCTGCCGACCGTCCCACCACGGAAACACAAGCCCAGCGCGTTCCGGCTCCGGTCGATACTCAGACAACAGCCGCAGCGCAACAGACGTGAGCGGGACTTGGCGCTTGCTGCCATTTTTCGTCCGGTCCAGGTAGATCGTGCGCCCGGCGAAATCGACCTGACCCCACACCAGGGTGTACATCTCAGACAAACGCATCGAGGTTTCCAGCGCCAGATCAAACAGCAGCCCCAGCGCCGCGCCATCGTTCAGCGCCAGCGCCCGCTGTCGCCCTGCGGGTTTTTCTCCGGCGAGTATCCGCCGAATCGCGTCTTCCTCGCCCGGCAACAAGCGCCGATCGCGCGCCTCATCCTCCGGCGCCTCATCCCCGGCCGCCCGGACTGCGATGACGTCGTGCTCGTTGTAGCTCGCGTACCCCTTCGGCAGCAGCCGCAGCGGGTTGCCGGGGAAGCGGTCGGGGTGTTTGCGCGCGAGCCAATCCAGGCAACGCGCCAGCGCCCCGACATGATGCCGGATCGTCGACGGCGCCAGCGCCTGCTCGCGCTTCATGACCTGAACCCACCGCTCAACCCAGGCATAGTCGAGCGCCGAAACCCGCGCAGAACCCAGCCGCACGCGCTGAATCCGCAGAATCGCCTCATCAGAGGGTTTCACGACGCGGGCGTTTTGATATGCGTCGATCGCGTCGCTGATCGTGACCACGCCCCCCGTTTGCCGGCGCAGTTCGTCCGGCACCACCCCACGGTCAAGCAGCGCCTCAAGCCTGGCGCAATACGCATCGCCTTCGGCCTCGTCGCGGAACGTGAAATACACCGGACGATCAAGCACCCCCCTGCGCTTGACCACGAATTCCCACGTATCGCCGCGTCGTCGTTTCGTCGCCATCGCCTGGACTCACGTACACGGCAAAACGGTATGTTGCCGGGTGGTTTTGCCACCGAACCGTGGTGGCACAGGTCCGCTTTATACCGTTTTCCACCGGGTTCAGGCAACAAAAAACCCGCATGGGCGGGCGTAAGCCTTTGATTTTACTGGAGGCGCGAACCGGAATCGAACCGATGTACACGGCTTTGCAGGCCGCTGCAT
>JACFMR010000073.1 GCA_019455245.1 Opitutaceae bacterium
ACCGCGCTGCCGATCATCGAGACCCAGGCCGGCGACGTGTCGGCCTACATCCCGACCAACGTCATCTCCATCACCGACGGTCAGATCTTCCTCGAAACCGACCTCTTCAACCAGGGCATCCGCCCCGCGGTGTCCGTCGGTCTCTCGGTTTCGCGCGTCGGTTCGGCCGCGCAGCTGAAGGCCACCAAGCAGGTCGGCGGCAAGCTCAAGGGCGAACTCGCGCAGTTCCGCGAACTCGCGGCCTTCGCCCAGTTCGGCTCCGATCTCGATGCCAAGACCAAGGCCCAGCTCGACCGCGGCTCCCGCATCGTCGAACTCTTCAAGCAGCCCGCCTTCAACCCGCTCCCGATCGAACTGCAGGTTGCCGTGCTCTTCGCCATGCAGAAGAGCTTCTTTGACGAAATCGACGTCAAGACCGTGGTGCCCGCCGCCAATGCGCTGAAGGATTTCTTCACCACCCGCAAGGAGGCCCTGCTCACCGAAATCCGCACCAAGGCCGCGCTCGACAAGGACCTCGAGGCCAAGCTCCAGTCCGCCTGCGAGGAGTGGAAAGCCACCTTCAAGTCCAAGTAAAATTTGTCCGTCGATTTGCGAACGCATCCCGCCGACCTCGTAAGTCCTATTTTGTAATTATCCATGCCCTCCACCCGCGACATCCGCCGCCGCATCAAGTCGGTCAAAAACACCCGCCAGATCACCAAGGCGATGGAGTTGGTGGCGGCTTCGAAGATGAAGCGGGCGCAACAGGCGGCCCTCGCCGGCCGGCCCTACGCGCAGCTCATGGCCCGCATGGTTGCCGCCCTGGCCAACCAGGTTGACGAATCCCAGCATCCCTTCCTGACCAAACGCGAAGTGAAGGTGCGCGGCATTCTGCTCGTCACGACCAACATCGGCCTGTGCGGCGCGCTCAACGCCAACCTCTTCAAGCTGGTCACGGAAGTCCAGGGCACGGCCAAGTATTTCACCATCGGGCGCAAGGGCGCCCAGTTCATTGCCCGCACCAAGCGCGAACTCGTCGCCGAGTTTGCCGTCGGCGATCGCGGCGCCTTCAACGAGGTCAAGGTCGCCATCGAGTTCATGGTGCAGCAGTATCTCGACGGCGTCATCGACACCATCGAGGTCATCTACCCGCGCTTTAAGAACACCCTGATTCAGGAGGCCACGCTCCGGCCCGTGCTGCCTTTGCAAAGCCTGCAGGAATTCATCGCCCACGTGCACGCCGAGGCCGGCGAGACCGTGCCGCCCGTCGACAACCGCGAGATCCTCTTCGAGCCCAACGCGGCCGACGTGCTGGAATCCCTCCTGCCGTTCTACGTCAACCGGCACATCCACCAGGTCGTCCTTTCCGCCAAGGCCTCGGAATTCAGCGCCCGCATGGTCGCCATGAAGACCGCCAAGGACAACGCCTCCAACCTGCTCGACGACCTCACCCTCGAGTACAACAAGGCCCGCCAGGCCGCGATCACCCAGGAAATCCTCGAGATCGCCGCCGCCCAGTTCACCGCCGCCTGATCTTCCTTTTTCAAATCCCGCCAACTCCCCCGACCCGCATTTAAGTCATGAGCAATACCGGCAAAATCGTCCAAGTCATCGGCCCCGTCGTCGACGTCCAATTCGCGGAAAACGCCATCCCGCCCATTTATCAGGCGCTCACGGTCGAGTTCGAGGTCTCCGGCCAGACGGAAACCCTGACGCTTGAGGTGCAGCAGCACCTGGGCGGCGGCGTCGCCCGCGCGATTGCCATGTCCTCCTCCGAGGGTCTCGTGCGTGGCATGGAGGTCGAGGACACCGGCGCTCCCATCTCCGTGCCGGTGGGCGAGGGCGTGCTCGGCCGCATTTTCAATGTCACCGGTGACACCGTGGACGGCCGCGGCCCTGTGGCCTACGCCAAGAAATACCCGATTCACCGCCCGGCCCCCACGCTGGTCGATCAGGACACCAACGCCGAGATCCTCGAGACCGGCATCAAGGTCATCGACCTGATCGCGCCCTTCACCAAGGGCGGCAAGGTCGGCGCCTTCGGCGGTGCGGGTGTTGGCAAGACCGTCGTGATCATGGAGCTCATCAACAACATCGCCAAGGCGCACGGCGGTTACTCCGTGTTCGCCGGGGTGGGTGAGCGCTCCCGCGAGGGCAACGACCTTTACCACGAAATGTCCGAGGCCGGCGTCATCGATCAAAAGGATCTCTCCAAGTCCAAGGTCGCGCTCGTCTACGGCCAGATGAACGAGCCGCCGGGCGCTCGCATGCGCGTCGCCCTCTCGGCCCTCGCGATGACGGAGTATTTCCGCGACGAGAAGAATCAGGACGTGCTGCTCTTCATCGACAACATCTTCCGCTTCTCCCAAGCCGGTTCCGAGGTGTCCGCGCTGCTCGGCCGTTCGCCGTCCGCCGTGGGTTACCAGCCGACCCTTGCGAACGAAATGGGTCTCCTCCAGGAGCGCATCACCTCCACCAAGAAGGGTTCCATCACCTCCTTCCAGGCGGTTTACGTGCCGGCCGACGACCTCACCGACCCGGCCCCGGCCAACACCTTTGCCCACCTCGACTCCACCATCGTGCTGGAGCGCTCCATCGCGGAGAAGGGCATCTATCCCGCCGTGGATCCGCTCGCCTCGGTTTCGAAGGCGCTCGAGCCCGCGATCGTGGGCGAGGAGCACTACCACGTCGCCCGCGAGTGCCAGCGTGTGTTGCAGCGCTACAAGGATCTGCAGGACATTATCGCCATTCTCGGCCTCGACGAACTTTCCCCCGAGGACAAGCAGACCGTCTATCGCGCCCGCAAGATCGAGCGCTTCTTCTCGCAGCCGTTCGCGGTTGCCGAGGTGTTCACCGGTTCCCCCGGCAAATACGTTTCGGTCAAGGACACCGTCCGCGGCTTCAAGATGATCCTCGACGGTGAGCTCGACCACGTGAACGAGGGCGACTTCTACATGAAGGGCAGCATCGACGAGGTACTTGCCGCCTCCGGCAAGAAATAATCCCCCCATGGCTATCACCCTCGAAATCGTCACGCCCGAGTCCCGCGTCTTTTCCGACACGGTCGACACCGTTGTTATCCCGACGGTGGAAGGCGAGATCGGCGTGCTGCCCGGACACATCCCGCTTGTCACCAAGGTCAACGGCGGCGAGTTGCGCGTGACCAAGGGCAATTCCACCCAGTTGCTCGCCGTCTCCGGTGGCTTTGCCCAGGTGGCCAGCGACAAGGTCTCGGTGCTCGCCGAACATGCGTGCTCTGAAGACAAGATCGACGAGAAGGCCGTTGAAGAAGCCATGAAGCGGGCCGAACAGCAGTTGCTTGACGCAAAGGACATGGATCCCAATCAGTTCGAGCACCTGCAAAGTCTCGTTCGCTTTTCGGGCATCCAATTGGCCGTCAAGCGACGCCAGCGCTGATCCGCTCATTTCGATTTTATCAAGCGCGACTTCCGTCGCGCTTTTTTTTTGCGCGGTTTGCGCCGACGGACTGAAAACTTGCCAAGTTAACCCGGATATTGCATAAAAAAGGTATCGCTTAGCTGGTTAACCATTGGTAAT
>JACFMR010000005.1:0-129603 GCA_019455245.1 Opitutaceae bacterium
CAGCCGACAGGTTGGCCGCTCTAGGGCCGCCTGTCGGCTTCATGTCATCTACAGTCAATAAGCTTGGGGCATCTGGTATCAGGCTTCGATTTGCGGACGGTTTGAGTCCGGCCAATCGATGTGGAAGAACTGGCCGCGCTTCTGGTCTACGCGCTCGTAGGTGTGCGCGCCGAAGTAGTCGCGCTGGGCCTGGAGCAGGTTGGCGGGCAGGCGGGCGGCGCGGTAGCCGTCGTAGTAGGCGAGGGCCGAGGCAAAGGTCGGCACCGGGATGCCGTTTTCCGCGGCGAGCGCCACGACTTTGCGCCAGTTGGCCTGCGCCTTTTGGATCGTGCGGTTGAAATACGGATCGAGCAGCAGGTTCGCCAGCTTCGGGTTCGCGGCGAAGGCCTCGGTGATCTTTTGCAGGAAGGCCGCACGGATGATGCAGCCGCCGCGCCAGATCTGGGCGATGCGGCCGAAGTTGAGCTTCCAGTTGAACTCGACCTGGGCCTGGCGCATGAGCTGGAAGCCCTGCGCGTAGGAGCAGATCTTCGAGCAGTAGAGCGCGTCGTGGATGGCCTGGATAAGCGCCTTCTTTTGCGCGGGGGAAACCTTTTTCACCTTCGGGCCCTTGAGCACCTTCGCGGCGGCGATGCGCTCTTCCTTGATGGCGGAGAGGCAGCGCGAGAAGACGGACTCGGCGATGGTCGGCGCGGCCACGCCCATGTCGAGGGCGTTGACCGAGGTCCATTTGCCGGTGCCCTTCTGGCCGGCGGTGTCGAGCACGATGTCGACAAAGGGTTTCTTGGTGACCGGATCGGCCTGCTTGAGGATGTCGGCGGTGATCTCGATGAGGAAGCTGTCGAGCGCGCCCCGGTTCCACTGGGTGAAGATCGCGCCCATCTCGGCGGGCTTGAGGCCGAGCAGGCCCTGCATCAGGTCGTAGGCCTCACAGATCATCTGCATGTCGCCGTATTCGATGCCGTTGTGGACCATCTTCACGTAGTGGCCCGCGCCGTTCTCGCCGATGTAGGCGGTGCAGGGCACGCCGCCCTTGACGGGTTGGCCGGGTTTGGCGCCGGTGAGGGGCTTGCCGGTCTGGCGGTCGACCTTGGCGGCGACGGCTTTCCAGATGGGCTCGAGGTGCTTGAACGCGGCCTTGTCGCCGCCGGGCATGAGCGAGGGGCCGAACCGCGCGCCTTCCTCGCCGCCGGACACGCCGGAGCCGATGAAAAGCAGCCCCTTTTCCTTGAGCGCCTTTTCGCGCCGGATGGTGTCGGTCCAGAGGGCGTTGCCGCCGTCGATGATGATGTCGCCCGGTTCAAAAACGGCGGTCAGGCCGTCGATCACGGCGTCGGTGGCACGGCCGGCCTGGACGAGGATGATGGCCTTGCGCGGACGCGCGAGCGAGGCGGCGAACTCTTCCAGCGACTTGGTGGCGACGAGGCCGCCGGGGGTGGCCGGGTTGTCGGCGACAAACTTGTCGGTCTTTTCGGTCGTGCGGTTGTAGACCGAGATGCGGAAACCGTGGTCGGCGATGTTGAGGGCAAGATTCTGACCCATCACGGCGAGCCCGATGAGTCCGATGTCGGAGAGTTCTTTGGCCATAGGCGAATCCAGTCCTAGCGAATGCAGGGGCAAAAACCACCTGAATTTCCGTCATGCGGGGAAATTGGCCGAACGGAGCGGATCAAGGCCATCGACTGGCTTCCAAGGTTGCGAACCAGGGGTGGCGTGTAACGGTAGCCTGAGATGAAGCGCATGACTCCGGCGGTCGCCGTCCTGTTGATCCTGAACATCGTGGTGTTTATCACGGGTGCCCTGCAGCCCAACGGGGGCGAGCGGTTGATCCTGGCCGGTGCGCTTTGGTATCCGACCCACGACAATTTTGGTCCCTGGCAGTTGGTGTCGTACATGTTCCTGCACGGGAGCCCGGGCCACATCTTCTTCAACATGTTCGCGCTCGTGTCCTTCGGCAAAATCCTGGAGCGGGAGTGGGGCACGGCGCGCTTTTTGATTTTCTATTTTCTCTGCGGCGTGGGCGCGGCGCTGATTCAGACGGGCATCAACTGGCAGGAGTTTTCCGGTCTGCAGGCGCGCCTGGTGGCGGCAGGGCTGACGCCTTCGGCCATCGGTGACCTGTTGGCCACCGGCAGCGGTGCGATACCCGCGGACCCGGCGGTCAAGGCGACGCTCATCGAGCTTTACGGGATCTACGCGAGTCCGATGCTCGGCGCCTCGGGGGCGATCTACGGACTGCTGGTGGCCTTCGGATTTTTGCACCCCAACGCCAAACTCGCCCTGCTGTTCGTGCCGGTGCCGGTCGCCGCGAAGTATTTCATTCCGGGCCTGCTGCTGCTCGACCTGTTCTCCGGCGTCACGGGCTTCTCCCTCTTCGGCGGCAGCATCGCCCATTTCGCGCATCTCGGCGGGGCCGCGATCGGGTTTGCGCTCATGCTACTGTGGCGTCGGCGATCGTCGCCCACTCTTGTCGCGTCTAAGCTGTAGCGAAGGCGGATTGCCCATCTCGGCGGCGCCGCGATTGGGTTTCTCCTCATGTTGCTCTGGCGCAAGCGGAGCCAGGAATCGGCTTGGGCGGGGCCGGCAGAAATCCGTTAGAAAGCACTGCTTAAGCGGTAAGAATCTGCGTAAATCACCGCATATTGGATTTGCTCAATGCGAAATCACGGCGCCGCCGCGGTGAGCACGGGGAGGTTGAGGCCGGCGAGGGATTGCGTAAGCGGGTCGAGCACGGTCGAGGGCGAGACGCCGAGCAAAATGATGGCCACGATCAGGATGACGCAGAGCGCGCGGGTGGACCGGTCGAGGATGATGGGCGCGGGGTTATCGCCGGGGTCGCCGAAGACGGCCTCGCGCACGACGCGGAGGTAATAGTAAACCGCGACGGCGGCGTTGAGCATCGTGATGATGACCAGCGCCAGGTGGCCCTCGGCCAGCGCGGCGGTGAGCAGGCTCAGCTTGCCCATGAAGCCGACGAACGGCGGAATGCCCGCGAGGCCGAAGACGCCGATGATCAGCGTGACGGCCAGCAGGGGTGAACGGCGGTGCAGGCCGGCGAGTTCGCTGATGGCGACGTTGGTGCCGTCGCGCGAGACGCGGCTGATGACCACGAAGCAGGCCAGCACCATGACCATGTAACCGGTGATGTAGTAGAGCGCCGCGGCCGAGCCGTTTTCGCTCAACGCCACAAAGCCGACGAGCGCGTAGCCGGCGTGCGCGATGCCGGAGAAACCGAGCAGGCGCTTGAAATCGGTCTGCCCGAGCGCGATCAGGTTGCCGTAGAGCATCGACATGATCGCGAGTCCGGTGAGCAGCGTCGCCAGCGCCGGATGCGCGGGCGAGGCCAGCGCGGTGAAGCGCACCAGCACGACCACCGCGGCGACCTTGGGCAGCGAGGCGATGAGGCTGGCGGTCTCGTTGGACGCGCCCTGGTAAACATCGGGCGTCCAGAAGTGGAAGGGGAAGACGGCGAGCTTGTAGAAGAGTCCGCAGAACGTGAGCGCGAGACCCGTCAGCGCGAGCGGCGTGTGCACGACGGGCAGCAGCCGTTCCAGCATGAGCGGCAGCGAGGTCGTGCCGGTCAGGCCGAAGAGGTAGCTGACGCCGAAGAACATCAGGCCGTTGGCCGCGATGCCGAACATGATGTATTTGACGGCCGACTCCATCTGCACGCGCCGGTCGGTGCGCTCGCGGCGCATCGGCACCAGCAGGTAGAGCGGGAAGGACGACAGCTCGAGCGCGATGATGATCGCGATGAGGTCGATGCAGCTGACCAGCATGAGCAGACCGCTGACGCTGAGCGTGAGGAAAAAATGGTATTCCGGCCGGATGCGTTCGCGCACGTCGGGCAGCGCGCCGGTGAGGCAGAACACCGCGACGAAGCCGCCGGCGAGCACGAGCTTGAGCAGCTGGGAAAACGCATCGATGCGGTAGGCGCCGCTGAAGAGCACGGCGGACTGGTCGAGACTGAAGGCCGCGGCCACCAAGGTCGCCAACGCGGTGATGCCGGTGACGAGGCGCGCCCGGGCGACCAGCCGGTCACCGAGCGTGACAAAGAAGAGCACCAAGGCGCCGGTCAGCAGCACCAGTTCGGGCAGAAACGCGAGCAGGGATGAAGTGGTCATGGCGTTTCAGAGCATGAGGGCGGACTTCTGCGGTGGTGCAGCCAGTCCCCAAGACGCTGGCTGGAAAAACGCGTTGAGGGCAACGCGTTCCACCGGGAGCGGACTGCGGCTCAAGGTGGAGCGGCTTGTCCCCAAGACGCTGGATTGGGATGCAACGCGTTGAGGGCAACGCGTTCCACCGGGAGCGGACCGCGGCTCAAGGTGGAGCGGCTTGCCCTCAAGACGCTGGTTGAGGGAAACGCGTTGGGGGCAACGCGTTCCACCTGTTGAGCCGATTGCGACGGGGGACTGGAGCAGCGGGATCATCGTCAGGTCAGCCGTTGGCATATTGCAGCACCTGCAGCACGGAGGCGTGCATGACGCGGATGAAGGGTTGCGGGTTGAGCCCGATCCAGAAGACGAAGACGAGCAGCGGCGCGAGCGTGACGATTTCGCGGAAGTTGAGATCGGTGAGGCCGGAGTGCTCCGGGTTGTTGGTGCCGCCCCAGGCGACGCGCTGGAGCACCCGCAGCATGTAGGCCGCGGCGAGGATGACGCCGGGGATGGCGCAGATCGTGACGAGCTTCGAGTGTTCGAAGCTGCCGGCCAGCACGAGGAATTCGCCGATGAAGCTGTTGGTGCCGGGGAAGGCCAGCGACGACAGGCAGAACACGCCGAAGAAGCCGGTGAAGACCGGCATGAACCGGCCGATGCCGGCGACGGCGTTGAGCTCGCGGGTGTGCAGGCGCTCGTAGAGGATGCCGACACAGATGAAGAGCGCGCCGGTGGTGACGCCGTGGTTGATCATCACGAGCGTGGCGCCCTCGAGGCCGTTCACGTTGAGCGAGAAGATGCCGAGCGTGGCGAAACCCATGTGGCCGACGCTGGAGTAGGCGACGAGTTTCTTGAGGTCGCTCTGCGCGAGGGCGGTGAGTCCGCCGTAGATGATGGCGACGACGGAGAGCGCGAGGATCCACGGCGCGAAGTTCTGGGCGGCCAGCGGGGTGATCGGCAGGCAGAAACGCAGGAAGCCGTAGGTGCCCATCTTCAGCAGCACGCTGGCCAGGATGACGCTGCCCGCGGTCGGCGCCTCCACGTGCGCGGCCGGCAACCACGTGTGGAACGGGAACATCGGCACCTTGATCGCAAAGGAGAGGAAGAACGCCGCGAAGACCCAGCCCTGGAAGCCGGCGGAGTAATCGCCGCCCATCATGCCCGGGATGCTGAAGTCACCGGACTGCAGCCGCAGCGCGATGAGCGCGACCAGCAGCATGACGGAACCGGCCATCGTGTAGATGAAGAACTTGAGCGAGGCGTAGATCCGGCGCGGTCCGCCCCAGACGCCGATGAGGATCGCCATCGGGATGAGCATCGCCTCCCAGAAGATGAAGAACAGGATGGCGTCGAGCGCGCTGAAGACGCCGATCATCGCCGTTTCCATGACGAGCAGGCAGATCATGAACTCCTTGACGCGGACCTTGATGTAGTTCCACGAGGCGAGCACGCAGAGCGGCATGATCAGGGTGGTGAGCAGGACGAGCAGCACGCTGATGCCGTCGAGGCCGAGCGAGTAGTCGATCTTGAGCGCGGGGATCCACGCCGCGTGTTCGCGGAACTGGAACGCGGCGGTGCCGGCGTCGAACCGCCACCACAGCGGCAGCGACACCAGCGCGATGAGCGTGGTACAGGCCAGCGTCCACCAGCGCAGCACGCGCTCGCTGCCGATCAGGGCCGCGCCCGCCGCGGCGACCAGCGGGCTGAAGATCAGCACGCTGAGCAACGGCCAGCCGGCGGTGAGTTGGGACAGGGTTGTCATCACGCCACGAAGTTGAAGTAGAGGAGGGTCAGGACGGCCAGCACGGCGGCGGCCCCGAAGGCGAAGGTGAGGTTTTCCTGCAACGCGCCGCGTTGCGCCGTGCGCAGCCGGCCGCCGAGGCGGCGGATCGTGTGGGCCAGGCCGTCGACCGCGCCGTCCACGATGCGATTGTCAAAGACGGCGGAGAGCCGGGCTGAGACCATGAGCGGCACGAGGCCGGCCACGCGGTAGATTTCGCCGACGGCGGTGTCGAACCACTGCACGGGTTTTTCCGCCAGCCAGAGGAAGGCGCGGCCGCCCTTGCGGTAGGGCCAGTCGAGGTCGAGGCTGATCTTCGCCTCGGGCTCGAGTTTCTTGATGAGCAGGAAGAAGCCGAGCGCGGTGAAGAGCAGGATCTGCAGCGTCTCCGACACGTGGTAGGACGTGTAGGGCACGAAGTCGACCGGGTAGGGCAGCAGGCGGTAGAGATACGGCGTGTAGCAGCCGATGAAGACGCAGAGGAACGCGGTGACGGCCATCGCCAGGTTCATGTTCCACGGCGGCTCGGCGGCGCGTTCCCAGGTTTCCTTCGAGCAGTGGTTTTTGCCGAACCAGATGAAATAGGGGACCTTCAGGCCGGTGTGCAGGAACGTGCCGGCGGAGGCGAGCAGCAGCAGGAAGCCGACCCAGAGCTTGTGGTCGTCGAACCCGGCCTGGACGATCATCGACTTGCTGACGAAGCCGCTGAACAGCGGGAAGGCCGAGATGGAGAGGCCGCCGATCAGGGTGAAGAAGAACGCCCACGGCATCTTTTGGTAGAGCCCGCCGAGCTCGGTGAACTTGCTCTTGCCGGTCATGTAGAGCACGGAGCCGCAGCCCATGAAGAGCAGGCCCTTGTAGAGGATGTGCGCGAAGGCGTGGGCCACCGCGCCGTTGATCGCGAGCTGCGTGCCGAGGCCCACCGCCGCGACCATGTAGCCGACCTGGCTGACGATGTGGTAGGCGAGCAGGCGCCGGCTGTCGTTTTCCAGCACCGCGTAAACCACGCCGTAGAGCGCCATGATTACGCCGAGGACGACGAGGATGTCCAGGCCCGCGAAACCGCGGATGAGCGCGTAGACGGCGGTCTTGGTGGTGAAGGCGCAGAGGAAAACCGAGCCGTTGAACGTGGCCTCGCCGTAGGCGTCGGGCAGCCATGCGTGCAGCGGCGGCACCGCGGCGTTGAGGATGAAGCCGATGACGATGAGCCACGCGGCCAGATCGGGCGACTCCACGTTGAAAAGCTCGAAGGCGAGGCTGCCCGTGCCGTGGTAGTGCAGGATGATGCCGGCCAGCAGCACCACGCCGCCGAACATGTGCACCAAGAGATAGCGGTAGCCCGCGCCGAGGGATTCCTTGCGGCCGCGGAACCAGATGAGAAACACCGAGGAAACCGCCATCAGCTCCCAGAAGAGGAACAGCGTGAGCAGGTCGCCGGCGAAGATCGCGCCCAGCGAACCGGCCACGTAGGTCCACGCGGCGGTGTGCTCGACGGCGCGTTTCACGTGCAGCCCGTAGACCGTGCCGAGGATGCACATCAGGCCCATGATGTAGGCGAAGACCGAACTGAGCGCGTCCACCCGGCCGAAGGTCAGCGTGAAATCAAGGAAGCTCACCACGCCGAACGTGCCCTTGGCCAGGGTGACAATGCGCGCAAACGTGAGCACCGGCACGAGCACGAGCCACGCCGGGCGCAGTTTGGCCGGCAGCAACGGCAGCAGCACGCCGCCGAGCAGCAGGATCACCGCGGGATGCAGCCAGAGCTCACTCATCGTAGTAATCCTCCCGGGTCATGATGCCCGCATGGCCGAAGGCCTTGGAAACGTAGACAATCAGCGCGCACGCGATGAAACCGAACACCGACCAGAAACCGGGGATGTGCTCGGCCTTGGTATGCGCGTGGTGCTTGTCGACAAACAGCGGGATGGCGTCGATGACGATGAGCAGCACCAGCAGCACGAGGCAGATCCGGACAACGGTCTTCAGGTGGCGGCGGAGAAATTCGATGAGGCGGAGCATGACTGAAAAGTAGCGACTAGGGAGCCGCGGGTAAGGGAGCTGTAGGGCGGCACCTTGGTGCCCGCCGGTTGATGCCAGACGTGCGGCATGGACCAAGGTCCAGCCCTACGGTCACAACCGGGATGATGCCCGCAGCGGCAATGGCGGAATGCCCGCTACCCGCTACTCGATGATCACGACTGTTAAGGGCTGCGTTCATGGCATGACGGCCGAGGCGAGTTGCATGAAGAAGTCCGGGAAGACGCCGATGAGCACGGAGATCACGGCGGTGAGACAGAGCGGGATGACCATGCTGAGCGGCGCCTCGCCGTGGTGGGCGGCGATGTCACCCGCGGGCGGTTGGCCGAAGAAGCCGTGGTAGATCACGGGCACGAAGTAGGCGGCGTTGAGGATCGAGCTCACGATGAGCACGACGAGGATGCCGATGGTGCCGGCGTCGAGCGCGCCGACGAGCAGGTAGAGCTTGGAGATGAAACCCCCGACCGGCGGCACGCCGATCATGCTGAGCGCGGCGAGGGCGAAGGCGCCGAAGGTCCACGGCATGCGCCGACCGAGCCCGCCGAGCTCGGAGATGTTTTTCTTGTGCGTGGCCACGTAGATCGCGCCGGCACAGAAGAACAACGTGATCTTGGCAAAGGCGTGGATGGCGATGTGGATCAGGCCGCCCGCGACGGCCGTGGGCGTGAGCAGAGCCACGCCGAGGATGATGTAGGACAGCTGGCTGACGGTGGAGTAGGCCAACCGCGCCTTGAGGTTGTCCTTGCTCAGGGCGACGATCGAGCCGACCAGGATGGTGATGGAGACGAACCACGCGGTCGCGATCCCGAGGTTGAGGCGTTCCATCGTGTCGGCGCCGAAGACGTAAAGCATCACGCGCACGGTGGAGAACACGCCGACCTTCACGACCGCGACGGCATGCAGCAGGGCGCTGACCGGGGTGGGCGCGACCATCGCGCTCGGCAGCCAGTTGTGCAGGGGCATGACGCCGTTCTTGGCGAAGCCGAGGAGGCAGCAGACGTAGAGGCCGACGATGACGGCGTTGTGCACGCCCGCGGGCAGGATGCCGGTCTGGACCTCGGTGGCGAAGTCGAGCGTGCCGGAGAGCACGTAGATCAGCACCATCGCCGGGAGGATGAGCCCCTTGGCGGTGGTGGTGAGGTAGGTCAGGTATTTCTTCGCCCCCTCGTAACCTTCCCCGTCCTGATGGTGCGCGACCAGCGGGTAGGTGCAGACGCTGACGATTTCGTAGAAGAGATAGAGCGTGAGCAGGTTGTCGGAGAACGCGCACCCGATGGCGCCGAAGATGGCGAGGGCGAAGCAGGTGTTGAACCGCGTCTGCGCGTGCTCCTTGAGGCCGCGCATGTAACCGGCGGCGTAGAAAACCGTGAGCACCCAGAGGAACGAGGCCGCCACGGCGAAGATCATCGAGAGCGCGTCGGCCCGCAGCGTGAAGCTCAGCCCCGGCAGCAGCTCGAACAGCGTGTAGCGCAGCTCTTCCCCGGCGAGCACCGCGGGCAGCAGCGAGGCCACCAGGCCGAAGAGCACGAGCGCGGCGAGGAGCGAGACGCCCTCGCGCAGGTTGGGGCGTTTGCCCGCGGCCATGACCAGGCCGGCCCCGAGCAAGGGGGCGAGAATCGCGAGCAGCAGGCGGATGTCGGGCGACGCTTCCATGGTTCAGCCCTTGAGCTCCGACATGTCGGTCGGGTGGATCGACCGGTAGTTGCGGTAGACCGCGATGATGATGCTCAGGCCGATGGCGACCTCGGCGGCCGCCAGACCCATGATGAACAGCACCAGGACCTGGCCGACGGCCGGATCGGGCGCGAAAAAGCGGTTGACCGCCATGATGTTCAACGAGGCGGCGGCAAAGATGAGTTCGCCCGCGATCAGCATGCCGATGAGCGTGCGGCGGCGGATGAGCCCGTAGATGCCGGTCGCGAGCAGGAACGCCGCGAGGACGAAATAGATGCCGGGACTTTGGTGGATCTGCACGAGGTTCATTCCTTGGTCCTCCCGGTGCGGGCGATCACCAGCGCGCCCAGAATGGCGACGAGGAGCACCAGCGAGATGAGTTCAAACGGCAGGCTGTAGGTCGTGAGCAACGCGATGCCGATGGCGCGCACCGAACCGTCGGTCAGCAACTCCGCCGGTTCCGGCCAGGGGCCGCCGAGGCTGAGCTGCGCCAGCGCGACAAAGATGATCCCCGCGATGATGACGGCGATGGTGCCCCAGAGCCGGGTGTGGCGGCGGTCTTCCAGCAGCGGGGGTTCGTCGGTTTCCGACAGCATGACGCCGAAGATGATGGTGACGCAGACCGCGCCGACGTAGATCAGAATTTCCATCAGCGCGAGGAACGGGCTGTTGAGGAACCAATAAAGGCCGGCGATGCCCATGCAGCAGATCATCAGGCCGGCCACGCCGCGAATGATGCGCGTGCTGAGGGCGGCGATGAGCGCGCCCGCCACCGTGGTGCCCACCACCAGCGCGAAGATGGCGAGGAGGATCCAGGGGCCGAAGGGAATCTCGCTCACGACGACTTCGCCTCCTCCCCGGTCGGTTTGGGCGCCGGCGCGGGGGCGGCGGCGGAATCAGCGGGAGGAGCGGGCGGGACCGCCTGCGGGTGGGTCTGCGCCCAGACCTCGGCCTCCTTTTGGAGGTTTTTCACGAGGTCCATGTGGTCGAAATCTCCGCGGTCGAGGGAGACCTTGTTGTAATCCTTCGAATAGGCGATGGCGTCGCTCGGGCAGGCCTCGACGCAGGAGCCGCAGAGGCTGCAGGTGGTGAAATCGAGGTGATACTCCGTGACCGACTTCTTCTTTTCCCCCTCGCGTTTCTCGCCCGCGACGATGATGCAGTTGCTGGGGCAGGCGCGGACGCAAAGCCCGCAGGCCGTGCAACGCGAGCGGCCGGTCTCATCGTCTAGCAGCAGCTTCACATGGCCGCGGAAACGCTCCGGCATCTTCAGCGTCTCGCGCGGGTATTGCACGGTGATGGGGGGCTTCACCGCCTCGCCGAAGGTGATGCGCATGCCGGTCAGCAGGCTTTTGAAGCCCCGCCAGGTGTCATTGACTGCGGTGAGGAGGCTCATGGTTCAGAACAGCAAGGGAAGCTTCATCACCACGCCGGTCAGCAACAGGGTGACCAGTGAGACGGGGATGAGAATTTTCCACGAAAGGTTGAGGAGGGTGTAGAACTGGGTGCGGGGGAAGGTCCACCGGATCCAGATGACGGTGAAGATGAGGGCGTAGAGCTTGGCGAAGAACCACACGGGCCCCCAGAGGCCGCCGGAGAGCACGCCGATCGGGCTCTGCCAGCCGCCGAGAAACATGACCGCGGCCAGACTGCAGCCGACGACGATGTTGGCGTATTCGGCCATGAAAAAGACGCCGAAGCCCATGCCGCCGTATTCGGTGAAGGCGCCGGCCACGAGCTCGCTCTCGGCCTCGGCCATGTCGAACGGTGCGCGGTTGGTCTCGGCCAGCATGCAGATGAAGAAGATGAGGAAGGTCACCGGCATCAGCGGGTTGACCCAGACCTTGAACACATTCCAGTGCCAGAAACCGCCCGCCTGCTGCAGGATGATCTCCTGCAGGTTGAGCGTGCCCGAAACCATGAGCACGGTGATGACAACGAGCAGCATCGGGATCTCGTAGGCGACGCTTTGGGAGACGACGCGCGCGGCGGAGATGATCGAGTATTTGTTGCGCGAGGCCCAGCCGCCGAGCATCAGCGCCATGACGTTGATCGAACCGAAGGAGAAGACGAAGAGCAGGCCGATGTTGAGGTTGCGCGCCACGATGCTGTCGCCGAACGGGATCGTCGCCAGGCAGAGCAGCGGCGGGGCCATGACCATGAGCGGCGCCGCGCGGAAGAGCAGCGTGTCGCCGCCCGGCGGCACCATGACCTGCTTGGCGAGAAGCTTGAGTCCGTCGGCCAGCGGCTGCATCCAACCGCCCCAGCCGGCTTCGTTGGGTCCGGGCCGGCGCTGCACGCGGCCGGCGCCCTTGCGCTCGGCGAGCACGAGGTAGGCGGCGTTGGCCCCCACGAAGGCGCAGATGCCCACAAGGTAGACCAGCAGGCGGAGGGGTTCGAGTTCGAGCAGGCTCATGGCGGTCAGCGGTCGATGTCGGGGATGACGAGGTCGAGGGACCCCATCATGGCCAGGGCGTCGGGCAGGATCATGCCCTTGCTCGCTTCTTCGTAGAGACTGAGGTTGGAAAACGACGGCGTGCGCAGCCGGACGCGGTAGGGCGTGTCCTTGCCGTCGCTGACGAGGCGCACGAGGAACCGGCCGCGGGCGGCCTCGACCGCGTAGCAGGTGTCGCCGGGCGGCAGCTTGAGCACGCGCGGCACCTTACCGACGTAGGGTCCGGCCGGGATGAGATCGAGCGCCTGCTCGATGATGCGCAGGCTCTGCTCCATCTCATCCATGCGCACGAGGTAGCGCGCCATCGAGTCGCATTCGTGGTAAACCGGGATCTTGAAATCGAGCTGCGGGTAAACGGAGTAGGGCTCGGCCCGGCGGACGTCGTAGGCCACGCCGGAGCCGCGGATGACCGGCCCGGTGGCGCCGTAGCGGCGGCACAGGTCGGCGCTAATCGGGCCGATGTCGGTGAGGCGTTTGCGCAGGATGATGTTGTCGGTGACGAGGTCGCGATACATCTTCAGCCGCGGCTGCATGTGCTTCACGAAGTCGCGCGTGCCGGTGAGAAACGCATCGTCCACATCGTCGCGAAGTCCGCCGAACCGGTAGTAGCAATAGGTCAGGCGCGCACCGGTGAGGGCCTCGAGCAGGTCGAGGATTTTTTCCCGGTCGTCGAAGGCGTAGAGGATCGGCGTGAAACCGCCGAGGTCGAGCAGCAGCGCGCCCCACCAGACCATGTGGCTGGCGATGCGGTTGAGTTCGGAGGTGATGACCCGCGCGTATTCGGCGCGCGGCGGCACCTCGATCTGCGCCGCCCGCTCGACCGCCCCCACGAAGGCGTGGGTGTAGTGCATCGCGGACAGGTAATCGATGCGGCTGGTGTTGGGCAGAAACTTCGCGTAGCTGCGGTTTTCGCCCATCTTCTCGTGCATCCGGTGGATGTAGCCGATGATGGGCTCGGCGCGCTGGATCCACTCGCCGTCCATCGTCATGAGCACGCGCAGGACGCCGTGCGCCGCGGGATGCTGCGGCCCGAGATTAAGCGTGAAGGTCTCCGGCGGGGTCTCGCCGGGGATGGTGATGTCGGCCAGCGTTTTTTGCGGCAGCGTCTCCACGTGGGCGGCGGATTTTTCAGGGTAAGGCGAACCGTTCCCGGTGAGCGGCGGCTCGGCAGGGACGCCTCGCCCTACCATGGATGGTTGGGTTGTGCTCACGGCTGGTAGTCCTTGCGCAGCGGGTGGTAATCCGCGTCCTCCGGCAGGAGGAAGGGTTTCAGGTTGGGGTGGCCGGCGAACGTGATGCCGAAGAAATCGTGCGTCTCGCGCTCGTGCCAGTTGGCGCCGGGGAAAACCGGCGAAATCGTCGGCAGTTCGGGCCGTTCGCGCGGCACCCGCGTGCGAACGACGACCCGCGGTCCGGCGATGGGGTGGAAGTAGTCGTAAACCACTTCCATTTCATTTTGCGCCAGCCAGTCCACGCCGGTCACGGCATCGATGGCGTAGTCCGCCGCGTTGAGGATCTCTGCTGCGGCCACGACCTGGTCCGGCGCCACGGTGACATCGAGATCGAACCCTTTCTTCGCGTGTTCAACGGTTTGGATGGGTGCAGCGGGGGCAGTCGCGGTTTCCGCGGTCGCCGGCGGCGGGGCGGCCGGATTTCCGGGGTCGGCGACCCCGGCTACAGCGGCGGAAGCTGCCGTTGTCGGTTCAACTGTAGCCGGCCGCGGTGAGGCCGGTGCTGCTGCGGTGCTATCCTTCGTCGGATTTCCGGGGTCAGCGACCCCGGCTACAGTGTTGACGGTTGCCGTGGCGGTTTCCGCTGTAGCCGGCCGCGGTGAGGCCGGTGTATTGTCCGCTGCAAAGTCGCTGGTCGGCGACGCCGGTGCGATCAGCCGGGTGAATTCCGCCGTGAGGGTCTCGAGGGTCGGGTTCATTCCTGCAATTTGGCAACGGGGAAGCGGCGCTTGCCGGTGATCTTTTCTTCCAGTTTGAGGATGCCCTCGATCAGCGCCTCGGGGCGCGGCGGGCAGCCCGGCACGTAAACGTCGACCGGGAAGAGTTTGTCCACGCCTTCGACGACGGCGTACTGGCCCTCGTATTTGAAGGGGCCGCCGGAGAGCGCGCAGTTGCCCATGGCGATGACCCACTTGGGCTCGAGCATCTGGTCGTAGAGCAGCTTGATGGCCGGGGCCATTTTCTTGTTCACGGTGCCGGCCACGATCATCACGTCGGCCTGGCGCGGGGAGGGGCGGAAGACCTCGGCGCCGAAGCGCGAGATGTCGAAGCGGGCCATGCCGGCGGCCATCATCTCGATGGCGCAGCACGCGAGCCCGAAGGTGAGCGGCCAGAGGGAATTGGCGCGGCCGAGCGCGAGCAGGTCGTCAAGCTTCGCAAATTTGGCGATCTGCGAGCACTCCACCGGGTTGGCGCAGCTGGCGGGGGCGGGGGGATTTACCGGCGTTTCCATTCGAAAACTCCTTTCTTCCAGGCGTAAACAATGACGAGCGACAGGATGCCGATGAAGAGCGACAGCTCGACCAGGTCGCGGATGACAAATTCCCGGCCGTAAACCAACGCGACGGGGATCAGAAACAGCACGTCCACTGCAAACGCCACAAAGACGAGGGCATACAGGTAATACACCGCGCTGTAGCGGATCCAGGCGTCGCCGATCGGATCCATGCCGCACTCGATGGCCTGGTTCGTTTTGTCGAGCGTGGTGCGCGTCCAGCGCGGGGCGAGAAAGTAGACGATGACAAAAGGTCCGAACGCGAAAGCCAGGCCGCCGAACGCAAAGGCGAAGAGGTAGATCAGGTCTCCGGCGAGGATGTCGTTCATGATGGTTGGACTGCGGCAGGCACCGCAGGATTCGGCGCCAAAGTAGCAGCATTCACCCCCGCCAGCATCGCACTCGTTGGCCTTACATGCGCATTTCTTGTCATCGGCGGTGTGGCTTCCGTTTTTTACCCGGACGAGATCTGTTGTTACCCGTTGTTAATCAACTGCTAGAATCTGAGGTAGGGCGCGACCGCCGGGCGCGCCGTCATGCCTACTCGCGGGCGGCCCGGCGGTCCGCCCCTACCGGCGCTGCCGCGCCGAAGTGCAGTAGCATATGGCATCTGGTATAAACCGAACCGCCGGTTCGCCGGCAGTCAGCGTTTGGCGGCCAGGAAGGCATGGATGCCGGCGGCGGCCTTGCGCGCATCGCGCACCGAGTGCAGCGCCGAGCTCGGACCGCGCACCAGATCGCCGCCGGCAAAGACGCCCGGCAGGCTCGTCATCTGGTTGTCATCCACCACCATGGCCCCTTGCGCGCTGAGTTGCGGGCCGTTGAACGGACTCGTCGGCGGCAGCGGCTCGGGATCGAAGCCCAACGCCAAGATCACGCGGTCGGCCGCCAGCTCGAACTCCGTGCCGGGCGCCACGGCGAACGGCCGGCGGCCGTCCGCATCGGGTGCGCCCAGCGTGGTGCGCACCAGCCGCAGTCCGCGCACCGCGCCGCTGTCGTCGTCGAGCAGCGCCACCGGCGCGGCCTGAAACTCAAACCGCACGCCCTCCTCCACGGCGTTTTCCAGTTCCCGCCGACTGCAGGGCATGCTGGCCTCGTCGCGCCGGTAAATTCCGAGCACTTCCTTGGCGTGGCCGCGCACCGCCGTGCGCAGGCAGTCGATCGCCATATCACCGCCGCCGATGACCACGACCCGCTGGCCGGTGACGTCGATGACCGGCGCTTCGCGCGGCAGGTCCATGTCGCTCTGCACCAGAAATGGCAGCGCCTGCTCCACGCCCTTGAGGTCGGCCCCGGGTACGTCGAGGGTGCGGGCCTTCTTGAGACCGAAGCCGAGGTAAACCGCATCGAACCGGACCAACAGTTCGGCCTGCAGCACATCCGGCGCAAAATCCGCGCCCATGCGAAACGCCACGCCGCGCTGTTCCAACTGTTCGATGCGCCGGTGCACGATGGCGTGCTCCAGCCGGAAGGCCGGCGTGCCGTAAACCAGCAGCCCGCCCGGCATCTTCCGCGAGTCGAAAACCGTAACGGCGTAGCCCCGCCGCGCCAGTTCGTCGGCGCAGGCCAGCCCGCCCGGTCCCGCGCCGATGATCGCGACCTTATAGCCGTTGGGCGGCGGCGGTGGCAGCGCTGCGGTGCCGTGCGCGAAGGCGTATTCGTTGAGAAAATGCTCGATGGCCCGCACCGACACCGGTTGCGCGTGGCCGTTGATCACGCACAGCGCCTCGCACAGGTGATCCGCCGGGCACACGCGTTCGCACAACTCGGCCAGCGTGCCCGTCGATTGCAGCACCGTGGCGGCCTCGTCGAAATGTCCCTCCGCCGTCAGCGCCAGCCATTCGGGAATGTGTGCGCCCAGCGGGCAGCCCGTCACGCAGGTCGGCTCGGGACACTGGATGCAGCGGCTGGCCTGCGCCTGCGCGGTGGCCTCGTCGTAGAGTCCGTAGATTTCCAGAAAATCGGCGACGCGTTCCGCCACCGGCCGCTTGGGCGGCCCGGATCGGGCCAAGGCACTCCAGGGAAACTCGGCCTCGGCTTTGTGCGTGCGGGGATCACTCACAAGGGGAAGGGGCTGCCCCGAGCAATGCCGCGTGCGTCTCGCGCAGACAAGCGCAATCAGCCGGACCCAGGCCGTGGAACCACCGCAGTTGAAGTGCCACTGGGTAATCGAACCTCACGCTCCCAGAAGTCAGCCATCAGCGCCGCGAAAGTTGTGCTGCTGCTGTAGCCGGGGTCGCCGACCCCGGGGTTTGAAAATTACGACCCAAGCACGCAGACCGGGGTCACCGACCCCGGCTACAGGATTCGAAATTCGCGCTATGAGACGTAGGGGCGTGGCTCGTCCACGCCCACGCTAATGGGCGGTCTCACCCGCGGGCTTGCTCGATCAATTCCCGCAACAGCGCGCGTCGGCGCGCTTGAAAGCGCCGCTGCCGTGCGGCGTTTTTGGCCCGCTTGGCCGGGACGAAAGGCCTGCGCCAGATCAAGGTGGTCGGTGATGTCGACCTCCCCGTCATCAAAAATTTTGTCCAAATCCTTGGCCTTCATGGAGCGTTTCTTTCGTGGTTCGTCAGCGAACCGAACTGTGCGGCTTTGTCGCATCAAGGCGACCCCGAATCGCCACTACCGCCCATCCCTTCACTCCCTTAATCCCTCTCTCTCCTCCCTCTTTTCCCCCAATCCCTCACTCCCTCACTCCCTCCAACACTCCCACCTCCACTATCGACAGCTCGGCGTTTTCCTTGGTGCTGGCGTAGACCACGAGGAGTTTACCGGCGTGTTCGATCGCGTAGGGATAAGCCCATTGCCGGGCGATGCCGGCGCCGGCGGTGCGCTCCGCATCAATATTCCTCGATACTGAGCCCGGGCACGCGGGCGAAGTGCCGGGCATTTCGGCTGACCAGCGGCAGACGGTAGGCCAACGCCGTGGCGGCAATCCAGATGTCGTTGTCTCCGATCGGCAGGCCGCGACGATCAAGGTCGCGTGCGATCCGGGAGGCCGTCCATGCGACATGTTCGTTGATTTCGACCACCGCAAAGGGCTCCAGCAGCCGCAGCACCTCGTCCTGATTTGCACAACCCTCGGCGAATTCAGCCCAGGCCACGCGCGAGGTGTAAACCGGCTCATCGCCGTGGGCGGCCAGAAACCGTTGCGCCGCCTGCCGGTGGGCCCGCCCGCGATGGCCGGCCAGGTGGATGAGAAACGTGCTGTCGAACAGCATCAGTGGGCGGGGCGGAGGTCGCGCGATCGTTTGCGCCGTGACACCGCACGATCCACCCGGTCCCAATCCACCCCCTTGCCCCAGGCCTTGGATTTGGAGAGCTTGAGCAGATCGGCGGCGGTGCCCCGGGGCGGCGGCAGGGTGATGCGGGTGATGGTGGCGGAAAACGACTCGCCCGGCCGGCGCGTGGCCACCAGCCGTTCATAGGCGTGGACATCCAGGGAAATGGTCTTGGAAGGCATGACGGTAGGATGTCCGTGTCTAACCGCAGCGGCAAGCCCGTACACAGACTCTCTGTGCATGGTGCTCCGGCCTCACCTGTCCGGCGGCGCACTTCCGTGACCATGCAATTATGCCGGACTGGTGCCATGGAATACAGGCCTTAAACCGGCTGCCGGCGCAGTGCCAAACCTGCTCCAACTACAAACTACAAAGCCTGACCCTATTCCGACCCCAGTATCTGCGGCGGATGATGGCGAAGTAAGGTCGCATTTTGAGGCCGACATTCTCACTCATGGGCGCGCCCGCGATCATCGACGAAGCGCTCCGGTGGGTGCGGGATTATCCGGGCGACAACCTCGCCGGCATCCTCTTCTTCAACGAGCCCGCCACCTCGTCCGTGAACAAGCAGGCCGTCTATCGGGGCAAGCCCAGCATGACCCCTTACTGCTTTCTCATTTCAGCCTGACTGTTGCGTAAGAGGTAAACGGTAAAGCCAGGCCCTTATCGGCCTTCGGCGGGTGAATGGGCTCTTTCATTTTTCTCTGAGTGCGTAAGCGGCGAGCATACTGACAGCGCCGGCCAAGACCATCCACGGGGCATATGAATCCAACGCACCGCTTCCAGTGAGGTTCGCATAGGCTCCTTTTTCGTAGTGCGGATCCTCGCTTGCACTCGTCGTCCGATGGACACTGAACACCAACCCAAGGCCGGAAATCCCGACAAAGATCCCAACGACGAGGAACGCTATCTTGAACTTCTCTTTCAATGTAAGCATCGCGTCCGAATCACTGGTTTTCCGCCCATTCGCTTGAGGTCAGACACGAATGGGCGCAGCCCCGAAGTTGTCTGTGCCGACTTGTTGGCCGTTCTTCATTTATTTCTTTCCGAAGCGAACTGGGCTTGGTCCGAACCAAACCCTCGTCTTTTTTTCGGGGAAACGCGTCCTGAGAAAACTCAAGAACGCTCTCCAATCTCCCGCAGGGAAGCAGACGGGAACAATCTGGTATGACTGCATCCCTTGGAACTTGAGCAGAAAAGTGCCGAATCGAAACCCCCAAGAGCTGTAAGCTTCAAGTTGACGCCACGTATACTCACCAGACCTAGGGAAATTCACGCGAAGGCTGATCTTCTCTTCATCCCACGAGATCTCCCTCGGCGTGAACATGACACAGATACCGACCGCGAGGAAGGCGCCGCAGAAGACGGAGATGCTCGCGATCTCCGGCCAAGCAACTGGCTGGCCCCGGAAATACGGGATGACTCCGGACACGAGAAGAATGAGACCAAAGAACCAGCCCACGGTCTTTAGAAATCCGAGCACGTAATTGGGTTTTAGTATCATCTTCTGGCCAAAGTGTTATCCGGCCTTACTCAAAGGCCTGATTGAGGCGGGGGCATGGCGTCAGAAAATACAACAAGTGTCTGGCTATCAAGTGTTGAAACTTTTGAGTCGGGCATTTGCTGGATGCCGTAGGTATCGGCAAAAGCCTTACTGGGTTGCGGATATTCGACCCCATAAATCTGCGCTAAGTTATGTAGCGATAGGACTCTGTGGCCTGTGATACACGGCGGAACCGATTCACGTCCCATACAACCTATCGCCGAAGTCGCCGAGGCCGGGGAGGATGTATTTCTTGTCGTTCAGGTCGCGGTCGTGGGCGGCGGTAAAGATCGGCACGTCGGGGTGGCCGGCCTGCACGGCGGCGATGCCCTGCGGCGCGGCCACGATGCACACGAACGACAGTTCCTTGGCGCCGGCTTCCTTCACCACCGTCAGCGCCTGCACGGCTGACCCGCCAGTGGCCAGCATCGGGTCGAGCACGAGCACGCGCGTGTCGTCCAGCGGTGGCAGTTTGCAGTAGTAGCTGCGCGCGACGGCGGTCTGGTGGTTGCGCTCAAGGCCGACGTAGCCGACGCTCACGTCGGGAAACAGGTCGAGAAACGGTTCGGTCATGCCGAGGCCGGCGCGCAAAATCGGCACGATGACGAGCGGGCGCGCCAGCGCGCGGCCGGTGCAGGCTTCCAGCGGCGTCTCCACGGTTTCAGCCTTGGTCGCGAGGTCGCGGGTGGCCTCGATGGCGAGCAAAATGCCCAGCTGATGGGCCAGCCGGCGGAAGGCCGCGGGGGGCGTGCGGCGGTCGCGCAGATGCGTCATGATGTGCGCGGCAAGGGGGTGTTGCAGGACGTGAAGCATGGGGGGATTGCGGAATGCGGACTGCGGAGTGCGGAGTGGGGCTTCGAAATGCGGAGTGGGATTTCAGACTGCGGAGTGGGGAATGGGGAGTGCGGAATGGGGAGTGGGGAGTTCGAAATTCGGAGTGCGAAATTGCGGAGTGCGGATTGGGATTACGGGAAACTGAGGTGGTGGGCCGGCTTCCGACGGGCGGTCCATTCCGCAATCCAAATTCCGCAGTCCGCACTCACAACAGGTCTTTTTTGACCTTGGTTTCGAGGATGCGCTCGAACTCCTTGCGCAGCATCTTTTCCTTGCCGCGCAGGCCGGGCATGAGGGCGAGCCAGTTGTAAACCTCCTCGCGCAGGTGCTTGGGCATCACCGGCTCCAGGCGCAGCACGCGGTCGAAGGCGCGCACGCATTGCAGGGCGGTCTGTTCGCACAACGTCTGGGCGTCGGCCGAACTGTGCTGGCCGGCGAGGCGGATGACCTCGTCGAGCCGGCGGTGGCGGCGCTTCATGATCGTTTTGTAACCGCCGAGGCCGTTCACGAGCACGCTCACGGTGCGCGGGTAGAAGCTCGACATGAGGTTCCACGGCTCGGGGCCGCCTCCGCCTTCGCGGATGTCACTGCGCAGGATGACGGCCGGGATGTCGGCAAACTTGGCCAGCATGAACTCGATGACGGTGCCGGCATCGAGCCCGGTGCCGTCGTAGATGAAGAGGCCGAGGTCGCAGTTGAGCAGGGCACGGATGTCCTGGTCGCGGATGGCGCGGGCGGTCTTGCCGCGGGGCTCGAAATCCTGCGGCAGCATGCAGAGGTATTTGCCGTGGGATTTTTCGTAGATGGCCTCGGCCAGATACGCGTTGCCGATCAGATGCTTGGCGCTGAACAACTCGCTGCCAAAATAGACCGTGTAGCTTCGTTTCTGTTTGCTCATCGGCGTCGACGGCAAGCAAGCGCCCGAGCGGCCCGCGGCACAACGTCAAATTGGCGGGGCGGGGAGCGATGGGGAGGAGGCGCCACCAAGGTGACGCCCGACGTGGAATCGGGCGGACGATGCGGGACGAGGGCGTCCCGCCTACAGCGGATTGGGATGTGGCTGGCACGCCCTCGTGCCGGGGGTGGTTGTAATACGGCGGGCAAGGGACTGCCCTCCTTCGCCAAGGCTATGGAGGGCAGGCTCCGCCCTACCGGCGCTACCGCGCCTAATCTTCCTGCGTAGGGGCGCGCCTTGAGCGCGCCCGCACCCGCCTCAGGGCTCGAGCGTCAGCGTGTGTTGCGCGGGGCCCGGGAGCAGCGGGGTGGGTTCGCCGCGCACCCACGCGTCGTGGCCGGCGCGATAGAACGGCGAGCGCGGGTGGCCGCTCTGGCCGCCGGGCATGTGGAAGAGCCCTTCGGCCTCGCGACCCGGCGCGATGACGAAGCGTTCGCTCGCGCCGAAGGTGGGCGTTTGCACGCGCGGCGTGATGGTGTCGCCCGGCAACGGATCGGCCGGCATATTGAGCCAATTCGTCAACACACGCGGCAGCACGCGGCTGAAGGGATGCACAATGCGCGCGCGGTTGCGTTCGCCCCAGGTGGCCTCGGCAATCGGCGTATCCGCGGCCTTGAGGTTGGCCAGCACCCCGTCCACCGCGGCGCGCAACAGGTCGTCCCACGAGCTGAATTCTGGGTTCAGAAAATGCTCCGGGCGTTCGGTCAGCAGCGTCCACAAGGGTTGTTCGTAACTGAAGCTCTGCCAGTTGAATCCCGCATAATGCTGCCGACAGGGCGCGAAGATCGGCTCGAACACGCGTTGCGCCACCTGACGGCGGAAGTCGCGCACGAGCCGGTAGCTCACGCTGTCAACCGTGGCGCGGCCGGTCCAATCGGCCAACGCTTGGCGCAGCCCGGTGTGGCGCTTGCCGGCGTCATCGGCCGGCAGGCTGGCGAGCATCAGTTCGTGCCAGCGGTCGAGCAGCGGGGTGCGGTCGTCGAGTTGCACGGCCAGGAGGTCGGCCGGGGTGGCGGTGTTGATTTCGAACAGCCGGTCGCGAATGCGGGACGCGCGTGCGGGCTGGTCGTAACCGCCGTCGCCGAGCACGTTCAAACCGGGTTCGCCGACGAGCCGGTTGTTGGCGGTCCAGAGCCGGCCGGCCGCGGGCTGGCGGAGCACGGGGATTTCATCCGGCGGCACGTGGCCGTCCCAACGGCGGTCGCCGTAGGTCCAGATGGCGGGCAGCCGGCCGTCGTAGCCGATGCGCCGCGGCAACTGGCCGGCGATGGTCCACGCGAGGTGGCCGGCGCGATCGACGACGAGGAGGTTTTGCGCAGGCATGCCGGCGCGGTGGGCGACCGCGATGGCGTCGTCCACGCCGCCGGCGGTTTCCATGGCGAGCAGGTGGAGATTGATCGCGTCGGCGGCGTGCGCGTTCCAGCGCAGGGCGTAGGTGCGCTTGCCGGTGGCGGCGGGCAACACCGGTCCCCACACGGTTTCATCAACGCTGTGTTCGACCGGTTTGCCGCCCTTGACGTTGATGGTTTCGGTGCGGGTGTCGAAGCGCACGAGATCCGCGCCGAGTTTGTAGAGGCGGTCGCTGGCCGCACTGGTTTCCACGATCACGAGGTCGGCGGTGTCGGCATAGGCGTTGGTGAAACCCCAGGCCACGCGGCCGTTGCTGCCGGCAATGACGAGCGGCAGACCGGGCAGCGTCACGCCGACAACGCGGTGCGGCGTGCCGTCCTCCCACGCCAGCACGGCGCGATACCAGGTGTTGGGCACCTGCAGGTTCAGGTGCATGTCGCTTGCGAGGAGCGGCACGCCGGCGGCGGTGTGGTCGCCGCCGAGGGCGAAACTGTTGCTGCCGACCGCGACGGGTTCGGCGGAGAATAGCGTCGCATGCATGCCGGCGGTTTTTTGCCGGCGCAGATCAATGGTGCGCGCCGGCGGCGGGGGCACGGGCTGGCCGACGGTGCCGTCCAGCGCCGCGTCCTGGGTGGTTTGCACGGGCGCGAAAAATTCCACGGCCTCCATGCCGTAGGCGTCGCGCAACGCGCCCAAGCTCAGCTCGTAGGCGCCGGCATCATGCAGCTGCAACGCCATCGCGCTGGCGACGAGCAGGGAATCCTCGGGCCGCCACGGCGCGGGTTCGGCGCGCAGCACGGTGTATTCAAACGGCTTCGCCGTCAGAGCCTGCAGCCCGGCGTTGACGCCCGCGGCGTAGGCTTCGAGCAACGCGCGCTCGCCGGCTTCCAGCCGGGCGAGGCCGGTCTGCGCGGCGCGACGAAAGCCGTGGATGCGCACAGCTTGGTCGGCCGGCACGGCCTTGGCGCCGAACAGCTCGGCGAGTTCGCCGGCGGCGCTGCGGCGCTGCAGGTCCATTTGAAAATAGCGGTCCTGCGCGTGCAGCCAGCCGAGGGCGCGGGCGAGATCGGTGCGGTTGGCACCGGTCAAGGTCGGCACGCCGAGCGCGTCGCGCTCGACCGTGACCGGTTGCGCCAAGCCGGCCACGGCCACGGTGCCGTCGAGCTGCGGCAGGCTGCGCTGCAACTGTCGGTGCAACCACCAGCCGGTGGCGGCGGCGCAGACCGCCAGCACGAGGACGAGCCAGCCGAGGAGACGCAGGAATTTGTTAAGCGGAGGTTTCAAATGTGATGGAAATTCAGGCCGGCGGACGGACCGGATTTATTGCAGCCAAGCCTGGCTGGCGACCGGGTCGCGGCCCTCGTCGAATTCGATGTAGTCAAACATGGTCTCGATGGGCTTGTCCCCGAGGCCGGATTCCTGGATGCGGGCGAGCAGGCGCTCCCGCAGGGCATCGCGCCAGCCGCGCTTCATCATAAAGCCGTTCCAGATCTCGCATTCCTCCGCCGTGCGTGCGCCGCCCTGTTCGTGGCACCAGGCAAGCAGTTCCTCATCGGTGCCGCCGGCGAGGGTGCGCGTTTTCAACGCCGTGTAATCGACCTGCAGGAAGGCGCAGCAGCGACCGTCGAAGCCGATGCCGAGGTTTTCCACGTAGTCGGCGGGCAGCCGGCCGGCGGCGTGCAGGCGGATCTTGTCGAGCATGCGGCCGAAATAAACGAGGCCGCCGGTTTTGTGATAGACACTGCGGAGTCCGGGAACGTTGGGCATGGTGAAGTGGCATTGCGGTCATCCGGCCCGCCGACGCAATCCCTTCCTGCAATCAGCGGCGCGCGTAATAGACCGCGGTGGCGAGCAGCCCGAGGGCGAAGGTCGGGGCGTTGATCCAGAGCTGGTGAAAGGGCACAGGCCAGTGCAGGCAGGCGTAGATCACGGCCACGTGTTTGAGCGCGATCAGCCCCCAGCAAATCAGGATGAAGCGCTCGACCCGGGGGTTGCGGACCGGCGGCCGGCGCACCCGGACCTCGACCACAAATCCCGCGTCATAACCCGGTGGCGGCCGGCGGGAGAGCAGTTGGAGGAAATTTGCAATCATGGCGTATGCTTGAAACATGCCCAAAAAACTTCCGAGATAAATCCCCGTGCCTGAAAATACCGCCACCTCCGCCCAGCCGCCCATCGAACTCGCCGGCACCAAGCTGGCCGCGCCCAGCGCCGCCGCCGCCGGCCTGACCGCCGTCATCAAGACGACCCGCTTCGCCGTGGGTGGCGCGGGTGCGCTGCGCGGCGCGCAGCTGTTGCTCAAGGTCAACCAGAAGGACGGCTTCGACTGCCAGTCCTGCGCGTGGCCGAGCCCCGACGACGACCGGCATGTTTTTGAATTTTGCGAAAACGGCGCCAAGGCCGTGGCCGACGAGGCCACGACCAAGCGGTGCGGCGCGGAGTTTTTCGCGGCGCACTCCGTGGCCGAACTCGCGGCCAAGGGCGACTACTGGCTCAACCGGCAGGGCCGTCTGACCGAGCCGATGGTGCTGCGCCCGGGCGCCACGCACTACGCGCCGATCGGCTGGGACGAGGCCTTTGCGCTGATCGCCGGGGAGCTGCGCGCGTTGCCCTCGCCCGACGCGGCGGTGTTTTACACCTCCGGCCGCACCAGCAACGAGGCGGCCTTTCTTTACCAGCTGTTCGTGCGCCAGTTCGGCACCAACAACCTGCCGGACTGCTCCAACATGTGTCACGAGTCGAGCGGCGCGGCGCTCGTTGAGACGATCGGCATCGGCAAGGGCACGGTGAAGGTCGAGGATTTCAAGCAGGCCGACGCCATCTTTGTGATTGGGCAGAACCCCGGCACCAACCATCCGCGCATGCTCATGACGCTGGAGGAGGCCAAGCAGAACGGCGCCACCATCGTTTCGATCAACCCGCTGCCGGAGATCGGCACCGACCGGTTCAAGAATCCGCAGCACTTCCTCAACCCGTTGAAGGCGCTGCCGACCCTGATGGGCGAGGGCGTGCGCTTGGCTGACATCTGGGTGCAGCCGCGCATCAACGGCGATCTTGCGCTCTTCAAGGGCATCATGAAGGAGATGCTCGCCGCCGAGGACGCCGCGCCGGGCACGGTGTTTGACCATGAGTTCATCCAGCAACACACGCACGGCTACGACGCCCTGATCGCCGACCTGCGCGCGACGGACTGGGCCGACATCACCGAAGGCAGCGGCGTGGACCGCGCCCAGATCAAGACGCTGGCCGACCTGGCCATTCGTTCCCGCGCCACCATCTGCTGCTGGGCGATGGGGCTCACGCAGCAGCCCAACTCGGTCGAGACCATCCAGACCATCGTCAATTTCCTCCTGTTGCGCGGCAACCTCGGCAAGCCCGGCGCCGGCGCCTGCCCGGTGCGCGGTCATTCCAACGTGCAGGGCGACCGCACGATGGGCATTTTTGAAAAGATGCCCGACCGCTGGCTCGACCGGCTCGACGCGGAGTTCGCGTTCAAGTCCCCCCGCGCGCACGGCTTCGACACGGTCGACGCGATCAAGGCCATGCACGACGGCCGCGCGGCGGTGTTCTTTGGCATGGGCGGCAACTTCCTCTCGGCCACGCCGGACACCGAATACACCGCGCGCGCGCTGCGCCGGTGCCGCCTGACCGCGCATGTCTCGACCAAGCTCAACCGCTCGCATCTGGTCACCGGCCGCACGGCGTTGATCTTGCCCTGCCTCGGCCGCAGCGAACGCGACGTGCAGGCCGCCGGGGAGCAGTTTGTGACCGTCGAGGACTCGATGGGCATCATCAACCCCTCGCGCGGCCACCTGCCGCCGGCCTCGGCCGCGCTGCTCAGCGAACCGGCCATCGTCTGCCGCTTGGCGCGGGCCGTGCTCGGGCCGGAGAACCGCGTGCGTTGGGAGGAGCTGGCGGGCGATTACGACCAGATCCGCGATCACATCGCGCGCGTTGTGCCCGGCTTCGAGGATTACAACCCACGCATCAAGGCGGGCATTTTCTACCTGCCCAACGCCCCGCGCGACCGCCGCGAATGGCGCACCGCCACCAACCGGGCCAATTTCACCGTCGCCCCGATCCCGCGCCGCAGCCTCGCCGCCGGCGAATTCGTGATGATGACGATCCGCACGCACGACCAGTTCAACACCACGGTTTACGGATTGGACGACCGCTACCGCGGGGTCTTCGGCGGGCGCCGGGTCGTGTTCATGCACGAGGAGGACATCCGCGCCGCCGGCCTGCAGGGCGGGCAGCTGGTGGACCTGATCAACCGGTTCGGCGGGGTGGAGCGGGTGGCGGAAGCCTTCATGATCGCACCCTACCGCATCCCGCGCGGCTGCGTGGCGACGTATTTCCCCGAGGCCAACGTGCTCGTGCCGATCGACAGCACCGCCAACAAAAGCAACACCCCGACCTCCAAGTATGTCGTGATCACCCTCCGACCCACCGCCGATCCTGCCGCCGCCTTGGCCGCCCGCCGGGCCGAGGCGGATTGAGCGGTTTTTGGAACCTCCCCGGGCCCGGCCGGGTCACACCCCGCACCATGAAGACCAAACACCTCATCATTGCCGCGATCGCCGCCGTGGGCGCGATTGGCACCTTGCCGGCGGCCGAGGCTCCCGCTGACGAAGCGAGGGTCCAGGTCACCTTTGTAAACCCGGAAAAGTTCACCGACGTGCGCGACGATTACATGCCCACCGACAAGGGGCAGGCGGCCAATGTCGAGGCGATCCGTGAACACATTGAGAAGACCGCCGTGCGCCATCTGCCCGAGGGGCACAAACTGGCCGTCACCATCACCGACATCGACATGGCGGGCGATTTCGAGCCGTGGCACAAACCCGGTGCCGAGGACGTGCGCATCATCAAGGACATCTATCCCCCGCGGGTGGACCTCGAGTTCAAGATCACCGATGCCGCGGGCCAGGTGGTCAAGGAAGGCAAGCGCCAGCTCCGCGACCTCTCGTTCATGATGAAGCTCAACATCCGGCGCGACGACATGCACCGCTACGAGAAGGAGCTGCTCAACGACTGGATGCGCTCCGACCTCGGACCCAAGCTCGCCAAGCGCTGAGCCTGCCGCCAAAACCCGTTTGCACCCGGCCGCGAGACTGACAAGCTCGCGGCCGTGTCTTTTGTCACCGAACACGCGCGCATCGACAAGTGGCTCTGGTGCGTGCGGCTCTTCAAGACCCGCGCGCTGGCCACGACGGCCTGCCGCGCGGGCGCCGTGCTGATCGGCGATGTGCCGGTCAAACCGGCGCGCGAGGTGCGCATCGGCGAGACGGTCTGCGTGCGCCAGGGGCTGATCACGCGGACCCTGCAGGTGGTGGCCGCCCCTGCCGCGCGCGTGGCCGCGAAGCAGGTGCCGGCGTTTTGCACGGACCTGACCCCGCCGGAGGAATTTGAAAAAGTACGTGCGCAGCGCGTGCAGCAGTTCCTCGCCCGCGAAAAAGGCGCGGGTCGGCCGACCAAGCGCGAACGCCGCCGGCTCGACCGGCTCCTCGGCCGCGATTGAGCCGCGCGCATCGCGCCAACCGCAAGCGGTGGAGCGACTTGCCCCGCCTCCGCCAAACCTACTGCGGGCAAGCCTCAAGGCGCTGGTTTTGACCAAAACAAGAAATTCGGCACCGCCTGGTGAAGGCGGCATGAAAAACATTGGGAGAAAAGATAACGATTAAGATAAAGATAACGATTTTCCGAGGAAACCCGGCCAACGTGGCGGGGAGAATGCGTTCCACCCAAAATCCCCACCACCACCATCTTCATGAACGTCTATTCCAAGTTTGAGACCGAGCTCGCGGTGCGGCCGGACGACATCGACCTCTACCAGCACGTGCACAGCACGCGCTACCTCGACTACGTGCTCGCCGCGCGCTTCGACCAGATGGACCGTTGCTACGGCATGTCGATGCAGGCCTTTGCGGCGCGCGGCCTCGGCTGGTTCATGTCCGCCGCCAGCATCAACTACAAACGGCCCCTCGGTCTGGGCGACCGCATGGTGGTGCGCTGCTGGATCGAGAGTTTCACCGCCACCGGCTGCCGGCTCAACTTCGAGATCGACAAGCTGCCCGCCGGCAAGCGCAGCTGCGACGGCCACTGCGATTATGTGCTCGTCACGCTGGCCAACGGCCGGGCCACGCCGCTGCCCGACGACATCAAGGCGAAATACTCCATCTGATGGCAATCGCCCGCAGCTTTTGGCTTTCGGTGGAGGGGCGACCTCTGCGTCGCCCGTTACGGCCCGCGCGGAGGCGGGCCCTCCAAGGATCCAAAAGCCAAGGCCGATTGGAATTAAAGCCACCCGCGGGCGGCCCCTGCCGGCGCTGCCGCGCCAAGGTCCAATGGCGCAGCGCGTCCGACCTGAAACCACCCCCGCCCGATTTGGCTTGTGTCATCAACCGGCCTCTGCGATGAAGGGGCCCTCGTTAGAGAAAGCGTTAGATGACAGGATCTGGTGAGTCGTTGGCTGAGCAAGTGCTCAAGTGATGATTTCGAAACCCACGGTGGGAACGGAACTGGCAGCGGACGGTGTATCTACGAAATCATCAGATGAGTAACTCCAAACTATACGTCGGCAACCTGTCGTTCAAGACCACCGAAGACGAGCTCCGCTCGCACTTCGGCCAATACGGCAGCGTGACCGACGTCTACGTCGCCATGGACAAGATGACCGGCCGCCCCCGCGGCTTTGCGTTCGTCACCATGGGCACAGATGAAGAAGCCAAGACCGCGGCCGAGAAGATCAATGGCACCGAGCTCGGTGGCCGTCAGCTGACGGTCAACGAAGCCCGTCCCAAGGAAGAGCGCCCGGGTGGCGGCTTCGGCGGCGGCGGCGGTGGCCGTGGTTTCGGCGGCGGCGGCGGTGGTGGTCGCGGCGGTTTCGGCGGTGGCCGCGATCGCGGCGGTCGCGATCGCTACTGATCCAATCGTCGTTCTAACGAACCGATTTTCACGAGGGACGGAGCTCCTTTGGGCTCCGTCCCTTTTTGTTTCTTCGCGGCGTCGCAGACCTGTCATTCCGGACGCGGCGGAGAACCGGCGACGGATTGCGTCCGCGCCATGCAACGAGGGTCCGGGTTGGATCTGTCGTTGCCCACAGAATGACACCCTCTCCCTTCGTTTATGCCTTTCAAAGCACTCAATCTCTCGGAACCCATCCTGCGCGGCGTTCAGGCCGCCGGTTATTCCGATCCCACGCCCATCCAGTTGCGGGCCATCCCGCTGGTGCTCGCCGGTGGCGATGTCATCGGCTCGGCCCAGACCGGCACCGGCAAGACCGCGGCCTTCGCGCTGCCCATCCTCACGCGCCTCGGCGCGCACGGCAAAACTCGCGTGCTCGTCCTCGAGCCCACGCGTGAACTCGCCGCCCAGGTCGAGACGTCGTTTCGCGATTTCGCGCGCTTCACCGACCTGCGCACCGTCGCTGTCTTCGGCGGCGTCGGCTACGGTCACCAGCGCAACGAGCTGCGCCGCGGCGTTGATGTCATAGTGGCCACGCCCGGCCGCCTCATGGACTACCTCAAGGACGGCACGCTGAGCCTCCGCGACATCAACACCCTCGTGCTCGACGAGGTCGACCACATGCTCGACATGGGCTTCCTGCCCGTGGTGAAGGACATCATCGGCCGCTGCCCGCGCGAGCGGCAGACGTTGCTGTTTTCCGCCACCGTGCCGCCGGAGATCCAGGCCATCGCCTCGTTCGCCCTGCGCAACCCGACGCGCGTCGAGGTCGGCGTCAACCGCACGGTCAACGAGTCGGTCAACCACGCGCTCTTTCCCGTCGGCTTCGCCCAGAAGTTCGACCTGCTGCTCGCCCTCCTCGAGAAGACCGACTTCGACAGCGTGCTCGTGTTTTCGCGCACCAAGCACGGGGCCGACAAGATCGCGCGCCGGCTCAAGGCCGCCAACCATTCCGTCGCCGTCCTGCACGCCAACCGTTCGCAGAACCAGCGCATCGAGGCGCTCGCCGGCTTCAAGTCCGGCAAATACGAGGTGATGGTCGCAACCGACATCGCCGCGCGCGGCATCGATGTGGCCGGCGTCTCGCACGTGATCAACTACGACGTGCCGGAGAAGCCCGAGGACTACGTGCACCGCATCGGCCGCACCGGCCGTGCGCAGGCCGTGGGCGACGCGTTCACGATCGTCACGCCGGAAAACGAAAAGGACATCCGCGACATCCAGCGTTTCATCGGCGCGAAGATTCCCGAGCTCAAACTCGAGGGCTTCCCCTATGGCCCCTACGCGGCCCGCCCCGAGCGCCCGCCCGAGCAGCGCGAGAGCCGCGGCCAGAGCGCGGCCCACGGTGACTTTGCGCAAAAGCGCGGCGGTTTCCGCGGCTTTGGCGGCGGCGGTGGCCGGCGCGGCCGCCGCTGAGCCGGCGTGACTCCGACCCGGGCGCGATTTTCCGCCCGGGTTTTTTGTGTTCAAACCGGCCGGACTCTGCCTCCTTGGCCGGTATGTCGCCGCACCCCATCGACGCGCTGCTGCCGGGTTTCACGGACCTCGATCCCGGCGCCAAAATCGCGGCGGTCGAGCGGCTGACCGCTCCGGCGCGCACGCACCCAAGCGGGATTTTTGTCTGCATGCCGTTTATCGCCGCAGAGGGACTGCGGCCGATGCAGGAGACGGACTTTGGCGCCATGGACCGGCCGGCCGACAACTGGGGCCACCGGCTCAAGTCGCCCGTGGATTTTTTCAACAACGAGAACTCGATCACGACCTCGGGCAGCCACCTCGCGGCGCAGAGTTTGCGTTACCAGGCCACCGGCGACCCGGCGGCGTTGGCGGCGGCGCGCGTGGCGTATCGCTCGCTGCGCATCGTGTTCGAATTCGGCGCCCAGGCCGGTCAACCGGGTTTTCTGGGCAAGCCGTTTCATTTCGAACCCTCGGTGCACACCACCGGCGACCAGTATCTGCATGCGTTGTGGGGCTGGTGGACGTTTTACCCGGTCGCATCGGCGGAGGAGCAGCGCGAGATCCGGACGATGATCGCGGCCGCGGCCGATTACCAGATCGCGGTGGACTACCGCATTTTCCATCGCAGCGGCGGCGACTGGAGCAACCGGCTCGATCCTACGGATTACAACGCCATCATGGCCGCCCTGGTGGCCGCGGCTTACAAACTCACCGGCGCGGCCAAGTATCGTGATGCGTATCAATTTGTGGTGCAGACCGGCCGGTGGATGCACGAGCGCCGGCTGGACGGGATTGTGCGGGAGTTTCGCAACGGCACCTACCGGGCCCAACCGTGGGATCGCATCGCCGGCGCCGATGTGGCCGCGGGGGAGTTTGCGCATTGGGAGCAGATCCAGCACTGCCAGTTTGCCGCGATCTCCGCGGCCATCATCCACGAATGCGTGCCCGACCTGTTCACGGCGGACGATTTGCGGCGGGTGCTGGCGTTGTGGTGGTCGGATCATCGCATGGGTTACGATCCGGACCGGCGCGGCTACCTTTATTGGTTTTTGGTTGGGACTAGGAACATGGGCTGGCGCCGCATCCCGCGCACCCCGCGGTTGCCGCGCGAGCAATGGCTGGGCGGCCACCCGATGTTGTCCTACGCGGCGGAGTGGATCTACGGCGACTGCCTCGCGCGGTTCATGTGGACGGCATTGCTGGTGGCGCGGCACTGCCCGGAGCGGCGTGACGAGGCCGTCGGCTACGCGGCGGACATGTTGCGCGCGCTGGAGCCGCGGCATCTGCTGTGGATCGCCGATCCCGACGGGCAGCAGGTGCCGCCGGAGTTGAACTATTTCACGCGTTTCCTGAGCAGTGAGGCGCCGGAGTGTCTGATCGCATCGTATTGGGAAGGCCGGCGGCTGGGACTTTGGTCCTGACACGCTTTTCTTGTTTCCCCGGACCGCATCCGCCGGCATCCGTTGTGACCGTGTCCGCCGCCCCTGTCACCGTCGCCGCCGTTGAAAGCCATCTCGCCGCCCTGCGGGCGTGCGGCCGCTGTCCGCAGATGCACAAACCGGTCGTTGTCGGCCGCGCGGTCGCGAGCCGCGTGCTGCTCGTCGGCCAGGCGCCGGGCGACAAGGAACCGAAGCTCGGCCGGCCGTTCGCGTGGACGGCGGGCAAGACGCTGTTCAAGTGGTTTCACGCGGCCTTGGGCTGGAGCGAGGACGAGGTTCGCGACCGGATTTACTTTGCCGCGGTCTGCCGCTGTTTTCCCGGCAAGAAGCCGACCGGGGGCGACCGCGTGCCGGCGCCGGACGAGATCGCCAATTGTGCGCACTGGCTCGAACGCGAGATGATGTTGCTGCGTCCCGATTTGGTGCTGCCCGTGGGCAAGCTGGCCATCACGCAGTTCCTGCCGCCGGCGCCGCTCAACGACACCATTGGGAAGAGTTTTCGCATCAGCTACCGCGGACACGAGGCGGATTGCGTGCCGCTGCCACATCCGTCGGGGGCCTCGCCCTGGCATCGCATGGAGCCGGGCAAGACGCTCCTGCAGCAGGCGCTCCGGCTCGTGGCCCGGCATCCGGCGGTAAAAAATGCCGTGTCATCGGGCCGCAAATGACCAAGCTGATTCTCCATGTCCTGGCGCCCATTTATTCTGCTCGTCGCGTTGCTCACCCCCTGCCTGCTGCAGGCGCAGCGCGAAAAACTGCCTCCGGAAGACCTGGCCTGGGTGGAGGAAAATTTTCCGGATGCGCGCAAGTCCAGCACGGGCATCCGCTTCCTCGGGCTGGAAGTTGGCACCGGTGAAACCATCCGACAGGGCGACCTCGCCTCCGTGCTTTACACCGGCCGGTTGACCACGGGCGAAACCTTTGACCAGCAGATCGATCCGGAAAAACCCCTGCAATTCCGCGTGGGCCGCGGTCAGGTCATCCAAGGCTGGGATCAGATCATCAAACTGATGCGGGTCGGCGACAAATGGATCGTCATCATCCCGCCGGAACTGGCCTACGGCACCCGCGGTTCACCCCCGCGCATCCCGCGCAACGCCACCTTGATCTTCACCATCCAGGTGGTGGGCGTGGAACGCGGTTCGTGAATCCGGTTATTCCCGGGCGGCCGAAGTGAATTCGTAACGCTGACGAAATTCCTCGATGGCCCGGCTGCGGGCGACATCGGGCGTCAGTCCCTGCCGCATCAATTCCGCGCCGCGCTGCTCGATCCAGCGCTGCTTGAAGGATTCCTCCACCTGCACCGAAATGTGCCTGTCCTCCTTGGGCTTCCGGCCCAAGGCCGCGCAACCCGCGAACAACAGGACGGCACCACCCAGACCGAAAATGATGAATCGTTTCATATTGTTCATGGTATGAGCCAAGTTTGCCGATGTCCAAGCGTTCCGGGCGAGCGAATCTTTTTGTTTTCGTGCAAATCTCCTTCATGTTAACCTCCATTACGTCATGAGCGATGAGCCGAAGCTGCCCCCTTTGCGCCTGAAACCGCGTTTGCGTTCCGAGGAGTCTGCCAATCCCCCGGCGGCGACGGAACCACCGGCTTCCGAGACTTCCGCTCCGTCGGCAGAACCCGCCCCCGCCACCACCCAGGAAGGTGCGCCGCGCCTGCGCTTGAAACCTCGTCTGACCGCGGAGCCCGCCCCGGAACCGAAGCCCGAGGAAACCGCGCCGGCCGCAGGCGCCCCCGCGGCTCAGGCGGAATCAAGCGCCGATTCATCTTCCGGCTCCCGGCTGCGGTTGAAACCCAAGCTGCAGGTGGAGGCCCCGGCCGAACCCGCACCCGCCGAATCCCAGGCCCAACCCGCGGAGCCGGCTCCTGGGCCGCCGGCTGAACCCACGCCGGCGGCAGAACCGGCGCCATCGGAAGCCGCCACGGCTGCCGGTGGCGAAACGCCGAAACTCAAACTCAAGGTCAAGCCGCCCGCTCCCGCAGCACCCGCGCCTGCACCTTCCGCACCACCGCCGCCGCCCGCAGCAGTGCCGCCCCCTCCGGTTGTGCCGCCGCCGTTGCCCATGGTCGCACCCCCGCCACCGGTTGGTGCCGGCACCAAACCGCCGATGCCCCCGCCGATCGTGCACCTCAAGGCACCGGAGGACATGGATGAGGCCAAGCTGGCCGCCGAAGCGCTGCCGCCTCCGGTCAAACCGAAACCGAAGCGCAAACTGATCGCTTCGGTGATCGGTGTCGTGGTGTTGTTGTCGGCGGCCTACGTCGTGTGGCAGCAATTTCGGCCCGAGCCGCCACCGCCGGCCGAGCCGCCCGCGACGGACAAACCGGCTGCGCCCACCGCGCCCGCCCCGCTCACTCCTTCCGAGACCCTGAACAAAATCGCCACCCTGCCGGGGGAGATGGTTGGTCGCGCCCAGGATGCCATCGCGGCCAAACGCGACAGCGAACAGATGCGCGTGGACGCACTCGCCGCCGGGGAGCAGCCGCCGGATAAATCACCCGCCGCGCCTGTGACCCAGCCGGTGGCGGCTCCTCCGGCTCCGACCACGGTCGAAGTTCAATCGCAGACGCAAATCGCCCCGGGCCTGACCGCCACCAACACCACGGTCATGGCGGCGGTCGAGGCGAGTCCGGCGTTCAGCGCGTTCGTGGCGGAAATGCGCATCAACGGCGTGTTTCAAGGTTCGCCGGCCCGCGCGTTGATCAACGGCCACACCTACCGCGAAGGCCAGTTGATCGATCCGGCGCTGGGCATCGTGTTCGACCACGTCGAGCCCGAGACGAAGCAGATTATCTTCCGCGATCAGTCGGGCGCGACCGTCTCGCGCAAATATTGAGCGCGGTCAGCCCGCGGCCTCCGTCACCGTCCACATCTGCCGGCCGGTGACCCGGTGCGGTTTTATGCCCGGCAGGTGCACCTCCGCGGTCACGCCACGCGGCAGGTCCAGCGTGACCTCGATGGCGTCGCCGTGGCGTTGCCACGCACTGGTGATCGCGCCCCGCGACGTCGGTACGGTGCAGCCGCCGTGTTCGCCGTGAAAAACCGGCGCGAACCGCACCGTTTTCCATGCCGGGGCCGTTTGTCGTACGCCACCGACGATCTGCATCAGGTGAAACAGCGGATGCGCCGACCATGCGTGTGAACGGCTCGCGGCAAAGGCGCCGGATTCGCCGAAAATCTCAAACGTGGAACCGTAGGCGCACATCGGTTCCCAACGCGGGCGCAGGTGCGTCAGCACGGCGGCGCCGTGGCCGCGCTCCGCCAGCACGGCATACACGTAGGTGATCCAGTAGGCGCTGGGCCGGGCGCGGTGGCCGGATTCGTCGCGCAGGTAATCGAGGAGAAATCGTTCCATCGTCGGCGCAGCGGCCGGGGCCAAACCGGCCATGAGCGCGAGCGTCTGCGCGTGCGGCGAGGTGCCGGTCACGATGCGGCCGCGCCGGTCGATGCCGTCACGCAGCAGGCCGCGCTCGTTGAGCAGGGGGCGCAGGTTTTTCCGCAAACGCGCTGCCCAGCGGGCGCATTTCGTGGCCTCGGTGGCGTCGCGGGTCAGCCGGTGCAGGTCCGCCAGGCGTTCCAGCGCGAGCAGCAGCCAGAGATTGTAGACCGTGGGCGCGCCGTCCTTGAACAGGTCGGTCCAGTCGAGAAACAGCCAGTAGCGCGGATCGTATTCGACCAGGCCGTGCGGTCCGGTGTGGCGGGCGAAATACTCCAGCGCCCGCGCGATCACGGGCCGCTGCTCCTTGAACGGCGTGAGATCGCCGGTCTGCCAGTAATAATCCCACTGCGTGATGATCCAGATCAGCGTGAAGTCGGGCAGCACGCAGTTGTGCGCCATCGTGGGCGCGTGGCCGTAGGTCACGCCGTCGGCCGTGGTCTGCGCGCCGATCTGGCGGATGCCGCGCGCGAACAGCCGCGGATCGCCGCTGAGGTGAAACGTGTTCCAGGCCTGCACGCGCGCATCGCCCCACCACTGCGCCTGCTCGCGCCACGGCGTGTCGACGTAGGCGTCGAGCATGCAGTTCTGCTGCGACCACGCGCAGGTTTCCCAGATGCGCTCCAGGACGGCGTCGGAACTGCGGAACGCGCCCTTGCGTTCCACCGGGTAGCCCGTGCGGTGCAGGTGCAACGCGATATGCAGCGGCCCGGTGCTGTGGCGCACCGTGAGCATCGCGTAGCGAAAACCGAACGGGTGATAATAACGGTGGGTGGTGCGACCGGCCCGGCAGACGAGCCGCGTGCTGCACGTCACCCGGCTGCTGTCGGGAAACTGCATGCGCGGCTCCAGCCGGACGAAGTCGACATCCTCCACGTAAACGATGTCGATGGTCTCGCCGCCGCGAGCGCCGCCAACCTGCACGGCATAGCTGCCGACGACCGGCCGGCCCGTGTCGATCAGGTAGCTGCGAAATTTGTTTTCGCCGGTGGCCGGCACGTCGAGTCCGGCCGCCTCCAATCCCACCGGCACCCGCGGATCCGGCGCGCCGTCGAGCGCGGCCGCGGTCCCGGCCGCGCGGTGCGTGTGGTCCTCTTCCTGGCGCAGCAGATAGACGTTGCGGGTGTCGGTCCAGCCCGGCTGGCAATCGCCCTCGCCGATGCCGATCACGCGCCCGGGCCGGCCGGCCTCCTCGAACAGTTGCGGGATGCCGCGCGGTTCCATCCCGGTCCACGGCAGGTTGCCCTGTGGCCACAGCACGGGCGACCGCCAGTCGCGGTCGTCGCAATCGACATCCATCCAGTCCGCAAGGCCGGCGCGGGCGTCGTAGTGCTCCTGGGCGAACATCTGGTGGCTGTTTTGCACGGTGTCGCGCCGGATGCCCGGTTGCGGCCGGCATTTCCAGGTGGCGTCGGTCTGCAAGCGCGTGCGGCCCCAGCGGGCGTGCACCAACAGGCCGGCATAGCTTTCGCTGCGGTACTGGAAATTGCTCAGACCCGGATGATGCGCACGCACCGCCAGCACGTTGCGCCCGGGCACGAGCCAGCGCGCCACGTCGATCTCGTCGTAGGGCCAGTGCGATTGGAAACCGCGGGCGGGACCGCGCGTCACAAACGCGCCGTTGAGATAAAGCTGATACGACTGGTCGGCCGTGATGAACAGCGGCGCACGCCGGGGCACGTGGTCCAGCACAAATTCGCGCCGGAACAACACGTAGGCGTTGTGCAGGTCCCAGCGGTGATCGTGGGGCCAGATCCAGGAGGCCGAACCAAAGGGAGTGGTGGCCGGACGGGCGGATTTGTTATTCATGCAAAATCAGGGGCCGGCCACGGCGTCGCGGATCGCGCGCAGCACCGCGGGATCGGTGGCGATGCCGAGCACGCCGTTCACGACAAACTGGATGCCGATGCACAGGATCAGGAAGCCCATGATCTTGGTCAGCGCGTTCATGCCGGTCTGGCCGACCACCCGCACCACCCGGCCCGACAGACGCAGCGTGATATAAACCAGCACCGCCACGGTCAGGATGCCCAAAATGATGGCCAGGTAATCCGTCCAGCCACGGGCGAGGGAGGTGAAACCGATCGTCACCGCGATCGCGCCCGGGCCGCTGAGAATCGGCATCGCCAGCGGGGAGAAGGCAATGTCGGTCTTGGCGCGGGCGGCGGCGTCCGCCGCCGTCTCTGCCGCCCGTGGGGCGGACATCAGCATGCCCGAGCCGATGCCCGCGACCAGCAGGCCACCGGCGATGCGCAGGCCGGGAATCGAGATGCCGAAGAAACCCATGATGAATGTGCCGCCCACCAGGAAGCAGACAAGGATTACGATCATGTAGACGCAGGCCATGAGCAGCTGCCGGTTGCGCCGGGCCGGGGTGTCACCCTCGGTCAGCGCCAGAAAGGTCGGCGCGATGGCCAGCGGATTGATCAACGGCAGCAGCGCGATCACGGTGCCGAGCACGAGTTCCCAAAAGTGGCCGAGCGGAGTCATCGGGGTGTGGTGCGGATGGTGGGCGAGGGAAGGCGGCCGTGTAAAGACCGGCGCGGCCTACCACACATCGACCGGCCCCTTGGGCACCGGGATGGCGTTGCGCTGCAGCGCGGGCGTATCGGTTTCATCCTGCATGAACGAGGCCTGCATCGGCGCGGGCTGGAAGCGCGGCAGCAGTTCGCCCTGCTCGTCGCAAAACTGCGCTCGCCACCTGAGGTACTCCTCCACCGCCGCGTCGAAATCGGCCCGAGAGGTGATGGTGATGATGCGTTGCTTGAAGGTCTTGGCCGGGCCGAAGCGTTTCGCATACCACGGCGCGACCTTGCGGAAAAGCCGCGCGCCGTGTTCCTCGCCGTAGAATTCGCAGTAGCGCTCGAAATGCCGGCGCAGCACGCGCATCCGCTCGGCAAAGGTGGGCTCGGCCGGCAGCTCGCCTGTGGCGAGAAAGTGCGCGGTGCGCCGAAAAATCCACGGATCGTAAAATGCGCCGCGACCGATGCTCACGCCCGCGCAGCCGGTTTCGTCGAGCATGTGTTTGGCCGCCTCCGGCGTGGTCACATCGCCGTTGCCGATGACCGGGATCGCCCGCACGGCCTGCACGACCGCCCGGATGCCCGCAAGATTCACCCGGCCGGCGAAGCCCTGCGCGCGGGTGCGCCCGTGCACAAAGACCGCGGCCACCCCGGCATCCTCCAGCACGCGGGCGAGGTCGGGCGCGGTCAGGTTGTCGTCGTCCCAGCCGAGCCGCATCTTGGCCGTCACGGGAATCTTCACGGCCCCGACCATGCCGCGCACGAGCGCCGCGGTGCGGCCGAGTTCGGTCATCATGGCCGCGCCGCCGCCGATGCCCACGACCTTGCGCACCGGGCAGCCCATGTTGATGTCCACCGATTGCGTCCCCAGTTCCTCGCACCGGATCGCGGCGTCGCGCATCTCCTCCGGCACGCTGCCAAACAACTGGATGGCCAACGGCCGGTCTTCCGGTGCGGAGGCGACCAGCTTGAGCGCGGTGCGGTTGCCCTCGAGCAGCGAGCGGGCGTTGACCAGATCGGTCGTGGCCCAGCCCAGCCCGCCGATCTCGCGCAGCGTGAGCCGGAAGGGCAGGTTGGTATAACCCGCCAGCGGTGAGAGAAACAGGTTGGTCGTCAGTTCGTGGGAGCCGATGCGCATCGCGAATCCCCCAGCCGCTCAATGCGCCGCGAGGGCGGACTTCATCCGTTGCAGCGCGGTCTCCAGTGTGGCGCGCGGGCAGCCGAAATTGAGCCGGACATAGTGTCCCTTGGGCGCGCCGAAGAAGGCACCGTCGCTCAGGCCGACGCCGTGGGCCTCGAAATGCGCGACTGGGTCGGGCAGGTTCAGTTCGCGCACGTTGAGCCAGGCGAGGTAGGTGGCCTCGATCGGTGCCTCGACGCTCACGCCGGGCAGCTCGCGGCGGACGAATTCCAGCAGAAAGTCGCGGTTGCCGCGCAGGATGGCGAGCAGGGCCTGCCGCCACGGTTCGCCGTCGCGGTAGGCGGCTTCGCAGGCGGTGTAACCGAGCGCGGTGACCTCCGCGACCACGCCGGCGGTCGCGCGGACGAACTGCCGGCGCAACTGGGTGTCGGGGATGATCGCAAGCGAGGTGCCGAGGCCGGGCACGTTGTAGGTTTTGCTCGGGGCCATCAGGGTGAGGCTGCGGCGGGCGACCTCGGGGCCGAGCAGCGCGGCCGGGATGTGCGGCAGATCGTCGAGGATGAGGTCGCAGTGGATCTCGTCGCTGCACAGCACGAGGTCGTGCCGCGCGCAGAACGCGGCGATTTTTTCCAGCTCGTCGCGCCGCCACACGCGCGCGACGGGATTGTGCGGATTGCAGAGCAGAAACAGTTTGGTGCGCGGGGTGACGGCGGCTTCGAGGGCGGCCCAGTCAATCTCCCAGCGCCCGGCCTCGAGGCGCAGGTTGACGGGCACGGCCACGCGGCCGCTGTTGGCCGGGGCGGTCATGAACGGCGGGTAAATCGGGGCCAGCGTGAGCACTTCTTCGCCGGGTTGCGCGAAGGCCTGCGCGGTGATGTTGAGTCCGCAGACCAAGCCCGGCAGCCACACGATCCAGGCGGGATCAATGGTCCAGCCGTAGCGGGCTTGCAGGGCGTCGACCACGGCTGCGACGGTGGAGGCGGTGGGCCGGGCGTAGCCGAAGATGCCGTGATCCACGCGCCGGTGCAGGGCGGCGATGACCGCGGGCGGGGCGGTGAAATCCATGTCGGCCACCCACAGCGGCAGGATGTCGCGGCCGGCGTATTTCTGCCATTTCTGGGAGTCGGTGCCCGCGCGGTCGGGGGACGTGTCGAAATCAAAGTTCATGCGCTTGGACCAACACTCAACCATGCCGGCCGGAGCTCGGCACGGTTTTTCTCCGGCATAACCGGAGCGCAGGCTCAGTTGCGCGGAGCGGAGGCAATGCGGCCGAGCACCTCGGCCAGTTCGGCGGCGCGCAGCGGTTTGCTCAGGTAGTCGTTCATGCCGGCGGCCAGGCAGGCCTCGCGGTCGCCGCTCATGGCCTTGGCGGTCAGGGCGATGATGGGGACGGCGGGGGCGGAGCGGCCCTTCGCCTGCGCTTCGGCTTCCCACGCCCGGATGCGGCGGGTGGCCTCGAAGCCGTCCATCTCGGGCATCTCGCAATCCATCAGGATCAAATCGTAACGGTGCAGCCGGGCGGCCGCGAGGGCCGCGATGCCGTTTTCGACCGTCTCGCATTGGCACCCGTGGCGCTTGAGCTGCATGCGCACGACGTTGCGGTTGACGGCGTTGTCCTCGGCCACGAGCACGTGCAGATCGGAAAAATCCGCCGGTGTCATGGCGGTTTCAGGTGTCGCGGCGGATCCGGTGCTTCCGGCCTGGAGCAGCGCTGTCAGGGTCTCATGCAGCCGGGAGGTGCGGACGGGTTTGGTGAGACAACAATCGATGCCGGCGGCGGCCAGCTCCGGCTGCTTCAAAGCCTGGGCGACGGGGGTGAGCAGAACGATGCCCGGCCGGCCGAGTTCCGGCTGCCGACGGATGGCGGCGGCCAGTTCATCGCCGTTCATGTCGGCGAGACCGAGGTCGGTGATCACCAGCGCGAACGCCGGGTGTTGGGCGGCCGCCGCCTGCAGCAGGCGCAATGCGGTGCCGGCGTCGGGCGCCGGTTGCACCTCCAGGCCCCAGTCTTGCAGCTGCCGACCGAGGGTCTCACGCAATGCGGTGTTTTTCGCCACGACCAGCGTGCGCCGGGACGGGAAACGGGGCTGGTGCCCGGTGGCGACGGCCGCGGGATCCAGCGGAAGTTCGATGGTGAACGAGAAGGTCGATCCCGCCCCGGGCGTGCTTTCCACCCGGATTTCGCCCTGCATCTTTGCGACCAGCTGCTTGCAGATGGCGAGGCCCAGTCCGGTGCCGCCGTATTTGCGCGTGGTGCCGGTCGAAGCCTGGGTGAAGGGCTGGAACAACCGGCGTTGCTCCGCGGCGGAAAGCCCGATGCCGGTGTCCTGCACGGCGAAGCGCAACCGCGCCGGGTTCCCGCCGGCCGGGACAGAGGAGACGGTCAGCCGCACCTGTCCTTGGTCGGTGAACTTGACCGCGTTGCTGATGAGATTGATCAGGATCTGGTTGAGGCGGCCGGGATCGCCGACCAGCCGCGCCGGCACTTCGGGGGCCACGAAATGCAGGAGCTCGATCTGCTTGGCCTGGGCGGACTCGGCCATGGTGGCCAGTGCGCCTTCCACGACCTCGCGCACATCGAAGGACACGGCATCGAACTGCAGCTGACCGGCCTCGATCTTGGAGAAGTCGAGGATGTCGTTGATGATGGCGAGCAGCGATTCCGCGCTGTGTCGCGCGGTGGAGGCGAAGAAGCGCTGCTCGGCGGAAAGCTTGGTGTCGAGCAACAGGCCCACCATGCCGATGACGCCGTTCATCGGGGTGCGGATTTCGTGGCTCATCATGGCCAAAAAACTGCTTTTGGCCTCGCTCGCCCGCCCGGCTTCGGCCGCCATGTGTTCGGCGCGCGCGATGGCGGCTTCGAGTTTGTGATTGGTTTCCTCAAGCTCCACGCGGCTCAGCCGCAGGGCCTCGGCGTGACGGGCGATGTGCTTCAGATTCCGGCGCTGCCACCAGAAGATTGCCACGAGCCCCAACACCGTTGCGGTGACCGGCCAGGCGAAGGGGCGCAGATCCGCCAGCCGGATGGGGCGCGGCTCGACCGGGCCGATCCATTTGGCGAAGATGCGGTCGTAGGTGCCGTTCTGGCGGACGGTGGCCAACGCCTCGTTGAACAGGGCCAGATGGGTCCGGTCATCGGGTTTAAAGATCACGTGGTATTTGTGCTCCAGATCATCGACCAGCACCTTCTGCAGCCCCAGCTCATCCTGCACGCGCGTTGTCAGCACGCTGGTGAAGAGCGCCGCATCGCATTCGCCGCGCGCGGTGGCTGCCAGCAATTCTTCCAAGGTGTGGAAGCGCACGATCTCCGCCCCCCATCCGGAGTTCGCCAGGGCGTGGGCCATGGCCGTGGTGCCCAGCATGACCCCGAGCTTCTTGCCCTTGAAATCCGCGACGCTCCGCAGCGGAGGCCGGTCGGGCTGCGTATAGGTCACGCCGTGCACCTTGGCGTAGACGATGGAATAGCCGTAATTGGGCAGATCCTTGTCGGTGCTGCTGATGGTGGACAGAGCGTCGAGATCGCCGGCAAAGAACGCCTCGAAGTTGTTCTTCCACCAGTCGGCTACGATTTCGGCCTCAAAGCCGCCAACTTCGGCCACGGCGCGCAACAAGTCCGGGGTAAAGCCGTGGACCTGTTTCTTTTGATCGATGAAGGAAAGCGGCGCGGCATCGCGCGGCACCCCGAAGCGCAGCTTGGGTTTGGCTTCTTCCGCCCACACCGTCCCGGCCAGCAGTCCGCATACAATCACCGCTAGGATTCGGAAGCTCATGTGGTGGCAGGTTGTCGTGGCGTGGTGCCCGGGCCAATCACAATGCGCCTGATGGCAGTCGGCTGTCCGCTGCCAGTGGCGCACACGGGACTGTGGGAAAATTTTTCCCGGCGGGGTTTCCCACCTTGGGTCTTATCGTCACGCGCCAAGCAAAGCGTGCTTTGCAATGCATTGTAAACCAAATCCTAACGGGTTTTTTCGCGGCGGCACGCGGCATGCAACAGTGGTGGCATCAACCACAACCCATCCAACCAAGGAGGAAAACATCATGAGAATCGTCCGCTACCATCAGCCCAACATCCGCGGTCTGTCGCCCGTGCCCGGCAGCTTCGCCCGCTCGCCGTGGGCCGGCCTGGAGCAGGAGATCGACCGCCTGTTCACATCCACCCTCAGCGATTTCGCCGGCGTGCCCTCCACGCACTTCCCGGTCGATATCTATGAGGACAAGGACAGCACCTACGTCCGGGCCGAGCTGCCCGGGGTCAACCGCGACGACATTCACGTCGAGATGGTTGACGGCTACCTGACGCTCAACGCCACCCGCAAGAGCAAGGACGGCGAGCGCGAGCAGTCGTTCTCGTTCAGTCGCTCGGTGAGCATCCCTGAGAGCGTGGAGACCGACAAGGTCGCCGCCGCCTACGAAAACGGCATCCTCACCGTCACGCTGCCGAAGCGCGAGGAGGCCAAGCCCCGGAAAATCTCCGTGGCCGTCAAGTAACCCGCTCCGTCAACCCGCAATCTGGAGGAAACCATCATGTCCCTGTTCAACACCCTCATCCCCTCGCTCACCCGCGCTCCGGCGCGCGGAGAAAATACCGGCACCGCCGGCGCTCCCGTGCAAAAGCCGATTTATGAGGTGCACGAGACCAAGGAGGCCTACGGAGTGACCGCCTATCTGCCCGGCGTGGCCAAGGAAGGCTTGGAAATCACGGCCGATGCCGCGGAGATCCGCATCACCGGCCGCCGCGCCTGGAGCCAGCCTGACGGCTGGACCTCGCTCTACCGCGAGTCGCCCGACGCGTCCTACGAGCTGGTGCTCACGCACGACAACGCCATCGACGCCGACAAGATCGCGGCCGAGCTGCGCGACGGTGTGCTGCGCCTCTCCCTGCCGAAAGCCGAGGCGATCAAGCCCCGCAAGATCAGCGTGGACTGATCCCGACCGCGGTTTCAGGTTTCAAGGCCGGGCGTGCGAGCGCCCGGCCTTTTTTGTGGTCCGACCGCCGGCGGGTTTCGACTCGCGCGGCGGGTGCGTCTTGTTACGGTTTGGCCCACATGCCCGACCCCGCGCTGTTGCCCTTCATCCTGTTTTTCGGGTTCCTGCTCATGTTCGGGGCCATCCTGAGGTTTGCCGCCATCTCGGCGCGCAAGGCGGAGGAAAACATGCTGCGCCTCGCCGGCGATCTCGGACTGACCGCCCAGCCCGCCCCTCGTAAATGGATTTTTCGCGGTTTCCCCGGGGCCGCGGGCGTCATCCGCGGCAAACCGGTGAAGCTCTACAATTTCACCACCGGTTCCGGCAAATCCCGCGTGACGTGGGCGGCGGTCGCGGTGACATCTGCCGCCACGGGCGGCTTGAAATTCAAGCTGTCGCGGCAGGGGCTCGGCACGAAGGTCATGGAGCTGTTCGGCACCAAGGAGGTGCAGGTGGGCGATCCGCAGTTCGACCGCGAGTGGTTCATCCAGACCAACCAACCGGAATTTTTCGCCGCCGCGCTGCTGCCGGAGATTCAGCAAAAGATCCTGCCGCTGCGCGGCAAATGGGAGCTGGCGGACAACGTGCTGGTTTACGTGGAACAGGGCACGTTTGCGGACAACCACCGGTGCGCGCGCTTCGCGACCGCCGTTGGGGCGGCGTGTGATCTGGCCGACATCGCGGAGGTGTTTGCCCGACAGCAAACCCGCAACGCATGAGCGCGCCCGCCACAATTTCCGGCCCCGTGCTGCTGTTCGACGGCACTTGCGGCCTGTGCAACCGCTGCGTGCGGCTGCTGTTGCGGCTCGACCGCCGCGGGCGGCTGCGGTTCGCGCCGCTGCAGGGCCCGTCGGCCCAAGCGTATCTGCGCCGGCAGGGTTTGCCGACGGAGGATTTCGATTCGCTGATTTTCGTGCCCGACTGGTCGCGACCCGACCAAGGCGGACCGCTGCGCCGCACCGACGGCGTGGTGGCGGCCTTGCGCGCCGGCGGCGGCTTCGGCGCGTGGTGCGGCGCGGTGCTGGGCTGGATCCCCGCCGGCTGGCGCGACGCGGGCTACAAGGTCATCGCCCGCTGGCGTTACCGCCTGTGGGGCGAATGGCGGCCGCGGCCGCTGCCCCGCGCGGAGTGGGCGGCGCGGTTTTTCGAGTGAGCGCGCTCAGGGTTTCGTCCGCTCTTTGATCAGCAGCGACATCAGGATGGAAGTCGCGAGCACACCGCCGATGACGCCGAGCGAGGCGCCGATGGAAACATCCACCCAATGCTCGATGAGCATTTTCACGCCGATGAAGGTGAGAATCACCGCGAGCCCGATCTTCAGGTAGCGGAAGATCTGCATGACGCCGTTGAGCGCGAAATAGAGCGAGCGCAGCCCGAGGATGGCAAAGATGTTGGACGTGAGCGCGATGAATCCGTCGCGGGTGATGGCCAGCACCGCGGGCAACGAGTCGAGGGCAAAGACCAGGTCGGTGGTCTCCACGACGATGAGCACGATGAACAGCGGCGTGGCCAGCCGCCGGCCGCCCTCCACGATGAAGAACCGCCCCCCGTGCATTTTGTCCGTGACCGGAAAGAACCGCCGGAACAGCCGCACCGCCGGGTTGTGGTTGGGATCGACGTCCACCTCGTCCTTGCCGGGCAGGGCCATCTTGATGCCGGTGTAAACGAGGAACGCGCCGAAAATGTAGAGGATCCAGTGGAACCGCGCGATCACGCTCACCCCGACGAGAATGAACACCGTGCGCATGATCACCGCGCCAAGGATGCCCCAGAACAGCACGCGGTGCTGGTAGCGCGGCGGCACCTTGAAGTAGGTGAAGACGAGGATGAAGACAAAGACGTTGTCCACGCTCAGGCAGAGCTCGACCAGATAGGCGGCGAGAAACTGGCCGCCGGCCTCGCCCCCGCGCCACCACCAGATCAGGCCGTTGAAAATCAGCGCCAGGCTGAACCACACGCTGCACCACCCGAGCGCCTCCTTCATCTTCACCTCGTGGGCCTCGCGCTGGAACACCCCGAGGTCGAGCGCCAGCATTGCGCCGATAAACGCAAAAAACCCCGCCCAGGCCCACCAGGGCAGGCTGGACATCGCATCTTGCATCATGGCGAAGCACGTAAATATCACCATTGCACCATGCCGCTTTTCAAGCGGCAGGTTCAAGCCGTGATTCTGCGGTTGGAAAACGGGCCCCGTCTTCCAACCACCCGCAGGCGTGTCCGTCCGGCAGAGCATCGGCCAATCCGCCCTTGCGGGGGAAGGCTGCAGCCGACTAATTGCTGGAGTTGATGAAATTCTGGCGCGTTTTCATTTTTTCCGCCCTGACCCTGACTTTGGGCGGGGTCGCGTTGTTGGGGCAGGAAGTGGCGGCCGCCGCCGCGGCCGAACCCAGCACGTGGGCCAAGGGCTGGACGTGGACCAAGCAGATCCTGCTGTTACAGGTGGGGGAGAACGCTTACGGCCGCGTGCTGGCTTCGCTGGGTATCCTGCTGGCCGCCGTGCTGCTGCGCCGGCTGTTGGTGACGGCGGTTTTCAAGGTGCTCAAAAAACTGGCGTCGCGCACCGCCTCGCAACTCGACGACAAGCTGTTCACCGGCCTGGAGGCGCCGTTGTCCGTCTTCCTGCTCGCGCTCGGCACGTTCCTCGCGCTGGCCATCCTCAATCTCGACCCGCAACTCGACCGCGTCGTGCTGTGGCTGTTCCAGATCACGATCATGACCGTGATTTTCTGGGGCTTTCTGCGCGCCACCGACATCGTGGCCGACCACCTGCACGAACAGGCCAAGGACAAGAACCTCGGCATCACGCCCTTCATCCCGCTCATCAAGAAAACGCTGCGCGTGTTCTTCGTGGTCATCGGCGTCATCCTGATCATCCAGAACATGGGCTACTCGGTCGGCTCGTTGCTGGCCGGCCTCGGCATCGGCGGTCTGGCCGTGGCGCTCGCCGCGCAGGACTCGCTCTCCAACTTCTTCGGCTCGCTGGTCGTGGCGGTGGACCGGCCTTTCAAGCTCGGCGATTTCGTGCAGATCGGCGCCAACATGGGCACGGTCGAGGAGATCGGCCTGCGTTCCTCGCGGCTGCGCACCCCGCAGCGCACGCTCGTGACGATCCCGAACAAGATGATGGCCAACGAGGTCATCACCAATTTTTCCGTGATGTCGCAGCGCCGGGTCGACCAGACCATCGGCCTGACCTACGACACGACCCCGGAGCAGATGGAGGCCATTCTCGACGACATCCGCACCCTCCTCAAAAACGACCCGGGCGTGCACCAGGACTTCCTGGCGGTCAATTTTCTCGGCTACGGCGCCTCTTCGCTCGACATCTCCATCATCTACTTCTCGGCCGACCCCGCCATTGTGCAGAGCTTCGCGCTGCGCGAGCGCATCAACCTCGCGATCATGCGCGCCGTATACGCCCGCGGGCTCTCGTTCGCCTTCCCGACGCAGACGGTGCACGTCGCCACGCTGCCGCCCGCGACGCCGCCGACCGGACCACTGCCGTCGTAGAGCGGTAATACGTAGTAATGTGTAGCCGCGCTTGAGCCAACGGCGTTCCGAACGGAGTGAGATTCAGCCAAGCGGGGTCTCCCGCGTCGACCACGTTGTCGCTACGCTTCAACGCGGCTGCAATTCAACGTAAACTGTTAACTCACCGTCTTGTGGAAGCGTGACACCGCGAAGGCCAGCACGACGCCGCCGAGCACGAGCAGCGCGAGGTTTTGCGGCCAGAGCACGTCGAGTCCCACGCCCTGCAGAAACACGCCGCGGATGATGATCAGGAAATAACGCAGCGGATTGAGGAAGGTCAGCCACTGCACGAACTCCGGCATGTTGGCGATGGGGTAGACAAAGCCAGACAGCAGCATGGCGGGGAAAAAGAAGAAGAACGTCGTCATCATCGCCTGCTGTTGCGTGCGGCTGACGGTCGAGATGAACAGCCCGATGCCGAGCGTGCTCAGCAAAAACAACGTGGTGCCGAGCAGCAGGAGCGGAAAACCGCCGCGCATCGGAATGCCGAACCAGAACAGGCCGACCACCACCACCATCACCATGTTGATGTAGCCGATGAGTGCGAACGGCAGGCACTTGCCGAGGATGAACTCCACCGGCCGGATCGGCGTGACCATGATTTGCTCGATCGTGCCGGCCTCCTTCTCGCGCACGATCGCCATGCTGGTCAGCATCAGGCTCACAAGCATGACGAGCGTGGCAATGATGCCGGGCACGTAGAAATTGCGGCTTTCGAGATCGGCGTTGAACCAGGCCCGCGCCTCCAGGTTGACCACGCCCAGTTCGGGCTTCGTGCCCGTGCGGCGCAGCTGCCGGTCGAGCAGCACCTGCCGGTCAAACGCCCGGGTGATTGCGTTGGCGTAGTTGAGGACGAAGCGCGCGGTGTTGGAGTCGGAGCCGTCGATGATGAGCTGCGCGACGGCGGTGCGCCCGCCGTGGAGGTCGGCCCCGAAACCGGCGTGCAGCCGCAGAATCGCCGCGGCGGCGCCGGTGTCGATCGCCACCTCCGCGGCCGCCTCGTCCTCCGTTTCCAGCACGGCCGCGAAGTAACCGGAACCGGTGAACCGGCTCACCAACTCGCGGCTGGCCGGGGTCTGGTCGCGATCGATCACCACCAGCTCGACGTGCCGCACATCGAGCGTCACGGCGTAGCCGAAGATCAGCGTCTGGATCACGGGCAGGCCGAAAATGACGATGCGCATCCGCGGGTCGCGGAAGATGGAGCGGAACTCCTTGCGCAAAATGGTGAGGACGCGTTCCCACATGGTCAGCCGAGGCGTTTGCGGAATTTGGCGATCGCCGCACCGGCCACGACCGCGGCGAAGACGAGGAGGAAAAGCGCGTCGGGCCAGAGGGACCCGAGGCCAACATCGCGCAGGAAGATGCCCTTGACCAGCGCCACGAAATAGCGGGCCGGCACGACATAGGTGACCACCTGCACCGGTAGAGGCATGTTGGCGATGGCGAAGGTGAAGCCGGAGAGCAGGAACGCCGGCAGGAACGTCGACACCATCGCGAACTGGCTGGCGAGCAGCTGCTGGCGGGCGAGTACGCTGATCAGGATGCCCTGGGCCAGCGTGCCGATGACGAAGAGCCCGGCCACGCCGAACAGCAGGGGCACGCTGCCGCGCAGCGGCACGTCGAAGAGGAACACCGCCATCAGCACCGCGATGAGCACGTCGAGCATGCCGATGAAGAAATACGGCAGCAGCTTGCCGAGGATGAGCTCCGCGCCGCGCACCGGCGTGGCGATCAGCTGCTCCATCGTGCCGGTTTCCCATTCCCGCGCGATGGTGAGCGAGGTGAGCAGCGCGGCGATCAGGCCCATGATCACCGCGATGATGCCGGGGATGATGTAGTTCTTGGATTCAAGGTCGGGGTTGAACCACACGCGTGACCGCAGCTCCAGCGCGCCGCGCTCCGCGGCGTGGGCGAAGGTCGCCAGTTCGATCTGACGGTTGAACGCCAGCGTGATCCCCTGCGCGTAGCCGAGCACCAGGCTGGCGGTGTTGGCGTCGGACCCATCCACGACAGCCTGCGCCTGCGCCTCGCGCCGGGCGGCGAGGTTGGCGCCGAAGTCCGGCGGCAGCACCAGCGCCAGCCACGCGCGCCGCGTGTCGATGGCGTGCTCCAATTCGCGCTGGTTGCCCACCGTGCCTTGAAACGAGAAGTAACGGGAATGGACGAACTGCGCGACGTAGTCGCGGCTGGCCGGCGTGCCGCCCTGGTCCCAGACGACCAGCGGCACCCGGTCGACATCGAGCGTGAGCGCGTAGCCGAAGAGCAGGATCATCAGCATCGGAATGCCGATCGCGAGCCCGAGACTGCGGGGATCGCGACGGATGTGGATGGATTCCTTGCGGGCCACCGCCCAAAGCCGGCGCAGGTTCATCGCGCGCCCTCCTGCACCGCGCCGCCCGCGCGATCGTGTTGTTCGATCAACGCGACAAACACGTCCTCCAACGTTGGGGTAATTTGCTCGAACTGAGGCGGGGCGAAGCCCGCGTCGGTCAGTGCGGTGCGTATCGCGCAGGTGGCGGCGTCGGCGTCGGCCGCGACGGCATGCAGCCCGCTGCCGAACAGCGCGACCGACTTGATGTCCGCCAGTTGCTCGATAACGGCCATGGCGTCGTTGGGCCGTTCGCAAGTGATGGCCAGCACGGCGTCGGTCATGTGCGTGGTCTTGAGTTCGCGCGGCGTGCCGAGCGCGACGAGTCCGCCGCGGTAGATGATGCCGAGCCGGTCGCAGTATTCCGACTCCTCCATGTAGTGCGTGGTCACCAACACGGTCACGCCCTGGCCCGACAACTCGTAGATCAAATCCCAAAACGCGCGGCGGCTGATGGGGTCGACGCCCGAGGTGGGCTCGTCGAGGAAGAGTACCGGCGGTTCGTGCAGCACGGCGCAGCCGAGCGCGAGACGCTGTTTCCAACCGCCGGAAAGGTCGCCGGTGCGGGAGTGGCGGTGTTGCGCGAGCCCGGCCATCTGCAGCACCCAGTCCTTGCGGCTGATTTTCTTGGCACGCGGCAGCCGGTAGATGCCGCTGTAAAAGTCGATGTTCTCCTCGACGGTGAGCTCGTCGTAGAGCGAAAACTTCTGGCTCATGTAGCCGATGCGGGTCTTGATTTTTTCCGCCTCGGTGCGGATGTCGAAACCGGCCACGCGCCCGGTGCCTGCCGTGGGCTCAAGCAGGCCGCAGAGCATGCGGATGGTGGTGGACTTGCCGGCGCCATTGGGGCCGAGAAAGCCGAAAATTTCTCCCGACCGCACCGCGAACGACACCCCGGCGACCGCGCGGAATGCACCGAAGCGTTTTTCCAGATCCATGACCTCGACCGCTTGGTCGGCGGTGCCGGGATTGGTGCGGGCGGAGTTCATGCGCTGGCGGCCGGTTGGGCGAGCACGGCGACAAACACGTCCTCGAGCGAAGGCGTGATCGGCCGGATGGAGTGCACGGTGAAGCCCGCTGCGGCGAGCAGTGGCCGCAGCGCGGCCTCGGTGGCGGCGGCATTGCCGGTGGCGACATGCACGCGGTCGCCGAACAGGCCGACGGCGGCATCGGTCAACCGGTCCCGCAGCAACGTGGCGGTGCGGCGCGGGGCATCGGTTCGCACTTCGAGCAGCGTGCCGGGCATGAGCCGGCGGATCTCGCCGGGCGTGCCGAGTCCGAGCAGGCGGCCTTCATGCAGCAGGGCGAGGCGGTTGCAGCGCTCGGCCTCGTCGAGATACGAGGTGGACACGAAGATTGTCACGCCCTCGCGCACCAGCTGGTACAGGATGCGCCAGAAATCGCGGCGCGACACGGGATCGACGCCGTTGGTCGGCTCGTCGAGCAGCAGGACGCGCGGGGTGTGGATGAGCGCGCAGGCCAGGCCGAGCTTTTGTTTCATGCCGCCGGACAGGTTGCCCGCCAAACGTTCCCGGAAGGGCGTGAGATTGCTGAAGCCGAGCAGCCGGTCCATCTGCGCGGCGCGCTTGGGTCCGGTCACGCCGTGAATGTCGGCGTAGAATTCGAGGTTCTCGGCGACGGTGAGATCGGCATACAGGCCGAAACGCTGGCTCATGTAGCCGATGCGCTCCTTCAGGCGGGCCTCGTCACGGCCGACATCGCAATCCGCCACCGTGGCCGTGCCGCCGGTGGGGTTGAGCACGCCGGCGAGCATGCGCATCGTGGTGGTTTTGCCCGCGCCGTCCGGGCCCACCAGGCCGAAGATTTCGCCGGGGCGCACCGCGAGGTCGAGGCCCGCGACGGCGATGGTCGGGCCGAAGGTGCGGCGCAGGCCGGTGGTGCTGATGGCGAAGGCGGACACGGGTGGGCAGCCCGGCGGGTCAGGCCTGCGGGCTGATGATGACCTCGGCCGGCATGCCGGGCTTGAGCACATCGTCGGGATTGGTGACGTCGATTTTCAGCCGGTAGACGAGCCGCACCCGTTCCTTGGGGGTTTGCACGGTCTTGGGCGTGAACTCGGCCTCGGCGGCGATGAAGCCGATGGTGGCCGGAAAATCGCGGTCGGGAAACGTGTCGATGCGCACGGTGACTTCCTGGCCAAGCCGCACGCGGCCGAGGTCGGTTTCGTTGAGGTAGGCACGCACCCAGATCTGGGCGGTGTCCGCCACCGTCACCACGGCGGTGCCGGGCGAGACGAATTCGCCGACCTCGATGTTGTGCGACAACACCCGGCCGGTGAGCGGGGAGAGCAGCCGGGTGTTGGCGAGCTGGGCGGCGGCCAGATCCACCGCGGCACGGGCCTGGGCCACGCGGGCGCGGGCCTGTTGGATGGTCTCGGCGCGCGGACCTTCGCGCAACAACTGCAGGTGTTCCTGCGCCTCGATCACGCGCGCTTCCGCCACTTCCAGCTGGGCGCGGCCGGTTTCGAAATCGCGCTCGGGAATCACTTCCTTGCCGCGCAATTCGCGCAACCGCACGAAATCGAGCCGGGCGCGCTCGCGCTCCGCCTCGGCGCGCTGCAGGGCGGCGGCGCCGGCGGCGATTTCCTGCGGTCGCGATCCGGCCTCCAGTTCGGCGAGCACGGCCTCGGTGGCGGCGAGCTCGGCCTGCCGCAGCGCGAGCTGGGCGCGGGCTTCCGCATCGTCGAGCCGCGCGATGAGCTGCCCGGCGGTCACTTGGTCACCCTCGCGCACGGTTCGCCCGACGACCAGACCCGCGGCCTTGAACCCGAGTTGCGCGTCGGCGACTTCCAAATTGCCGGAAAGGACGAGTTCACCGGCGCCGCCGCCGCCCGGCCGGTTGCAGGCGGCGAGGCCCAAAAGCAGCGCCAGTGCGCCGGTGAGGTTAACGAGGAAAGGTCTTTTCATATTCTTTTTGTCCGGTGGGGGTGAGCAGGCCGCCGAAGAACACGCGCAGGGCGCGGTCAAAGGTTTCCGCCGGCGTGAGGTGCAGCCGTTGCATGGTGTCGGCATTCATCATGCCCTGGATGGCGTGCACGTAAAATTCGCCGGCAAAGACCGGGCTGATGTCGTCGCGCACGGCGCCGGCCAGCTGGCCCTCCTCGATGAAGCGGCCGAAGGCGTGGCTGAGGTTCTCGCTGCGCACCTGTAGCATGTGTTTGTAGAGATGCGGGGCGGCGCGCTGGACATCGCGCACGATGGCGGGGCGGAGGGCCTCGAGCCGTTCCATCATGGTCTCGGCAAAGCCGCGGAGTTTTTCGCAGAAAGTCAGCCGGGGCTGGGCGAGAATGGTGTCGGCCTCGGCCCGCACGCCGGCGCCGAAGGCGCTGATGGCGGTGCGGATGATGGCGTCCTTGCTGCGGAAGTGCACGTAGAGCGTTTTTTTGCTCATGCCCAGCTCGGCGGCGAGCGCGTCCATGGTGAACCCGGTGTAACCGTGGTTGAAAAGATGGACTCGCGCCTGCGCCAGGATGCGGCTGCGCACGGCCGCGGGCGTGTCGATGGGAAGATCTGGAACGGCATCAGTCATAAAACCAAGGAAACTGATATGGTATTTTTGGTTTCCTGGCAAGTAAATTGACCCGGTCGCGCCGGCAACGCCGTGCGGTGGTGCGGGCGAAAGCGGAAATAGTCGAAAAAAGCCGTGTCTTTGCCCGCGGGGTTTACGTAGGTTGACCGCGAGCATGTCCGAACCTCCGCCTAGTCCCGCCGGAGCGGTTCCCTCGAACGGGGAGCTGGTCCGGCGATTGTTTGGTCTCGCCTGGCGCTACCGCCTGCACTGCCTCGGCGTGCTGGCGTTGCAGTTGGTACTGCTGACCATGGGCATTGTCGGCCTGAGCTTCACCGGGCTGGGCATCGATTTCATCCGGCACAAGGTCGAGGGCGTCCCGCTGGGCGACAATCCCCTGCACCTCATTCCGCCGGCCGACTGGCCGCCGCTGCAGGTGCTGGCCATCATCGCCGGATTGATCCTGGTGCTCGCGCTCAGCCGCGCCCTGCTGAACTACGCCTATGCGGTTTCCATCAACAAGCTGGTGCAGCAAAAGCTCGTGGTGGACCTGCGGGCCGAGGTCTACGAGAAGCTGCAGCGGCTGAGCTTCCGGTTCTTCGACGCCAACACCACCGGCTCGATCATCACCCGGGTGACCGGTGACGTGCAGGCGGTGCGCATGTTTGTGGACCAGGTGCTGATGCAGAGCGTGATCATGGTCATCTCGCTGACCGTTTACGTGACCTACATGGCGAGCCTGCACCCGGGTCTGACGCTGGCGTGCCTCGCGACCACCCCGTTGCTCGCGCTGATGTCGACGTGGTTTTCCCGCCGCATCCAGCCGGAATATGCGCGCAACCGCACGTTGTTTGAAAAGATGGTGCAGGCGCTGGCGGAGAGCATCCAGGGCATCGCGGTCACCAAGGGTTTCGGCCGTGAAGCGGAGGACCGGGCGCGGTTTGACGCCGCCAACCAGGCGGTGGTGACGCAGCAGCGCGGCATCTTCTGGCGCGTCAGCCTGTTTTCACCGGCGGTGGGCCTGCTCACGCGCGTGAACATGCTGGTGCTGCTCGGCTACGGCGGCTGGCTGGTGATGCAGGGCCGACTGCCGCTGGGCACCGGGCTCATCGTCTTCGCGGGCCTGTTGGAACAGTTTTCGGGCCAGGTAAACAGCGTCGCCGGCCTGGTGAACAGCGTGCAGCAGTCGCTGATCGGGGCGCGCCGGGTGTTCGAGATCCTCGACACGCCGGTCGAGGTGGCGAGCGCACCCAACGCGGTGCGGCGTCGGCGGCTCAGCGGCGCGGTGCGCTTCGACCAGGTGGGTTTTGCCTACACCGGCATCACGCCCACGCTGCGCGATATCAATCTCGACGTGAAGCCCGGCCAGTGCGTGGCCATTCTTGGCGCCACCGGGGCGGGCAAGAGCGCGCTGATGAGCCTGATCCCGCGCTTCTTCGACCCGACGACGGGCAGTCTGCTGTTCGACGGCATCGACGCGCGCCGGCTGCATCTTGACGACCTGCGCCGCAGCATCGGGCTGGTGTTCCAGGAGAGTTTTCTCTTCTCCAACACAATCGCCGCCAACATCGCCTTCGGCCATCCCGAGGCCACGCCGGAGCAGATCGAGCGGGCGGCGAAGATCGCGGCCGCGCACGACTTTATCATGGCCCTCCCGCAGGGCTACGAGACGGTGCTGGGGGAAAGCGGCAACAGCCTCTCCGGCGGCCAGCGTCAGCGGCTCGCCATCGCCCGGGCCATCCTGCTGGAACCGCCCATTCTCCTGCTGGACGATCCCACCGCGGCCATCGACAGCGAGACCGAGCACGAGATTTTCCAGGCGCTCGACCGCGCCATCGCCGGACGCACGACCTTCATCGTGGCGCACCGGTTGAGCACGCTGCGCCGCGCCGATTTCATCATCGTGATGGAGGAGGGCCGCATCGTGCAGCGCGGCACCCATGAGGAGCTGATGCAGGTGCCGGGGCCCTACCTGCGGGTCGCCAACCTGCAACTCGTGGACAGCCGCAACCTGCAGCTTCCACCCGCCGGAGCGGAGGTGCGCCCATGAAAACCGGCCGAAAGCCCGTGCGCGACCTGACGATTGTCACCCGCCCGGAGGACGACGAGGTTGAGGCGCAGTTCAAGCCCCTCGAATGGGGGCTGATCCGCCGGATGTTCACCTACACGCGGAGCGTGCGGTCCCGGCTCGCCTGGCTGGTCGGGCTGTCCGTGGCGCGCTCGGCGCAGCTGCCGGCGCTCACTTGGATGGTGGGTCTGATCATCAGCGGCCCCATCGCCAACCACGATGTGCGGCTCCTTTGGCTGGGGTTGGCGGGCTACGCACTGCTGGCGCTGCTCACCGACGGCATGTTCCACTTCCGCTACCGCTTCGCCCTGGAAATCGGCGAGACGGTGGTGAGCGGCCTGCGCGCGGAGATTTTCGCCAAGGTGCAGCGCCAGCCGATGAGTTTCTTCCACCGGATGAAGCTCGGGCGCATCATCGGCCGGGTCACGAGCGACGTGGAATCGCTGCGCGCCGGCATCCAGGATGTGCTGTTTGTTTCCGTGATTCAGGGCGGGCAGATGCTCTTCGCCGCGGCGGTGATGGTGTGGTGCGACTGGGTGTTGTTCATCGTCGTGCTGGCCATGGCGCCGTTCCTCTGGGCGGTGAACCGCCGTTTCCGCGTGCGCCTGAGCCGTGAATCCCGGGCCACGACCGAGAGCTTCAGCCGCGTGACGGCCACGCTGGCCGAGTCGGTCAACGGCATCCGGGTGACGCAGGGTTTTGTGCGGCAGCAGGTCAACGCCGGGCTGTTCCGCAGCCTGCTCTACGATCATTCCCGCTACAACATCATGCTGGCCCGCACCTCGGCCATCCTCGTGCCGCTGCTGGAGCTGAACAGCCAGTTTTTTGTGGCGATCCTCCTGATGGTCGGCGGGTGGCGGACGTTCCACGACCTGATGACGATGGCCGACCTGATCCAGTTTTTCTTCCTCGCGAACCTGTTCTTTTCCCCGATCGCCACGCTGGGCAACCAATACAACCAGGCGCTCATCGCGATGGCGGGCGCGGAGCGCGTGTTCCGGCTCATCGATCTGAAGCCGGACTGGGAGGACGACCCCGCCGCGACGGATCTGCCCGTGCCGCCGCCGCCCGCCCCCGGGATGCGGGTGGAGTTCCGCCACCTCACCTTCGGCTACGATCCCGCGCAGCCCGTCCTGCACGGGATCAACTTCACCGCCGCGCCCGGCCAGACGGTCGCCCTGGTGGGGCACACGGGCAGCGGCAAGAGCTCGATCATCAATCTCGTCGCCAAGTTCTACCTGCCGACGGCGGGCGAGCTGCTGATCGACGGCCGCGAGATCCGCACCCTCACCAGCCGTTCGCTGCACCGGCAGATGGGCATGGTGCAGCAGCAGAATTTTCTCTTCGCCGGCACGGTGCTCGACAACATCCGGCTGAGCCGGCCGGAGGCGACGGACGAGGATATCCGCGAGGCGGCCCGCAAGCTGGACTGCCTCGACCTGCTGGAGGCGCTGCCGCAGGGCCTGCTGACCGAGGTGGGGGAGCGTGGGTCCGGGCTTTCGGTGGGGCAGCGGCAGCTCATCTGTTTCACCCGCGCTTTTCTCGCGAACCCGCGGCTGGTCGTGCTCGACGAGGCCACGAGTTCCATTGACGCATTGACCGAGGCGCGCTTGCAGAAGGCGTTGCTCACGCTGCTGCAGGGCCGCACCAGTTTCATCGTGGCGCACCGGCTGAGCACCATCCGCCATGCCGACTGCGTGCTCGTGCTGGACCAGGGGCGCATCATCGAACAGGGCACGCATGCGGAGTTGGTGGCGCAGGGCGGACATTACGCGGCTTTGTACCGGCAGTTTGTGCAGGTCGACGACCGGACCTGAGCGGCTGCGATTACGGGCCGTGACCGCAAGATTCTCCTAGGCAAACCGGGCTTTCTCCCTCTATAAAAGCGTTGCTTTCAATGGAAAGCACCCTAATCCAAAAATCACTATGGCTAAAAAATCCGCTCGCAAACCCAACGCTGCATTCATGAAACCGGTTACCCCCGACGAAGCCCTCGCGGCCGTTGTTGGGTCGAAGCCGCTCCCCCGCACGGAGCTCACCAAGAAGCTCTGGGTCTACATCAAGAAGAACGGCCTGCAGGACAAGAAGGTGAAGACGCAGATCAATGCCGACGACAAGCTGAAGGCCGTCTTTGGCGGCAAGAAGTCCGTCAGCATGTTCGAGATGACCAAGCTGGTCTCGAACCACCTCTCCTGACCCGAAGCACCTTTTCTTTTTCCAGCCGCCGCGTGTTGCACGCGGCGGTTTTTTTGTGCGCCGTCCCGGCGTGTTGGTTCATGATTGCGTGACCGCGTCGCGCCGCCTTTGCTGCCAGCACCGTGGCCAGTCGACATCGCGCCCGCCTTCACCGTCACCGCCTGCCCCTCGCGGGGGCGGTCATCCTTGTGTTGGGACTGCTGGCCGGTCGCTGGGGCTGGAATCAGGCCCGCGACGAGGCCGTGGTTGTCCTGTTGCAACGGGCGGAAAGTGCCACGGCCGTGTTCACCGCCGCGGAGACCGCGCAACTTTCCGGCACGGCCGCCGATCTCGGCTCGCCCGCTTATGCGGCGGTCAAGCAGCGCCTGCAGCGCATGCGGCTGGCCGATCCGAACGTGCGGTTCCTTTATCTCTTCCGGTTTCAACCGGAGTCCGGCCGCGTCATTTTTCTCGCCGATTCCGAACCGCCCGAATCCGCCGAGATCTCGCTGCCGGGCGACGATTATCCCGAGGCGGCGACCTCGCCCGGGCTGCAGTCGGTGCTGCAGCACGGCCTGCCCGCTTTCGAGGGGCCGATTGACGATTCCTTCGGCACCTGGGTCACCGGTTATGCGGTGCTGGCCCGCGATGACGCCGGCCGGGTGCGCGAAGTGCTCGGCGTGGACATCGCCGCGCGCGACTGGACGGGCAACCTCTGGGTGGCCGCGCTGCGCACGACGGTGCTGGTCTGGTTTTTCCTGGGCCTGCCGCTCGCCGGCTACGGGATCATGCGTCGTCAGCAGGAGCAGCGCGAGGTCATCCGCAATCTTTCCGAGGCCATCGAGCAAAGCCACACGTCGGTCATGATCATCGGTCTGGACCTGCAGATCGAATACGCCAACCGCGGCTTCTGCGAGCAGACGGGCCACACCCGGCGCGATTTGATCGGCCGCTCCTGGCGGGAGTTTTTGGTGGAGAGCATGCCGGCCGAGCTGGCGGCCGATGCCGTCACCGTCACCCGCGTGGGCCAGAACTGGCACGGCGAATGGCTCAACCGGCACAAGGGCGGCCACGCCTATCCGGTGCGCGGCGTGGTCACCGCGGTGCGCGGCCGGCAGAACCAGGTTTCGTGCTACGTGGCGGTTTACGAGGACATGACCGAGGTGCGGCGCAACGAGACCGTGCTGCGCGAGGCCAAGGAGCAGGCCGAGGCGGGCGACCGCGCCAAGAGCCAGTTCCTCGCGACCATGAGCCACGAGGTGCGCACGCCGCTCAACGGCATCGTGGGCTTCACCAACCTGCTGCTGGAGACCCCGCTCACGCCCGAGCAGAGCGACTACATGCAGACCATCCGTTCCAGCGGCGAGGCACTCATCCAGCTGACCAACGACATTCTCGACTTTGCCCGCATCGAATCCGGCAAGCTCAAGCTTGAGCCGCAGCCCTGCGATCCGCGTGACTGCATCGAGGACGCGCTCGATCTGGTGGCGGCGCGCGCCGGCGAGAAGAAGATCGAGCTGCTGCACTGGGTCGAGCACAACGTCCCGCGTGTGGTGGAGGCCGACGCCGGCCGCCTGCGTCAGGTGCTGATCAACCTGATCAACAATGCGGTCAAGTTCACCGAGATCGGCGAAGTCGAGGTGCGGTTGGCGGCCCGGCCGCTCGAGGCGCCGGCGTGGGAGCTGGAGTTCACCGTGCGCGACACCGGCATCGGCATCGATGCGGTGCACTACGACAAACTTTTCCGGCCGTTCAGCCAGCTCGAGGAGGCCAACACCCGCCGTTACGGCGGCACCGGCCTGGGGCTCGCCATCAGCAGCAACCTCGTGCAGCTCATGGGCGGACGCATCGACCTGCAGAGCGAACCCGGCGTGGGCTCCACCTTCAGCTTCACCATCCGGGCCGAAGAGGTGGATGGGGACGAGGCCGCGCGCGTGCCGCCGCCCAACATCTCCGGCGTGCGCGTCGCGCTGGCCGGCCCGGCTTCATCCCTGCGCAACGAGCTCAGCCGGCTGGGCGAGCGCTGGGGCGCCCTGGTCTCCACCGCGACGATCGAGGAACTGCCCGGGCTGGCCTGGGATGTCGCGCTGATCGATGTGGACGAGGCGATGGCCACCGCCCTCGGCCGTCTCGCGGAGGCACGCCCGGGACTGCCGCGGGACAAGATGCTGGCGCTTGTGCCGCTCGATTTGGCCCCGACCCTGCGTGCCGGGCTGCGGCCGCATTTCCGGCTGCTGATCAACAAGCCGGTGCATCACCAGTCCTTGCGCGCGTTGCTGGCCGCGCCGGTTTCGCTCCGGGCCTCGGCCATCCCGTTCTCCCGGGCCAACTCCTTCGACCTGCGTGTGCTGCTGGTGGAGGACAATCCCGTCAACCAGCGGCTCATGCAGAAAATTCTCGCCAAGCTGGGTTGCCGCTGGACGGTCGCGGAAAACGGCCGCATCGCCCTGGAGGAACTGCAACGCGCCGATTTCGATGTCGTGCTCATGGACCTGCACATGCCGGAGATGGACGGCGTCTCGGCCATCACCGCGATCCGCACCGGCCGGGCCGGCGAAAACATGCGCGACGTCTGGATCGCCGCGCTGACGGCCGACGCCCGCGTGGACCAGCAACACCGGGTCAAGGAGGCCGGCGGCAACGATTACCTCATCAAGCCGGTGCGGCTGGAGGATCTGGACAAGATGTTGCGCCGCTTCCTCGCCACGCGCGACGGCAACGCGTCGGCCTGAGCCCGGCGCGGGAGTTCTGCCGCCAATCGGCCTCCGCATGGCACCGCCTCCTCTTTCGCTGCACTGGCGGGCCGTCCTGATGCTCCTGTTGGCGAATTTGTTCTGGGGCCTGAGCTTTCCGGTGATCAAGGCGATGTCGCTGTTGCACGCCAAGCTGCTGCCGGAGGCGGGCACCTGGTTTTCCACGCTCTGCACGGTGGCGCCGCGCTTTGTGCTCGCGACCCTGATCCTGCTGCTGCTGCAGGCGGGGGAGCTCCGGCGCATCACGCGGGCCGAGTGGCAACAGGGCCTGCTCATCGGATTGTTTTCCGCGGCGGGCATGCTGCTGCAAAACGACGGGCTGCAGTTCACCGCCGCCTCGACCTCGGCGTTTCTCACCCAGCTTTACGCGATTCTCATCCCGCTCGTGCTGGCGGTGCGTTACCGCACGAATCCCGGCGGCAGCGTGTGGCTGAGCTGCCTGCTGGTGCTGGCCGGGGTGGCGATTCTCGGCCGCTTCGACTGGCACACGCTGCGGTTCGGCCGCGGCGAGGCCGAGACGTTGCTGGCCTCGCTGTTTTTCATGGGGCAGATTTTATGCCTCGGCTCGCGCCGGTTCGCGGCCAACCGGCCGGGGCGGATCACGCTGGTGATGTTCGCGGTGCAGGCGCTGGTGTTCACCGGGCTCTGGGGTGCGGCGGCGCCCGATCTGGCGTCACTGCTGCGGCCGTTCGGTTCGCCGGCGTGGCTGGGTTTCACGCTCGTGCTCACGCTGTTCTGCACGCTCGGCTCGTTTTCGCTGATGAACGCTTGGCAGCCCAAGATCAGCAGCACCGAGGCCGGGCTCATCTATTGCGTGGAGCCGATCTTCGGCTCGCTGATGGCGCTGTTTTTGCCCGCGGTTTTCTCGGTCTGGGCGGGCATCCAATACGCCAACGAAACCCTCACCTGGACCCTGCTGGTCGGCGGTGCGCTCATCACCGCGGCCAACGTGCTCATCCAGTTGCGACCGCCGCGGGTGTTGCCGGTCTCACCCTCGCTTGGCGCGGCGGATTGAGGCCAGTGCGCGCCAGGTCACGGCGCCCAGCACGATGGCCCCGCCGATCAGGGCCCAGCGCGAGGGGTGTTCGTCGCGCGCGAGGAAAACCCACAGCGGATTCAGAATCGGCTCGATCACCGGGATGAGCACCGCGCCGAGGGCGGTGACGTGCCGGATGGCGCGCGCATACAGCCAGTAGGAGAAACCCAGTTGCACGATGCCGAGCAGCGCGAGCGCCCCGAGTCCGATCGGGGAGGGCAACGGCACGCCGAACATGAACGGCAGCCCGATGCTGAACGCCAGCAGGTTGCCGAGAATGATGGATTCGACCGGCGAGCCGTCCTTCTGTTTGCGCAAGGCGATGGTCATGGCCGCGAAACACAACCCGCTCAGCACACCGAAGCCGTTGCCCAAGAGCCCGCCGAACTCGAGCCCGTCGGCGAAAAACAGGCCCATGCCGACAAACACGAGCGCGATGATGATCCAGTCGCGCCCCGCCGTGCGTTCGCCGAGCAACCACGCCGCGAAGATCGCGATCCAGACCGGTGCGGTGTATTGCAGCAAAATCGCGTTGGCCGCCGTGGTGTATTTGGTCGCCAGCACGAAAAACACCGTGCAACCCGCGTAGGCCGCGGCTGCGATCAACTGCACCGGCGAGAAGGTGAAGCGCAGCCGGCCGTTGGTCAGCAGCAGGAAAACCGCGGCGAGGATGCCGCGCCCGCCCGCCACCGCGAGCGGCGGCCAGTCGACAGCCTTGATCAGCAGCCCGCCCAGGCTCCAGCACAGGGCCGCCAGGATCAGCTGGCCGACGGCGCGGGTGTGGGGATCGGTGGGTGCGGTCACGGTCAATCGCGCTAGCAGGTTTGCCGGGGCGCGCGAGCGCAGAATGGCCCGGCGGCGGCCGCGGTCGGCCCGGGTTATTTTTCTGCAACCTTTGCCGGCCCGAAACGACAGGCCTGCAACGGCCGCTTTCCCGCGGTCGCCTGATTTTTTAAACTGAATGAAACTGAAGACCCGACCCCTCGTTGCGCTGGCGATCACGCTTTTGGCTTTTGCCGGCGTCACCCTGCGCGTTTCCGCCCAAACTCCAGCCACGGTCCCCGTCGACCCCGCCGCTGCCCCGTCCGCCGCCCCGGCGCGGTTACAATCCGGTGATCTGGCGCCCGATTTCACGGTGACCGGTCCGCAGGGCCAGCCCATCCGGTTGTCCGACTATCGTGGCAAGGTCGTCATTGTGGACGTTTCCGCCACGTGGTGCGGCCCGTGCCAGGCCGCCATGCCGAACAACGACCGCATTGCGCGCAAGTATGCCGATCAGGGCGTGGTGTTTCTCGGTGTCACCGCCAGCGATTCCAAGGCCAACTACGACGGCTGGATGGCGCGCAACGCCGCCAAATACGCGTTCACCATGACGTTTGATCCCGCCGGCCGCGATGGCTGGAAGGGTTCCGTTTTCAACACCGGCTACCACGTCAGCGGTTTTCCGACCATGTTCGTCATCGGGGCCGACGGCAAATTGGTCGAGACCGTTTCGGGCGGCGGCGCCGGCGAGGATTACCGGCTCGAATACGCTCTTGCCCGTGCCGGCGTGAAGGTTGACCTCGCCGCCATCCCGCCCGAGCCCAAGCGCGACGCAAACGCGCCCAAGGTCATTCCCGCGACGGCCAAGACCCCCGCAGCCAAATCCGTGCCGATGGTCGGCATGGGCGGCGGCATGGCCCCCGCGAAAAAAGCTTCGCTCGGCGCGGTCGAGTTCGGCGCGCCGGTGGCCGACTTCACCGCGACCGCGCCCGACGGCCGCGACCTCAAGCTCTCCGACTTCAAGGGCAAGACCGTCATCGTCACCTTTTTCAGCAATTCCGAGCGTGGCCCCGAAACCTACGCCGTTGAACTCGCCGCCAAATATGCCGGCCAGGACGTCGTGCTGCTGGCCGTCGGTTCGGCCATGGAACGCGAGAAATTCGAGGCCTGGCGCAAGTCCGCCAATCCCGCCTACTTCACCGCCTGGGATCCGGCGGGCAAAGCGTGGGGTGAGAGCATCCCCAACCTGACCTTCGGCGTGGGCATGTTCCCGGTGTTCGCCGTGGTCGATCCCGCGGGCAAACTGGCCGGCGGTTACCTCGGCATGGGCGCGCAAAACGTCGAGCGCCTGAAGCAGTTTCTGCATTTTGCCGGCGTCAAGCTGGCTCCGGAAGACCGGCCGAAGTCCATGCCGGCCGGCGCCGTCATGCGCGCTCCCGGCGGTGCCGCCCCGGCCGCCGCCGCGCCCCGCACCCTCGGGCCCGGCGATATCGCGCCCGACTTCACCTCGCTCACCGTGGATGACAAGGAAGTGAAGCTTTCCGATTTCAAGGGTCGGATCGTCATCCTCGATTTCTGGGCCACGTGGTGCGGCCCGTGCATCGCCTCCTTCCCGCACACGCAGGCGATCGCCGCCAAATACAAGGATCAGGATGTGGTCGTGCTCGCCGCCGGCACCAGCGACACCATCAAGCAGTTCAAGTCATGGATTCCGCAGAACCAGCCGAAGTATCCCGACATGATCTGGGCCTTCGATCCGCATGAGCGCGGTTCGGCCACGTTTGCCGAGCGCGCCTCCGCGAAACATTACGGCGTGTCGGGCATCCCCACGCAGTTTGTCATCGGTCGCGACGGCAAGATTGTCGCCACCATCGTCGGCAACGGCGGCAAGGACGACGCCCGCACCGAGGCCGCCTTGGCCAAACTCGGCGTGAAGGTCGACGAGGCCACCGTCGCCAAGGGCCGCGAGCAACTGGCGCGCGCCGCCGAGGCTCAACGCGCCCGCGAGGCCGCCATGCGCGAGGAAGAAATCAATCCGAAGCCGCAGTTCCGCGAAAGCTTTGGTGCGCTGCAGGCCGGCAAGCCCGTGCCCGACCTTACGCTGGCGACGGCCGACGGCGCTGCGGTGCAGCTTTCCGCATTGATCAAGGGCAAGACCGCGGTCTTCGCCGTTTGGAACGCCGGCACCGGCCCGGGCGAGGAAACCCTTGCGGTGTTTGAGGACTGGTCCAAGGCCTACGCCGGGCAGGGCGTGGTGTTCATCGGGCTCGGCGCCTACGGCTCCCGCGAGGACTTCGACGCCTGGCGCGCGGCCAACGCCAACCGCTTCTCCTTTCCGGTCGTGTGGGATCCCATGGGCGCGCCCCCGCGGCCGTCGAAGCCGTTTGACGAGATGTCCGATGCGGAAAAAGCCGCGTTCAACGCCGCTTCGCGGGAATTTTACCCGAAGATCGCGCCGATGAAATTCACCGGCGGCGCCATGGCGATGATTCCGAACTGCACCGTCATCGACGCGCAGGGCAACATGGTCGGCTTCTTCGGCGGGGCGGGTCCGCGCACGCCGGAATCGCTCGGCAACCTGCTGCTCCGCGCCGGCATCAAGCTCGAGCCGCGGCACATGCCCGCACGGGTGTTCACCGCCGCCGAGTCGAAGGAGCCGCCGCCCGAGCCGAAGGTGGAGCGCATCGCGATCGGCGCTATGGCGCCCGACTTCGTGACCACCGACATTGACGGCAAGGAGATCCGCCTTTCCGACTACCGCGGCAAGACCGTGATCCTCGATTTCTGGGCCACGTGGTGCGGCCCCTGCATGGCCGCCATGCCGCACACCCAGGAAGTCGCCGCGCAATACAAGGACCAGGATGTCGTCGTCCTCGGTTCCGCCACGAGCGACACGCGCGCCAACTTCGAGCGCTGGGTCAAGGCCAACGCCGCCAAGTATCCCGACATGGTCTGGTCGCACGATCCCGCCGAGCGCAAACCCGAGCGCGCCTCGCGCGCCCTCTACGGCGTGACCGGCATTCCCACGCAGTTCATCATCAATCCCGAGGGCCGCATCGTGGACATCGTGATCGGCTACATGAAGGGCGAGGTCATCCTCGACGCCGCGCTGGCCAAGGCCGGCGTGAAGGTCGATCCCGCCATCGTGGAAAAGGGCGCGGCCGACCTGCAGCGTCGCGCCATGCTCTCCGGCGCCGCCCCGGCGCCCGCGTTGAAACTCACGCCGAAGCAAAACTGACCGTCTCCGCCGCCGATGCCGAAATCCGCCCCGCGAGTGCAGGCCACCGACCGGTCGATGCAGATCACCGACCCGGTGCTGCATCGTCCGTTGGTGGAACTCGAGACGGCGGCCAACGTCACGGCCTTCTGGTCGGCGTTGCACGGGTTCATCAGCACGGCGTTTCCGCACCACCATTCGACCACGCTCTTTCTCGACGCCAAGGAGAAGGTGCCCGGCGCGCTCACGCTGCATTCGCAGCCCTCGCGCCGGCCGGCCGACTGGTGGCGCGCGCGCGCCCAGCTCACGCCCACGCACGCCTATCTCAACGATCATCCGGGCATCAAGCTCTACAACCTCGACGACATCCTCCCGGCCGAGCCGCAGGCGCGGCGCCGCAGTGATTTCTACCGCCATGTGCTGCGGCCCGAGGGTTTCGACAAGCTGCTCGGCCTGACCACGTGGGAGAAGGGCGAGCGCAAGAGCATCCTCGTGCTGCGCCGCGCGTTTTCGCAGCCGGCCTTCTCGCGCGGCGAGATGAACCTGCTGCTCGACCTGCATCCGGTCTTCGACCGCACGCTCCGCCGCATCGAGAAACAGGAGGAGGAGCGCGTGTGCCGCAGCACGCTGCAGCAGTTCATCAACCTGCTGCCGCAGGGCGTGCTGCTGGTGAACGCGAAACGCGAACTCGTCTTCGCCAATCCCGAGGCCTTCGAAGCCTGCGCCCGCTGGAACCTCGGCGCCGAGGCGGCGCGGCGGATGAACAGCCGCGCGGTCTTCGCCATTCCGCCCGCGTTTCTCGAGGCGTATGAAGCGCTGCTGACCGACCATTACGCCGTGGCGCTCGCGCCGCAATCTGCCGGCCCGGGCGGATTGCGCCGCCGCTTGGTGCATCCCGAGCAGCCCGATTTGCAGGCCGACCTCAGTCTGGTGACGATGGACGACCCGTTGTTGGCCCGGCCCTACCTGTTTGCGCAGTTGATCAACCGCACGCTGTTGAGCGCCCCGGCGCCCGAGGCCGGCGAACGCCAGCTGGCCGTGCTGTCCAAGCTCACCCCGCGCGAACGCGAGGTCGCCCTGCTCGTGCGCGACGGCCTCGGCAACGAGGAGATCGCCACGCGCCTGCACAAGAGCATCGGCACGATCAAGAACCAGCTGCAGTCCATCTTCGGCAAACTCGACCTCACCAGCCGCGCCAAGCTCATCTCGCTGCTGCGGTGAGGGCATGTCACGGTGGGCTTGCCGTGAATGGCGCCGGAATTCCGCCGCCGGTTAACCGCTGATCTTCGCTGATGGCAGGGATGTTCAGGCTTCATTGTCTGCTACCAAAGTTTGGTGCCAAGTGAACGCGCCGGTCTCACCGATGGGATTAAAAGGTGGTGCGCGTTGCCCTCAACGCGCAGATGCATGTGCCCCAGCTCTAAGAGACTGACCTGCGAAAATACCGCCGCGCCGGCCGTGCCCTTCGTAGGCTTGGCGAAGCAGGAAATAGCGCGACAGCGTGGCCGCCGTCCCGCGAAAGTAACCTATTAGGTCACTTTCGCGACGAGGCAGCCGACAGTGAAAGTGCGGGATCCGCTTTGGCCGGGATGCCGGCAATCTGTTTTCCTCAGTCCTGCTGGAAAGCGTCCAACACGATGCCGGGGGTTAAAATCTCAGGGAGGATAATCGGGTCGGGTTTGCCGGGGAGGTAGAGCAGGTTGAAGGGCACGGCGCTGCGCTGGTATTTGGCGAGCTCGGCGGTGATGGCGGGATCCTGGTTGGTCCAGTCGGCCTTGAGCGTGACGACGCGGTTCTTCGCAAAGTGGGCGAGCACGTCGGCGGAACCGAAGACGAGTTTCTTGTTGGTCTGGCAGGTGGCGCACCAGCGCGCGGTGAAATCGACGTAGATGGGACGGCCTTCGGCGCGATAGCGCGCGACGGTTTCCTCGCTCCATTTTTCCCAGGTGACCGCGGAGGGCGCGGGCGGTTGCGGCCAGCCGGTCCAGACGCCGAGAGCGAGGACGGCGGCGCCGGCAATCACGCCGAAGCGCGCGCGGCCGGCGGAAGCGCCGGGGGCGTGCCAGCGGCCGTAGAACCACACGCCCATGGCGATGAGCACGAGGCCGAAGAGCGCCATGAGCATGCCGCCTTCGTTGAGCTGACCGGCGAGCACCCAGACGAGCGCGGCGACGGTGGCGTAGAGCGGGAAGGCCATGAACTGCTTGAAGGTCTCCATCCACGCGCCGGGCCGCGGCAGCACCTTGATGGCCTGCGGGAAGATGGAGAGCAGCAGGTAAGGCGCGGAGAGGCCGAGGGCGATGGCGGTGAAAATGACGAACGATTCGCCGAGCGGCAGCGCGAGCGCGGCGCCGAGGGCGGGCGCGAGAAACGGCGCGGAGCAGGGCGTGGCGACGACGGTGGCGAGGATGCCGGTGAAGAACGAGCCGGCGTAGCCGCCCTTCATCTGCAGGTTGGAACCCACGCCGACGGCGGTGAGGCCGAATTCGAAGACGCCGCTGAGGTTGAGCGCGAAGATGAGCAAAAAGGCCGCGAGCACGTAAACGAACGCGGGTGATTGCAACTGGAAGCCCCAGCCGAGTTGGTCGCCACCGGCGCGCAACACGGCGAGCATGCCGGCCAGTACCCAGAACGAGAGCAGCACGCCGAGCGTGAAGACGAGGCCGTGCATCACGACCTTGCGCTTGTCGCTGCCGGCCTGGTTGACGAAGCCCATGATCTTGATGCCGAGCACGGGAAACACGCAGGGCATGAGGTTGAGGATGAGGCCGCCGAGAAATGCGAGCGCGAGCGTGCCGATGAGCGGCGTGGCCGCGGCGGGCGCGGCGTCGATGGTGCCGACGGCGGCGCCGGGCTGGGTGAACGGAATGTCGACGCGCAGCCCGGGCAGTTTGCCGTCGGGCAGCCAACCGTTCTTGGCGGTCAGCACACCGACGAGTTGCTCCGGGTTTTCCGGGCCGTCGGGCGAGACGGGGAGCGTGAGGATGAAGCCGCCCGGGCCGTCGGGCTCGACGGTCTGCGGGAGCTCGTAGGCGATGTAATTGTCGTCGGCGAAGAAACGCAGGCCGGTGGGCGTGTGGGTGACGGGTTGCGACGGCGTGACCGCGAGCGTGACGGTGTTGCCGGTGCGCGACGCGTTGAGGATCCAGGTGGAATCGACCCGCGGCAGGTCGGCGAGCACGGCGTCGAGCCGCGGGCCGAAGGTGGCGTGCGGGGCCGGGGATTCGGCGCGGACGGGCAGGCTCAACTGCAGCGAGGCGTCGCCGGGCATGCAGACCTCGTCGCACATCAGCCAGTCGGCCTGGGCGCGCAGGGTGACGGTGGTGCCGGGCGCGAGATCGGCGGGCGGGGTGATGGTGACGGGCAGCAGGGTGTCGCCTTCATAACCGTTGCCGGTGATGGTGCCGGCCTGGTCGATGATGGCCTTGGGCGCGGGCCATTGGATATCACTGGCGGTGAAACCGGCGGGGAGGTCCCACGCGATGTTGGTGGTGAGACCGGTGCCGGGATTGACCCAGTAGGTGTGCCAATGACCTTCGTGCTGCAGCCGCAGGGCGACGGTGAAGGGTTGGCCGGGCTGGATGGACTGGTCGGCCGCGACGAGCGAGGCGCGCACCTGCGCGTGGACCGAAACCGGAACCAGCGCGAGCAAGGCGAGGGCGAAAAACGTGAAGAGACGGGACGGCTGCATAGCGTTGACCATGGCGACAATTGGGAGAGGTGCAATCAGGGCGGGTTATTCCGTAAAAAATGGTCCGTTCGGGCCAGCAGAGCCGGATCCCGCGGAACGGAAGGAACAGTGGAACGACCCCGGCTGACTCCGGGCCTGACGGGTCAGGGCTGAAAAAGTTTCGTCGAATAGTAGCGCTCGGCGCGGTCGCAGAGGATGGTGACCACGCGGGACTCCGGGCCGAGGTCGCCGGCGACGCGGAGGGCGGCGGCGACATTGGCGCCGCTGGAAGGGCCGACAAGCAGGCCGAAATCATGGTTGAGCCGGCGGGTCATGGCGATGGCGTCGGCGCTGGTGATCTTGATGGGCGCGTCGATGTGCGCGGAGCGCAGGAGCGGCGGCACGTAGCCGCCGGCGACGCCCTCGATGAGGTGGCAGCAGGGCATTTCGCCGGAGAGCATGGCGGCCTCGGCGGGCTCCATGGCGTAGATTTTCATGCGCGGATTGGCGGCGCGCAGGGTGCGGCCGCAGCCGGTGATGGTGCCGCCGGTGCCGTAACCCGAGACGAAGGCGTCGACGAGGCCGTGCATCTGCGAAAGGATTTCGCGGCTGGTATGTTCCTCGTGGTCCTGGGCGTTGAGGGGGTTTTCAAACTGGCGCGGCAAAAAGTAGCGGGAATCGGCCGCGGCCATTTCGCGGGAAAGCTTGATGCCGGTGCCGTAGCCCTCGGTGGCCTTGAAGAGACGCACCTCGGCGCCGAACTGTTGCATGAGGTAGCGGCGCTCCACGCTGGCGGTGTCGCTCATCAGGATGCAGACCTTGTAGCCCTTGGCAGCGCCGACCATGGCGAGGGAGATGCCGGTGTTGCCGCTGGTGCATTCGAGGATGATCGAGTCGTCGTTGAGCAGGCCGCGCTGTTCGGCGTCCTCGATCACGCAGAGCGCCAGCCGGTCCTTGATCGACCCGCTGGGATTGAGGAACTCCGCCTTGGCGTAGATGGTGCGGTTTTCCGCGGGAAAATAAAGGGGCACCAGCGGGGTGTTGCCGATGAGCGAAAGCACCGGCGGGCGCGGGCGTACATGGGTGACGGGCATGGGATAGGGAGTCTAGCGTTTGGGGCCCCGCAAGGCTATGGGCCGAAAGGACTAATCATGAAACGGGGCGGGGCGAAGGCGTGACGGGTACGTATATGCCAACGGGCTTGGTGTCATTGAGAACGGTTCGAAAGGCCGGGCCAAGCGGCGGGCAAGGGACTGCCCGCCCCACCATGGTCCCAATGCCAAAAGCCCGGGCAGCAACCGGCACATCACGTCGGCCGATTGAACAAACCAAAGGGCAAAGTAACCTATTAGGTTACTCATGCGGGACGCGGTGCGGCGCATTGGGCGATTGTTGGGGATAGAAAAAAGGGCGCCCCGCGGTGACGGGGCGCCCTGGGGCAAACTCATGTTGCGGGAGCGGATTACAGGGGCAGCACGAAGGAGAGTTCGTAGCTGCGGCCGAGCACCCACTGGCTGTGCAGACCGCCGTTGTAGCCGTAAACGGTGTCGGAGAACGGCGGCTCTTCGTCGAAGATGTTGCCGATGCCGACCTGCAGGCGCAGGCCCTTGCCGTAGCCGCGCCACACGCCGTTCTTGAACTCGTAGCCGAAACGGACGTCGACCTTTTCGGCGGATTCAACCGCGTGCGAGGCGAGCCAGTTGCCGGCGCTGTTGGAGGAAAACCCATCCATGTAGTGGTAAAACACGGCGGCGTTCCACGCCTTGTGGTTCCACATCACGGTGGCGTTGTATTTCCACTCCGGCGGGGAATACGTGTCGTCCTCCTGGATGATCGGGGGCTGGCCGGGCGAGAGCTGGCGCGTGGACTCGAGGGTCTGCGTGGCGGTGAGGGAGATGCGCCAGTTGCCGATTTCCGTCGGAGGCACGCTGTAGTCCAGGGTGTAGTCTGCGCTGCGGTTCACGACCTTGCCGAAGTTGACGTAGGTGCGGTCAACCGTGAGCAGGCGCCCGGGCTGGCCGAGGGCGGTGTCGTTGGCGTCGGGCGCGGCGCGGGTGATGCGGTCGGCGAACAGCGACTCGTTCAGCACGATGTTGTTGGCGCTCATCAGCTGCAGCACGTCCTTCTGGTTGGTCTCGTAGTAGTTGACCTGCAGGTTGAGCCCTTCGGCGAACGGCGGCTCGATGATAATGCTGTAGGTGCGGGTGTCGGACTTCTCGGGCTTGGAGGAGGTCGGCGCCCCGGTGGTGACCTGCACGCCCGAGGTGTTGGCCGGGGTGCGGCGCGGGTCGGTCACGGTGTTGGTGGTGGTGGACTGCGCGGTGGCCTTCTCGGTGGGGGCGGCCGGACGGAAGCCCTCGGAATAGCCCGCGCGGAACAGGACGGACTTGGTCGGCGCCCAGATGGCGGTGACCTTGGGCACGGTCACGCCCTTGGAGTCGTTGTAGTCCTCGTGGCGGCCGGCAACGATGAGTTCGAGACGCTCGACGCCGGACACGGCGTTGGCCTTGCCGACAAACGGCACCGAGACTTCGGCAAAGGCGGCGTAGCTCTTGCTGGTGGCCTCGACGGTGTTGGAGGACACGGCCGGGGTGACCGCGGTGGTGTAGTTGATCGCGGTGCTGTCGATCTCGGCGCGGTTGTAGCTCACGCCGAGGGCGCTTTGCACGGGGCCGCCCCAGAATTCGAAGACATCGCCGTCAGCGGAGAAATCCCAGGAGAGGAACTTCGAGTTGCTGTCCCGGGTGGGATAGAGGGCCATGGACTCGTAGACCCCCGACTGGTCGGGGGCGCCCTCGGCGCTGGCGTCGATGAAGGGATTCAGCGTGCCGTTGGCGAGCGGGGCGGTGATGGCGGCGCCGTTGAAATCACGGGTCACCTGATGGGCCTTCTGGCGGTCGTGGCCGATGGAGGTGTCCCAGCGCCAGGTTTCGCCGAAGTAGCCGCGCACGCCGACATTGGCGCGGTGGGCGTCGGTTTCCATTTTCTGCCAGATCGGGCCGAATTCGTAGTGGACCATGCCGACCATCACATCCTGGCCGAAGGGATTGTAGGCGGCGGGGACAACGGTGGCGAAGTTGCCGAAGCCGCTGGAGGCGGCCGCGGTGGAGACCGGCGGCTGTGCGTCGGACTTCGACTGGGAATTGCTGTAGATATAGCCACCGTAAACCTCGAGGCGGTCGCTGACCTCGTAGGTCAGGTTGAAGTTCACGCCGGTGCGCTCCGACTCAGGGATGAGGTCGAGGAATTCGCTGGTGTTGCCGCGGCGCTGGCCGGTGGCGAAAACACCGGTGTTGGGCGGTACGGGACCCTGGCCGGTGAAGGCGGAGAGCGGCGGGGTGGAGGAGTAGCCGCCGGGCGTGAGCGCGACATTGGTCGGGGTGACGCCGTCGGGGCGGGTGAAGCCGTTCAGCATGCCGGTGCGGGCCTGCACGGTGGAGGGGTAACCCCAATTGACCCGCAGGTCGCGACCGTAGACCGGAGCGCCCGTGGTGGCGTCATGGCCGGCCACGATGTTGCGGTGGTCCTGGTTCTTGGAGAAGGAGCGCTGCGAGGCCTTGAGGTCGGAGCGGTCGTAGTAGCTGAGGTTCAACGTGCCGCGGAGCTTGCCGCTGCGGAAACCGTGGGTGACGGAGACGTTGCGTTCGCGGCCGCCGCCGTGCTCGGCGCCCTTGTAGGTGCCGGAGATCTCCGTGCCCTGCCAGTCCTTCTTGAGGACGATGTTGACCACGCCGCCGATGGCGTCGGCGCCGTAGATGGCGGAGGAGCCGTCGGTGATGATCTCGATGCGCTCGATCATGCCCATGGGGATGGTGTTGAGGTCGACGAAGCCCTGGCCGGTGTCGGAGGAGCGGTTACGTGCGCCCGACTGGCCGACGCGGCGGCCGTCAATCAGCACGAGGGTGGAGCCGGCGCCGAGGCCGCGCAGGCTGACGCCGGAGACACCGGTCTGGCCCGGAGGCGCGTTGGAGGCGCCCATCACCATGTTAAACATTGGAGTTGTGGTCTCCGTGCGCTGACCGAATTCCGGATTCAGCTCGTTCGGCGTGCTGCCGCGGCCGGCGCCGATGCCGGAGTAGGTTTGCGGCAGGAAGTTGAGGAAGTCGGCGACATTCAGCGCACCGGTGGAGCGGATGAAGTCCTGGTTGTAGGAGGAAACGGGGGACGGGCCCTCGGTCTCGACGCGGCGGATGCGCGAACCGAGCACTTCGACGCGCTCCAGTTTGATTGCCGGGGTCAGCTCGGCTTGTGCATTGGTGGTGGCGTCGGAGGTCTCGGTGGCTTCAACGGAAGTCGGCGCGGAGGCCTCCTCCGGGGTGTTTTCTTGGGCGCGCACGCTGGCGGTGCCGCCAAGCAGTGCCGCGACAAGCAGCAGTCGGTGTAGGCTAGGTTTCATGGTAGGGTAGGCGATGTGTGGTGGCAGGCGCGTTTGTGGCAAACGCGTTACACGTCATAGCGACATTAATGCCACGTGCCACCTCCGACCATAGGGCGAAAGTAACAATCGCGGCGGGGTGCCCCGGACGCCGGCGTGCGCGCGGCGGTTCAGGCGGCGTGGATCCGGGCGAGGATGCCGGGGAACAGGATGTTGTTCTCCTTGTGCACGTGACGGTGCAGGTCGGCCTCGAAGGCGGCGAGTCCGGCCAGCAGGGCGCGGTGGCTTTGGCAGGCCGCGGCATCGGGCGTAAAATGGTCGGTGAGCTCGCGCAAATGGGCGACGGCCCGGCCGGTGGCGTTGTGCTCGGCCTCCATGCAGCGGATGGGCGTGGCGATGATCTCGCAGGCGCAGGTGGCCTGCGCTTCGGTCTCGATGCGACGGATGAGGGGAAACAGCGCGATTTCCTCCTTTTCCATGTGATCCAGCATGTCCGCGGCCAGGATCCGCAGCGTGACTGCCAGATCAACCAGCCGCGGGTCGCGTTCGCCGTGCTTGGCGGCGACGCGATCGGCCAGCGCGACGAGGTGCGGCAGCTCGGCCTTGGTGTAGGCGTGATGGGTGCGCTCGATGTGGTCGGCGAGTTCGGTGCCGGTCATGCCGGTGGCGTCCATGTCGGTTTGCGTCTGTTCCATGTCGGTGACGGCCGTGTGGAGCAGGTTGAGGGTGGCGGCGGTGTCCAGCCCGCGTTGCCGGCAGGCAGCGCCAAGGGGCAGCTTGCCGCCGCAGCAATAGTCGATACCGAGGTGTTCAAACAACCGGGCCAGCCCGGGCCGGCCGGCCACGATGGCCCCGACGGGGGTGTTGGAAGTGAAGGCGGGCTGGTCTTGGGGCGGTGTCATGGCGGGAATCGGCCCGCAGTATGGCGCCGGGCGTGGCGCGGCGCCTTGATCCGTATCAAGTGCAGGGCCGATCCGGTTCATATCCGTTATACTACACGCCTTGAGCCATCGGACCGATGGCAGGCCCCCTTCCGCGCGGGCCGCATCGGGCCGAACGCTGCGGACGATTGGTAGCGTCACGCATTTTAGATCAGTTAAGTCGAATTGTAGCCGCGTTGAAGCTTGGCGACAACGTGGTCTCCCAGCGGCCACGCTTGGCTGAAGCTCACTTCGCTCGGAATGCCTTTGGCTCAAGCACGGCCATGGCATTTTTGAAAATGCTCCAAAGAGAGATGATCGCACAGCGCGTTGAGGGCAACGCGCGCCACCTTCCGATCATTCTGCGCCGACGGGCACGGCGGGCGGCACGGCAAAGATCAGTTTTCGCCGAGATTGTGCCGCAGCAGGCCGGCGATGGCGTCGGCATTGTGCACGGTGATGGTGCGGGCGCCCACGCTGATGAGCTTTTGGTCGCGCAGCCGGGCGAGGGTGCGCGAGAGCGTCTCGCTGCTGGTGCCGAGCTCGGCGGCGAGCACGCGCTTGGTGCCGGGCAGGGTGATGACGTTGCCCTTGGCCGTGTGAAAATGCTTCACCAACCAGTTCAACAGCCGCGACTCGACGTCCTTGAGGGTGAGATCGTCGAGCATGCCCACCAGCACACGCAGGTGGGCGCTCATCGAGCCGAGCATGCTGAGCGCGAGGTCGGGCCGCCGGCCGATGAGCTCGAGCATGGGCTGCTTGGGCAGCAGCAGCACGGTGCTGGGCTCCACGGCGCGCGCGTTGGCCGGGTAACCCCGGGGCGAGGCGAGCGCGGCCTCGGCGAAGGACTCGCCCGCGCGAAACACGTGGATGACCTGTTCCTTGCCGGCAGCATTGACGCGGTGGACGTTGACCGCGCCGGTCTGCATGACGTAGCAACCGCGCGCGGGCTCGCCCTCGTGGAACAGGTAGTCGTCCTTGGCGAGTTTCAGCGTCTGGGCGAAGCCGGCGATCAATTCCAGGTCCGTGCCCGGCACGCCGCTGAACAGCTGACAGCAGCGCAACGACCCGATGAGGCCGGTGAGCTTGAAGTCCGGGGGGCGGGAGGACGTCGGCATAGCCCGTGATTGATACGGACCCTGCCGGCAGAGTCCCGCCCAAAATGCAGCGGCCAGCGCCCGCGCGCGCCGAAAAGATTGATGCAGGTCAAGGTTTCGTCACATAGCCACCCACCGGTCCAGGGCGAGGGCGCCGAGGACGACGGGCAGGTGGAGGATGGAGGCGAAAAACAGCCGGCGGGCGGCGGCATCGCGGCCGGCCGGGTCTGCGGCGAAGCGCCAGGCGCAGTGCAGGAAGGCGCCGCCCGCGAACGCGGCGGGCACGCCATAGAACGTGCCGAAGTGACCGAGCAGCCACGGGGCCAGCGAAACCGGCAGGAGCAGCGCGGCGTAAAACAACGACCACGCGGCCGTGCGGCGGCCGGTGGCGTCGATCGCAGGCAGCAACTTGAAACCCGCGGCGCGATAATCGGCGCGGTGCCGCCAGCCGATGGCGAAGAAATGCGGCATTTGCCAGCACAGCAAAATGGCCGCGAGCGCCACGCCCGGCGCGGCCCAGAGGTCGCCGGCGGCGGCGTTGCCGAGCAGCGGCGGCAAGGCGCCGGAGAGCGATCCGATTTCCGTGGCCCAGCGCGTGCGCCGCTTCAGTGGCGTGTAAACGACCCCGTAAAGCAGAATCGTCAGTGCGGCCACCGCGGCGGCGGTCGCATTGACGGCGAACGCGAGCAAGCCGACGCCGGCCACGGAGAGTCCAAGGCTCCACCCGAGTGCGAAGGCGGGGGTGAGTTGCGCGCGGGGCAGCGGCCGGTCGCGCGTGCGCCGCATGTGCGCATCGGCGCGACGTTCCCACCACTGGTTGAGCGACAGCGCGCCGCCGGCGGCCAGCGTGGTGCCGAGCAGGGTGGTGAACGCCGAACCCGCGGCCGGGGACACCGTGCCATACGCCACCATCGCGGTGAACACCGACATGCATGCGAGTCGCGGCTTGGTCAGGACGAACAGCGCGTGCGCGGTGGCGGTCCACGCACGGCGGGTGGGGGCGACACAGACGGGTGAATCGATGGGGCAGGTCGTCACGGGCATGCGGCACTTTAGTGGAATCCTGGCGCGCGGGCCTTGACTGACGTCAAGGAATCGCGCGGTGCCACGAAGCGCGTTTGTCCGGTGGTTAAAATGGTGAACGAATGCAGGGCTGGAGCTTGCTCCACGCCTGATGGGGGGCGCGCAATCTTCGGGGCGCGGAGCAAGCTCCGGCCCTACGAAATCTCATCCGCATACGTTCGTGGTTGCGTGGCGTAATGACGTCGCACCGCGTTTGCGCGGATTTGTTTGACCTGCGTCAAGGCCGGCGGGCGGCGCATCGGCTACAAACGCCGCATGTCCACCTCCTCGGTTTCATTGCCCCGGCATCCCGTGTTGCGACCCGCTTTGTCGACGCGGGATCACGTGCAACCGGTGGCGGCGGGCGCCGGGCTGGGGGCGGCGCGAGGGTGGTTCGGGCTGGCGATCATGAGCCTCGTGCTCGCGGGATTGTTGTCCCTGATGCTGGTGATCGGGCGGCTGCCGTTTCTGGGGTGGCTGTTCACCGATCCGTTGTTTTTCAAGCGCGCCCTCGTGGTGCACGTGGATCTGGCGATCGTGGTCTGGTTTCAGGCCGGCACGCTCGCATTTCTGGGGCTGGCGATCGGGCCGCGGCTGCACCGGGGGGTGACGGCCGCGGCCCTGACGCTGGCCGCGGCCGGCGTCGGCGGGCTGCTGGTGGGCGCGGTGATGCCGGGCGCGCAACCGGTGCTGGCCAACTACGTGCCGGTGATCGATCACCCGGTGTTTTTCGCCGGGCTGATCTGCTGGTTTGCCGGTGCGGGATTGTTCTTTGCCACCGCGCTTTTCACGCCGGCGCGCACCGACGCGAAGGCGCTGTCGCCCGCCTCCGTGATTGCGCTGCGCGCCTCGGCCGCAGCCAACGTGGTGGCGATTGTCACCATGCTGGGGGCGTGGCGCACGACGCCGGACGCGGGACCGTCGGTTTATTACGAACTCATTTTCTGGGGCGGCGGGCATGTGCTGCAGGCGGCCAATGTCGCGGTGATGCTGGCGCTGTGGCTGCAGCTGCTGCACCGCTGGACGGGCCGGCCGGTGCTGGCGCCGGCGACGGCGGCGGCGTTGCTCACGGCTTTGGTGCTGCCGCAGTTCATCATGCCGTATCTGGCGTTTGGGGGCACGACCGCGACGTCGTATTTCCCGATGGCCACGCACCTGATGCGTTGGACGCTTTTCCCGGTGGTGCTGGTGGTGCTCGGCACGGCGGCGGTGCACGTGTGGCGGTGGCGGGCCGCGCTCGACTGGCGGGATTATCGTTTCGCGGGCTTGGCGGGCAGCGCGCTGCTCACGCTGCTCGGTTTCATTCTTGGCGCGATGATCCGCGGCTCGAGCACGCTGGTGCCCGGGCACTACCACTGCGCCATCGGTGCGGTGACGATCGCGTTGATGGCCGCGGCGTATGATTTCTGCACCGCGGCGGCGCCAGCCGGCGCCAAACTCGTGCCCGCACCGCGCGCACGGTTGCAGCTGATCCTCTTCGGCGGAGGGCAGGCGGTCTTCGGCCTCGGCTTCGCGCTGGCCGGCGCCTACGGGCTCGGGCGCAAGCAATACGGCGCCGAGCAGCATGTGCGCTCCCTCGGCGAATATCTCGGTCTCAGCGTCATGGGCCTCGGCGGCATCGTGGCGGTGATCGGCGGCGTTTTTTTTCTCGCGGTGATGCTGCGGCGCATGGGCGCGTGGCGTCGCCCCGCAACCCCGCACACCTGAATCCTCCATGAACAACGAACCCAAGAAACATCCGTGGCAGCGGCTGATGGACAATCCCTGGCTGCTCCTCGTGCTCGGCGTCCTCATCCCCATCCTGTCCTACACCGTGTGGGGCTGGATCGAGCTGCTGTTGGTCAAACCCTCCCAGTTGCCCTGAAACCCCACCACCCATGAGTCTGCGTCCTCTCACCACCCCCTGGTTTCACGGCCCCGCCGGCCACGAAAAAATCTGGCTCGGTTGCGCCATCCTCTGGTGCTTCGTGATGTCGTTGATGATGCCTTACTGGCATTTTCGCGGCAAACAGAACAGCTCCGGCGAAGCCTACTCCGTCACGCCCGCGGCCTTCATGGCGCGCACCGAGCAGTTCGTCGCGGCCAACCGGGTCGACACCTGGAAAAATCCCACGCCCAACCCGCTCTTGCAGGAGCTGCCTATCGTCGAGCCTCCGCCCGGTGGCGACGCGTATCTGGTCGGCCGCATGTGGCAGTGGTATCCCGCGCTGCGCCTGCGGCAGGGCGAGACCTACCGGCTGCACCTGTCGGCGCTCGACCTGCAGCACGGCTTCTCCCTTCAGCCGCTCAACATGAACTTCCACGTGCTGCCCGGCTACGACCACGTGCTGACGATCACGCCGACCTCGAAGGGCGAGTTCACGATCGTCTGCAATGAGTTTTGCGGCGCCGGTCACCACGCCATGTCCGGCAAAATCTTTGTCGAATAACCGCCTCACCCCATGTCCTCCACTTCCCATTCCCTGACCGCCCCCGGCGTTCCCGGCCGCGTGTGCGGCACCACCGGCCTGAGCGTGTGCTTCGACGCGCAGCGCTTCATCAAGCTCAACGCGGTTGTCGGCATCGTCTTCCTGCTGCTCGGCGGCATCGCGGCGCTGCTGCTCGCGCTCACGCGCTGGCAGACGGTGCACCTGCTGCCGACCGACTGGTTCTACCGCATCCTGACGTTCCACGGCATCAACATGCTGATCCTGTGGATCCTGTTCTTCGAGGTCGCGATCCTCTACTTCGCCTGCACGACACCGCTCAACGCCCGGCTGTTTTCCAAGAAGGTCGCGTGGGTTTCGTTTGGTCTGATGCTGGCCGGCGGCGTGATGGTGGATTACATCATCCTGGCCGGACAGGCGGACGTGCTGATGACCTCCTATCTGCCGTTGCTGGCGCATCCGTTGTTCTATCTCGGCATCATCCTCGTGGCGGTGGGCACGCTGATCGGCGTGTTCAACTTTTTTGCGACGCTCTACGTCGCCAAACGTGACGGCGCCTACACCGGCTCGGTGCCGATTGTGACGTTCGGTGCGCTGGCCGCGGCAATCATTGCGGTAGTGACACTGTTGCACGGCGCGGTGGTGATGATCCCCACGTTCACCTACTCGATGGGCTGGACGGCGGCGCCGGATCCGGGCTGGTACCGCCTCATCTGGTGGGGGCTCGGGCACCAGTCGCAGCAGGTCAATGTGTGCGCGATGGTGGCCGTCTGGTATCTGCTGACGCACATCGTGGTCGGCGCGCGTCCGATCAACGAGGCGGTGTGCCGCTCGGCGTTCGTCCTCTACATCCTCTTTATCAACCTCGCCTCGGCGCACCATCTGCTGGTCGACCCGGGCGTGGGCTCCACCTGGAAAATCTGGAACACCTCCTACGCGATGTACCTCGCGGTGCTGGCCTCGATGGTGCACGGCTTCACCGTGCCGGCCGGCGTCGAGGTGGCGATGCGCGAGAAGGGCTACACCGGCGGGCTGTTTGGCTGGGTCACGGCGCTGCCGTGGAAAAACCCGGCGTTCAGCGCCACGGTGCTGTCGGTGGTGATCTTCGGCTTCATCGGCGGCATCACGGGCGTCACGCTCGGCACGCAGCAGATCAACATCATCGCGCACAACACGCTGCGCATCCCGGGCCACTTTCACGCCACCGTGGTCGGCGGCACGAGCCTCGCGTTCATGGGGCTCGCGTATTACGTGATCCCGCTGATCTTCCAGCGCGACTTCATCGGGCGCGGCTGGGCGCGCGTGCAGCCGTGGCTGTTTGCCGGCGGCATCACGCTGCTTTCGTTCGGCATGTCGTTCGCCGGCTCGATGGGCGTTTCGCGCCGCAGCTGGGACATCGACGCGCAGGGCATCTACGGCCCGGCCGCGCACCTGTGGCTCGGCCTCGTGGGCATCGGCGGCATCCTGGCGTTCACCGGGCTGCTGATCTTTGCGCTGCTGTGCGTCGGCACGCTGTTCTTCGGCCGGAAGATCGGGGACGGCGCCATGACGGACTGGGGCACGCCGCCGGCGCTGGCCGGCAGCAAGGCGGGCTCGCTGGCGCATGACCACTATGCGACCAAGGGCACGATCGTGCTCACGCTTACGTTCCTCGCCTGCTTCGTCGTTTACTACTTCGCCAACTGGAAGGCGCTGGCCGACGTGTGGCCGGTGCGCTGAGCGAAAACATTGCAGGGCGGGGCCTCCGAACCCCGCCCTACATGACAAACCATGCCAATCATCGCACCTTCATCATCGCTACCGACAACCGCGACCGGCGGCTGGCGCGAAACCGCGCCGGCGCGGTTTCTCATCGGCCCGGGGTTGCTGGTGTTCCTGCTGACCGCGCTGGCGGGCTACGAGGCGTTTCTGCTGTTCACCGTCTTCGGGCCGACCGAGGGCGGCCCGTTCGCCGCCTTTGTGCGCGACTTTCAGCTGTGGTGCTACCGGGGCGATCCGCGCACGGGCGGCATCTCGTGGATGGCCGTCTCGGTGATGATGTTTGAGCCGATCTTTGTGGTCGGCGTGGCGGCGCTGCTGTGGCGGCGGGTGTTTGCGCAATTGGCGCGGCCGCGCGTGTGGCTGGCGCACGCCAACGCCGCGGCGGCGGCGCTGGCGGTGGTCGCGCTGAGCGTCGCGGGCTTGTTTTACTTCGCCACCGTGGATGCCAAGCGCGCCGCGGAGCTGCCGCCGTTTCCGGGCGAGCGCATCCGCGTGCAACTGGCGCTGCCGGCGGCGGTGCTGGCGGACCAGAAGGGCAAGGAATTCCGGTTCGCCGACCTGCAGGGTCGGGTGGTGCTGGTGACCGGCGTTTACGCGGGCTGCACGACGGCGTGCCCGGAAATCCTGCTGGAGATCAAGTCACTGCTGGCCGAACTGCCCGCGGCGGAACGCGCCGAACTCAGCGTGGTCGCGCTTTCGCTCAATCCCGAATACGAGACGGCCGCGTTGATGGACCTGGTGACCGAGGCGCAGGGCTTCACGCATCCGGAATTTCGTTACGTCAACGGCCACGAGCCGGCGGCGATGCATGCGCTGCTGCGCGACCTGCAATTCTCCGCCACGCGTGATCCGCAGACCGGCATCATCGACCACGCCAATCTTTTCCTGCTCGTCGACCGCTCCAACCGCATCGCCTACCGCTTCACCCTCGATCCCCGCCACCGCGCGTGGATGCGCGAGGCCCTGCGGTCATTGTTGAAAGAAACCCATGTCGGCACCGCATCCGCATCCTGAGATTGATTGCGAGGTGCTGGCCGACGCCATGGGACCCGATCCCGCGGCCACGGGATCGCAGCCGCCTCCGCCCCCGACGCGCGCCGCACGCTGGCTCGAGGCGGGCAACGGGCTGCTCACGCGCTGCGACACGCTGCTGGAGCGCCGGCTGCCGCGGGAGCTCAACCCGCTGGCGCATCTCGGCGCGGCGGCGAACGCCATGCTGGTGCTCGCCACTTTCACCGGCGTGTTGCTGCTGGTCTGGTATTCACCCAGCCTGCAGTTTGCCTGGCATTCGCTGGCGGACCTCGGGCCGCGCTCCCTCGGCGGGATCGTGCGCAGCATGCACCGTTATTCGTCGGATCTGCTCATGCTGCTGGTGCTCACGCATGCACTGCGGGTTTTCCTGGCGCGCAAGTTTGCCGGGGCGCGCTGGCTGGCGTGGGCCAGCGGCATCGCGATGCTCGGGCTGATCTGGTTCATCGGCTGGACCGGCTACTGGCTGGTCTGGGATGAGCGGGCGCAATTGTTGGCGCTGGACAGCGTGCGCGCGATCGACGTGCTGCCGGTGTTTGGTGAGCCGATGCTGCGGCTCTTCGCCTCGGAGCGCACGGTGCCCTCGCTGCTGTTTTTCGTCGTGTTCTTCCTGCACATGCTGCTGCCACTGGGCATCGCCGCCGGGCTCTGCCTGCATCTGGCGCGGCTGAGCCGTTCGGCGCTGCTGCCCGACTGGCGGCTCTCGGTCTGGCTCGCGGGCGCGGTGCTCATCGCCGCGCTGGTTTATCCCGCGACCAACGCCGCGCCGGCGCAGATGGCGTTGAAGCCGGACACGTTCTCCATGGACTGGTGGTATCTGGGGCCGCTCGCGATCACCTCGCGGCTGGGCGGGGGCGGCATCTGGCTGACGTTTCTGCTGGCGATGGCGGGCCTGATGACGGTGCCGTGGTGGCTCGGCCGGCGGCGGCAGCGCGCCACGTTCCAGGCGGCGGTCAACATCTCGCGCTGTTTCTCGTGCACGCACTGCGCGCAGGACTGCCCGTTCGGCGCGATCACGATGGTGCCGCGCACAGACGGGAAGCCGTTTCCCTCGCAGGCGCAGATCGACGCCGACCGCTGCATCGGCTGCGGCATCTGCACTGGCTCGTGCGACACGCAGGCCATCGGCATGGCGTGGTTCGATGCGCAACAGGTCACGCGCGAACTGGAAGCGTGGGTGCAGGCCACCGCCGCGGCCGGCAAGACGCCGGCGCTGGCCCTGGTGTGCGCGAACACGGAGGGCGGCTGGGATTTGTTTGACCGGGTGGGCTGGTCGCGCCGCCTGCCGGGCTACGAGGTGCGGCCGGTGCCCTGCGCCGGCTGGGTCGAGCCCAAGCTGATCGAGCGGCTCATCGGCAAGGGGGCCGCGGCGGTGCTGATCGTCGGGTGCGGTTCGAGCGAGGCCTTTGCAAAGGAGGGCAACCGCTGGATCCACGCGCGGCTTGACGGCACCCGCGAACCCTCGTTCCGGCCCAACCGCGCCGATCCGCACAAGGTGGCGCATGTGATTTTTGATCCGCTGCAGCCGGCGCGGTTAACGGCCGCGGCCCAACGCCTGCGGGATGGCGGACCGGCGACTGAGCCGGTACGGCGCCGCCGCGCGGGCGGCTGGCTGGCGGGCACATTGCTCACGGCGGTCATGCTGGCCGTGGTGCTGGTGGTGAGCGATGCGCCGTTCCGCAATCCCGTCCCGGCGGAGGCGGAGTTCGTCTTCAGTTTCCAGGCGCACGGCGACTGGTTGGAAACCGCGCCGGCGGCGACGGTCGATCCGGCGGAGGACACGCGCCCGGTGCACATGCGCGCCGCCTTGCCGGCGCAACGCACGCGCGCGCCGGTCTTGGTGCGACTGGAGGTGGATGGCCGCACGATCGAGCAAACCTACCAGCCGAAGGGTTTGAAATCCGACGGCGCTTCTGTCGGCGAGCTGCGCGTGCCGCTCAATCCGGGCAACCATGCGGTGACGGTGACGCTCCTGACGAATCAGGACCCAACGGCCGCGCCCAAGGTCTGGCGCGGCACGATTGAAGCGAAGGAGCGCCACCTCAATGTGCTCTCGTTTGAATCCGCCCGCGGATTCGAGCTGGAGCCGTGACGGGCGGCGGTCCATTGCCACGCCCCTTGATTTTGTTCCGCGAAGCCTGGCGCTTGGGCCACGTTGTCGCTGCGCTCCCTACTTCGCCGAGCCTACGAAGGGCACGGCCAACGCGGCTACACATCAAGCTGAACTGCTGAATTGGATAACGGCTCAGATGGAATACTCGGTGCTGCGGCCGGCGGTGTTATGCTGGCAGATGTCGTCGAAGACCGCGATTTCGCGGCGGGCGATGCGGCGCAGGGTGGTGCAGAGTTCGGTGACCGAGTCGAGGCGCGCACGGGACGCCAGCTCCGGCATTTCGGTCTGCACGAGAATCAGCGTTTCGAGCAAGGCCTGCTCCAGGGCGGGAAAATAGACGCGCATCGGGTTGCAGCCGCATTGGCAGGTCGGGCGGCGGCGGATGGGCGCGACCGGCTTGCCGGGAAGTTTGGCGAGCACCTCGTCCAAGGTTTGGTCGAAAAGGAAGGCGAGCGTGTCGGGGTTGGCGAGGGCGGTGTCCGCCCGCTCGAGGCGCATCAGGGCGTCCCAACGCGTACGGATTTCATCGCGCCGTTGCTGCAAGGCGCTGAGCAGGGCTTCTTCCATGGGGCGGGGTGGAAAGCGGAATGGGGCGGTCAGCCGGCGGGCTCCGTGATCTGCGTGAGCAGCATGGAGAAGGTCTCGGGGGCGCTGACGGCGTGCAGTTCGCCGGGCGGCAGGTGCAGCACGTCGCCGGGTTTGAGCGTGTGCATGGTCGGGCCGACGCTGAACTTGCAGGTGCCGGTCAGGATCTGCACGAGGGCGCGCGCCTTGCTGGTGTGCTCGGAGAGCTCCTGCCCGGCGGCGAAGTGAAACAGCGTGATGCGCAGGCCCGGCGTGGTGAGCACCGCGCGGCTGACGATGCCGTGATCGACGTTGGCCACGGGCTCGAAGAGCGAGCAGACGCCGGATTCGGTGGGCGAGAGGAGGGTGTTGCGTTTCATAATGAGTGGCGGCGCCCGGCGGTCGGGCGCGGTTCAGGGTTTGCGGAAAATGACCGCCCAGGCGCCGTCGTGATGGCGTTCGATTTTGGCTTCGAAGCCTTCGGACTGGAGCAGCTCGACCAACGGCGCAGGCAGGAAGGGCGCGATGATCGTCAGGCTGTCGCCGGCGGCGAGGGCATCGGCCTTGGCGCGGATTTCCGCGAAGGGCTCTTCGCCGCGAGCGAGGATGGGGCGGACATCGAAGCGGTGATTTTTGGCAGCGGACATGATGGGGACAGTCAAAGTGAGTATTCGATTTGCAGCCAGAGTTTACGCACGGCCGGCAGGGTTGCGTTGGCGGGGTCAAAGTCGGCGAGTTTGACCAACCCGGTGAAATGGGCGTTCAGCTTGCGCGACAGTTGCAGATCCCATTCGCGGCCGTAATTGCCTCCGCCCGTCGCCGCGGCGAAGCGATGGTGGGCGAGCAGGAGGTTGAAGCCGCCCGGGAGCGTGGCGGAGAGCTTCGCGTAACGGTCGCGCAGGCCGGCGGCCGGCGTGGCGAGAAACAGGTCGGCCCAGCCGTTGAAGGCGTGGAGGGTGGCGAGCGGAGTCTTGAACCCCACGCCGCGGTCGGAGCCGAGCTGTTCCTGGCCGAGCGTAAGTCCCACGCCGTCGCGGGCGAAACCGGCCTCGAGCGCATGGTAGTCGGCGCGGTAGTCCGACGGGGCGTTACCGTGGTCGGTTTGCGTGGCGAATTCGGCGCGCCAGGAAATCTTGCCGGTCCCGGTCGCGCGGCTGCCCGTGAGGCTTGCGCCGTAAGTGGCGCTGGAGTTGGCGGGCGCGTTGTCGAAATCGAGCAGGTAGGCGTAACCGGTCAGCGTGCCGGCGGCGAAACCGGTGTGGTTGGCGTGGAACACGTGCGAAGCGGAATCCCAGCGGCCCTGTGCATGATCGGCGCCGAAGACCCGGTTGATCTGCTGCAACCAGGCGTAGGTCAGCGTGGTGCCGGCCAAGGTTTTGTCCTGCACGGTGATCGCATCGAACGTCTGCTGGTTCTGCCGCCAGCCGACGTCACCGACGAAACGTGCGTTGTCGAGGACCAGCCGCTGCCGGCCAAGGGTGAACGTGGTGGCCTGCGGCGCGAAGCTCAGCGCCGCCTGGTTGACCTCGGTGCCCTCGGGGTCGGCGACCACCGCGCGGCCGGCGCCGCCGGGGTTGAGGCCGGCCTGGCTGTAACGGTCGCCGTCGAGCGCGGAGATGTGTTCAAACTCCAGCAGCGCCTTGAGGCCGTTGACCGGGGCGGTGGTGAACCCGAGCCGCGCCCGCAACGTGAGCGCCCCGGCATCGCGCAGGCCGGTCTGCTCCACGGCTTCGTAACGGGTGCGGACGTTGAGCGAGAGTTTGCCCCCGTTGATAGCGTCGGACAAGGCATCCGGCTGGGCGGCGGCGGTCGCGATGGTGAGAGCGACAAGGGCGGATGATGGCAGGCGAAAGTGCACCGGCGGCGCGGATTGATGGTGGGGAGCGGTTCAGTGCGCGTGCGCGGCAGCGTGAGGCGCCGCGGGTTCACCCATGGCGTGCAGCCGTTCGAAGTAGTGGATGTAATCGACATAGGCCGCCACATAGGCGCGGCCGGCGGCGACGTGGTGATCGGCGTGCGCCTTGGCGGCATGGGCGCGCGTGAAGCGCTGGGTGAGCCCGTCGGTCAGGTGCTGGACCAGCTCATGCGTCAGGTCGTCGATCTCGCCGGTTGCCAAGGCTTGGTCGGCCGCCGCCAGCGCGGGTCCGGCGCTGCCGGCCGGTTTGAGTCCGGTGTAGGGCGCGCCTTCGCCCGCCCGGTGGATGCGCACGAGGGTTTCGAAAAAATACCGGTCGGCCAGGTCGGCCGCGGCGGGGGAAAGCTGACGCACCTCGAGCGTCTGGCTGAACGCGGCCCGGATGGCCGCTTCATCCCCGGCCTGGATCCATTTGAGCACGGGCGTCACGTCGGCTTGGTCGAGCGCGAGCCTGGCGGTTTGAACAACCGGACCGTCCAGGCTGTCGCAATGGGCACGGACCGAAGCCGGAGTAATGATGCCGGCCAGCGTGAGTCCGGCGATGAGCAGAAGTTTGTTTTTCATCGGATGGCGTCCTTTCGGGGCTCACCATGACAGGTTTCGCGTGATGCCGCCTTGATACGCATCAAGGCGCGGCCAATCCGCGCAAAAGCCGGCGGTCAGATGGACGCCGGCGCGACCTTGATGACCGCCTCGGCGGCCTGTTCCAGACCGCCCTTGAGACCGGCGCGCTGGTGCGCGATCTCGCCCTCGGGGTTGAGCACGGTGACGAGGTTGGAATGGGAAAACATGCCGTCGGCCTCCTGTTTGTATTTCACGCCGAGCAGCGCGGCGAGTTCGCTGACGGCATCGGAGTCGCCGTGCAGCAGGTGCCATTGGGCGTCGAGTTGACGCTCACTGCGGAACGCGTGCAGGGACGCGGGGGTGTCGCGTTCCACGTCAAACGAGACGAGCACGATGGCCACCTGTTCGCGCACATCGGCCGGCAGCAGATCGCGGATGCGGGTGATGTCGCTGATCGTGAGCGGGCAGGCGTAGCCGCAGGAGGCGAAGAACATCGTAAGGATGACCGGGCGGCCGCGGAAGGCGGCCAGCGTGACCGGTTCGCCGTCGTCACCGGTGAACCCGGCCTCGAGCTGATAAAGCGAGTGCGGCGACAACGGGGCCGCGGCGTCGAGGGATTCGCAGCAGGCCGGTTCGGCGGCGGGTTTTGCCGCGGGTTCGTCGGTGGCGCAACACGCCGGGGCCGGCTTGGCGGGTTCTGGCGCAGCGGAGCAGCAGGGCGCGGGAGTCTTGGCGGAGAGGATGCCCGCGGTCAGCAGACCGGCGGCGCAGAAAATGAGGCGAAGTGTTTTCATGGTGCGGAAGGTGCGGCGGCCGGCGCGTCAACGTCGCGCGCGCAGCGGAAACCGAGGGAGCTGGTGGTGTTGTTGGCCTTCATCGAACTGCGCAGGGCCAGACGCATGAAGGCGGCGTAATCGCTGGTGTCGCGCGCGCCGACGGAGCCGGCGGAGCAAAACAGGTTGCGGTCGGTGGCGCTGTCGCCGCGCGACTCGCCGGTGACCATCGCGGTGTTGAAATCATCGACCCATTCCCAAACGTAGCCGAAGAGGCCGCGGAGGCCGAGAAGGTTGGGTCGGGCGTCGGCGGGCGACGGGATGAGGTCGGGCGTGGGCGTGGCAAACCAGCGGTAAATGTCGCCGGTGAGTTCGGGGTCGTTGCGGCCGTCGGCCGTGGTGTAGCCCACGGCGGCGGCGCGTTCCCACTCGGCCGTGGTGGGCAGGCGTTTGCCGGCCCAGCGGGCGTAGGCGCGGGCGGCAAACCAGGAAACGTTGACCACCGGCGCGTCGGGCGCGGCGCGCGGGCCGGGCTCGAGATCGGATGACCACTTTTCGAGATAGGAGCGGTCGGCGAAGAGCGGGCTCACCGCCGAACGGCGCCACTTGGGATTGGCCTGCACGAAGGCGAGAAACTCGCCGTTGGTCACGGGCAGGGGGTCGAGGTAGAACGCCGGCACGGGGAGGCGCGCGGGATCTTCCGGTCCGGTGAACAGCGGGGCGTATTCGCCGGCGGGCACCAGGGTCATGCCGGCGGGTGTCGCCGCCGCGCCGCCCCACACGGCCGTCAGCAAACCGGCGGCCAGCAGGGCGGGCAGCAGACGATGACGGAGCGTGGGACGACGGGTGGTCATGACGATTGTTTCCGGCTGACGGGATTATTTGCTTTCGCTCAGCACGCGGCGGACATCGTCGACGTTGACGGAGCCGCCGTCGTTGCCCCAGGCGTTGAGCACGTAGGTGACGACATCGGCGACCTGCTGGTCGGTGAGGTGATCCTGCGGGGGCATGGCGCTGTTGTAGGTCTCGCCGTTGACGGTGACGGGGCCGGTGAGGCCCTTCTTGACCACGCGGATGGCGCGGTCGGTGTCGGCCAGAAGGTAGTCGGAACCCGCGAGCGGCGGGAAGACCTTGGGCATGCCCTTGCCGTCCGGCATGTGGCAGGCGAAGCAGAGCTGCATGTAGGTTTGTTTGCCGCGCTCGATCTGCACTTCCTTGGTGAGCCCGGCGATGGCGGGATTGCTCTTCATCTCGGCGGCGATCCGGTCCTGCAGTTCCTGTTGGCGTTTTTGCGCTTCCGTGCCTTCCTCGGACTGGGCCCCAAGGTAGATGGCATCGATTTCTTTGCCGGAATAGACCACGCGGTCGGCGGGGCCGCTGACCTTGAGCATGCCGAGGGCGCCCTTGTTGAAGGCGCGCGACAGCGAGTGGTCGACCAGCACGAAGGTGCCGGGGGCCTCGACCTTGAAGTCCACCACGGTGGCACCGCCGGCGGGGACGAGCGTGGTCTGGATGTTGTTGGCGGGATGACTGAGGCTGCCTTCGGGATAGACCGTGTCGAAGATCTCGCCGATGACGTGGAAGGAGGAGGTGAGGTTGGGTCCGCCGACGCCGAAGTAGATGCGCACCTTGTCGCCGACCTCGGCGGTGAGGGCGTTGTCGCCGACGAGGGCGCCGACCGCGCCGTTGAGCACGACGTAGGTGGGGCGCTCGTCGATGGACTTCATCATGTCGAAGGTCTGCAGGCCGGGTTCGCCGTAGTTGCCCTGGGTGTAGAAGTCGCCCTGCATGACGTAGTATTCCTTGTCGACGGGCGGCAGGCCTTCCTGGGGCTCGACGAGGATGAGGCCATACATGCCGTTGCCCACGTGCATGGGCACCGGGGCGGTGGCGCAGTGATAGACGTAGAGACCGGGGTTGAGCGCCTTGAAGGTGAACTGCGAGCTGTGGCCCGGGGCGGTGAACGACGAGGTGGCGCCGCCGCCGGGACCGGTCACGGCGTGAAGGTCGATGTTGTGCGGCAGCTTGGAAGACGGGTGGTTGTTGAGGTGAAACTCCACGACGTCTCCCTCGCGGATGCGAATGAACGAACCCGGCACGGTGCCGCCGAAGGTCCAGAAGGTGTAGGTCACGCCGTCGGCGATGCGGGCCTCGACCTCGCGCACCTCGAGATGCACGACCACGCGGGCCGGAGTCTTGCGGGTGATGGGCGGCGGCACATGCGGCGGCGCCGTGAGGACGGCTTGCTCGACCGGCAGCGCCAGGATGGCGGGCGGCAGGTCCACCGGGCCTTCGACTTCACCGATCGGTTCGACGGCGCGGGCTTGGGGCAACGTTAGCGCAGCCGTCAGCAGGACACTGAGGGCGGCGAGGAGAAAAGGACGTTCGGTTTTCATAAGCACAGTGTTTGGGTTGGCGGGGATTACATTAGCGGGGGTTGGGGTTGAGAACCTTGACGCCGGTCAAGCCGGGCGAAGGTTCGGCGAAATTCACCACTGAAACGCGGCCGCAATGAGCAGCACATAGCCCAGGCCGAAGATGGCCTCGGCGATGCCGATGCGCTTGGCGGGCCAGTCGGGTTGCCACGCGGGCACCAGCAGACCGAGCCGCAATGCGGCGATCAGCACCAGCACGACGGCGGTCCAAGGTGCGTGGCCGGTTAGCGCGAGGGCTAAAATCATCCCGACCGTGACGAACGTGGTCAACCCGGCGGGCGTCGGCCCGGCCGGCGAGCCTTTGCGCCGGCGCAGATACGTGCGGATGATCAACACCGTCGGCAGGCTCCGGGCCAGCATGATGGCGCTGAGTGTCACCGCGACGGCGACGGGCCGGCCGGCCTGCGCGGCCATGACGGCGGGCAACAGGGCGAAGATCCCGCACGCGGCGAGTTCGGCGTGGGTGGCGCGGGATTCGTTTTGCCGATCCCAGTGCAGAAACAGAGCGGCCAGCGGCAATGCCGGCAGCAAAAACACCAAAGGCGACCAACCCGCCAGCAGGATGGCTTTGCCCACGCCAACAACCGCGCAGATACCGAGGATAACGACCGCGAGCCAAGCCGCGCGATGCGGTGCCCGCCAAACAGCCTTGGCCGGACGGCGCAGGAAAAACGCCGCCGCCGCGCTCACCGCCAGCGCGCCGCCCGCGAGGGATGGCGCGACCAGCAGGCCGAACAGCACGGGTTCCAACGCCAGCGACCACGAGCCGTGTTCCTTGGGCAGAAACACCGACGATGCGGCCGGCCGGAAACCGGCGGTGGCGGAAGGCAGAGATTGTACAGCGGTATCCATCGGTTAAGTCTGCCCGGTCGTGGGGCGGGGGGCATTGACCCTGATCAAGGGTAGCGGTTCGTGAACGTGACCGACATCCGCCGCAGACAAAAGCCGCAAATCCGCGACTGGGGAGAATTGCCGATTGTTATGCCATGCGATCCGGGTGATACTCCCGGGTGATGCGGATAGTGATTGTCGAGGATCATCAGATGTTTCGGGAGGTCATTCACAAGGTGTGCGTGACCGACTTCGGCCATCAGGTGGTCGGCCAGGCGGGCGACGGCGCCACCGCGGTGAGCGTTATCCTGCGCGAACAACCCGACCTGCTGCTGCTCGACCTGCAACTGCCGGACATGGACGGGTTCACAATCATTGAGACCGTGCGCAAGATCCTGCCGGCGCTGCGCATCATCGTCATCACCTCCACGCAGGGCGACTACACGATTTTCCGGGCCGAACGCGCGGGCATCGACGGATTTGTCGACAAGAACGCCAACAGCCTCGACAGCCTGCGGGTGGCGATCGAGACCGTGGCGGCGGGTCGCCGCTACCTGGCGCCGTCCTTTGCCCGCGCACATGAGGCGCGAATCGCGAACCCGCGCTCCTTCGACAAGGTGCTGACCGAGCGCGAGCGCCACGTGCTCACGTTGATCGGGCAATCGCTCTCGGACGACGAGATCGCGGACGAGCTTAAGGTCTCCTTCAACACCGCGGCGACCTTCCGTTCGCGCATCATGAAAAAGCTCAACGTGCGCAGCACGCCCAAGCTGATCCGCTACGCCATCGAGCACGGCTTCACGCAGATGACTTCGCGGGAAGATACCGGGTCAGGGACTTCTTGAGGGCGAAAATCGCGGACGCGAGTTGACCGCCCATCCGTTCGAGTTCGGTTTCCTCGGCAAAATCCGCCGCATCCTCGATGGCCCGGGCGGTCGCGGCGAGTTCCTCGGCGTCAACCATCCGCGCATGGGACACGAGACGGTGGGCGGCGCGACCCAGCACGGGCCGGTCGCGGGTCACGAGCGCGTCGATAAATTCCAAGTGCAGGGTTTGCAGCACCCCGAGGTAGCGGCCGATTTCACCCTGCAGTGCGCCGGGGGCGTCACCGGCGAGGAAGGCCAGCAACCGCAGATTCACGCTGGAATCGGTTTCGGCGGGCAATTGCACCGATGCCGCCGGCCGGGCCGTCGCGGGGATGCCGGTGAGCGCGGCGTGCAGCTTCTCCGGCGTGATGGGTTTGCCCAGGAACGAATCCATGCCGGCGGCGAGGCAGGCCTCGCGATCCTGCACGGTGGAGTAGGCGGTCGTGGCAATGACCATGGTGTGCGTCAGGCCGGCTTCGCGCGCCCGCAGCCGCCGCGCGACCTCGAGGCCGCTCATGTCGGGCAGGTCGTAATCAAGGAACACCGCGCGATACGAGTCCGCCGCGAGCAGGCGCAATGCCTCCTCGCCGCACCGGGCGAAATCAACCGTGAAACCATAACGCTGCAGCATCGCGCCCAGCGCCCGGGCGTTGTAGTCGAGATCCTCGACCACAAGGGCGCGGGCGCCGGCCATTGAGGGCAGCGCCGGCAGGGGCGCCTGCGCGGCGTCCGATGCGGTGTGCAGCGGCAGCCGCAGGAAAAACGTCGCGCCGCGGCCCGGCGCGCTCGCCACGCCCACGCTGCCCTGCATCCGTTCGGCCACCGCGCGGCAAACCGCCAGTCCGAGACCGGCGCCGGGCAGCCCGGCCTGGCGGGCGGTCTTGAGGCGGGAGAAGCGGGTGAAGAGCACGGCCTGGTCCTCGGTGCTGATGCCCGGGCCGTCGTCGGTCACCGCGAAGGTCACGTGTCCGTTGTCCGAATACGCCGAGAGCCGCACCCGGCCGCCGCCGCTGAACTTGAGGGCGTTGGTGGCGTAGTTGACCACGATTTGCTGCACGCGGGCCGGATCCGCCAGCACGCGCGAGGGCAGGGTCGGGTCGATCTCGATGTCGAAGTGCGCCCCGGCCTCGGCCGCCGGATTGGCGAGCATGCGGGTCACGCTTTCGAGGATTTCCGCGGGATTGCACGGCTGGGTTTGGACGGTAAACGCGCCGGCCTCGATGGCGGAGAAGTCAAGCACGTCCTCGACCAGCGAGGCGAGGAACGTGGCGCAGTTGCGCAGCGTGGCGACCAGCTCGGACTGCTCCGCGTTCAATGGCGTGTCGGCCAGTGCCGTCGCGGAGCCGATGATGCCGTTCATCGGGTTGCGGATCTCGTGGCTCATGCTCGCGACGAACTCGGTTTTTGCGGCGTTGGCCTTTTCCAATTCATGGGTGCGTTGCCGCACGGTTTCTTCCAGCAGGTGCGCCCGCCGCCGCACGGTGCGCAGGCGCAGGCCGTAGATGCCGGCGAGCGCGGCGGCCAGCAGCACGGCATAACCGCCGTAGGCATAGGGCGTGCGCCACCACGGCGGTGCGATGGCAAACCGCAGCACCGCGGGCTCGCTGACTTCCCCGGTGTCGGCGATGATCCGCACCTCAAAGGTGTAGTCACCTTCGCGCAGGTTGGTGAAATCCAACTCGGCGTCGTTGGTCGGGGCGGACCAGTCGCGGTCGAGCCCGATCAAACGCGTCTGGTAGCGGAGGGTGTCGCGCCGGCCGTAGTCGGTGGAGCCGAACTCCACGTGCAGGCGACGGGTGGCGTAGGGCAGGCGTCCGGAAGCGGGCCGCGACGGCTGACCGTCCGCATCGAGGGCCGTGGCGCGCAACAGGGGTTTCCGCGGGGTGGACGGCACCAACCGGCCGGGCTGCTCCACGCGCAGGAGCGCCTCGCTGCCTGCGATCCACAGCACTTCGCCGGCGGACGTTGCCTGCACCAGCAGATCGCGCGGCAGGCCGGCGGTGGCCAGGCCCTCAATCGCGCGGGGCTGCCACGCGACCCCGTTCTCCGCGGCCACGAGCCGGCCGATCCGGGGCGCAATTCCGCGCGGGCTCCGGCGAGTGCAACCCAGACCCGGCCGCCGGTATCCGCATTGGAAATGGCGAGGACATGGCCCGACGGAAAATCCCGCACCGGTTCAAAACGGTCGGTGGCCGGGTTCAGCCAGTGGGCGCCATCGGCCCCGAACGCCACCAAGGTGGATCCGAAGCGGGTGATCTGCACGCGGCCTTCCGCGGCGGGGAAGCCATGCGTGGAAGCGGCATTGGTCGCGGCCACCGGGGTGTCGGCCCGGGGCTGCGCGACGAGCAGGCCCTTGGCGCCGGTGCCGATCCAGAGCCGGCCGCCGTCGTCGAAAAGAAAATTTTCCGCGATGTCGGGCAATTCGTGCGTCAATTCGCGCGCGGTGCCGCCGGCGATGGGGAAGCGCACGATTTTGCGGCCGTCGGCGATGTCGTACCAACCGGGCCGGTCGGCCGGGTGGATTTTGAAAATGTCTATCGGAGTCTTATAAATTATCTTCGGGTTTTCCGCGCCAAGCAGGTGCACCCCGAATGCGGTGGCTACCATCAGACCGTCGGGTGTTGCCACCAGGTCACGACACATGCCGCGAAGTTCCCCAATGGAGTTGAAGGTTCCGGCCTCCAACTGTGACACCCCCTCGTTTGTCAGCACGGTGAGCGTGCGGTCGTATTCCGTCAATTTGGTCACCCCGCTCGCCGGCAGGCCTTGCCGCGCGTCCAGGCGGGCGATGCCGGCCATGGTGTTGAGCCGGAAGAACCGCGTGCTGGATGTCGCCCAAAGCGCGCCGTCGCGATCGACGAACAGACCGAAAATCTCATCGGTCGGCAGACCGCCGGCGGAGTTCAACACGCGCTGCAACTTGAGATCCGAACCGACCAGGGCGATGCCGCCGCGCAACGTGCCCAACGCCAGTGTGCCGTCGGGCAACTGCCGGACCGAGGTGAGGATGTTTTCGCGGATGAAGGTGGAGAGATCGGGGTCGGGATAGGTGATGTGATCCTCGGCGAAAAATCCCACGCCTTCGGTTGTAACATGAACTTTGCGCGACCCTAATTCACCGATCCAAAATATGCTCCGATATCCGGTTTTGGATTCATGAATTTCCACCTTGGGGCCCGTATTCTCCACACGCATCAAGCCCAGTGAATGGTGGTATACGTATACGTCACCTCTGTGGGTAGATGATATCAGGCGCCGAGGGGCATCGAAATGCCAATGGGAGAACGATTTTCCGTTCCAAGCCAGTATGTATTTGTCGCTGATAAAAACCGCGCCATTTCCCTTGGGATATACCTTCCATACATCGCCGAGCTCACTTTCCAGATCTGGCAAATGTCTGGTGAGGGAATGGAATGTCCAGTCGCCCGTTGACGATTGCTCAAACCAGCCCAGCTCATTGTTGCCCGCCGCCCAAAGCCGGCCATCGGCAGAAAATTCAAGGGCACGAACCGCATAGCTGTTGCCCATCGGATAATCGCGCCAGCGTTCGCCGTCGGTGACATAGAGTCGATCGCCACCAACATAGAGCAAACCGTTGTCATCCTGAGTGGCGCACCATGTCATGGTCTCACGGCCCAGATCCGCGGCATCGTAGGTGGTGACGGGCACCGCACCCGTGGTGGTTGAAACCGCTTCAACGCGCAGCCCCGGCATCATTACAAGACCGGCAAGCAGCAGAAGGCGGGGGACCAAGGCAATCACGACACCGGATATAAGAACACCATCCCGGCGGTCTGGCCATACTGGAATTCCAGTATGGCATCTTAAAAATCATGACCCGGCGGGCTTGGATATGGGGGACATTTCCCATGCTGGAGCCTGTTATGAAAACCACCAAAAATATCCTGCTGGGGTTCACGGCCAGTCTGCTTTTCGCGGTTGGCTTTGCCAAGGCGGCCGACCGTCTTGATTCTTACGTGCAGGGCTTCATGCCCGAGCATTTCAATGGCACGATGACTTCCATCGGCCCCTGTGTGGCTCCGTGCGACGAGTCGTCGCCCGACCCGGGTGCGGAGGTCTGAGCGATGTTCAGCCTGGCCTCTTTGCGTTATCGCAGCGTGATGGCATCACGCGGCGGACCGGTCGAGCGGATCGAGACGGGGGATTTCCCCGTTTTCGGCCGCCGGCTCTTCATGGCCAACGCCCGGCTGCGGCCGGGGTTGGTGGCCCGCCGGCAGCGCCAGGTTTACAGCGATGCGGATGGCTCCGGTGCCCACGTCTCCCCGATGGTGGCGCGGCACATGGCGGTCTCCGAGTCGCTTGAGCGTTGGGCTTTCCACGCGACCGTCCGTTCCGAACGGCGCGAGGAATTCGGTTTCGACGTTGATGAAACGTCGAACGGCATGGCCGCCTTTCCCGGTTTGTCCGCAGCGCCGGCACGGCGTGGGGCCATCCTGGAATCGTTGGAGCGGTTTTGCCTCCTGCATTGGTGGGAAGGCAAAATCGACGGCCAGTTGCGTGATACGGAGTGGCCCGGGGTTAGCGCCCTGGCGTTTGAACCGCCGCTTGGTGGAGTGGCGGTCCTGCTCTTTGCCCGTTCCGAATGGGGGTTTCACGTTTACGGCCATGCCGCAGCCGAATCCTTCACCCGCGCCTGCGAGCGTGCGTTGCTGGAAATGACCCGGCACGAATTGGTGCTCCGCTGCCGGCTGTTGGCGATGCGGCAGGGGCCCACCGCCCCGATCACCGAGCGCCTGGAAAGGCGGTCGTGGTTCTTTGCCACCGAGGAGGGTCACGAGCTGTTTCGCGAGCGGTTGGCCAGGACCTGCGCCAAGCCGGCCCCGCGCCCCGAGATCGTCTGCGATCGTGAGGTCACCGGTCCTTGGTCGGACTACACCACAGTCTGGCGGTTTGTGCTACGGCCGCCGTCCAACCGTTTTCTTGAGGAGGACGAGCGGTATTTCTTCTGGTGAGCCCGTCGTCTGACAACCCGCCGTCGTCCGCCCGCTCCGACCCGTCCGCCCGTGCTTCCAAACCCGATTCCGGGGTGATGGTCGGCGGGGTGGCCCACGACCTCAACAACGTCCTCGGGCACGTTCTGATGGCGGCGGAGCTGTTGCAGACCATGCCGGTCGGCCCGGAGGTGCACAACCTCGCCGAGGGCATGCTGCGCAGCGCCCGGCACGGGGCGGCCTTGGTGCACCAGTTGCTGGCCTTTGCTCGTGGCGAGGTGGAAAGCCCGGCGCCGCTGGCAATCGAACCGTTTCTCCATGAATTTGTGGCGCTGGTCAGCCAGTCGCTGGGCGCCGGCATCCGGGTGCGGCTCGAGGGCGGTTGCGAGCAAGAGAAAATCCGTGCCGACCACACCCAACTCAAGCAGGTGCTGATGAACCTGTGCCTCAATGCCCGCGACGCCATGCCCGACGGCGGGGAGATCCGCCTCGGGGTGCGCCGGGTGCGGTTTGACGACGCCGAGGCGCGGGCCCTGCCCGAGGGACGCGCCGGCGAGTTTTTGGTGCTCAGTGTGAGCGATCACGGCGTCGGCATTCCGCCCGCCGATCTGGAGCGGATTTTTGAGCCGTTTTTCAGCACCAAGGAGGCCGGCCGTGGCACCGGGCTCGGCCTGTCCACCGTGCGCGGCATTGTGCGTGGTCATGGCGGATTCGTAACCGTCGCCAGCGAGATGAACCGGGGCACAACGTTTGCCATCCACCTGCCCGTGGCATTTGCAACGGCCACCGCCGGCACCGAAGATCCGGACATTCTTCTGGTCGATGATGACGCCATGGTCTGTGAGACCCTCGCCTTGCTGCTCAAAAGCAGCGGTTATCGGGTGCACGCTGCGACGGATGCGGCGGCGGCCCGGGCCTGGTGCCGCCGACATCAACCCCGGCTGCGCCTGCTCATCACCGACCTGAAAATGCCCGGCCTGACCGGACTCGAATTACTGGCGGCCTTGCAGCCGTCGTGGCCTGCGCTGCGCTGCATCGTGCTCACCGGCGCCGCTTCGCCGGAAGAGCAGGTCGCGATCAACCACGCCGGCGCGCGCTTGCTGCGCAAACCGGTCACGCGCGGCACCCTGCTTAACACGGTGGAAGCGGTGCTGGCCGCCCGTCCGGCGACTCCGGAGCCGCGGCCTGCGGCCGCGACCAGCCCCGCCGTTCCTGTTCGCCAAGCCATCGACTGATCCCGGGCCGGCCAATCCGCAGGCTTATGCTGCCTGCAAAAGGTCCGTTTATCTCCCGCAGAGCACCGGAAAGAATCGACCCGGGCCGCGACCGGCCTAGGTTTGCGTACAGAGGAAACCATGCGCATCGCCACCATCCTCCCCCATGCCAGTGTCGAGCCGGTCGTGGTCGCCGGCACCGATGACGGCGCTTGGGTGGAACTCGCGGCCTTGACCGGGCGCAACGCCCTGCGCTTGGAAGAGCGCCTCCCGTGGCTGCTCGCGCATCTGCCGCATGTCATCAACCGGCTGAAAAACTGGCAGGGGCCGCGTTACCGCGAGAGCGAATTCCGTTACATGCCACCGGTGGTGCAACCGCCGACATTCCGCGATTTTCACGCCTTTGAGCAACACGTGCGCGCCTGCCAAATCTCGCGCGGGCTGGAGATCGCCGCCGCCTGGTATCGGCAGCCGATCTTTTATTTTTCCAACCCGCACGCTCTCGTTGGACATGACGGGGCGGTCTTCGCCCCGCAGGGGTCTGATGAACTCGACTACGAACTCGAACTCGGGGTGATCATCGGCAAGGCGGGCCGCAACATCCCGCTCAACCGGGCCTGGGAGCACATCGCGGGCTTTACCGTCATCAACGATTTCAGCGCGCGCGACCTGCAGCGGCAGGAGTTGTCGGTCGGCCTTGGTCCGGCCAAGGCCAAGGATTTCGCCACCGGCCTCGGTCCGTGTCTGGTTACACGGGATGAAGTGGCCGGGCAGATCAGGGGGGATGTGCTCGACTTGGCCATGATCGCCCGGGTCAACGGACGCGAATTGTCCCGCGGCAACGTGTCCAGCCTGCATCACTCCATTCCCTGCATGGTCGTCGCGGCTTCAAGGGACGCGGAGCTTTATCCCGGCGACTTGATTGGTACCGGCACGGTGGGCACCGGCTGCATCATGGATTTGGGGCCGGACCAAGCCGGCGGCTGGCTCAAGCCCGGCGATGTCGTGGAACTCGAAATCGAACGCTTGGGCACCCTGCGCCATCACATTGTCGCCCGCCCCTCCTGATCCGCTGCCCTTCGCCCCTCGCGCTCGGCCCCTTGCTCGGGTGGCTCCCCGGCACGTCTCCCAGCGAACTTGGTCGCCTCCCAATTGTGCCTGTAACCAGAGAAGTGTCACGTATTACGTGACACTTCTCGAGTTTCCGAGACTGGCATTGCTGAGAATTGGGCTGCCGTTGCCCAAGTATGATCTGTTTTGGGGCCGGAAGGTGATTGTCTGCAGTCAATCCAACGCGGGCGGGATAAGTGTCACGTAATACGTGACACTTTTCGGGTCCGATTTGTCCATTGACGGCGGCGAGGACGAGGCGGATGCGGAGTCCGACGGCGTGGTGGCGACCGGAGTGGTTGGTGCTGCAGTCTTGGTTGCTGTGGCGGCCCGTCGGCGCGGGCGTTTGATGCGCGCTTGGGTGGGCGAAGTTTTGCGCTTTTCCGCCGTGAGCACCCAGGCCAGCAGCATCAGGGCGCGTTCGGTGTCGGGGCAGGCGGTTTTGGCCACCAGATACTCGTGCACCCGTTGCCGAGGCACGCCCAGGATGCGGGCGAGGTTGGCTTTGTCGCCATAGGTTTCGAGATGGCCGGCCGCGAGTTTGGCCAACTCGTTCCAGAGCGGGGTGTCCGCGCCGGGACGCAGGGTGCCGCCCCGGCTGGTGCGGGTGGCCTCGCGATAAACCTTGGTGAGGGCTTTGGTGGATTCGCGGGCGGCGGCGTCAAGGACATCGGCAAATGCGAGCAACGGAGCCAAACGGGCGGGGAGGTGTAAATAATTCATGGCGGGGTGGGGGGGATGAAGTGTCACGTAATACGTGACACTTTCAGATCTGAATGGCGATGCCAAAAAAGATTCAGTGGATCGGGAGGCACTGTCACCAAACCAAGCGCGGTCACCGCATCCTGCGGATGCAGGTAGTTTTGGGCAACTTCACGCGATACGTGGAGCGGTGCGGTTCGGTCGACTTTGAGCCCGGACGCGACCGGCAACCCGAGTTGTGATTACGGGCCGGGTGTCATCACCTCGGCAATCGTCTGGTCGAGATCGGCGATGGTGAAGGGCTTGGCCAGAGTTCGGGCGCCCAAGCGGGCGCAGATCTGCAGGTAGACGGCCGACCGCGGTCCGCCGCCGGACATGGCGATGATCCGCAGCTTGGGATGCGTCCTGCGCAGCTGCATGATCGTTTCGACGCCTTCCTGCTCGGGCATCATGACGTCGGTCAAAACCACGTCGGCGGGTTCGGCCATAAACCGCGTCACACCGATTTTGCCGTTCTCGGCCGCGGTCACGCGGTGGCCTTTTTCCTCCAGCGCCATGGTCACCACTTCACGGAGGGCGTCGTCATCGTCGATTACGAGAATGTGGGCCATGATGATTGATGTTTTGAGGGAACTTAATCGGCTTGGTGAACGGGGCTAGCGGGTTTTCAACGGTTTAGCAAGGCGGCGACCCGTGAACGGCCGCGCACACCGAGTTTGGCGAAGATGGCGGCCAGCTGGGTCTTGATCGTGAGCGGACTGCGGTGCAGTTCGGCGGCGATTTCCAAAGTGCGCAGGCCCTCCCGCACGCGCATGGCCACCTCGCGCTCGCGCGCGGTCAGCCGCGCAAGCAGCGCCACGGCGCCCGGGGACAACGGCCGGTCGCGATCGCCGCGGGGCCTCCGGTAATCCAGCTGGATGTGAAACGCCGGCGGTTGGTCGGCCCGGCCCGGGGCATGCAGTTTGATGCGCGCATGCAACCCGCGTTCGTGGTCGCTGACGACGCGCGGATGAGTGGTGAGATTGGCGGAGGCGAAGGATTCGCGCAGGGCCCGGCAGGCCTCGGCCAGGGGCGCGGGCAGGGCGAATTCCTGCCGTGCCCGCAGTGCGGAGGCCTTGCGCTCGCCGTGATTCCAGACGGCGCAGGCGCGGGCGGCCTCGTGATTGTACCAGAGCGGTTGAAAATCCCAATCGAGCAGCAGCAGACCGACGGGCACCTCCTCCAGCATGATCTCGAAATGGATGATGCGTTGGGCGGCGGCATCGACCGGCAGCGGCGTGGGGTGGCGCGACATGACCGGGCTTATGACATACCGCGGCCAAAGCACAAGCCGCGCGATTACGCCGTTTGGCTCACATGCGTCCGGCCGAGGATTGCGATTGTTTGCACGCGGCGCGGGAGGCTTGCCGTGGGAGCGGGTGTGGCGTAGCGATGGCGTGCGCTTTCACGTTCATGGTGAAAGTCGAAGCCAACCGCCCCGCCTTCTTCCGCCATGCGACTTGATTTCACCACGCTTGAACCGCGCCACGCCTACCGCTGGATGACAGCCACCATCCTGCCGCGGCCCATCGCCTGGGTCTCGACGATCTCGGCCGAAGGGCGCACCAACCTCGCGCCGTTTTCATTCTTCCAGGGCGTGTGCGCGAATCCGCCCACGCTGATGTTTGTGCCGGTCAACAACCGCCAGGGCGTGCCGAAGGACACGGTGCGCAACATCGGGGCGGTGCCGGAATTCGTCGTCAACCTGGTCAATCGCGACCTGGGCGAAGCGATGAACGCAACCGCTGCGTTGCTGCCTTACGGCGAGAGCGAATTCGAAAAATTCGGGATCGAAGCGACCGCGTCGGACAACGTCCGCCCGCCTCGCGTGGCCGCCGCGCCGGTGGCCTATGAATGCCGGCTGGATCGCATCGTGCGCATCGGTGATGGCCCGCTTGCGGCCAACGTGATTTTCGGCCGCATCCTCACGGTGCACGTGCGTGACGAGGTGCTGGATGAAGCCGGGCACGCCGATCCCCGCAAGCTCGACCTGATCGGCCGGCTCGGCGGCGATTTATACACATCAACGCAGGACATGTTCACGTTGGTTCGTCCCGACTGAGCCTCAACTTCTCCCGATGAGCGACATCGTCATTCTTTCCGCCACGCGCACGCCGATCGGCAATTTTCAGGGCGCGCTCGCCACGCTGCCCGCCTCGCGTCTCGGCGCCGCGGCGATCCGCGGGGCGGTGGTGGCTGCGGGCGTCTCGCCCGGCGACATCAGCGACGTGCTGATGGGCAATGTGCTCACGGCCGGCCAGGGACAGGCGCCCGCGCGCCAGGCGGCGTTGCATGCCGGATTGCCGGCGGCGGTGCGCACGGTGACGGTGCACAAAGTCTGCGGTTCCGGGCTGCAGGCTTTGATGCAAGGCGCGCATGCCCTGCAGGCCGGGATGGGCGAGCTGATCGTGGCCGGCGGCATGGAATCGATGTCGCAGGCGCCGTACCTGTTGCCCAAAGCCCGCGAGGGTTACCGGCTCGGGCATCGCGAGGTGGTGGATTCGCTCATCACCGACGGCCTGTGGGATCCTTACGACAACATCCATATGGGCAGCTGCGCCGAACGCTGTGCGGAGAAATACGCCTTCACCCGCGCGGAACAAGATGGGTATGCGATTGCGTCGTTCCAACGGGCCAACGCCGCGCAACAGGCCGGCCTCTTCGCCGCCGAGATTACGCCGGTGGAGATCACAGACGTGCGCGGCAATGTCACCACGGTCAGCACGGACGAAGGTCCGGCCAAGGTGCGCTACGACAAGATTCCGCAGCTCAAGCCCGCCTTCCAAAAGGACGGCACCATCACGCCCGCGAATGCCTCGTCGCTCAACGACGGCGCGGCGGCGCTCGTCATCGCGCGTGCGGCGGAGGTGCAGTCACGGAAGCTCAAGCCGCTCGCGCGCATCACGGCATTTGGCGCGCACGCGCACGAACCGCTGTGGTTTACCACCACGCCGGTGCAGGCCGCGCAAAACGCGCTCAAATCCGCCGGCTGGGCGGTGGCCGATGTGGACCTGTGGGAGGTCAACGAGGCGTTTGCGGTCGTGCCGCTGGCCTTCATGCGCGAACTCGGCGTGCCGCATGAAAAGGTCAACGTCCGCGGCGGCGCCATCGCGCTCGGGCATCCCATCGGCTGTTCCGGCGCGCGCATCGTGGTGACGCTGCTCGCCGCCCTGCGCGAGCGCGGACTCAAGCGCGGCGTTGCCGCCATCTGCATCGGTGGCGGAGAGGGCATGGCGGTCTGTGTGGAAGTGATGTGAACGCGCGACGACTGCCCCGCGGCCAAACTCCTTTTGCTTATGCCCCAACAACCCCACCTCTGGCACCCCGACGATCATGCGTGGACGCGTGATTCGCATCTCGCGCGGTTCATGCGCGCACACGGTTTCAATTCGCAGGTCGGGTTGCAGGCGGCGGCGGTGCGCGACAGCGCCTGGTTTTGGGATGCGGTGATGCGCGACAGCGGGGTGGAGTGGTTCCAGCCCTGCACGCAGGTCAAGGACGACGCGCGCGGGTTTCCGTGGACGCGGTGGTTCGTGGGCGGCGCGGTGAACATCGCGCACAACTGCATCGACCGGCATGTGCGTGACGGGCACGGCGACGAGGTGGCGGTGTTTTATGAGGCCGACTCCGATGAACCGGAAGACCGGCTGCAGCGGACCTTCGCGGAGTTGAAGGCCGCGGTGGATGATTGCGCCGGCGCGCTGCACGCGATGGGGGTCGGACCGGGCGACAGTGTGGCGCTCTACGCGCCGATGCGGATCGAGACCGTCGAAGTCCTGATGGCGTGCGGCAAGATCGGCGCGGCCTTCGTGCCGATCTTCTGCGGCTACGGCGAGGCGGCGGTGGTCGAGCGCATCGCTTCCTGCGAGGCGAAGGTGCTGTTTGCGGTCGAACACCTGCACCGGCGCGGCAAGAGCGTGGCGACGGGCGTGATCGCGCGCGCGGCTGCCGAGCAGGTGCCGGCGGCGCCGCGGGTGATCTGTTTTGACCGGCCCGACTGGATGCGTTTTCTGCGCAGCGCACCGAGCGTGACGGAGTGTGTGCACACCGCCGCCGAGGATCCGGCGTTGATCCTTTACACCAGCGGCACGACCGGCCGGCCGAAGGGCACGGTGCACACGCACGCGGGCTGTCTCGCCCAGACGGGCAAGGAGCTGCGTTATGCGTTCAACGTGCAGCCCGGCGAACCGTTCTTCTGGTTTACCGACATCGGCTGGATGATGGGGCCGTGGGAAATCATCGGCTGCCTGCTCTACCGTACACCGATCGTGCTGTTTGACGGCGCGCCGGATTATCCCGATCACGACCGGTTGTGGCGCACACTGGAGCGGCTCAAGGTCGTGACGTTTTGCGCCTCGCCGACGTTGGTGCGGATGTTCATGCGCTTCACGGACGGCAAGGGTCCGGCGGGCTACGATCTGTCGGCGTTGCGTGTGCTGGGCTCGACCGGCGAACCGTGGGACGAGACGAGCTGGCGCTGGTATTTCGAGCACGTGGGCGGCGGACGCTGCCCGGTCATCAATATCTCCGGCGGCACCGAACTGCTCGGCTGTCTGCTTTCGTGCACGCCGCTCACGCCGCTGCGACCGTGTTCGCTCGGCGGACCGGCGCTCGGCATGGACGTGGACGTGTTTACCGAAGACGGAGAACCCGCGCCGCGCGGTTCGGTCGGCCACCTCGTCTGCAAACAGCCGGCGCCATCGATGACGAAGAGTTTCCTGCACGACGATGCGCGTTACTTGGAAACCTATTTCAGCCGCTGGCCGGACGTGTGGTATCACGGGGACTGGGCGCGGCACGATGAGGACGGCGCGTGGTTCATCCTCGGCCGCAGCGACGACACGATCAAGGTGGCCGGCAAACGCGTCGGCCCGGCCGAGGTCGAGGGCGTGCTTACGACGCATCCGGCGGTGGCGGAGGCCGCGACGATCGGCGTGCCCGATGAACTGAAGGGGCAGGTGCTGGTGTGCTTTGTGGTGTTGAAGCCGCGCGTGCCGGCCGCGCCGGAGGAGCTGATCGCCCACGTGGCGGCACAGATGGGAAAACCGCTCGCGCCCAAGGCGGTGCATGCCGTGCCGGCGCTGCCGAAGACACGCTCCGGCAAAATCCTGCGCGGCACGATCCGGCGGGTTTACACCGGCGAACCCGCGGGCGACCTGACCAGCGTGGACAATCCCGCGGCGTTGGAAGCCATCGCCAAACTCGCGCCCGGCGCGGACGGCGCGTGATCTTGCGCCTGCATTGGCGTCGTCACAGAGGTTGAACATGGCCGATCCCGCAATGCATTCGCCGGCTGAAGTGCGCGGCATGTGGTGTGTGCACGCCCAACGACTCGCGGCGCCGTTGCTCCACGCGCTCGCGCAACGCCGGCTGCGGGCTACGATGCCGGTCGAAGGCCCCAAGGCGGCGGAGCAGCAGCGCTACACGCATCTGGAGGGTTTCGCGCGTTTGCTGTGCGGACTCGCGCCGTGGCTGACGCGCAACGATGATGACGACCGGTGGGCGGCGTTGGCCCGCGAGGCGATCGACGCCATCACCGATCCGGCTTCGCCGGATTGCGGCAACTTCACTGAGGGCAATCGGCAGCCGCTGGTGGACACGGCGTTTCTGGCGCAGGCGTTGCTGCGTGCGCCGCAGGTGTTGTGGGCGCCGTTGCCGGAGCGGGTGCGGACCAATGTCATCGACGCCTTGGTTGCCACACGTCGGATCGAGCCGTGGGAAAACAACTGGGTGCTGTTTGCCGCGATAATCGAAGCGGCGTTGCACCGGTTTGGCGTGCCGTATGACGGGGCCCGGTTGGGCCACGGACTGAAGCGGCATCGCGATTGGTATCTGGGCGACGGCTGGTATGGCGACGGACCGCAGTTCCACGCCGATTACTACAACTCGTATGTGATCCACCCGATGCTGGTCGAGGTGTTGGATGCGGTGGCGGAAGAAAGCGCGGAGTGGCGTGAAATGCACGCGGTGGCGGTGACCCGGCTGGCGCGTTTTGCGGCCATTCAGGAACGCATGATTGCGCCGGACGGTTCCTATCCCTTGCTCGGCCGATCGATTGCGTATCGCGGCGGCGCGTTTCAGGCACTGGCCCTGGCCGCCTGGCGGCATGGTTTGCCGGGTGATCTGCCGCCCGCGCAGGTGCGGCGGGCGTTGACCAGCGTATTGCAGCGCACTCTCGGGGCGCCGGACACGTTTGATGCGAACGGCTGGCTGCGCATCGGTCTCGCCGGTGCCCAGCCCTCACTGGCGGAGGATTACATTTCCACCGGCAGCCTGTATTTGTGCAGCACGCTGCTGCTGCCGCTCGGCCTGCCGGCGGACGATCCGTTCTGGTCGGCGCCCGACATGCCGACGACCTGGGAACGGGCGTGGGCGGGGGTGGATCTGCCGGCGGATCACGCGCTCTGAGCGCGTGGCCAATGACGCGGCGGAAAACCCTGCTCCTTTTGGCGTAAGCAAGGCGTTCAAGCCCTGCGCAGATTACGCCAAGGCATGCGCAGTTGCGCGTCGCGGGTGGTCTATCATGGAGCATTCACAACCCCTGTCTGCCGGCCCGTCCGGTCCCTGCCATGTCCGCCCCTGTCCGCCCCAAACCCTTCCTTCAACCCGAGTATTGCAAGGGCTGCCTGCGTTGCATCGAGGCCTGTCCACGCGACTGCATCCAGCCCGGCACGGAGATCAATCCCGCCACCGGACTCGTGCCGGTGGTGATGGATCTGACCAACTGCAACGGCTGCTCTCTCTGCATCCAGGCCTGTCCCGAACCCTACGGCCTGCGGCCGGACAATCTGCGCTTCAATCCGGAGCAGGATTTCGTGTTGGAGGATCCCGCCAAGCTGTTCGGCGAACGCGCGGTGGCGAATCTCTCCGAAGGGGATTTGCCCGATGACGCGATTGCGCTGCCGCCCTGCGAGCCGCTGGTGCTCAAGGGCACCTATGCCGCCGCCATCGGCGCGTTGCTGGCGGGCTGCCGCCATGTGTTCGGCTATCCGATCACACCCAGCACCGAGGGCGCGGAGCTCATGGCGAAAATCCTGCCGAAGCTCGACGGGGCGTTCGTACAGGCGGTGAGCGAAGTGGCCGCGGTCAATATGATGTATGGCGCCGGCGGCGCGGGCCTGCCCTGCATGACGTTCACCAGCAGCCCCGGCTTCAGCCTCATGCTCGAGGGCATCAGCTACATGATCGGCGCCGAGGTGCCGGCGGTGTTTGTCAACATCATGCGCGGCGGCCCGGGGCTCGGCAACATCGGGCCCGAGCAGGCGGACATCAAGCTGGCCTGCCGCGGCCTTGGCCACGGCAACACGCGCGCCATCGTGCTCGCGCCGAGCACCCCGCAGGAAATGCTCGATCTCACTCGCGAGGCGTTTGCGCTGTCGTTCCGCTATCGCAATCCCGTGATCGTGCTGGGCGACGGTTACCTCGGGCAGATGACCGGCACAGTGCGCCTGCCCGCCACGATGACGCGACCCGGTTTGCCGGCCTGGGCGGTTTGGGGCGACCGCGCGCACCGGCACAATCTCATCACTTCCATCTGTCTTGCCGAGGCCGATCTCGAGCAGCACAACGAGCACCTTAACCGCAAATACGCCAATATCGCCACGTGTGAGCAGCGCGTGGAGTGTCACCGCTGCAGTGATGCGGAGGTGTTGGTGGTGGCGTGCAACACCCCTGCGCGCATGGCGAAGGGCGCGGTCGAGGCCGCGCGCGCGGCCGGGGTGGCCGCGGGCCTGTTTCGGCCGATCACGCTGTGGCCGTTTCCGATCGACACGCTGGCGGACATAATGCTCGGCGTGCAACGCATCGTGGTGGTCGAGGCAGGACCGGGCCAGTTGGAGGATGAGCTGCGGCTCGCCCTCAGCCATGCCGGCATCGCCCCGCCGCTCATCGATCACGTGCGGCGTTGCGGCGGCATCCTGCCGTCGCAGGCCGAGATTTTGGAAGCGCTGCTGGTGGGCGAGGAGGTGCTGTCATGAACGTGTTCTACGACCATTTCAGCCGCCACGCGCACGGCGCGGGCCTCAAGGCGCACAGCACACACTATTGCCCCGGCTGCGGCCACGGCGTGGCGCACCGTGATCTGGCGGATGTGATTGAGGAACTCGGCGTGCAGGATCGCACCGTGCTCATCAGCCCCGTCGGTTGCTCGGTGTTTGCGTATTATTATTTCGACGTTGGCAACTCACAGGCGGCGCACGGCCGCGCGCCGGCCGTGGCACTGGGCCACAAGCTCGCGCATCCCGAGGCCGTGGTGATCAGCTACCAGGGCGACGGCGACCTCGCCTCCATCGGTCTCGCCGAGACCATCTCGATCGCGCAGCTGGGCCTACCGATCACGGTCATCTTCATCAACAACGCGATCTACGGCATGACTGGCGGACAGCTGGCGCCCACGTCGCTGATCGGTCAGCGCACCACGACGAGTCCGGACGGCCGCATCGCTGCCATGGGTCAGCCGCTGAAAATGGCCGAGCTCATCGCGCAGCTCGACGGGCCGGTCTATGTCGAGCGTGTGGCGCTTTTCAGTGCGCGCGAACGCGTCAAGGCCCGCAAGGCCATCCGCAAGGCGATCACCAACCAGGTCGAGGGCCGCGGGTATTCGTTCATCGAGATCATCGCGGAATGCCCGACGCACCTGAAGATGACCCCGCAGGACGCGGAGGAGTGGGTGCGCACCAAAATGGAGCCGGTGTTTCCGCTCGGCGTGAAAAAGGACCTCACGGTCGAACCGTGGTTCAAGCGCGGCGCGCCCTCGTTCGAACCCGAGGCTGTGCTCGGCATGAGCGGCGCCGAACCATTGGCCGATGACGCCGAACGCACCGCCGCCGACTGGCCCGATCATCTGCCGGCACGGGACATCGCCATCAAGCTGGCCGGTGCCGGCGGTGACGGCGCGCAGACCGCCGCCCTGTTGCTCACGCGCGCGGCGATCGCGCAGGGCTTCGATGCGACCTCCATTCCGAGCTACGGGCCGGAGAGCCGCGGCGGCACGTCGTATGCCGATGTTCACATTGCCGCGCAGGAGGTGCTGGATCCCGCGGCACCGGCGCCGCATGTGCTTATCGCGTTCAACGCGCCGAGCCTGGCGAAATTCGGTCCGGCTGTGCCCGCGGGCGGCATCATTCTCTACGACAGCACGGTTGTTTTGGAGCCGCCGGAGATTGCATCCGACCGGCGCGTCATCCCCGTGCCCTTCACGCAAATTGCGAAAGATCTCGGCCGGCCGATGGTCAAGAATGTCGTGGCGCTGGGCGCCTTGCAGGCGGCGCTCAACCTGCTGCCCGCCGACAGTGTGCTCGCCACACTGCGTCATGTGCTGAAAGACAAAAGCGGTCTGCTCCCGTTGAACGAGTTGGCGTTTGCCGCCGGCCTCGCCGCGGTGGAACCCATGGCCGTATGCTGACCCTCGATCCAGCACCCGTGGTGAAAGCAACGAACTTTGTCGGTGAGGCTGAGGCGTATGCGCTGCTCGCCCGTGCCGGTCTGTTTCCGCCGCGTCATGCGCTCGTCGGTGATTCGCTCGCGGAGTTTGCCGTGGGCGAACCGGTCGTGCTGAAAGGCTTGGGCGAGGAACTCTGGCACAAATCCGAACTCGACGCGGTTCAGTTCATGCCGTTCCGGCCGACGGAGGTGATCGTGGCCGCCGAGGCCATGCGCCGGCGGATCGAGGCGGCCGGACACCGTTGGCTCGGTGGACTGGTGTGCGAACGCATCGCCAAGGCGAAGACGGAAGGTCTGCCGGTGGAGGGCTTCATTTCGCTCAGCCGCGGCGAGGCCGGCTGGGTGGTACTGTGCGGTTTTGGCGGGCTGCCGGCGGAGGCGTTGGCCCAACTCGCGCCGCCGTTGCGCTGGCCGCTCGTCGTCACCTCCGCGGCGACCGCGCTCGCGGAACTGCAAAACCATTTGCTCGGCCGGATCTGGCTCGGGCAACTGCGCGGCTCGCACGCCCTGACCACGGAGTCGCAATTGCGGGCGATGCTTGAAGCCATCTGGCGGTTGGCGGCTGTCGCGGAAGGCGAGGGGCTGACCTTGCTCGAACTCAACCCGGTTGTGCCCGATGCCGACGGGTGGATCCGTCCGCTCGATGCGGTGGGCCGGCGCGAACTGCCGCGCGCGACACGATTGGCGCCGCCGCCGGATTTTTTGGACGCGTTGCGGGCACCGCGTCGCGTGGCTTTGGCGGGGGTTTCGGCCAAGGCCTCGGGCTTGGGCTTTACCGTGCTCGAAAACCTGCGCCGCTGTCCCGCGCTTGCCGGGCGCATCACGCTGATCAAGCCCGGTTGCGTCGAGTTGCAGGGGCTGCCCTGCGTGGCCGACGTCGCGGCGCTCAAGGCCGATCCGGTTGATTTGCTGCTGCTGGCGCTGCCGGCGCCGATCGCGGCCAAGACTTTGGGTGACCTGATCGATCAAGGCGGCGGTGCCCGGGTGGTCGCATTGGTTTGCGGCGGTATCGGCGACGGCGCGGATCATGGCGATTTTGGCCGTGAACTCGCGGCAAAGTTGCAGCACGTGCGCGCGGTCGGGGAGTGGACGCCGGTGGTGCTCGGGCCGAACTTTCTCGGCCACTGGGTGCCTGCGGCCGGTTTGGACACGTCGTTCATATCCACCCAGCGGCTGGCTCCGCCGGAACCGGCGGGCGGCGGGCTGGTGCTGCTGGCGCAGAGCGGGGCGTTTTTGCTTTCCCGCCGCTCACGTGCGCCGTGGCTGCGGTTCGGCCTGGGCGTGGCGCTCGGCAACCAGATGGACGCGGCCTTGCCTGACTTTTTGCACGCGTTGGCGGACGACCCCGCCTGCACCGCGGTCGGCGCCTACGTGGAGGGCTTCGGTCCCGGTCTCCTGTTGGAAACGGCGCAGGCGGTGCAACGGTTGCGCGCGCGGGGCGTGCCGGTGTTGTTGCATCGCGGTGGTTTCACCACCGGCGGCCAGGCGGCGGCGGCCAGCCACACCGGGGCGATGGCCGGCGATTGGGCATTGGAACGCGCGCTGCTGGAACGGGCCGGCGTGTGTTTCGCCGATTCGATCGCGGCGTTCGATGCGGCCTTGGAATGGCTGGCCAGCGGCCTGACTCCGCCGCCGGGTCCGGTGGCGCTGATGACCAATGCCGGTTGTGAGAGCGTGAACGGTGGCGACCGGCTCAATGGCGACGGCTTGCAGGCCGCGACGCTGGATGCGCCTGCGCAAACCAAACTGGAAGTGATGCTCGCCTCGCACCAGCTGCTCGGATTGGTGGCGCCGCGGCTGCCGCTTGATCTCACGCCGATGTCCGGCCCCGACGTTTATCTGGCCGCGGCCGATGTTTTGCTGGGTGCGGCCGGCGTGCTGCTGGTGGGACTGGTGCCGTTTGCGCCGCTGGTTGAAACCGACCCGGCCGGCGCGGATCGCATGGCGAAGGCGTTGGCGGACTTGCGCACCAAACACGGCAAACCGGTGGCGGTGATCGTGGATGCCGGCGCAGACTATGACGCCTATCGTGCGCGCTTCCGTCAGGTCGGCCTGCCGGTTTTCGACCGCGTGGAAGCCGCGTTGTTGGGCCTGCGCGTGCTGGCCTGAGCGGTTTCCGGCCAACGGGGTTTGACAACCGCGGGAACGACAGGGTGACTTCGACCCGCTGATGAAAAGCCACGCCGTCGTCTTCACCGCCCGCAATCAGGTTGCTTATCGCGAAATCGAATCACCCGAGCCCGGACCCGAGGACGTGGTGGTCGAGATTCACCACTCGTGGATCAGCAACGGCACCGAAGGTTCGTTTTTGCGCGGCGAGCGCATTTCTGGCGACGTGGCTTGGCGGCCGGGCGATCCTGATCCGTTTCCGATGGTGGCGGGTTATCAAAAAGTCGGCCGCGTGCTCGGTGTCGGTGCCGCGGTCACGCGCTTCAAACCGGGCGACATGGTTTTTGCCTCGATGAGCCGCGTGCTCGGAATGTTTGACAACCAGTTTGCCGGTCACGTTTCCCCGGGTGTGTGTGCGCAGGGCGCGGTCATGCCGCTGCCGCCGGGGCTCGATCCCGTGGCCTACTCGGGCCTCGTGCTCACGCAGGTGGGCTACAACTGCGGTTCGCGTCCGCGCATCGAGCCGGGCCAATTGGCCGTGGTGATGGGCGACGGACTCGTCGGCCAATGGGCCGGGCAAACGCTGGCGGCGCGCGGCGCGCAGGTGGTGATGATCGGCCGGCACGACGACCGGCTGGCGAAGTTTTCAAAATTCGGCCGCACGCTCAAATCCGGCGCGGACAACGGCGTGGCCGCCGTGCGCGAACTCGGGCTCGGTCCCGTGCAGGTGTTGGTCGAAACCGCGGGCAGCATGAGCGCGCTGGACGGTTATCTGCCGTTGATGCGGCGCAACGGCCACATGGTCATCGCCGGATTTTATCCCAAAGCCAACGAGGTGAACCTGCTCCTCGCGCTGCAGCGTTTCCGCAACAGCGAGCTCACGTTCGATCTCGTGTCCGGTGCCACGCAAGAGCGGCTCGAAGAAACGATGCGCTGGGTGGCCGACGGCCGGTTGCACACGCTCGATCTCATCACGCACCGCTTCCCGGTTGAGCAGGCGGCCGACGCTTGGGCGCTGATCGAATCAAAACGCGAACCCGTGCTCGGCGTCGTGCTCGACTGGCCGGCGGCGCGCAAGTGAAGTGCCCGGAAATTCTGCCATGGATTGAATTCTAACCTGTAGCCGGGGTCGCTGACCCCGGACCGGCCTCGCCGAGGCCGGCTACAACCCAATCGATAAACCTGAACCCATTCCCCATGAGCAATACGATGAAAGCCCTGCAAATTGATGCGCCCGGCCGCGCGGTCTGGAAGGATGTGCCGCGGCCGAAGCCCGCCGCCGGCGAAGTGCTCGTCAAGGTCCTCGGCGTGACGACCTGTCCGCATTGGGACATGCACATGCTCGGCGGCCAGCCGATGTTTGCCGGCATGAAACTGGAATACCCGCTGAAGCCCGGCGTGCCCGGCCATGAGGCGATGGGCGAGGTCGTGGCGGTGGGCAAGGGGGTAAAGGAGCTGAAGGTCGGCCATCGCGTGGTCGCGTGGCAGGACACCGGCAAACCGCGTGACGGCTTTTACGCGCAATACAACGCGTTCCCCGAAAAATCGCTGCTGCGTATTCCCGCCAATCTGACGCCGTTGCAGATCGCGTCGCTCGAACTCGCGATGTGTGTCGAGGTGTCGTTTCAACAACTGGCCCAGCTTGGCGGCGTGAAGGGCCGTCGCATTGGCATCGCGGGCCTGGGTCCGGCGGGTTTGGTGGCCGTGCAGCTGGCCAAGGCGCACGGCGCGCGCGAGGTTGTGGGCATCGACATGGTCGCGAGCCGGCGCACGCTCGCGCGCAAGCTGGGCGCCGATCAAACCTGTGCGCCCAGCGCCAACACCTGGAAACCCGGCCGAACGGGCCCGCGGGTGTTGGACGATGCGATCGATTGCACGGGCCTGCCGGCCTCGATCAGCTTCCTGATGGACCGCACGCAGCGCTGCGTGACGATCTTTGGCGTGTTGCGTGAGGAAGTGCCGTTTGCCCCGCGTCATTTGTGGGGGCCGGGGCTGATGCTGATGGGCTACGGCGACCACAACCGCGCCGCCGGCGAATCCGCGCTGAAGTTCGTGCGCCAGGGCAAACTCGATCTCGCGCCGCTGGTGACGAAAACGCTGCCTTTCACCCGTTACGCCGAGGGCGTGGAACTGCTGCGCGCCAAGAAGGCGATCAAGATCCTGTTCGATCCGTGGATGGCGTGACGTCACCGTTGCCTACGGCTGTGCGGCAGGTTTGAGGGTGGGTCGGCAGGTCCCTCTGCCGACCAAAGAAATTCACGCGCAGAAGGGCCTGCGCGTCCGCCCCTTGACTGATATGGCCATCACCGCGCGGTCCAGCCGCCGTCGATGGGGATGGAGGCGCCGGTGATGGATTTGGCGGCATCGCCGCACAGATAAAGCGCGAGGGCGGCGACTTCCTCGATCTCGACGAAACGCTTGGTCGGCTGCGCGGCGAGGATGACCTCGCGGATGACGCGGTCGCGCGGGAGGTTGTGCGCGGCGGCCTGGGCCTCGATCTGGTTTTCGACCAGCGGGGTGCGCACGTAGCCGGGGCAGATGGCGTTGCAGGTGATGCCGGACTCGGCGGTTTCGAGGGCGACGGTTTTGGTCAGACCAACGAGACCGTGCTTGGCGGTGACGTAGGCCGATTTGAACGGCGAGGCGACGAGTCCGTGGGCGGAGACGAGGTTGATGATGCGGCCCCAGCCCCGCTGCTTCATCCCGGGCAGCGCGGCCTTGGTGGCGTGGAAGCTCGAGTTCAGGATGATGTTCTGAATCGCGCTCCATTTTTCCTCGGGAAACTCGTCGATCGGCGCGACATGCTGGATGCCGGCGTTGTTGACGAGAATATCCACGGATCCAAAAGCAGATTCGGTGTCGCGAATCAGCGCGGTGACTTCGGCGGGTTTCGTCATGTCGGCGGCGTGGTGGCGCACCTGCACGTCGTGCGCGGAAAGTTCGAGGCCGAGCCGGACAATCAGCGCGTTGTCGCCGAAGCCGTTGAGCATGATGTTGGCGCCGGCCTGGGCGAGGGCGCGGGCGATGCCGAGGCCGATGCCGCTGGTCGAGCCGGTGATGACGGCGGTCTTGTTATTGAGCATGGGGCGGGGTTGGTTCAGGCGGTGGAGGCGCGGATTTTCAGTTCGGCGCGCAGCAGCACGCGGCGCGCGGGCATGTCGGGTTGGCGGAGACGGCCGAGCATCGTTTCCATGGCGGCGACGCCCAGCGCGGCGCAGGGCTGGCGCATGGTGGTCAGGGGTGGCGAGAGCAATTGGGCGTAGCGGATGTCGTCGAAGCCTGCGATCCGGATCGCGGCCGGCACTTGGTGGCCGAGGTGTTGCAGCGTTTGCATGAGTTGCGCGGCGGTGGCGTCGTTGGACGCGATGACGGCATCGGCGCGCGTGCGCTTGAGGAGTTTTTGCACCCAGGCGGCGTCGGCGGGCAGGCCCACGGCGAATTCGAGCGTTGATTTTTCGGTGCGTGCGACGGCGGCCCGGGCGCCATCGAGGCGCAGATCGGTGCTGGCGGGGAAGGCGGGCTTGGCGACAAAGACCAGTCGCAGGCAACCGCGCCCGAGCAAATGGTCGGCGAGTTCGTAGCCGGCAAAAAAATCGTCGATCGCCACCAGATCGTAATCACTGCGCCGGGGGAATTCCTCGAGGTCGCGGTCGAGCAGCACCACCGCCAGACCGCGATGATGCAGCCGCTCCGCCACGGCGCGGTTCAGGGTGGCTCGCACGGGATGGTGTTCGACGGGCGCGAAGAAAACCCCGGCCACGCCGCGGTCGGCCCATTCCCGCGCGATGACATCAGGCGAACGATCGGCCACCGCCGCGCCGATCACCACATCCCAACCCAGCGCCCGGGCGGCGCGGGCGATCTCGACCGAGACCGGTTCCACGATCTCGGTGGCACCCAGCCCGTCGGCCAGCAGGCCGATCGTGCCGGCGGCCGGCGGGGTGCGCCGCACGAACGAGCCCGCGCCCTTGTGGCGCTCGACCAAGCCGAGGCGGGTGAGTTCGCGCAACGCCTGGGCCACGGTCGGGCGTGAGGCGCCGTAGCGTTTGGCGAGGGCAATTTCGCTCGGCAGCCGCGCACCGTCCTGCAGGTCGCCACGTTGGATCGCCTGATGCAGGCTTTGAAAAATCTGCGCATGCTTGGGCAGGCCGGGCATGCGGAATGTCATTACAGGTTTTTGCCAATTGTCAGCCATTACCGTGGCGACCGATTGGGGCTGCGGGAGACTGGCCTGACCATGAATCCGACAACTGTTCCGCTGGCTTCCGACCGACTTGATGCCCTGTTGGCCGGGATGGGTGCCGCCCGCATCGGGGTGCTGGGTGACTTCTGTGTGGACAGTTATTACCACATCGATGTCAAGGCGTCGGAGCCCTCGCTGGAGACGGGCATCTCCACCCGGCCGGTGCAATCGCAGCGGCATACCTTGGGCGGCGCGGGCAACGTGCTCGCCAATCTGCACGCGCTCGGTGTGCGGCAGCTCTCGGCCTTTGCCGTGATCGGGCCCGACATGCAGGGCCGGGAATTACAGCGGCTGCTGGATGAGCACGGGGTCAACCGCGCCGGCGTGGTCACACAGCCGGCCGGGTGGCAGACGAATTCCTACCTGAAGCCCATCGTCGAGGGGCAGGAGTGCCACCGCTATGATTTCGGCATTTTCAACCGGCTGGCAGCGGAGACGGCCGGGGTGCTTTTGCGGGCGATCACCGCGGCGCTGCCGTCGCTTGATGTGCTGGTGATCAACCAGCAGTTCAAATCGGGCATTTACACCGATGCGGAATTTCGCGCGGGCCTGCACGCGGTGCTCGCGGCCCGTCCGCAGTTGATCGTGTTGAGCGATTGCCGTGATCACGCAGACGCCGCCGCGACGGTCATGCACAAGCTGAACGATCTCGAGGCCACGCGGCTCTGTGGCGGGACCTACCAGCCTCGCGACCACATCCCGCGCGAAAAAGTGCTGGCGGCGGCGGATGAACTTTATGCGCGCTGGCGCACGCCGCTTTTTGTCACGCGGGGTGAACGCGGTTGCCTGGCGATGGATCAGGACGGTGCGCACGAGATTCCCGGACTGCACCTGATCGGGCCGACCGATGCGGTCGGGGCGGGCGACAGCATGGTGGCGGGCATCGCGGCCTGCCTGGCGCAGGGCGCGACGCCGGCGGAAGCCGCGGCGTTGGGCAACCTCGTGGCGGGCGTGACCGTGCAGAAGCTGCATCAGACCGGCACCGCCTCGCCCGACGAGGTGCGGGCGATCGGCGCAAGCCCCGACCATGTGTTCCGGCCCGAGCTGGCCGAGGACATGCGCATGGCGGCTTACGCGCCGGGCACGGCGATCGAGATCGCGGAGCCGTTGCCCGCGGAGTTTTCACCCGCCCATGCGATTTTTGACCATGACGGCACGATCTCGACCTTGCGCGAGGGCTGGGAGGCGGTGATGGCGCCGATGATGATGAAGGCCATTCTCGGTCCGGTTTACGCGACGGCGGAGCGCGACGTGGTCGAGCGCGTGCGTGCGCAGGTGGACGATTTCATCGACAAGACCACGGGCATCCAGACCCTCCGGCAGATGCACGGTCTGGCCGGAATGGTGCGCGCGGCAGGATATGTGCCGGAGGCGGAGATTCTCGATGCGGCGGGCTACAAGCGCATCTACAACGACGCGCTGATGCAGCTCGTGAACGACCGGCTGGCGCGGCTGCAGCGCGGGGAGCTGGGCGTGGGTGATTTCACGCTCAAAAACGCCGTGCCGCTGTTGGAGCGGCTGGCGGCCGCCGGGGTGAAACTTTACCTTGCCAGCGGCACCGACGAACAGGATGTGATCCGCGAGGCCGAGGCCCTGGGCTACGCGCCGTTGTTCGAGGGCCGGATCTACGGCGCGAGCCACGACATGACGCACGACGCCAAACGCATGGTGCTGGACAAAATTCTGCGCGAGATCGGCTCGGACAATTCCTCGCGCATCGTGACCTTCGGTGACGGGCCGGTGGAGATCCGCGAGACGCGCAAGTGTGGCGGGCTCACCGTTGGCATCGCGAGCGACGAGGTGCGGCGGTTCGGGTTGAACGTGGAAAAGCGCGCGCGGCTGATCCGCGCGGGCGCCAATCTCGTGACCGCCGACTACGCGCAGCTGCCGGCTTTGCTGAAACTGCTGCATTTGGACGGGGCCTGAGATCAACCGCCGGGCCGCACTGGGCCGGCACGAGGTCAGAGGTGGCACGCGCAGACCGGCACAGGGACGTGCCGGTCCACCTCTCCTCTCCTGCGCGTCAGAAAACACAATGCCCCGTGCGGTTGTTTTGAGCGTGGGCCTTCGGCCCGGGCGACAATCGGGCTTTGCTTTTTGGGCGGACGCGCCCACGTTCTCGGCCCATGGCGCAATCCAGCGACGCCTTGGCGGATTTCCGGCCGGAAACCGTGCGCGGCCGGCCCGGGTTTTTCCGGGTGGCCCGGACAACGACCGGCCAATGGTGGTTCATCGATCCGGACGGCCACCCGTTTTTTGTGAAGGCGGTGCATGGCGTGACCGCCACGGAATCCACGCCGCATGATCCGGCCGCGCGCCTGCGCCGCTGGGGATTCAACGCGCTGGGCGGTGGAGGCGAGACGTTGCAGGCGGAGGAGGCGCTGCCGTTTCTGGCCACGGTGGATTTTTGTGCGGCGGGCTCGCCGCTGCACTTGGCGGGGGTGCGGCTGCCGGATGTGTTTGATCCGGACTGGCGGCGGCACGCGCGGGAACGCGCGGCGGAACGCTGCGGCCCGGCGGCGGAAAATCCGCTGGTGCTGGGCTGGCTGACCGATGAGGCCGCGGGCTGGTCGCCGCGCCCGGCGGCGGATCGGCCGGGTTTGCTGCAGGTCTGTCTGAGTTTGGAGCCCGGTTTGGCGGCGTATCACGCCGCGTGGGAATTTGCGCTGGCGTTGCATCAGGGCCGGTTGGAAGCGCTCGCCCGCGCGTGGGGCACGCCGCTGGCGAACAAGGAGGCGTTGCGCGTGCTGACCCGGGCGGAGCAGGGGATCACGACGCGCGGTTACCTGCAGGATGATGCCCGCTGGACGCGCGAGTTTGCGCGGCGGTACTTCACCACGGCAGCGGCGGCGGTCCGGGAGTTTGCGCCGAATCATCTGGTGTTGGGCTGTCGCTGGCGCGGTCCGGCGGGTCCGGCGTTGCTGGCCGCCTGCGCCGAGGCGGCGGATGTCTGCCTGATCGACCACACCGAGTTGCCCGCCGTGCCGTCCGGACCGGTGTTGCTGGGCGATTTCAACTGGGTGCAGGAGAGCTTTTGGTCGGCCCCGCCGGTGCGGCGCGGCGTGGGGCCGACGTCGCTGGAGCGCATGTTGCGGCGCGGCCGCCTGGTTTTGACCCGGGCGGCGGCCCATCCGGCGGTCGCGGGCTATGTCTGGCACCGCTGGCGCGACCGGCCGGGCGAGGCCCCGCCGTTCGGCGGCGGACTGGTGCATGCCGACGAAACCGAGGCGCGCGAACACACGGAATTGTTGACGCTGATCAATGATCGGGTGGAAGAATTGCGTGCGATGGCAACGAACGCGGAGACAAACGCATGACGGCAATCCGACTCAGCCTTCTGCTGCTGGTCTGCGGTGTGCTCGCCGGTTGCGCGTCCGACAAGGCCCTGATCCGGGAAATGCGGCCGACGATGACCGGCACGGTGCGTTGCCAGACGCCGCTGGCCTTGCCGCGCAATGCCGTGCTGACCGTGCGCCTGCTGGACGTGAGCCGCACCGACATTCCGCCCGCGGTGCTTTCCGAGCGGAGCACGTCGAATCCCGGGGAGGCGCCGATCCCGTTCAAACTTTACTACCCGTATGGCGGCATCCCGGACGAGGGACGTTACGTCATCGAGGCCCGGATCGAGGTGGAGGGGCGGTTGCGCTACTACTCGGTGGAGTCGCACCTCGTCACCCCGCAAAATGCCGCCCAGTCGCACGAGGTCTGGGTCGAGGTGGCGGGCGAGCCGTGATCCGCGCGCCGGAGGATTTGCTTGCGCGCACCCGGCGGCGTGGGCGTCATGGCCCTTGCGCATGAACTCCGCCGAACTTGCCGCCTATCTCAAGGCCCGTGTCCGCACCGTGCGGGACTGGCCGAAACCGGGAGTCAACTTTCGCGATGTCACGACGCTGTTCAGCGACCCCGACACGATCCGGGTGATGGTCGAGGCGTTTTCGCTCGATTGCACGCGGCTGGGGGTGGACATCATCGCGGCGGTGGATGCGCGCGGATTCATCTTGGGCGGCGCGCTGGCCTACCAGATGCACAAGCCGTTTGTGCCCGTGCGCAAGAAGGGCAAGCTGCCCTTCCGCACCGTCTCGCAGGATTATGCGCTCGAATACGGCACGGCGGCGGTCGAGATCCACACCGACGCCTGCAAGCCCGGCAACCGCGTGCTGATCGTCGACGACCTGATCGCGACCGGCGGCACCCTGCTGGCGGCGGCGAAGCTGTTTCAATCGATCGGGGGCATTGTCGCCGGTGTGGCGGCGATCATCGATCTGCCGGAGCTGGACGGCTCGCGCCGGCTGCGCGACGCGGGTTTCGACGTGCATGCCCTGTGCGCGTTCACGGAGGAGGAATGAGACGATGGCGCTGACGATCCTGTGCAACAATGAGTTTTCCCCCGCGGCCACCGCGCTGCTCGAAGCCGGCACCGCCGGGCACAAGCTGCTGTGGTCGGCCAACCGCTCGGCCAATGTGCTGAGTTCGGGACGAAGCGATCCGTTGGCGGGACAGGCGGACATTCTGTTCGGCCAGCCGGCCCCGGCCGATTGCCTGCGGCACGAACGCGTGCGCTGGGTGGAGGTCACGACCGCCGGTTACACCCGCTACGACACGCCGGAGTTCAAGGAAACCCTGCGCGCGCGCGGGGCGGTTTTCACCAACGCTTCCGGGGTGTTTGCCGATCCCTGCGCCCAACACGTGCTGGCGATGATGCTCGCGCTCGGCCGCAACCTGCTGCCGTCGCACTGCGATCAGCTGGGCGATCACGCGTGGAGTTATGAGAAACGGCGCTACAGCTCCGTGCTGCTCACCGGCCAGACCGTGCTCATGCTGGGCTTCGGGGCGATCGGACGGCGGCTGGCCGAATTGCTGGCGCCCTTCGGCATGAAACTCATGGCCGTGCGCCGGCAAACCCGCAGCGAAGCCGGCGTGCGGATCATCGCGGAGGACGCGCTCAGCAGCGCGTTGGCCGAAGCAGATCACGTCGTGAACATCCTGCCCGACAGCCCCTCGACCGAGCGCTACGTCAACGCCCGCCGGCTGGCCTGCTGCAAACGCGGCGCCCGGTTCTACAACGTCGGCCGCGGCAACACCGTCGATGAGACCGCGCTGATCGAGGCGCTGGAGACCGGCTGGTTGGACGCGGCCTACCTTGATGTCTTCGCCACCGAGCCGTTGCCGCCGGAGCATCCGCTTTGGACCACGCGCAACTGTTTCATCACGCCGCACACCGCCGGCGGTCGGCGCGATCAGGACGAGGCCTTGGTGCGGCATTTTCTCGCCAACCTGCAGGCCTGCACCAGCGGTGGCGACTGGACGGACCGGATCGTCTGATCCCGGCAACCGGCGCCGGCGGACGAAAGATCAGCCCCGGTTTGGCGGGTTGCAGAGGTCCTCGTAGGCGTACACCAATGCGCCGAGGTAGATCGGCACGGTGATGAACATGCCGATGACGAGCGCCACGACGCCAAGCAGCGCGATGACGCTGGCCAGCAGCACCAGGCCGAACATGCGCCACCATTGGGCGGTGATCACCCGCCGGCTGATTTCCATGGCCGCCCAGAACTCGATGCGTTTGTCGATGACCAGCATGTAGGCGAAGATGTAGGACACGCCCAGATAGATGCCGGGCAGGATCAGCAGCAGCAGGCCCACGCTGATCAGCAAGGTGGAGACGATCGTGGCGAGCATCAGGGGGACGAAGGCGAGCGTGAAGCCGCTGAACACATCCCCCAACTCCACCGGTTGGGCGCGAATCGTCTTCAGGTAGTAGTTGTACAGTCCGCCGTAAAAAACCCCGGTCAGCAGCACGCCGACGAACATGCCGACGATGGGGATCATGTTGGCGACCACCATTACGACGATGGAAACAAAGGTGGCGCCCACCACCGGCCAGAAATTGGCCTTGAGCAGGTTCCAACTGCGCTCGAGGCAGCCGGCGATGTCGAGCGGGGCGGCCCGTGCGATCAATTCGTCGGCGTAGGCCTTCGGATCCACGTGGACCTGGCTGGCTGCTGTGTCATCCGTCGCGGTCGCCGGTGCCGGTGCGGCCGGAGGCTGGGGGGCGCCGCTCTGGCTGAATTCCGGGAAGTCACCCAAGCGTCGCCATTGTTCTTCACCCACGCGCTTGGCCTGGGTTTCAAGGTTCGCGCGTCCACCGGCCAACCAGGAGCGCAGCTGTTCGAGGGTTGCCGGACCGTATTCTTTGCCGTCGCCGCCGATGATGGTGAACATGCCACGCAGCGGTAGCGCCACGGTCCGTCGTCGTCAATCTCCGAGCACCATGGCGCCGCCGCGCGGGAGCAAGGTGTCACGTATTGCGTGACACTTTGCCGGGTGCGTGGTGCGGGCGGGGGCGCGTTACGAACCGTGTTTCCAGCGGCTGTAGTGGCGGGCGAGCTGGCTGCGTTTTTTCCACACCTGCCGATCTTCGCGCGCGAGCCGCGGATCCACACGGCGGGCGGCGTAGGCCTGTTCGCGTTGCAGCTTTTGGTAGCTTTGCCAGCGATCTTCATCCAGCCGGCCGTCCTCGAGCGCGCGAAGGACGGCGCAACCCGGTTCGCCCTGATGGCTGCAGTCACCGAAGCGACAACCGCCGACGAGTTCCCGGATGTCAGCGAACGTGTCGGTGAGTGCGGAGGTCGAGGCCGACCAAAGCTGCAGTTCACGCATGCCCGGAGTATCAATGACCAGGGCTCCGCGGGCGGTCACCCGCAGTTCGCGCCATGTGGTGGTGTGGCGGCCTTTGCCGTGGGCGGTGCTAAGGTCGCCGGTGGCGAGCCGCTCGCCGTCCAGCAGGCGGTTGATCAGGGTGGATTTGCCCACCCCGGAGGAGCCGAGCAACGCCACCGTGCGGCCGGGCAGCAGCCACGGATCGAGGGCGTGCAGATCGGCGTCTTCCCGGGCGCTGAGGGTGAGCACGGGCACGCCGGGCGCGATGGCGGACGCCTCGGCACGGACTTGCCCGGGCGTGGGGTGCAGGTCGGCTTTGTTCAACACGATCACGGGTTGGGCGCCGCTTTCCCAGGCGAGGGTCAGGTAGCGTTCGATGCGCCGCAGGTTGTAATTTTGGTCGAGGGCGGTGACGAGGAACACGGTGTCGAGGTTGGCCGCCACCACCTGTTCGTCTTCCCTCGGACCGGCGGCGCGGCGGGAAAACTTGGTGCGGCGCGGCAGCACGGCGTGAATATCGGCCTGCATTTCGCCGGGGCGGGGACGGATGACCACCCAGTCGCCGACCGCGGGAAGATCGGCGGGCGAAAGGCTGGCGTTGAGCAGACGGCCGGTGCAGGCGGCGGAAAACAGCCCGGCCGGGGTCAGCACGTCGCACGCGTGTTTGTGCGCGCGGGCGACCCGGGCCGGCTGGAATGAGGGATCGGCATAAGGCTGGTATTCGGCGGCAAAGCCGTCGTCCCAACCCAGAGATGACAAAGTCATGATGATAACAAAAACGAAGAAGGGAGAGATTCTGAGACTGGGCAGCGTCGGTCGGTGTGTGACCACGCGAAGCCGGCCATGCCGGCATGAAAAAAGCCGCCCGTGGGCGGCTACGGCTCAGGCTTGGAGGGACGCGTGGACTTACGCGCCCGGAGCAACCGCCACGGACAGGCAGGGGAAGACAATGACAAGGTCGGTCATGATGCGTGCGTGGTTGAGGGTTGCGGTTGGGCTTCGTCGGAAGCGAACACGGGCATAGAGAACGTCGGCCCGCCCGGAGTCAATCGCTCGCTGGGGGAGATAACCTACGCAACTTTGCGTAGGTTCTTGCCAGAACCGGCACTTGATTCCAGAAAACCCGGCGTTTATCCCATGCTGCCGCCCGTTCGTTGGCCGGCAGTCAACCAACCACCACCTCAGTTATTCCCGCCATGAAGCTTGTTATTCGTCCTCTTCTGTTGGCCTTCTGCCTGGCCACCCCCCTGTCCGCCTCGGCGTCCGATGCGATGGCCGACATCATCAAGGCCCAGGTCATCCTCGGCAAGGTCATGGAAATCACCTCCAAGTTCCAAGCCCTGCAACCGGCCGACATCGCGGTGCCGCAACCGCTGGGCAACACCAAGGGCCGATACCTGCTGCCCTACACCGATGATGGCGCGCTGACCGAGTGGGCCAGCAAGGCGTTGAATGTGCAGGTGGGCGCCGCGGTTGGTTCGAAGGTGGGCGAGGAGGCGGGCAAGCGGCTGGCGGCCAAGGTGCCGTTCGGCGGCCTGGCCTCCGGCTTCGCCAAAAAGAAGGGCAAGGAAATGGGCGCGGTCGCGGCCGTCGGCGGCGAGAAGTTCATGCGCAAGACCTCTTCCAAATCTTTCAACAATCTCGACGACTACGCGGTTTACCTGCACGTGACGCATGCCGGCACTTCCGGATACGACCAGGCCCTGGCCGCGGCCATGGCGGTCTACCCGGAACTGGAGGCCGGTTATCAGCCCGCAATCCAAAACGCCTACAAGCGCGCCCAGCAGGGCCGTTGAACGGGTCGGACCCAAACCGGAGGCGGCCCGCCTTGGCGGCGGCTTGCGCCGGTGGACCGGAAGCTCATGTTATGCCGGTTCACCGCCATCGTAACTTTTTATGGCGGCTCTTGTCGGATCAAAATCCCCCTGAATCATGATCACGAAACTCAGACTATTCCTCGCGCTCGTCGCCGCCGGCACGGGCGCGTTTGCTTCCGCCCAGACCGTCGGCCTGCCGGCCGCGGACGACACCCGCACCGTGGCCATTTTCGTGGCCAACCGGGCCGGCGCCGTCGGCGACGACCAGCTGGGCGCCCTCGAGGATTATATCACCGGCAGCATCACCGATCTCGGTGTCCGGGTGATCAGCGGCGAAACCGCCCTCAATGCCGCCTCCGCGATGACTCCCGGCGCCGCGGCCACCGACCTTGACGCGCAGCTGGCGCAGAGCACGTCCGCCGTGCGGCTCGCCCAGACCCTCGGCGCCAACTACCTGCTGCAGGTGACCATCGCCGGCTTCGATTCCAACCAGCGCAAGATCGACGCCTACGGCGTCAAGACCACCAACGACGAGCGCACCGCCCGCGTGACCTACAAGATCCTCGACGGCGTGTCCGGCGCGAGTCTCGTCGCCGACACCGTGCGCGTGAGCAAGGTTTTCCAGCAGAGCGACACCACGACCGACCAACGCTCCGGCGTGCTCAATTCCCTGCTCGACGAGGCCGCGCAAAAGGTCGCCGTCAGCCTCAAGCGCCAGCTCGACCGCGGCCGGCTCGCCGCCCCCTCGGCCCTTGCCGGCGATGTCACGGTTACCATCACGACCGAACTGGCCGACCTTTACATTCCCGACGTGCGCATCGATCAGGAAAACACGATCAGCATCTCGCAGAGCAAATTCAAGGTCGCGGCGCTCTCCGCCACCGTAGAGATCGACGGCATCGCCGTCGGCACCGCGCCCGGCGAGATCACCACCAAGCCCGGGCTGCACAAGCTCCGCGTCGTGCGCGAGGGCTTCAAGCCGTGGGAACGCACCGTGAACTTTGTGTCGGGGCAGAAACTGAACGTCGCCCTGGAGATGACCGACGCCGCCTACGCCCGCTGGCAGGACGCCACCGCCTTCATCAACAACCTGAAGGATGGCGCCAAGCTCACCGACGCGCAGGTCAAGGTGCTGGAAGGCGAGGCCAAGATGCTCGAGCAGAGCGGCTTCAAGGTGAACGTGAACACCAAGGAAGGCATCCGGATCGACCACCGCTCGATCTTCGGCGACTGAACCGGCCTGCAACACAAAATCCTCAAACCTTTATCGTCATGAAAATCGGACGCCATTTGCTCCTTCTCTCCGCCGCCCTGCTGGCTTTTGTGCCGCTGGCTCCCGCGCAGACCGCCAAGAAAAAACTGGCCATCACCAAGATCGCCGCCACCGAGGCGCTGACCCAGCGCATGCAGAACCAGGGCGTGGGCCTGTCCCTTGACTCCGTGCTGCAGGCCATGGATTCGCAGGTCTATGACCGCATCCTCAACACCCGGCGCTTCGACATTCTCGAACGCTCGGATGCCGACGCCCTTGCTCAGGAAGCCGGCGCCGCCGGTGCGGCCTTCAACTTCAACCAGGCCGACTACATCCTCACCATCCGCGTCGATTCGTTCAACGACCGCATGGAGGAGCGCAAGCTGGCCTCGCTGGGCAAGACCGTTCGCGCCCGCACGGTCGAGCTGTCCGCGGTCGCCAAGGTCACCGAGGTCGCGACCCAGCGTGCCGTGGCCAGCGCCAACTTCCGCATCAGCAAGCGCGACGCCGAAAACCGGTCCGACAACACCACCCGCCGCGTGGGCGAGGGCTCCGATGCGCTTATGATCGAGGCCGTGGCCGACGTTGCGCAGAAGATCGCCATGCGCGTGGCCGATGTGGTCTCGCCCGCCCGGGTGATGGCCAAACGCGACCAGACGGTCACCATCAACCGCAACGACGAATCCGGCATCAAGGTCGGCCAGGTCTGGGAAGTGCTGGTGCTCGGGGAGGAGCTCGAGGACTTCGACACCGGCGACATCATCCGCGAGGAGGTTTACGTCGGCAAAGTGAAGGTCACCCGCGTGACCCCGCAGTATTCCCAGGCCGAGATCATCGAGGACACCGGCATCGATCGCGGCGCCGTGGCCCGCCTGCTCGAGGACGTCGAGGAAGAAGCCGAATAAGCCTGTCGCGTCCACCGCACCAATCACCGCATGCAATCCTATCCATACCCCACATCCCGTCGCCTCAAGCGGCTGGGGCGGGCGGGTGGCGCCGTCGCGCTGCTCCTCGCTCTCGCCGGTTGCCAGACCTACACCGCGCAGACGCAACAGTTCACCCAGGCCACGCGTTCGGGCAGTCTCGCCCAGGCCGTGGTGCAAATCGACCGCCAGGCCGAGGCGGCCGCCGGCAAGAAGGATGAACTCCTCCTGCGTTTGGAGCAGGGCGCCACGTTGCGCACGGCCGCACTGGCCGAGCCGGACATGGTGCCGCCCATTCCGCTGCCGCCGGTGCCGCCGCCGGAACCGGCGCCCGAGGGTGCTCCCCCGGCCGAGCCCGTGCCGCCGCCCGAACCCACTGCGGTCGAGGTGCAGGCGCATTATTTCACCCGTTCCATCGAGGCCTTCGATCTGGCCGAAGCCAAGGTCAACACGTTTGAAGAACAGTCCAAGGTGAAGCTCGGCTCCGAGATCGGCGGCGCTTTGACCAATCAGGCCAACCAGCCCTACCGCGGCCGCGCCTACGACAAGGTGATGATGAACACCTACAAGGCGCTCGGTTACCTCGCCCTGGGCGAGAAGGACAAGGCCCGCGTCGAGCTCAACCGTTCGCTGCAGCGCCAGCGCGATGCCGTCGAGGTCAACGCCAAGCGCATCCTCGCCGTCCAGGAAGAGGAAGAGAAAGCCCGCCAGGGCGAGCTCGAGGACGAGAAGGGCAAATCCGCCTCCTACGACACGCAAAAGGCAGTGGACGATCCCCGCACCGGGCCCGCGCTCGATGCAGTGCTCGCCGAGTCGGTCGCGCCGATGCAGGCCTACGGCGACTACGTGAATCCCTTTGCCGTTTTTCTCGACGGGCTCTTTTACACCGTGCTTGGCGAAGACGGTTCCGATTGGGAGCGCGGCCGCAAGTCCTTTGAGCGCGTGGCCGGCATGGTGCCGGAAAATCCCTATGTGCTGGCCGACCTTGAGGCCGCCACCTTGGCGGCCGAAGGCAAGGCGCCCGAGGGCGTGACCTACGTCATTTTCGAAACCGGCACCGCGCCCAGCCGTGACCAGGTGCGCATCGACATCCCGACGTTCCTTGTCACCAGCAAACTCGCCTATGTCGGCGCGGCCTTCCCCAAGCTCAAGTTCAACGACTACTACCTGCCCGCGCTTACCGTCGCCGCCGGGGAGGAAATCTTTTCCACGTCCACGGTCTCGAGCATGGACAGCGTGGTGGCCAACGACTTCAAGAACGAGTGGCCGGCCATCATCTCGCGCACCATCATCACCACCGCGACCAAGGCCATCATCCAGGCCGCGGTGCAGAAGGAGCTGGAGGACCGCGGCGGGTGGGCCGGCCGGCTGCTCGGCGAGGTCGCTGGCACCGTGATCGGCGGCGTGACCAACATCGCCGACACCCGCACCTGGACCTCGCTGCCCAAGGAGTTCCAATACGCCCGCGTGCCCACGCCGGAGAGCCGCGAACTGGTGCTCACCGCCGGCGAGACGCAAAAAACCGTTACATTGGAACCCGGCGCCATTAATATTGTTTACGTAAAGTCGGCGTCACCCACGGCGCCGCTGCTCGTCTCCCAACTCGTGCTCAAATGAAATTCCCGACTCCTTCCTCCCTGCGGCCGGCCGGCGCCGGCCTGCTCGCCTCGCTCATCCTGCTGGCGGCCGGTTGCGCCACCAACGTCAACACCTACGAACGCGCCGAATCGCAGGCCACGCCCAACTACGTCGCCGACAAGCGCGTGATCACCGACAACACGCTCGCCGGCACCTTCCGCGTGGTGGCGATCAACCAGACCACCGTTTCCGGCAACCTGCTCAAGGTACAGGCCACGGTCGAGAACCTGCGCAACAAGACCCGCACCCTGAACTACAAGTTCGAGTGGGTTGACCAGGATGGCATGGCCGTCGCCTCGCCCAACGAAACCTGGAAGGCCATCCTCCTCCAGGGCCGCGAGACCCAGACCATCTCCACGGTCGCCGTCTCGCCCCGCGCGGTGGATTTCGTGCTCAAGTTCCGCGAATAATCTTTTCACCAACCCATGATCAAAATGAATGCTTCCGCCAAATTCCTCGGAGCCCTCGCCGTGGGCGCCGCCCTGTTGCTCACCGGCTGCGAGACCACGCCCGAAACCCGCACGGTCGACGCCACCGGTCCCGAGGCTGTCAACACCTCGGCCATCAACTCGCAGGACTGGGCCAACGCCGCCGACCAGCTCGTGGCTTCGCTCCTGTCGAGCAGCGCGCTGGAAAACGCTCCCCGCACCCCGGCCATTCTCGCCGTGGACCGCGTGATCAACAACACGCAGCTCATGGTCGACACCGACCTGCTGATCAAAAAGATCCGCGTGGCCCTCACCCAGACCGGCAAGATCGCCATCACCAACACCATGGGGCTCGGCGAACGCGCCGTGGTCGCCAGCGAGGCGGCCGAACTGGAGGAGATGATGTCCGGCAAGAAGGCCAAGGTGCTCGTGCCCGACTACACCCTTTACGCCAAGCTCATCCAGCAGACCGACAAGGGCAAAAACGCCATCCAGAACACCTACGCGTTCCAAATGTCGCTCGTGCAGACCTCCACCGGCCTGACCGTCTGGGAAGAGGAAAAGTCCATCGCCAAGCAGACGCGCCGCAGCGGCTCGCTCGGCTGGTGATCGCGGCCTGATTTTGTCAGTGTGAGGAGGCGCACCGTGGTGGGTGCGCCTCTTTTTTGTGCCCGGACGGGCCGGGCCGACCCGCGGCGGGGCGCGCTGCTGGTCGATCTGG
>JACFMR010000005.1:129613-154578 GCA_019455245.1 Opitutaceae bacterium
GGGCGGGGCGGGGCCCCCCCGGGGGGGGGCGCGTTGTTTTTTTGTACACGTCCCGCGGGGGGCGGCCCCCCGGGTGGGGGGGGTCCGCCGGGGGGCCCCCCCCCCGGCCACAGCATTCGCTCATACGATCAGTGGAGCCGCAGGCGAAATCATGTTCTCGGGCACGGAACAAAGTCCGGTCCGGTATGAACGCGACCACCCAAAGCGCCGATTGGAAACGTGCGCGGGTGCGCCGGGCCGACCAACTTACTTTTGCTCGATCGGTCGGCCGTATTCGTCGACCTCGATCTCGACCGGCACCTGGATGGTGCGGCCGTCGGCGGTCGTCTCCGTGCGCCACGTGCGCACGACGCGACGCTCGTTGGTGAAGGTGGATTTGGTCGCGGCCGAGGCGCCCTCGACGCCCGCGGCCACTGCGCCGACCACGTTGCTGCCGACCGCGCCCACGGCGGTGCCCACGGCATGACCGACGGCCGGCCCGGGCTGGCGGGGATTGGTGCCGCGGGCCTCCGGGTTGGTGTTGCAACCGGCGGTGAGCAGGGCGGACGCGATCAGAAGGGTGAAGAGGGAAGTTTTCACGGGAGAATTAGGCTGTGACCCAGCATGGCCCGAAATCGTTCCCCCGCAATCCCGGAGTGGCCGGGCGGGTCAGGGCAGTTCGATCACGCGCCGTTCCGGATCGGGTTGCCGGCGGAAAAACAACGCCGTGTGGCCGACGGTGCCGAGACAGACGCAGCGGCCCTCATTCGCGATCTGAGCGCACAGGGCCGCGCGGTCACCGCGCTCCGTGCCGTGCAGGCGCAGCTTCACGAGTTCGCGGCTGTTGAGCTGGTGTTGCAGCTCGCGGAAGAAGGTCGGGCTCAGCCCGTCCTTGCCGAGGTGCAGCGTCGCATCCAGCCGCTGGCCGCAGCCGCGCAGGTATTTCTTTTGGGCGCCTGTGAGAGGAAAGTCGTACATAGAATTTTGTCGCAGCTTGGGCCGGATGACCGCGGATGGGAATGCATTTATCTGTGCGGCACTGCGCCATCCGCGGAGAAATAATCCAACGGCAGCTCGTGCCATTGGCCGGGGGCGAGATCGCCGAGTTGCAGCTCGCCGAAACGCGACCGGTGCAGCGTCAATACCGTGCAACCCTGGCTGGCGAACATGCGGCGTACCTGATGATACTTGCCTTCCGTCAGCGTGAGCTCCGCCGTGCGCGGCGCGGTCATCCGCAACACCGCCGGGGCACAGGGCGCCTTTTCGCCGTCCAACTGCAGCGTGCCGGCGGCGAACAATCCGGCGAGTCCGGCCGGGGGTTCACGATCCAGTGTGGCTTGATAGATTTTGGGCACCTTGTGCTTGGGCGAGGTCAGCCGGTGCACGAGTTCGCTTTGGTCGGTCAGCAGCAGCAGGCCGCTCGTGTCTTTGTCGAGCCGGCCGACCGAGGTGACCAACGGATTGCGCCGGCGCCAGCGCTCCGGCAAGAGTGAGTAAACGTTGGGCCCCTCGCGTTCATCGTGCGAACAGACCAGCCCGATGGGTTTGTGCAACAGCAGCAGCAGGCCGTCCGGATGGTCCAGCGGCGCGCCGTCCACGCGCACCTCGGCCGGGTCGGCCTTGGCCCCGAAGTCGGAGACCGCGCGGCCGCCGACCGTCACGCGTCCCGCGCGCACCCAGTCGCGGGCCTCGCGGCGGGAACAATAACCGAGGTTGGCGAGCAGTTGGTCGAGCCGGCGCATGCCGGCATCCAAACAGCCCGCGCCATCGGCACACGCCGAAAATGCAGCGGGTCGGCGGATGGCCGCCATCCTTCATTCCTGCCGTGAGCAATGTGGCATTGCGACTGCGGCTGCTTCCTGTAGAACCATGGTATCGGATCCTATGGATTCATCGGGCAAACAGCTGGCGCGATTCGCGCCTCACCTCATACGCTCAACGCATCATAAGCAGCCATGAACAAGCGCACCTGTGGTTGGATTGCGTTGGCGGTCGTGCTGGTGACCTTGGGCTGGTGGGGGTTCCGTGCGTCGAAATTGCGGGAGGTTTACCATGTGATAAATCCACCCGGGGATTATTTTGCGGTCATCGCAGGTGGGCCGCTGACCATGGGTCGGCAAGAGTACCGTTGGCCGCTCACGCACAAGTATCCCGGTGACCACGAGGTGCGGCTGTCGTGGCCGCACGGCAGGTCGCATGATTTTGACGGCATATCGCTGCAATTCCGGCGCAACGGCAGGCCGATTCTGGCGGCGAAGGCAGCTGCATCCCGGGCGTTTTCTGGCCCAAGAGGGGATGGCGTGATTATATTTGAATACCGGGTTCCACGCGATTTGCCCATGGGCGCCGGGATGGAGTGTGAGCTGGTCTTTGCTCAGCCGATTGATGCGCGGGTGAACGGGGTGGTCGTTGAAGTCGTCAAGGCGGGCCACTGAGTGCGGAGGACACGCATAAACCGGCGTGCTTTTGAACTTCGCGCGGATGACGTGTGAGTGTTGGTCCGAGGCCGGCACGGCAGAAAATGATTCCAACCGGACCGGAACTTCGCGCGTAGTAGCAGGCATGGTGCTCAAATTTTTGCTGCTGCCGCTGGCGGTGTTATTGCTGGCCTTGTCGCTGCTCACCGCGGTGCGGGTGCCGGTGGCGGTGAACTGGCGGTTGGCGGTGCTCGCTGGGGAATATGGTTATCTGCTGGCGGTCTTGCCGCTCGGTTTGGCGGCATCGATCTGGTGGTCGCGGCAGAGCGCGGCGTGGCCGTGGGCGCTGGCGGGGTGGTTGGTGTGCGCCGTGGCGATCGGTCTGCTGCTCAAGCCCGTGGTCGAGGCCGCTTTGCTCGGTCAGGCGTTGCCGGCGCGCTTGAAGACCGCCTTTGGTCCGGCGCGGATTGAGCAACCGGTGTTTTCGCTCGACCGGCTTTTCTTCCGCCGACCGCCGGTTGCGTCCGTGACGACCCACGAATACGCGCCGGCGTTGCAGTTGGATCTGCGCCGGCCCGCCGCCGGCGCGGGTCCGGCACCGGTCGTGATCGTCATTCACGGCGGCGGTTGGGACGGTGGTGACCGCAACGAGGTGGCGGGTTTCAATGACTGGCTGGTGACGCAGGGGTGGGCGGTGGCGGCCATCGATTATCGGCTGGCACCCGGGCATCCTTGGCCGGCGCAGCGCGAGGATGTGCAGGCGGCCATCGCTTGGCTCAAGGACAACGGCGATGAGCTGGGCCTTGATACCAACCGGCTGGTGCTTTTCGGCCGCTCGGCGGGCGGGCAGATCGCCGCGGCGGTGGGCTACGGCACACGTGACCCGGCGATCCGCGGGGTTATCGCGTTTTATGCGCCGTTCGACATGGAATTTGCGTGGTCGGTCTCGCGGGAAGACGACGCGTTGAACTCGCTCAATCTCATGCGTCAGTTTCTGGGCGGACCGCCGGATGACCCGCGGCGCGAGGTTTATCGCTCGGCGAGCGCGCAGGAGCTGGTGCAGGCCGGGCGCACGCCGCCGACGCTGCTGTTGCACGGCTCGCTCGACACGCTGGTCTGGCGCCGGCACAGCGAACGGCTGGCCGCACGCTTGGCGGAGGCCGCCGTGCCGCACGCCTTCGTCGAGCTGCCTTGGGCGGTACATGCCTTCGAATACAATCCGCACGGCCCGGGCGGGCAGCTCACGACCTTCGCCTGCAGCTGGTTCCTGGCGCGGCTGCGCGGTGATTGAAACGTCCGTCCAGAATATGCTCGGCAAGCGGCACGGCTTCTGGGATGCCTGACCCTTTCGGATTTTATCAATTTATGGCACTTTGGGAATACAAGGTCATCTCCAGCGGCAAGGGTGGCTTCGCCACGCCGGCGCTGCTCGAAAAATTTCTGAACGATCTCGGCAAGGAACAGTGGGAAATCATCGATTTTCGCACCCCGCCGGACAATCCGCTCGCGTTCAGCGGTCTCGCCCGCCGGCCGACCCAACGCGACTGGACCCTTGAGGACGCCGCGGCGGCTGCGGCCAAGGCCGAGGCCGACAAGATGCGCGCGGAGTTCGAGGCCAAGTTCAAGGGCCTGACGCCGGCCGCGTCGCCAGTGGCCGAGAACCAGACCGCGGCGGCTCTCGATGAAAAGGTCTCGCCCGACGACGGGTTTCGCCGCCCGATCGACACCTCGCACGACCAGGATCCCGACGCTCCGGACGATGAGCCCGAGGATGATTGGGACAAGCTGGTCGAGGAGGACGAGCTGCCGACCTTGTTCGAGGCGATGCGCCCGCACATGCGGCGCAACCAGCGCGGTCCGGGCACCTCGGTGGGCGTGGATTACCTGGCCAAGAAATGGGGCTTCGACGAGGCCGACGTCATCGGTGCGCTCAAGGAGTGCGGCTTTGAAATCCCCGACGATGAGAATGCGAAGCCGGTGTATATCGACTATGACGGCGACCTTTACTGGGTGAACATCAACCGCCGCGGCGAACTCTGGATCAACACCAAGGAAAAGCCGCAGCCGAAATTCCGCGTGGTGCAGGGGCAGCGCGTGACCGTGGAGGAGGAGCCCAAGGCGCCGGAGAAAAAGCCCGCCGCCGAGCGCAAAGCGGAGCCGGCGGAACCGGCTCCCGCCGCCGAGGCCAAGGCCAACCCCAAACCGGCGGCCAATCTGCCGTCCGGCCCCGAATTGCTGGAGGCGATCCGCCCCAAGATGCGGCGCAACCGCCAGGACGCCGGCGGTTCCGGCAGCACCAGTTTTCTGTCCCGTGCGTTCCGGTGCAAGGAGGCCGATTTGCTGGCCGCGTTTGCGACCCTCGGTCTCGCCGTGCCGGCGAAAAACAGCGATGAACCGGTCACGGTCGAGATCGGTGACGAAATCTGGTGGCTCAACCGCGACAAACGCGGCGGCATCTGGATCAACGGCAAACCCAAGCAGGACGCCAAGACCGGGGAAAGCGGGACCGCGCCCGAATCGACCGAAGTAAAACCGGCCGAAGCCAAACCGGCGGCCGCAGCCACGGGCGACGAGCCCGCCGCCGCGCCGTCCGTGCCCGTCGTGTCATTCGCCGCGGTGCGTCCGTTGCTCAAGGCCACGCGCACCGGCGCCGTGGCCGGCGAGGCCGGCAAACTGGCCGCCGAACTCGGCCAACCCGAAGCCGACTTCGTTGCCGCATTGGCCGCCGCCGGGCTGAAGGTGCCCGAGAAGGCGCGCGAGAAGCCCGTGTTTGTCGAACACGAGGGCGAGATTTTCTGGTTCAACAAAAACGCCAAGGGTCAGCTGTGGCTCAACGCCAAGGCGTCGAAATTCGCCCAGGAGTCCGGTGATGATGCGACCGGGGAAGCGGCGGATCAGGCACGCAAACCCCGCCGGCCGCGCTCCCGGAAAAAGCCGGCCGAAAGCGCCGAAGCGCAACCGCCATCCGCCGAAGCCTGAAGCCGGTTCGGCCGGTCTTGCCAGCAGCCAGCCAAATGACCGCGCCGGTTGATGGGAGCAGGACGGCCCGTCCCCGGGGCGGGTGGCAAACCATGACGGGACGGGACTCCTCCTTCGCCCGGCCGACGGAATTCAAGCCGACTGGGATTGCTCGTCCGTTCTGCCGTTTGCACGGTGCAGCGCGGATGTGGCGGCGCGACGATTGCGCCATCGATCGAGTCGCACTTCCGCCGGCGGTCTAGACCGGTTGGCGTAAAACGGCAGCCCGGCCGCCACGAGCGTGAGCGAGTGGAAGTCCGGTGCACGCGCGCACGTTCGTGGCGGCACAATTATTTGAAATGCTGCAGGCCCGTTGTGCCGAGCTTTGTGGTCGCAACGGCGGGCGCTGAAATCGAATGACGCGATAAGGCGGATGCCCCTGCAATATCAGGGGGTGATTCATTGGATTATCCCCCAAATCAGGCGGGGCGTCGCCCTTATAAATTACATTTATGGAGCACTTTACGTTTTCTTTACGCGGGAAAGATTGCCTTGTGGCAAAAATCAACCGGACGGTTTTGGCCGGGCCAAACCAGTGGCCGAAAACAGCGTTCGGAAATCATCGACCCCTATTCGCGATGCCAACTGTAAAGATCAATGCGGTTCAGCTGCTGAACCATGGAGTGAGTTCCCCGGCGGTTGTGTCCGCCCGTGACGGCGTTTCAAAACCGGCCCCAGCTGTGGTGGCGGCGGCCGATTTGGAATCGCAGGTCATGACGGCGGCCAGCCGGGTGGCCGTGACCAAAGCCTCGGCCAACTTGGCCAAGATTGTGATCGCGGCGAAAAATCCGGCCCAACTTGCGGCGAGCATGATTCAGGCGCGTTATGCGGCCTTGGGCGGCGCGCAAGGTTTCCTCGGCGCGGCGACGACGCCGGTGAATCCCTGTCCTGACAAGCTTGGTTATTACCGTCATTTCAAGGGCGGCTCGATCTACTGGCACCCGCGCTGCGGAGCCCACGAAACCCACGGCCTGATCCGCGGGCTGTGGGCCTCGCTCGGCTGGGAACGCAGCTGGCTCGGTTATCCGTGCACGGATGAACTGACCGGATCGGAGGAGGGCCGGCGCGGGCGGTGCAATCACTTTGAAAACGGCTCGATCTACTGGCATCCCGACACGGGCACGCACGAAGTTCACGGGGCCATCCGCACCAAATATTTCGAACTGGGGGCGGAGGCCGGTTTTCTGGGTTACCCGACGACGGATGAGACGAAGACGCCGGACGGGGTGGGGCGCTTCAACCACTTTCAAGGCGGCTCGATTTACTGGACGCCGCGCACCTGGGCGCACGAAGTGCACGGTCTGATCCGCGGCTGCTGGGCGGCGCATGGCTGGGAGCGCAACGCGGCCCTGGGCTACCCCATCAGCGACGAGCGTATTCCTGACCGCGGCATCGGCCATCGACCGGGCGCCATCGCGTCCTTGCCGCATCTGGTGCTGCCGCCCGAGCAGTTGTCCCCGTTGCTCACGAATCTGGATCTTCAGCCCGCGATTGCGGTGGCGCCCAAGACGAAGGTTGCGGCCCCGCCGAAGGCCAATCCGGCGGCGCCGGTGAAAAAAACGGCCGTAGGCAATGTGGCGCGCGCCAAGAATGTGTCCGTCGCGGCTAGCATCAGCAAATCGGTGCAGGCCGTGCACACGGCCAGCCCCGTCACCGCGGCCCGGCCGGTGCTCGTGGCGGGGCGGCCGGTGCTCCTCAATCCGGCGCTGCTCCCGCGCGATCACACCGGGGCCAGCCGGGACCGTTACAGCGATTTTGAAAACGGCGTGGTCTTCTGGCGGCACGGCGCCTCCGCTGCCGAGATAATCAATCCCCGCGCCAAAGCTCCCAACGGGGCCAAGATGGCGTGGACGGCGGCGGAGATCGCGGCGCTCGCCGGGGCCAGAATCCGCGCGGCGCTCGGCACGATTCCCGGCGGTGCGATCAAGGGCATCACGTTTGCGGGCACGACGGATTATTCGTGGGATGGTGCGGGGGTGCACAATCGCAACCACCGCTGCAACGTGGTCATCCAAGGGCGGCGCAAGATCGCGTTGGCGACCGTGACGGTGACCGCGGTCGTCGAGGTGCGCGTGGAGATCAGCTTCGATCCGGTGGACCGCGAAATCGGCGGCTACATCACGGGATGGACGCTGAAGTCCTCGCAGGGCAATTTCGTTGGCGGCGGCGATCTGGCGCGCCTGCTGCACGGCCGGCTGGATCCGCAGATCTGGCGGCAGTTTCCCGTCACCACCGTGCCGGCGACAAGCAAGGACCCGATCGCGGTGCTCGCGGTGAAGACCCATGCCGACGGCCGTGTGGCCGTCTATTTTGAACCCTGATCCGGGGCCGTTCCCGGAATTTTTCCAACCTGTCAGATTGAAGGAGAACTCATCATGCCTACGACTCCCCGCCCCCGGACACCCCGCGTTGCCACCGTTAGTTCCGCCGCCTCGCGCCCCGCGAAGCCGCCGGTGCGTGTGGCCAGGCCGGCCGGCATCAGCGCCACCGCGACCGCCCCGTCCATCGGACCCCGTGATTTGTCGGTTCGCTTGAAAACCCTCAGCCACAAGACGCCGGCCGCCGCGGCCAAAGAGCTGAAGGCGCTGCGCGTCACGCCGGCGGAATTCGCGCCCGTGTTTCGCGAGGTGGCAAAACAGAACCCGGCCGACGCGCGCCGGCTAGTCCTGGCCTACGACCGCACGCTGGAAACGGACGACGCGATGCGGCAGCAGTTTGACCTTGTCGCCCGCGCCGAGCCGAACGAGCGCAAGATCCTCATCGATGCCTACCGCGCGGACAAACGCGGGCAGCGCATCGTGCAGGCGGTGGGGCTGTTGCCCGCCGCGCATGGCCGGGTGCTCATGCGGGATTTTCTCAAGCCCAAGGCCGGCAAGGCCGACCGCAGCGCGGCGCGCGACACGGCGGCGTGGATCGCCGCGCAGGGCCAGGTGCTGCGGGAAAAGCGTGCACGGATCGCCGGGCCGGATGCGCCCCATGACTCGGCGGTGGTCGAGTGGGTGGAGGAAAACATCATCGACCCGATCGTGCAGGCCGTGAAATCCGTGGTCGATGCCATCGTAAATGCGGTGGGCAGCATCATCAATGCGATCGCCGAGGTCATCCGCGACATCGTGGACTGGACCATTCAGGCGGTCGCCGACCTCGTGAAGGCCGTGATCGCGGCGGGCAAGGCGATCGGCGATCTCATCGCGGGGGCCATCCGCGTGGGGATCGCGATCGTGAAGAAAATTATCCAGGGCATCGAGGCGATCGGCAAGGCGATCTACGACGTGCTCGACGCGGTGGTGAGCTTCACCCTCGACGCGGTGAAGACCGTGCTGGAGGCGCTGAGGCAGATCGGCCGGCAGATTCTCGACCTCGTCCGGTGGCTCGCGAACAAGACGGTCCAGATCATGGAGAAATTTGCGAAGGCGCTGCTCGACCTGGGCAAGGCCATCGGCGAAATCCTCGTGGAGGCGGTCAAGTTCGGCGCGATGCTGGTGCGCAACATGGTGAAAGCGCTGGTCGCGCTCGGCCAGGCGGTCGGCAAAATTGTCGTGGCCGCGCTGACAAATCCCGGGGCGCTGCTCGACACGGTCGTGAGCGAGCTGCGCGGGCTCGGCCGCACGTTCCAGTCGATCCTCGCCGATGTGAAGAACCAGGGCGTGCAGTTCCTGCGCCAAGTCGCTGCGTCCGTGGCGCGCGTGGCGAATTCGCTGAAGGACCTGGCGGTCTTCATCGCCACGGCGGCGGTGGATGCGGTGAAGCAGATCGTCGCGGGGGTGCTCGACCTCGGCCGCACGCTGGCGGACCTTGTGGTCGAGCTGGCGCAAAAGGGGCTGGCCATGGTGCGCAAAGTCATCGATGCGGCGTTCCGGCTGGGCCAGACCCTCATCGAAGTGACCAAGGGCATCGCCGACCTCGTGGGCGAGGCGTTGCAGCTCGCGGTCAAGGCGATTTTCGACCTCGGCAAGACGCTCGCGGATTTCACGCTGTCGGTGATGGAGTCCTCCTGGGCGCTGGCGGGCAAGCTGCTCGACGCGGCCCTCAAGATCGGCAAGGCGGTTGCCGACATTCTCGGCACCGCGCTGCAGCAGGGGTTCATGATCTTCCGCCGCACAATGCACCTGCTGATCAGCCGGCTGGGGCCGCTGGGCGAGGCGTTTGACTGGCTGCTCAAGCAGACCGGCGAACTCGCCGCGCTGGCTTGGCGCGAAATGATTGATGCGATGCAACGGCTCGGCCGGTCGGTGCGCGAGGCGCTCGACTGGGCGAAAGCCCGGTCGGCGGCCGCGCTGCGCGCGGTCATGGCCGCCGCCAGTGCCGCGGGCGCCCTGATCGGTGAGCTGATTGACTGGGCGAAACGGGCCGGTGACGCCGCCGTCAAGGCACTCGGCGAGGTGCTCTACCGCGCCGGGCGCACCGTGGACTACATCATGACGTGGCTGGAGAAGGACGCGCTCGAAGGGGTGAAGTCGATGGTGGCGGGCTTGATCGCCGCCGGCGCGACCGCCGCCGAGCTCCTTGCCTGGGCGGTGAAAAAATCCGTGGAGGTGCTGGGCGACGTGGTGGAGGAATTGCTCGCGCTCGGGGTGACCATGGCGCAACTGATCGCCGACACGATTGCGCATCCGGAAAAGGCGCTCGAAAACCTGGTGCGGGCGTTTGAGGCCGCCGGCGAGTCGCTGAAAGCCATCGTCGAGGCCGCGCTCGTGCAACCGACCGAGGAGGCCGCGCGCCGCGTCTTCAATGCGTTGAAGGCGCTGGGGAAATCCGCGCTCGAAATCCTGCGGGGCGTGCTGGAGATCGGCGGCAGCGGGATCGCGCTGGCACTGACCCTGGTGCTCGAATGGTTCCCGGGTTCGTATCGTCCGCTGACCGCCGACGAACTGGCCGACGCCCAAAAGGTCTTCGGCCGGTCGATCGAGCTGGCCAAGGTGCGAGTCGCCGTCATGTCGCTGCCCGTGGACCTGGTGCAGTGGATCAACGGCGAGCGGCCGTTTACGACCATGTACCTGATCAACTTCGCGTCTTGGGACGAGGTTGACCGGCCGACGCTGATTCATGAATTGGTCCACGTGTGGCAGTCGCTCGTCGAGGGGCCGTTTTACATGGTGGAGGCGATTCACGGCCAGCTGACCGACGGCTACAATTACGGCTACGACGACGCCTATGACGGCGAAGGCGCGCAGGAGGAACTGGCGGCGGCCGGAGGGGACTTCGATGCGTTCAACCGCGAGCAGCAGGCCCAGATCATCGAGCACTACTTTGTGCGCCGATATTTCGGGCCGACGCTTCGGGATTGGACCGCGTGGGAGCCTTACGGCAAGGCGGTCTTTGCCTGATTGCGGGCCGGGGCGCGGGCCATGGCTTCGGTTGACCAGGGCAGCTGGGTGGTGGCCGGTCCGGCGGATGCGCTGGCCCGGCTTGAACCGTTGCTGGCCGCGCGCCGCCGCCGGCAACGCGTGACGGCCATCGAACGCGCCCCGGGCGCAGTCCTCCCGCCGTCGGACCGGGAAATGCCGGCGGATGCAGCGGGCATTTTGGTGATCGGTCCGCGCCAGTGTTCGCCACGCCGGGGACTGCCCGGCTTGTGGCTGCGCACCCGCGCAGGACGGCGGGTGCCCGCCGGCTGGTTGCCCAACCATGGCCCGGCACTGGCAGGCTACGCCCGGATGGCGGTGCGGATATTGAATCGTTCCGCGGCGGAGCGGGCGCTGATCGTGCTGGGTCAGTGGGAGGATCGGTTTCTGCGGGCAGGATTGCGCACCCAGCGCTGGATGGAGCGCCATGGCGGGAAGGCGCCGGGATTCCTGTGGACGGCGGACCGGATCAGCCGGGCCGACATGCTCGACGGTTGGTCGCAGGGCCCGGCGCTGGCGGTGTATTTTGGCCACGGCCGGCCGCGCGGGTGGGCGGGTTACCATGGCGTGCGGTTGGAGCACTTTGCCCGCGCGTGGCCGGAGCCGACCGGGGCGCTGCTTGCGTTGTGCTGTGAGAACGCGAGCCGCTGGCGCACCGGGTGCAGTTTTGCCGAGCGTCTGGTGTTGCAGGGCGTCGCGGGCGCGATGTTTGCGGCCGTGACGAAGACCCGGCACGAGGACAACCGGCGCTGGGGCCCGGCGCTGTGCGCGGCCTACACGGAGCACCGGCCCGCCACGCTGGCGGAGCTGGTGGAAAAGGCCGATGTGCCGGAGGAGCTGCGGGAGTCGGGGCCGTATCGTTTCATCGGTGATCCGCTCATGCCGTTGCGGGGGGCGAGCGGGGTGGCCCGTCGTTCGGCCCAAGTATTCGCCCCGGCGGCGGATGATGCGCTGCCGGGATGGTAGCGCCTTGTCAGCATTGTCGCGAGTCGCGCTTGCGCCCAAGGCGTTTCGGGGCAAACGAGATTCCGCCAAGGGTGGCCACCGGGCAGCCACGTTGCCGGTCAGTCATGGGCTTGGCGACGGCCATCGCGGCTGCGCTTTAGCGTCAACGGCTCCAATGCCAAACCGTAACCGCAACATGGCGGCGAACGTATCCGGAGTCCGGATTTTTTGATCCGGGGTCGAACGGATGAACACAGGATGAAAACCGACAATCGGCCGCCTGCTGGAGCCCGCAGCCATGTGGCCAATGAAAGGCTCAGCCCGGATCGGGCAAGGCCTCAAGCGCGGCGGCCGGACCGGTCGGCCGTATTTTTCGCCCCCTGATTTTTTGCCGGCGGCCGCAGGTCGAAGTTCTCGTCAAACATTTCGTCCATCATGCACGGCTTTTCGCCGCCGAGGTCGGCCGGAACTTCATCGGGTGTTTTCGGATGCTGGTTGGGTTTGTCTTCCACCATGGTGCGACAGATCAGCCTGTTGCCCATTGGAGCAAAGGCAAGTTCCGGGCTTATTTGCGCAATCCAGACCGGGCCGCGCCAAATAAGATCCCCTGTTGTGCCAGGGCTTCGAACTTATAGCTCATGACCAACAATCCATGAGGAGCTTCGAGGGCAGGGATGGGCTATAATGGGCCGTTCTCTTGGGAGCGCTGGCCTTGCTCCACCAAAGTCATTTCAGGGCGGCGTTCATGAGTGAGCGAATCCCCCCACCCATCATGAAAACAACATGCGTGTGGCACTCCCGCTGTTTGGTTTTGCTGGCAGCGGCGTGCATTCATCCGACGCTGCATGCCCAATGGACCCAGAGCAGTGTCGTTAGTGCGACGGTTTCGTCATATGATCTGACACTGGACAATGGCACCACGACGGTTGCGTATGAAAGCGCAGGCAACATTTATGTCGCCTCGAAGGGGTATTTGGCCGCCGAGTGGTCGAGTCCCCAACTCGTTGGCGCCGGCGCCAAACCCTCGGTCGTGATGGCGGCAGGCGGTCCGGTGGTCGCCTACATGAGTGGCAGCAACGTCATGGTCTCGAGCCGCGCCGGATCAAACTGGGATACGGTCAACCTCGGTGCCGTCAATGAATCGATTCGGGCCATGCTGCGTATGGACGGTGCCGGAACGCTTTATTTGCTGACCGAGGGCAGCGGTACATCGGGTCGTGGCTCGCTGGATATCGCGACCAATTCCGGTGGCGGTTGGGGGCCTTCACCAACCTCTATTACGGCTGGTACGACAGTGGCAGTGGGGCTTACTACCATCAGGGCGTGCTGGCCACCGCACCCGATGCAGCCGGTTACAGGTTGGCATACGAACGGGATTCATGGGGAGGGCAGGTATCTTACTCGACCAAGTATCTCACCACCGGCGGTTTCCCTTCGAACCCTTCGCCCGGTTACGGTTGGAACACCGTGGGCACCATTGCCCCCGGCGGTTTGGCTTACACCAGTTCGACAGGCGTATTCGGATACACCATCGGTGGCACCGGATACCTCACGGTATTCGACGGTGCATCGTGGAGTGCCGCCTCATCATTGGGCGCCGTGGGCAAGGTGGCGGTTTCGGCGGACGGCGGAGTCTACGCGGTTTATGACCAGGGCGGTATTTTGCGCCAATTTGACGGCTCCACTTCAACCGACCTCTTGTATGAATCGGCCACCGTCAGCGGCAACTCGCCGTTGCTTTACGGCAGCAGCGATGCCAACGGCGTGTCGCACCATCTGCTGTTTACCGATGGGAGCAGCCAGTTGGTTTATATGACCACGGCCGTGCCCGAGCCCGGGGCATGGGCGGCATTGGCCGGAGTGGCGGTCCTCGTATTCACCTGGTTCCGGCGCAGCCGTTGCATGCGCAGCAGTTGATTCAGAGCTTCGAGTGGTGATTCAGAATTCCGCCGTGCCGGGGGTGCGGGCAAAGGGGATGACGTCGCGGATGTTGGCCACGCCGGTGGCGAACATCAGCATGCGTTCGAAACCGAGGCCGAAACCGGCGTGCGGCACCGTGCCGTAGCGGCGCAGATCGAGGTACCACCAGTAGGGCTTCTCCTCGAGGCCGTGGCGTGCCATGCTTTCACGCAGCACGTCGAGCCGCTCCTCGCGCTGGCTGCCGCCGATGATCTCGCCGATGCCGGGCACGAGCAGGTCCATCGCGGCGACGGTTTCGCGGCCCTGGGCGTCGGGCGCGTTGACGCGCATGTAGAACGCCTTGATGGCGCGCGGGTAGTTGTAAACCGTGACGGGGCACTTGAAGTGCTCCTCGGTGAGGTAGCGCTCGTGCTCGGCCTGCAGGTTGTCGCCCCACTGCACCGGGTGTTCCCACTGGCGGCCGCTGGCATTGAGAATTTCCACCGCCTCGGTGTAGCTGCAGCGGACGAACGGTTTTTCCAGCACGAAGTCGAGCCGTGCGAGCAGTTCCTTGTCCACGAATTTGCCGAAGAACTCGAGGTCGGCCGCGCAGTGCGTCTTCACGTCGCGGATGAGGTGTTTGACGAATTCCTCGGCGAGATCCATGTCGCCGTTGAGATCGCAGAACGCGACTTCGGGCTCGATCATCCAGAACTCGGCGGCGTGGCGCGAGGTGTTGGAGTTTTCCGCGCGGAAGGTCGGGCCGAAGGTGTACACGTTGCTCAGCGCGCAGGCGAAGATCTCGGCCTCGAGCTGGCCGCTGACGGTGAGAAAGGTCGGCCGGGCGAAGAAATCCTCCGCGTAATCGACCGCGCCTTCCGGCGTGAGCGGCGGCGACTTGGGATCAAGGGTTGAGACGCGAAACATCTCGCCCGCACCCTCGGCGTCGCTGGCGGTGATGATCGGCGCGTGCACGTAATGGAAACCGCGTTCCTGAAAGAACTGGTGCACGGCGTAGGCGAGCCGGCTGCGCACGCGGAAGACGGCGCCGAACAGGTTGGAACGCGGGCGCAGGTGCGCGATCTCGCGGAGAAACTCCAGCGTGTGGCCCTTCTTCTGCAGCGGGTAGGTGCCGTCGGCCTCGCCAACGACCTTGAACTGCGTGGCGACGACCTCCCATTTCTGGCCGGAGCCCTTCGATTCGACGAGCTGACCATGGACCTCGACGGATGCGCCGGTGTGGGCGCGGGCGACCTGCGGGTAGTCGGCGAGCGAGGCGTCGACCACGATTTGCAGGCCCTTGAGCGAGGAGCCGTCGTTCAGCTCCACGAAGGAGAAGGCCTTGGCGTCGCGGCGGGTGCGGACCCAGCCTTGCAGAAAAATGGCGTCCATCGGGCCGGTGGCGTCGTGGGCGGTTTTGACGAGGGTGCGTTGCATGGTTTTTTGCGGCCAGACACTACAGGGCGGGTTAATGCGCTCAACGCTTAACGTTTGGGGGCGGCGCGGGGAGCGCCCGCTCTGCTGCCCTTGAGCATAAACCGCTTTAGAGCAATTTTAGCATTGTCGTAGCCGCGCTTGAGCCAAAGGCGTTCCGAGCGGAGCGAGATTCAGCCAAGCGTGGCCTCCTGTCAGCCATTCTGCTGGCCAGCAGAATCGCTGCGCTCCCTACTACGCCAAGCCTACGAAGGGCACGGCCAACGCGGCTACAATTCAGCATAAACCGCTTTAGCCGGCGGTCCCGTCCTTACGTGAATGCAGGCAAATGCGGTTGCCGGCCGGATCGGCGATCCAGGCCATCCAGCAGACATTGGTCTCGACGGGTTCGATGAGGATCTTCACGCCGCGCTTGCGGCACTTGGCAATCGCGGCCGGCACGTCGTCCACGGCCAGGGCCAGGCAGGCTGCGCCGCTCCAGTCCCACTCCGGGCGGCGTTCGTGCTTGGTGCCGTTCAGGCAAAAAGTCAGCGGCTCGGTGTGAAATTCCGACCACCAATCGTTCCATTCCTCACCCGGTTTGAACCCGAAAAGCTGCTGGTAAAAGGTGCGGGTGGTGCGGATGTCCGGCGTGTTGTACATCACGAAGTCAAGGGCGCGGACGGGAATGAGGGCACGGCGGCTGGAGATCGTGGGGGGTTGGCGGGTGGTTTTGCGTTTCATAAGCGTGCGGGGTTGTGGTCGATGCCGGGGCGCCACGTTCGCTTTGGACAGGGTGCGAAGTCTCTTCCGTGTGCGATTCAAAACACCGTGGAAAGCAGGCCGTAAACGCCCACGCTGAGCGCGGCGAGCGAATCGCCGGCGATCAGGCCGCCGCCGGCGAGCGACGTGGTGCTCATGTCGGACGGCACACCGTCGTTTTGCGCCGCGGTGCGCTTCTCCGTCCACATGCTGAAGAGCGAGCTGAAGATGCCGCCGGCGGTCCACCACAGCACGGTGAGCAGTTCCACGAAACCGCCGAAGCTCGAGGCGTAGGGACTCGGCACGATGACGGCGTCAAAGGCAAAATCGGCGGCGCGGCCCCGCGCGCTGCGTTCGCGCCACGCCTGCCAGCGCGGGCTGCGTTTCACCAGCTTGCGGATGAATTCCATGGCAAAGCCCAGGCCGATGCCGAGCCAGAGCGCGCGCATCACGTGCGGTTGCGCCTCGGTGATGCCGCGCAGCGCGCCGACGAATTTGTAGGTCATCGCGCTCTGCCATTTCTGCGCTTCGGGCACGGCGGTGCCGAACTGGTCGAGCTTCAGCACCGGGTAGGCGTGCAGAAAGATTTTGGCCAGTACGACGGCGAAGATTGCGCCGAAGAGAATGCCGATCACCTGGTAGCGGAATTGCACCACGCGATTGGTGCCGAGCCGCCAGCCGGTGGAGCGGTCCTGCTGCATGTCGCCGCCCACGCTGCAGGCAATGAGCAGCACCGAGGCGCACATCAGACCGGTGCCGACATTGGTGAGCCCGATGGCCGCGAGGATGAACACGGTCAGCACAAACGCGCTCGAGATCGGGTTGGAGTCGGAGATGCCGAGCGAGATGCCGTTGACCATCACGAACAGGAAACAGAGTCCGACCGCCGCGAGCAGGAAGCGCACGGGTTCGCCCAGCACGAGGTGTCCGGCGAGCACGACGGCGGCGCCCCAGCACACGACCCAGGCCACCAGCCGCCAAAAGTTGACCCGCTTCCAATCCTCCTGCGGCACGGCGGCGATTTCGTGACGGTGACGGAAACGTCGCGCTGCCTCCCACAGGATCATGCTGATGTCGATGAGCGCCGCCCCAAGGATGGTGCCGAGCGCGATGATGAAACCGATCTTGCGGTAGGGTTCACCGGCTTCCAGCCAGCCGATCTCCACCAGATACGGCAGCGACGCGTGACCGATCAATGCCACCACCAGCGCCGGAATGGCGATGCGCGCCCCCACGATCATGCCGGCGCCCAGCGTCGAGGCGGAAAGTCCGGTGGCGGCGATGCTGCCGACCTTGAGGGTGGTGAGTCCGGCCGCGTAACCGAGGGCCATGCCGCCGCCGAGCTTGGCGATCGAGCGCCGCAGGAGCTGCGGATCGGTCAGGGCCCGCAGGATGTTGGCCACCGCGAAACCCGACGGGTAGGCGAGCTGCATGCGGTCGACCAGCATGGGCGTGTAGAGCATGCCGATGCCCACGCCGAACATGCCGATGCAGCCGTAGTAAACGGTCAGCTGCCAACCCGGCACCTCGGGCAACCCGAGCCAGTGCCGCGCCTGGATCAGCACTGCCATGCCGCACATGGCCGCGACCGATGCCGCCATGGTCTGCATGTAGTTGGCGCCGTGCTTGCCCTCCGGGCCATAAGGCAGGGTGACCACGCTGCCGAGGATGCCCGCGAGCACCTGGCCGCCGATGAAGAACCCGATGGAGAAGTTCATGAACGCCGCCGAAATTCCCCCGAGCGGACCCAGAATACAGATCGCCACCGCGGCCAGCAGCAGGTGGTAACGGGGCGTGCCGATCGCCGGCAGATAACGTTTCAAACCCATGCCGGAGCCGGTAGCCGTGCTTTGCATGGATTGGGATGAAACCATGCCGCGGCCCGGGCGTCACGACCGAAGAATGGGCGGCTCTTGGCCAAAACCGCGCAGCGCTTGGACGCCGGTGCCGCCGGACGGTCAGCCAATCTTATGACCCGGCGGCCGATAAATCCCATTGAGCCGCGCTCCGACCCCGCCACACTGGCGGGCTCATTCAACCCGATTTACGTATGAATTGTTATGTGACGGCGGAAACAACTCCCGGCGAAATGCGTACGGCCCTGACTCCGGTCACCGCCGCCGCGCTGGTGAAACTGGGGCTCAAGGTCCAGGTCCAGCCCGGACTCGGGCGCAAGAGCCACTATGCCGACGGCGACTATGAAAAGGCCGGCGTCACCTTCGTGTCCGACCACGCGGCCGCCTTGGCCGGGGCCGACCTTGTCCTGCGCGTGCGCAAGCCGCCGGCCGAGGACATCGCGCGCATGAAACGCGGCGCCTGGCACCTGAGTTTTCTGGATCCGTTCAACGAGCGCGGATTGCTCGATGCGTTCGTCGCGGCCGGCGTGAGCGCGGCGAGCCTGGAGATGATTCCGCGCACCACCTTGGCGCAGAAGATGGACGCGCTCAGCTCGCAGGCCAGCCTCGCCGGCTATGCGGCGGTGATCGAGGCCGCGCAACGCCTCGGCATGGCCCTGCCGATGATGATGACCCCCGCCGGCACCATCATGCCGGCGCGCGTGTTCGTGATCGGTGCAGGCGTGGCCGGGTTGCAGGCGATCGCGACGGCCAAGCGCCTCGGCGCGCGCGTCGAGGCGTTTGACACGCGGCCCGTCGTCGAGGAGCAGGTCAAGTCGCTCGGCGCGAAGTTCGTGAAGATCGACCTCGGCGAGACCGGCCAGACCGCCGGCGGTTACGCCAAGGCCCTCACGCCCGAGCAGGTCGCCAAGCAACAGGCGGGTATGGCGAAGATCATCGCACAGTCCGACATCGTCATCACCACCGCCAAGGTTTTCGGCCGCAAGGCCCCCCTGCTCGTGAACAAGGCGATGCTGGCCGGCATGAAATCCGGCAGCGTGGTCGTGGACATCGCGGTGGAAAGCGGCGGCAACGTCGAGACTTCGCGCCCCGGCGAGGATGTGATCACCGACAACGGCGTGACGATCATCGGGCATCCCTGCCTGGAGTGCACGGTGGCGCATCATGCGAGCCAGGTGCTCGCGGCCAACTTCGCCGCCTGGATCACGCACTTCTGGGACGAAAAGGCCGCCCGGCTGCGGGACGACCTCGCCGACGAAATCCTCAAGGGCTGCCTCATCACGCACGGCGGCGCCATCATTCACCCGCAGTTTGCGGCCCAAGCCTGAACCTTCTTACCCGACCATGGAACTCATCCTGCTTTTCTTCATCTTCACGCTCGCCGGGTTTCTCGGCTTTGAACTCATCGCCAAGGTGCCTTCGCAGCTGCACACGCCGCTGATGTCGGGCTCCAACGCCATCTCGGGCATCACCATCGTCGGCGCGATCATCGCCGCCGGGGCGGATGACGGCTCGTGGGTCACCACCGTGCTCGGCACTGCCGCGGTAACGTTGGCCATGATCAACGTGGTCGGCGGTTATTTTGTGACCGACCGCATGCTGGGCATGTTCAAGAAAAAGACCACCGCGCCGGCGAAGAAGGAGGGGTCGTCATGAGCCACGAGCTGCGCGAGATCCTCATCAACTCGGCCTACATCGTAGCCTCCATCCTCTTCATCCTCGGGTTGAAGATGCTGGGCCGGCAGGCGACGGCCCGCCGGGGTAACCTCATTTCCGGCATCGGCATGCTCATCGCCATCGTGGTGACGCTGCTCGACCGCCATGTCATTGATTACACGTGGATTGCGGTCGGCCTTGTGGCCGGCACCATCATCGGTTTTGCCTGCGCCCGGCTGGTCAAGATGACCTCGATGCCCGAAATGGTTGCGCTGCTCAACGGCTTCGGCGGCCTGGCCTCGCTGATCGTCGGTGGCGCGGAGTTCTTCCGCATCCACGCCGGCACGATCGTGCCGGCGCATCCGCTGTTCACCGCCGGCGCCATCTTTCTCGCGGTCCTCATCGGCGGCATCACCTTCACCGGTTCCATCTACGCGTTCTGCAAGCTGGCCGAGCTGCTCAGCGGCCGGCCCATTCTGTTTGGCGGCCAGCATCTGGTGAACGGGTTTCTCGTGCTGGTTACGCTCGCCTCGGGCGTGGCGTTTGTCGCCGGCGATCCGTCGGTGCAGCTGCTCGCGGTCGGCGGTTTCACGGTGGTGGCGCTGATCCTCGGCTGGACGCTCGTCATGCCGATCGGCGGTGGCGACATGCCGGTGGTCATCTCGATGTTGAACAGCCTTTCCGGCATCGCGGCGTGTGCGGCGGGCTTCGTGATCGGCAACAACGTGCTGGTCGTCGCCGGCTGCCTCGTCGGCACCAGCGGCGTCATCCTGACTGCCATCATGTGCAAGGCGATGAACCGCTCGCTGGCCAACGTGCTGTTCTCCGGTTTTGGCGCGGCGCCCAAGCCCGGCGCGGCGGCGGATGCCTCGGGCGCGATCCAGGGAGAACTCAAGCCCATCTCCGCCGAGGATACCTTTGCGGTGCTCGAAGCGGCACGGCAGGTCGTGATCATCCCCGGCTACGGCATGGCCGTCTCCCAGGCGCAGCACGTGGTGCGCGAACTGGGCGAGATGTTGGAAAGCCACGGCGCCGAGGTGCGCTTCGCCATCCATCCGGTGGCCGGCCGCATGCCCGGTCACATGAACGTGCTGCTGGCCGAGGCCAGCGTGCCGTATGAACAGCTGGTCGAGATGGACGCGATCAACCCGGTCATGCCCACGATGGACGTGGCGATTGTGATCGGCGCCAACGACGTGGTGAACCCCGCCGCGGCGCGCGACAAATCTTCGCCCATCTACGGCATGCCGATCATCAAGGCCCACGAGGCCCGCACCGTGATCTGCCTCAAGCGGGGCAAGGGCACCGGTTTCTCGGGTCTGGAAAACCAGCTCTTCCTCATGCCCAACACCCGCATGCTTTACGGCGACGCCAAGGGTTCGCTGCAATCCGTGGTGGCGGAGTTCAAGAGCCTGGCGGCAGGGTGAGGGGGCGGGTCGGGCTCGGCTGCATCATCCAAGGCCGGAGCGAGGTCCGGCCCTGCGAGTCAGCGGCAGGGCGTCACCTTGGTTTACGCGTGATGGCTGTTTTGTAGGGCTGGACCTTGGTCCAGCCTGATTGACCGCATCTATCGACGCACAATCTGGTTCGAAATGCGCTCGGCTTCGTCGAGCCACTCGGGTTGTGGGCTGCGGTTGGCCCGCCGCAGCGTCAGAAATTGAAAGCGAGCGGGGTCTGTGCACACCCACCAAGGCCATGTCGCTTCGTTTCCGCACAACGCGGCCCGGTAGGGATTCATGAAAATATAGAACGCATAGGCTTCCGCCGATTCGTCGGGTCGCAAGCGGTGTTCGAAGGCATTCTCCTGCCACAAGTGCGATCCAAGGTCGTGATTTATTCGCCGCGTGATCGCACCCTTCAATTTGGCCATCACCCGCGCCAACGGCAACCGATCGCCCAGTTGAAACAGGACGTGCAAGTGATCCGGCATTACGGTGCCGGCCAACCACGAGACCTCGTTCGCGTCGGCGAGATTTGCCAGCGCCTCTGTGGCGATACGGGCGTGATCGGGTGAGGCGAAGACCGGTTGCCGACGGGCGGCGCACATCGTGACAAAATAGGTCGCCCCGGGTAGGGAAACTCGTCCGATGCGCAGCCGGAATGTTTGGCGCGAACGGAACATGGTTGGGGAATGGGGTGAGTGGCTCTCCGGCGCGAGTTCAAACATGCTGCGCCGAAGCTGCATCATCCAAGGCCGGACCAAGGTCCGGCCCTACGAGTCAGCAGCAGGGCGTCACCTTGGGTGGCGCCCGACGGCTCAGCTCCCGAAGAACTGGCGCCACATGTCGGGACCGTTTTCCCAGAAGATCAGCAGCACGCCCATCAGCGAGCCGCCGGCGACCACGCCCGAGGCCACCGGCCAGGTGTAGGCTTCTGCCAGCGCGGGATTGCGCTTTTCCACGATGCGGCCGATGACGGCGCCGAGGCAGAACAGCATGCCGTAATACCAATGGAAGGTCCACGCCATGCCGAACGCCGCGGGTGAGGGGATCCAATCCTTGTGCCGGGGCAGCCAGCGGGGCAGCAGCACCAACAGGATGCCCAGGGTGCCGCCGATCACGATCGACCACACCTTGACCGGTTCCAACGCCTCCATGCCATGGCCGAGCGCCACGGCGACCGCGCGCCAGGTTTGCGCCGCCGGGGCGGGAAATTGATCGGTGCCCAGCACGGAGGCGTCGGGCACCAGTACACGGAACGCCAGTACGGTGGCGGCGGTGCCCATGAAGATGCCGGCAAACTGCGCGAGGAACTGCTTGCGCGGATTGGCGCCGAGCAGGTAGCCGCTTTTCAGATCGGTCAGCAGGTCGGCGGACGAGGTCGCGGCGCTGGCGGTGATGTTCGCGCTCATCAGGTTGACGTTCATGTTGCCGGGGCTGATGGCGCCGAAGAGCAGCTGCGTGACCTTGCCCATCGGGCCCACCGGCGTGGTGTCGGTTTCGCCGGTCACGCGGCAGGCGACGAGCGCGAGCAGGAAGGTGATGATCACGGCGATCGCGCTCTGCCAGTAGGGCATGTTGAAGCTGACCTTGCCGAGCCAGCAGATGGCGATGAGCGCGAGGATTTGACCGATGAAGAACCACGACATCGGGGTCTCCACCTTTTCCAACGGATCGACCGCGGCGGCCGCGTCCTTGCGTGCGACCATTTTGCGCAGCGAGCCCATGGCCGCGACGATGCTGCGCCATTGCATGAAGAAGGCCAGCAGGCCGGAGGTCACCATGCAGCTGACGCCGCCCCACAGGGTCCATTGCACGACCTCGCGAAACCCGGTGCCGGTGATCGTGCCGTTGGCCTGCATGACGGGCACAAACACCGCCCAGCAGAGGGTGCCGCCCAGCAGCATGCTGGCGCCGGCCCGCAGGCCCATCAGCGCGCCGCCGGCGATGAAGATCGGATCCCAGTGAAAATATACCGTGCGCCCCATCCATGCCGGGCCGAAGGCGGCGGCGTTGAACTTGGCGAGCATCGCGCCGAGACCGAACGGCGCGAGGGCGTTGCTCACGAGGTGCAGGCCGTCCATCCATAACTGGCTGAGCGCGGCAAACACGCCGCCGATCGTGAGCGCGCGGGCGGATTTCACGGCTTTGCGGCCCTCGGAATACAGCGTGCGCAGCGTCACCGCCGCGGCGATGCCGGTGGGGAAGCGCAGCTGCTCGGTGTTGATCATCTGGCGCTTCATGGGAATCGCCATCGTTACGCCGAGCACCGCGAGCACGAACACCCAGGCGAGCATCTGCCAGACGGGCAGCGACTGGTTGTTGATCATCATGTAGGCGGAGAACGCCGAGACGAGCGTGCCGCCGGTGGAGTAGCCCGCGGCGCTGGCGGTGGACTGCATGCAGTTGTTCTCGAGGATCGTCATCGGCGTTCGCGCGATCCTGAGCTTGAGCAGCAGGTTCCAGGTGGTGAACGAGACGATGCAGGCGGTGATGGCCACGCCGAAGGCCCAGCCCGCCTTGAGGCCCACGTAGAGATTGGTCAGCGACAGGATGCCGCCGAGCACGGTGCCCATGAGCACGGCGCGCAGGGTGAGCTGCGGCATGCGGTCGCCGCGACCGATGTAGACCTTTTCGTACCACTGGCGCTCGATCTCGGCGGGCGTGCCCTGAAAGCCGTCCACGAAAATCGGGTGGTCGGCGGCGTTGGCGTTGGCCGGGGCGGGTGCGCCGGCGTCGGGCAGCGGAGATTGGGCCATGGAAAACAGCGGTGCGGTTCACTCTGCCGGGGCCGGGGTGGGGTGCAAGCGGCAAGACGGAACCGGGGGCGAAGGTGCCGACGTGGCGGTTTTGTGTCGCCCGGGCGGCCTGATGCTGAAGAATGGAGCGACGCAACCCATGGAAACAGAGATCACGGCAATCCCGCCCCTCAGCCCGGGTGAAACATCGTTGCTGGACATGCATTCGGTCCTGAACCTGCTCAACGTGCTGCACGGCGAGCTGACGCTGCTCGGCCTGCATCTGGCCGATGATCCGGAACTGCTGCAGGCCGCGCTGGCCCGCTGCCGGCAGTTTCAAAACGAACTCCATGACCCGGCCGCCGCCCTGCGGCAGGCGGAGGCGCATGCCGAAATGCAGGCATTGATCAACCGCGAGGTCACGCACTGTCTCGAACGCCACCCGCGACATCAGGACGATCCCGAGGTGCAGGAATCGCGGGCCAATATCGGGGCGGTGCTGCGGGTGTTTGAGGTGCGGGCGCAGGAAATTCTCACGCGGGCCAAGGCGCCGCAGGCTTGGTTGATCATGTCGATCGACGAACTGCAGGCCGACTTCAGGCAGGTTTTCTCCACCATGGAGAAACACAGCCGCGGGCGCTACCGCATCATGCACAATCTGGCCCGGCAGGATGTCACCGACTACTACCTGGACTTCAAAATCGAAAGCGTGACCGAGCCGCTGATCATCCTGCCGCTCGTTTTCAAGGACGTCATGCGCGACCTGCTGGCCAACGCGCGCAAATACACCCGCCCGGGCGGATCGATCAACGCCGGTCTCGCCCTCACTGAGACCGAACTGCGGTTCAGCGTGCAGGACAGCGGTTGCGGCATCCCGGCCGAGGAAATCCAGACGGTCGTGCACTACGGCAAACGCGGCAGCAATGTCGGCGAGGTGCGGACGATGGGCGGTGGCTTCGGCCTCACCAAGGCGTTTCTCGTCACCCGGCGGATGGGCGGCCGTTTCTGGATTCGTTCCGTTCTCGGGCAGGGCACGCGCATCCGGATTGCGATCCCCCGGCCGGCCGGAGTCGGGCTGCAGCCTGCTTCGGCCGCCTGATACTTGGCGTCCGTGGCGCGAGGATATTTCGTCCGCATAAAGCGGAGCTGCGCGGAATCACCATCCCCTGTCTCCGATTATTGATGATTACAAACAGAGGAGACGATCCAAGGCCAGGGCGTCCAAGAGGGAGAGTGAATTTCGGGGATGCGTCTGCCGGGCTTTCGCAGCTGGGCTTGGCGGACGAAGCGGCGGGCTAGGGACTGCCCGCCCTACCGGCGCGGCCGCGCCAATGTCCCATCGCCCAGGGGAGCTGGTGTTACCATCGTCGTCATTACCCGACAAAAAGGGCGGCCCTTGTGGGGCCGCCCTTGGTTTGAATCAGGCGAACTTGGCTGTTCCGGTCAGCTTAGAAGCTGAGCGTGTTGGTGAACAGGAAGTTGCGGGCCGGGGAGAGGG
>JACFMR010000037.1:0-3900 GCA_019455245.1 Opitutaceae bacterium
GGACGAATCGCCCGAGCCCAAACCGGCACGCAAACCGCGGACGCCAAAAAAGCCCAGACCGGCCGACGACGATGCGTTGGGCCTGGACCTGCCCGCAACCAACGGGGCGTCAGCCGAGAGCGACCAGGAGATGGAGGTGGACGAACCCACCAGTGCATTGACCACGGATGGCGCCACCCGCGTGCTGGTGACCGCCTACATCGGCATCGGCAACCGTCTGTTCATCCGGGGCGAGGGCCCGGGTTTGCAACCGGACAAAGGAGTGCCGCTGCAGTTCGTTTCCATCGGCAAATGGCGTTGGGAAACCAACGAGGCTTCCGCCCCGGTGCGCTTCCGCCTTTTCAAGAACGACAGCGTTGAATGCGCCACGTTGGGCGAGGTTGCGGTCGAGCCCGGCCATCAGACCGAGGTCACCGCCCGGTTCTAACCGCGTGCCGGGGGCACGTCGGGCACGAGCCTGATTTGGTGCCCGTTCGGCGGCGGGAAAGGTCGTCGCCCGAGTTCCACCCGGGCGACGTCGTTGGCCAGCCCGACCAGTTCATCAATCAGCAGGGTCGGATCCTCATCGTAGCGCAGCTGCAGGAATCGCTTCCGGGCGCGGCCATAGCTGGCGGGGTCGAACAACCAGCGGGTGATGATATCGTCAAACTCCCCGGCCGTTTCGATTTTCGGCGAGTCCGCCCCGTTGTGGAAAAATTTCCACGTCAGCGATTCCTGCGGCATGATGCCGCCAAAGGCGTTGAAGATGATCGGGCACTCAAAGCACAGCGCCTTGGCGCAGGTGGTGGTGCCGCCGCGGGTGACGATGGCGTCGCTGGCCTGCATGAGCAGATGCATGATCTCCGAGTAGGCCTCGATGTGGCAGTTGAACTCGGGATGATTGGCCCGCCAGTGGATGAGATCGTTGTAGGCCTGCTTGTTGCGGCCGCAGATGATGATGGCCTGGCAACGGTCGGCATGCCGCAGCAATGCCGGCAGCAGTTCGAAATGGTTGTGCGCCCCGTTGCCGCCGGTGGCGAGAAAGACGGTGAACAGATCGGGGCGCAGGCCCAGCTCCTTCGTGCGATAACGGGCGCGCTCCCCGGGCGGAATGTGCTCCAGATGTGCACGGGGCCGCATGAGGTAACCCCGCACCCGCGTGTACTCCGCCGGCACACCGAGCTTGACCGCATAGTCGCGGGCGGTGGGCGTGCGGGCGAAATAGCGGTCGACCGTCGGCTCGACCCAGTTGCGCGAATAGCCCCAGCCGCCGGAAAACTCCCCGCAATAGGTGGCGCACCGCACCCGGTCGGCGCCGAGCAGCCGGCGGGCGAGCTGGAAATAGCCGCGGTTCAGGCAATCGTGCACGCTCAGGATCAGGTGCGGCCGATAATCGAGCAGGACCTTTTCGTAATACGAATGGCCGAAGGTCACCGAGCGGCGGTTGAGCAGGCTCAACCCCTCCACCACCGCAAAGAAAATCTTGTGCAGCCAGGGTGACTTTTTCTGGATCCAATTGTAGAGATTCACCCCGCTGCGATAGAAGAGCGAGGACGCCTCCAGCATCTGCTCGATGCGCACATCCACGTCGTGACGGTAAAGCTGGAAACACCATTCGGCAAAGGCCTCCGCCCGGGCGTCGTGACCGCCTCCGGTGCTGGAAGTCAGAACAAGGATGCGCAGTTTAGACATCTTGGCGGCGACGGCGCGCGGTTGTGACGGGCGCCATCAGGTCGGCATTTGCCGCCGACCGGGGCGACCGGCCGCAGCCATCCGGCGCATGGTTTCGGGCTCGGCAACACACGTCAGGCGGCGCGTTTGAAGACCAGGCAAACATTCGCCCCGCCGAATCCGCTGCTGTTGTTCAGCACCACGTTCGCCTGCGCGGGCAGCGTCGAACGGATGATGTTCAATCCTTCGCACTCCGGATCGAGGCGGGTGATGTGGGCGGAACCGGGCATAAAACCGTCGCGCAACGCCAAAGCGCAGAATGCGCTCTCCATCGCCCCGGCCAGGGACAGCCCGTGGCCGGTCAATGCCTTGGTGCTGCTGATCGCGGGCCGGGCGGAGGGGGTCTTGAAAATCGCCTTGAGCGCCCGGGCCTCGGAGATGTCGCCGATCGGCGTGGAGGTCGCATGGGCGTTGATGTAGTCCACGGCCTCGGCGGGCGTGCAGGTGCTGCGCAGTGCGTTTTCCATGGCGGCGCGCAGCCCCTCGCCGTCGGGGTGTGAAATGGCGACATTGTGTCCGTCGGATGCCTGGCCCCAACCGGCGACCTCGCAGTAAGGGCGCACCCCGCGGCGCGCCACCTCATCCTCGGTCTCCAAAACCAACACCGTCGCGCCACCGGTGCCGACAAATCCGTCGCGCGCCGCATCGAAGGGCCGTGACGCCTGCGTCAGCTCCGTTTGCAACGACAGCGCCCGCATGCCCGCAAAGGGCAGGATGCTGTCCACGTTGCCGTCCTCGGCCCCGACCACAAACATGCGCTTCTGCCGCCCCAGCACCAGTTCATCAAAGGCATAGCCCAGGGCGTGCGAGGAGGACGCACAGGCGGAGGAAAAGCCGCACGAGGCCCCCTTGATCTTGAAGTGCGCCACCAGGTTGAAATTCAAGGTGCCGGAAATCGAGGCCACGATGCCCAGCGGCGAACAGCGCATGACGCCGTGCTGGTGCATGCGGTTGAGCATGTAACCCATGAGCCGGGGCGAACCGGCGGAAGCGGCGAAGAGACCGGTGTGTGCATTGGCGATGTCCGCCTCCTCCAGCGCCGCATCCGCCACGGCCTGCTGCATGGCGCACCACGCATAGACGCCGTGCGGGGCCATGCCGCGGAGAATGTCACGCCGGATCTTGTAACGGGAAGGAAAACTCCAGTCCTCCGGATCGTTGCCTTCGGTGACAAAGTCCCGCACCGGCGCCGCAACCTTCACCGGAATCTCGGGCGACTGAAACGGCGGGTAGTGCTGAAATCCGTGGCGCAATTCGCGCAGGCTGGCGGTCACACTGGCGGCATCGTTGCCTATGCTGGTGATGAGTCCGATTCCGGTGATAAATACTCTGGGCATGGATTGGGTCAGTCGGAATGTGCGCGACCGAAGTCGCGCCGGGACATTGGAGGCATCCTTCGATTCAAGCCAGCATCGAATGCATGTGCCCGCCAACGGTCAACGCGGGAACCGCACAATTCCGAGCCAGCCCCGGGGACGAACCCGGCGGTTCAGTTGTTGACGGCGACGCGCAACGGCGGGCGCGCCCCTTCGGCGGACGGCCCGGTCTGGGCGACATGCGCGCCGTTGATCGCCGGCACTTCCACCGGAACCGACGGGGCGTCGGCAAACCCGAATGTCAGGGTGATTTCCTCGGCAATGGCGGCCTTCTCCTGGCCGACCCGGATGGAGCCCTCGAAAGTGGCGAGCGGCATCTTGGCCCGCTTCGGCTTGATCGACAGGGTGAGGATGTCGCCCGGTTTGCACACCCGGTGCGCGCGGACGCCTTCACAACCGGTAAAGAATATCGTGCCGGGGTTGACGACCTTGCCCGGCTCGGTGGTCATGCCTTCAAGCAAGTATAGAACGGCGAGCTGGCCGAGCGCCTCCAGCATGATCGAGGCGGGCATCACGGGATTGTCCTTGAAATGACCCTGCAGGAAAAATTCCTGCCCCGAGAGTTTGTATTTCGCGTTGGCCCCGTGCGAACTGACCGACGCCTCGTTGAGAAACAGGAACGGCGGCTGGATCGGCATGACCGAACAAATCTGCTCGATCGGCAAAAACTTGGTCGGCGTCGGCAAAGGCAGTCCGCGCACCTTGCAATCAATGAATACCTTCACGTCACCGACCGTGCGCAGGCTCCGCAACTCCTCGTTGTTGATGGACATCTGCAACACCTCTTCCACGAGGATGACGATCTCCATCATGG
>JACFMR010000037.1:3910-32686 GCA_019455245.1 Opitutaceae bacterium
AGCGAATCGATGCCCAGGTCCTCGATCAGGCGCAGATCATCATCGGCATCCTTGAGCTTGGTCCGCAGGTCGGGCTCCACAAAACGCTCGATCACGCCGATCACCACGGCGGGCAGATGCTCGGGATTGCCGGTCTTGCGGTACTGGACGGCCGCCTCAAACGTCGACGGCGAGCAACGCTTCAGCGACTCACGCAACATGGCCTCTTCCTCGGGCGTAAAAGCTTTCGTCACATCGGGAAAGGGCTTGTTGCTGCCCGGGCTGGTTTGAACGGATTCTGCCATCGTTTGTCTCTTGTATGTTGCCGCCCTTGGTAATGTAAACCCATTTCTTGGGTCCGTACAGGCCGGGAACGAGCTCCAATGGAACCGCTTGACCGGCCATCACATCGGTTGGTCTCAAAGCCGTGAGCGCATGCTTGCGTGGCCGGCTTTCCGGCCCAATAACGGGCACTGTGTCCACGGCGCCACGCCGTCCACGGCCGCATGCCCGTCACTTCCAATTCGTCCATTCACATCATCACGCATGAATTCTATCCGCAGCGGGGTGGCATCGCCACGTTCACGGAGGAAATGGCCGGCGCCACCGCCGGGCTGGGTCACGCCGTGGAACTGTGGGCCCCCGCCGCCAAGCCGGAGATGGCGGAGAAACCGTGGCCGTTTCGGCTGCGCCGCCTCTGCTTGCGCGGCACCCATGACTTGACCTGCCAGTTCCAACTCGCCCGCGAACTGGTGCGCAACCGGCGCCGCCTGCGTTACGCCACGGTCTGGCTGCCGGAACCCGGCCCGATGTTCACGCTGATGTGGCTGCAGGCCTGCCGGGCCTTCCGCCCGCACCGCTTGGTGCTGACCTTCCATGGTTCGGAAATCCTCAAGTTTCAGCGCAACCCGCTGGTCCGCCCTCTCGCCCGCCGGCTCATCCGGCACGCCGGTCGCGTCAGCACATTGACGCACCACACCCGCGATTTGCTGCTGCGCCATTTTCCCGAGGCCGCCGGCAAAATCGTGCTCACGCCCGGCGCCCTGCGGACAGATTTTGCCACCACGGATCAACCGGCAAGGCTCGACCCATCGCCGCTCGTCGTCCTGACGGTCGGCCGGTTGCATCCGCGCAAGGGTCAGTTGCAGACTCTGCGCGCCTTGCAGGCACTGCCCGCCGCCCTGCAGCAACGCCTGGAATACTGGGTCGTCGGCGCGGAAACCCGGGCCGACTATGCGCAGGAACTGCAACAGGCCGCGGCCGAATCCGCGTTTCCGGTTCGGATGCTTGGCGATCTGACCGATGGCGCGCTGGATGACATTTACGACCAGGCCGATATCTTTGCCATGACCAGCATCAACTACGGTGCGAGCATCGAGGGATTTGGCCTGGTTTACCTCGAGGCCTCCGCCCACGGGTTGCCGGTGATTGCGCACGATGTGGGCGGCGTGAGCGAGGCCGTGCAGCACGAACAGACCGGTTTGCTCGTTCCGCCGGATCAACCCGCGGTCTTGACCGCCGCATTCCAGCGCCTGCTGGCCGATGCCGGATTGCGCATGCGTCTGGGTCAGGCCGGGCGAACTTGGGCGCGCCGTAATTCCTGGCCCGAATCCGCTTCCCTGCTCTTTGGCCCCGCCGTCAAGCCCGCCATCAGCTCATGATTGTCTCCCGCAGCCAGGTCACCGTGCGTTACGCCGAAACCGACATGATGGGCATCGTCTATCATGCCAATTATCTGCCGTGGTTTGAGATCGCGCGCACCACCTTGCTCAAGGAGCAGGGCCTCCCCTACCGCCAGCTTGAGGAGATGGGCTATCGGCTGCCCGTGCTTTCCGTCACGGCCAAGTATCTGCGCCCCGCGGTGTATGACGACTCGCTCACCATCATCGCCTCGTTGCGCGAAAAACCCCTGCTGCGCATCCACCTCGAATACGAGGTGCGCCGCGGTGAGGAACTGCTCGCGACCGGCGAAACGCATCATGCGTTTGTCAATCTGCAAGGCCATCCGGTGCGGCCGCCGGCCATCTTTGTCGAAAAGATGAGCCGCTTATTCGCGGGCTGAAGCCGGCGGCTGCGCCGCCCACCACGCATATTCTTCCAGCACTTCCGGATCGGTTTCGCCTCGCGCCAATTCCGTCAGCAACGCCCCGCCGCCCAGCCGGTGCACCGCCCAGACCGCATGCACCCGCACCAACGGCAGCTCGTGTGCCGCCAGCCGCACCAAGGCGGGCACCAACGCCCGCTCGCCGCTGTTGCCGGCCACGATGCAGGCGTTGCGCAGCAGCCCGCGCAGCTTCAGCCGCTTGATCGGCGTGCGGCGGAAAACCGTGGCAAACCGCTCCGGCGTCAGCCCGAGCAATTCCGCCAGGGTCAGCCCCGGCAGATCGTGCCTCGCCACCAGCAGCAGCTGCCGCCCCGCCTGCGCGAACCGGTTCCACGGGCAAACCTCCAGACAGATGTCGCAGCCAAAGATATGCCGGCCAATCCCGGGCCGCAGTTCGCGCGGAATGATGCCCTTGTTCTCGATGGTCTGGTAGGAAATGCACCTCCGCGCATCCACGACCCCCGGCTCCGGGAAGGCCTGCGTGGGGCACGCATCCAGACAGCGCGTGCACTTGCCGCACAGCAGGCCCGTGTCGGCAAAGCCGGACACCTGCGCGCGCACCGGCAGATCCGGTTCCAATTCCACCTTGGTGAGCAGCGTGGCCAGCAACAGCCAGTTGCCGTGCCGGCGCGAAATGAGCATGGCGTTCTTGCCTACAAAACCCAGCCCCGCCCGGGCCGCCCACCCGCGTTCGATCACCGGCCCGGTGTCGGTGTAGAAACGGTAATCCTCCGCCGTCACCCCGCAGATTTCCTCCAGCGCGTGACCGGCCGCGATCAGCGCCGGTTTCATGGTGTCGTGATAATCCTCGTGCAACGCATAGCGCGCCCAGCGCGGTCCCGGCTGCTCCGCCGGTCCCGGCCAGTAATTCACACCCAACATGATCACGGAACGTGCGCCGGGCAGCACCAGTTCCGGCTGCAACCGCTTCGCCAGGGTGCGCTCCATCCAAGCCATGTCGGCGTGCCGGCCCTGCCCCACCCAGGCGTGCAGACGCTCCGGCGGCAACGCGTGCACGCCGGTCATGCGCACCTCGTCAAACCCCAGCGCCAGCAGCCGCGACCGCAATAGCTCCCGCTGCGCGCTCATGACGTGCGATCATGCGCGCGGACGAAATCCGCGGCATCGCGCCGCCACGCCCGCATGACGTGCCCCACGATGTCGTTCAACGGCCGCGCGTCGGTCAGGATGAGGGTGCCGGAGCGCTTGTAGACCGCTTCGCGCTCCGCATAGAGCCGCCGGATGCGTTCCTCGGGATCCTCCACTTCGAGCAACGGGCGCACCCGGCTGCGGCGCGTGCGCTCCAGCACGGTGGGCAACGAAGCATGCAAACACACCACGACGCCGCGCCGTTGCAGTTCATCCAACATGCCCGGTTGCACCACCAGGCCACCGCCGCACGCCACCACGGTGCGCGAGGCCGGGTGCCCGCCCCGGACAAATTCGCGCTCCAGCGTCCGGAACGCCGGCTCGCCCTGCTGCGCAAAAATCTCCGCGATCGTGCGACCGGCCTTGAATTCAATCTCATGGTCGCTGTCCACCAGTTGAAAGCCCAGCCGCCGGGCCACCAGCCGGCCGATCGTGCTCTTGCCGGTGCCCATGAAGCCGACCAGGTAGAGGTTGACGTCCGCAGCGTTCATCATGCGCCCACAGGCAACGGCCATCCCCGCCCGATGCCAAACACGAAAACACCCTTGGCCCGCGCCGCGCTTGGTGCTTCATCGCAGCCATGCCCGCATCCGCGCCCGATTACACCTTCGCCAGTGACAACACCGCGGGCATCTGCCCGGAAGCCATGGCCGCGCTCCACGCCGCCAACCAAGGCCACGCGCCCGGCTATGGCGACGACGTGAAAACCGCGCGCGCCAAGGCGCGCTTCGCCGCGCTGTTCGAACGCGAGTGCGAGGTGTTTTTCGTGTTCAACGGCACCGCCGCCAACGCGCTCGCGCTCAGCGCCGCGTGCCGGAGTTACCACTGCATCCTCTGCCACGAACTCGCGCACGCCGACACCGACGAATGCGGCGGCCCGGAGTTTTTCACCGGCGGCTCGAAAATCATCCCGCTGCCCGGCCCGCACGCCAAACTCACGCCCGCTGCCGTCGAAGCCGCCATGCACCGCGGCCACGGCGTGCACTACCCCAAGCCCGGCGCGCTCACCCTCACCCAGGCCACCGAGCTCGGCACCGTTTACTCCGCGGCGGAAATCACCACCCTCGCCGCGGCCGCCCATCGGCACGGGTTGATCGTGCACATGGATGGCGCACGTTTCGCCAACGCGGTTGCCACCCTCGCCGCGCGCGACGGCGCTTCGCCCGCCGACCTGACCTGGCGCGCCGGCGTGGATGTGTTGAGTTTCGGCGGCACGAAAAACGGCATGCTGACCACCGAGGCGCTGGTGTTCTTCAACCGCGACCTCGCGCGCGATTTCGCCTACCGGGTGAAACAATCCGGCCAACTCGCCTCGAAACATCGGTTCGCCGCCGTGCAATGGTCCGCGATGCTGGCCGACGGCGCCTGGTTGCGTCACGCCGCGCACGCCAACGCCATGGCCCGGCGGTTGGCCGCAGGCTTGGGTGACCTGTCCGGTTGCACCCCCGCCTTTCCGGTCGAGGCCAACGGCGTGTTCCTGCGCCTGCCGGCGGCGCTCGCCGACGGCCTCGCCGCGCGCGGCTGGCAGTTCTACCGGTTTTTCGGTGACGATGGTTACCGCCTGATGTGCGGTTGGGACACCACACCGCAGGCGGTGGATGCACTGATCGCCGACGCCCGTTCCCTGGTCACGACGCCATAAAAAAGCCCCCGCTGGTGGCGGAGGCTCTTGGCTGAAAAACAAATCGCGGGCCGTTACTTCGCGGCTTCGGCGGCGGCCGGGGCCGGGGCCACGACCGGGTTGATCTCAAGCAGTTCGATCTCGAAGATCAGGGCCGCCCCGGCGGGAATCGCGCCGGCGCCCTCGTCGCCGTAGGCGAGATGCGGAGGGATGTAGAGCTTGATCTTGCCGCCCTTGGAGAGCTGCTGCACACCCGAGGACCAGCCGGGAATGGCCTGGTTGAGCGCGATGACCAGCGGTTCGCCGTGGACCTCGGAGCTGTCAAAAACCTGCCCGTCCAGCAGCATGCCGGTATAGTTGATCTTCACCGTGTCGGTGGCCTTCACCTTGGGACCGGTACCTTCCTTGAGCATCTCGTAGCACACGCCGTCGGGCAGTGCCACGACGCCGGGGCTCTGCTTGATCGCGGTAAAGAACGCATTGGCCTCGTCGAGATTGCGCTGCCGTTCGCGGGCGATCGCGGCCTCCTGGCGCTGGGTGATGAACTCATCCATGGCCGGGCCGACCGTCGGCAGGTCGTGCGGCGCGTCCTTGCCGCCGGCGGCCAGGGCGACACCGCGGGAGAACGCCTGGATCTGTGCGTCGTTGAACTCGAGTTCGGCGATCCCGATGCGCATCGTCACGAACCAGCCAAAGGTCTCGAGAATCTGCGTCTCGGTGACCTTGGCGGCGGCGGGTGCGGCGGCGGTTGGCGCGGGTGCGGGCTGGCCGGCCGGGATGTTAAGTTTGACTTCCTGGGCGGACAACAGCGTGGCGCTGCCCAAAAGGAGGGTCAGGAGGAGGGTTTTCTGTTTCATGAGGGGGGAGATGGGTGGTGTCTTGGTAACTTGGGCACGAGGTTTGTGCCGCAAAGTTTGACGGATGTGCCAGCCCGTCCCGGCGAATGCAATCAATTACTCCCCGCTTGTGCCGCCCATGGGTTTGCGCCATGTTGTCGCCCTTTTCATGATAAATTCCGACCCATTTTGGACCAGCGAAGACGGCCAGATCCTGGCCGCCAAGGCCAAGGACGAGCAAAGCATGATCCTGACGCTGGCCTTCTGGCCGCGCCAACCGGCGGAGTTCGCCTTCATGCAGGCGCACCTCGATCAGCTCAGGTTCACCGAACGCAGCTCCCTCGCCCGCATCGGCATCGAGATGCTCATCCAGGGCCGGCCCGAGGTTGACGGTCACCGGCTGGTCCTGCAGGCCGAGGCCTTCCTGTTCGACAAGAGCTTTCCCAACGCCGGCTACTGGCAGCGCCTGCTGCGCCCCGGCGCGCCGGTCGGGCGGCTCTTTTTCGCCCCGGTCGCGGCCAAACTCTCCAGCGAGGAGATCTGGTCGGCCGTGCAGGCGAACGCCCTCAAGCTGCCCCACACCATCTCCATCGATTCGCAGGGCCGCGTGTTCTTCACCCCCCACGCGGTCACCTACACGCTCAATCCCCGGCTGCAAAAGCTCAATTTCGAGCACATCGTCAGCGGCTACGCGGGCCGGTCGTTCATTGACAAGGTGCAGGTGCGGCACGATGTCTCCACCCTCGCCATCCCCCCGCGCTCCGGCATCCTCACCAGCTGCTCGATGTATCTCAAAGAGCACTACGTCGTGCTCAATCCCGGCGAGGGCAACTTCGGCCTGCACACCGGCGCCATCCTCCTCGACCCGGTGAAGACCTTCGGCACCAACATCATGCTGGAGATCTACAACACCGGCGACCAGCCGGTGGTGAACCCCATGCTTACCGTCGAGGTTTTCCGCGCGCCGCCTTTCGCCGACCCCGAATACAAGTCCCTCGTCAAAAAACGCCAGCGCCTCCTCGACACCTCGCGCGAGGTTTACCAGTGCCTCGCCGACGCCCCCGTGCACGAGGTCGCCGAGGCCCGGCCCAAAACCAAGATCAACGTCCGCGGCCACACCGGCGCGATGGAGAACCGCTGCCTCTTCATCCGGGCCAACAACGGCGAACTCCGCCGCCTGCTTGATGGGAAGGCCTGCCCCCTCGGCAGCCGCACCGTCATCCAGGCCCTTGATCATGCCCCGGCCGACGCCGACACGCTCATCGTCGACTATTTCCCCGACCTGCTCGAACACATGGAGCTCATCACCCGGCTCGGGGACCTGAAGCTCAGGCGCATTGTTTTCCGCCGGGCCTCGCGCTCCCACGGCTACTTCCTGTCCAGCAACGCCCACGCCCGGCTCGACACCTTCCATGCCATCGGGGTGCAGATCTATTGGTACGACGAACTCACCAAGGACCTCTATCTCCACACCTACAAGCGCGACCACGGCTTCTTCATCCGTGAGGAAACCGCCCGCAAATTCCAGGAAAGCACCATCCTCGCATTTTACGGTTCCGCCGTCGGTCTCGATCAGGCCGACACCGCGCGCATCTCGGGGCTGGTGGACAAACTCACCACCTTTCTCGGCGGCAATCTCGGTGTGCTCACCGGCGGCGGCGGCGGCGTCATGCGCCTCGCCACCGATCAGGCCCGGGAAAAAGGTGCGCTCACCGGCGCCTGCTTCCTCGAACTTGAGGCCCAGCCGCCCGAACTGGGCGTGGATTTCTTCAACACCTTCCAGGAAAACTCCCGGCACTTCCGCCAAAAGTGGTTCGAGGTCGCCGATTTTTGCATCTTCAACGTCGGCGGCGTCGGCACGCTCGAGGAAATCGGCATCGAACTCTGCAACCTCAAGCTCGGCATCCGTCCGCGCGTGCCCTACGTGTTCTTCAACGCCCGGTTCTGGGGCAACCTGCGCGGACAGATCGAGCAGATGATCACCGACCGGCGCGCCCCGGCCTGGATGTCCGACTTCATCCTTTTCACCGACGATCCCGACGAAGTCGTGCGCTTCTACCGCAAAAAACTGCAGGTGCTGTAAAAACTGCCGGCCGGGCCTCGCGGCGGCCGGCAAATTTCGCCCCGGGACACACCCGTGGCTTTACGTCGTGCTCTTCCGTGTCCATCCGTGTCCTCCGTGGTTAACTCCCTGCCCTCTTCCGTTCTCGTCGTCGGCGCCGGCGGCCGTGAACACGCCCTTGTCCGCGCCCTGCTCGCCTCGCCGGCCAAGTCCCGCGTGATCTGCGCGCCCGGCAATGCCGGCATTGCCAACGACGCACCCTGCTTTCCCGTCGCCGCCGATGATGTCGCCGGGCTGGTGGCACTCGCGAAAGCTGAAAACGTCGGCTTCGTTGTCGTCGGCCCCGAGGTGCCGCTTGCGCTCGGTCTGGCCGATCAACTCCTCGCCGCCGGCATCCCCGTTTACGGCCCCAAGGCCGACGGCGCGCGCCTCGAAGCCTCGAAGATCTTCACCAAGGAAATCCTGCTCAAATACCGCATTCCCACCGCCGCCGCCGGTATTTTCGATGCCGAGGTCCCGGCACTCGCATACCTCAAAACCCATCCTGCCCCCATCGTGATCAAGGCCGACGGACTCGCCGCGGGCAAGGGCGTGACCGTCGCCCAGACCGACGCCGAGGCCGCCGCCGCCGTGCAGGAAATGTTTGCCGGCAAATTCGGCGCCAGCAGCAGCAAAATCCTCATCGAGGACTGTCTGGTCGGCGAGGAGACCTCCATCCTCGTCGTCGTCTCCGGTCGCGACTACGTCATCCTCCCGACCTCGCAGGATCACAAACGCATCGGCGACGGCGACACCGGCCCCAACACCGGCGGCATGGGCACTTATTCGCCCGCCGAGGTCGTCACGCCGGAGATCCTGCGGCGCATCGAAAACGAAATCGTCCGCCCCTCGGTCAACGCCATCGCCGACGAGGGCATCGATTTCCGCGGCACGCTTTTTATCGGCATCATGCTCACCGTCGACGGCCCGAGCGTCATCGAATACAACGCCCGTTTCGGCGACCCCGAGACCCAGGTAGTGCTGCCGCGGCTCGCCAGCGACTTGCTCGACCTCCTCTGGCGCGCCGCGAATCAAAAACTCGCCGGTTACGAATTGAAGGTGAAATCCGACTACGCCCTGTGCGTCGTCATCGCCGCGCAAGGTTATCCCGAAAGCTACCCGAAAGGCGACGTCATCACCATCCCATCGCTGCCTGACAATGTCGCGGTCATCCACGCCGGCACCGCGCGCAACGCAACCGGCGAACTCGTGACCAACGGCGGCCGCGTGCTCGGGGTCACCGCGCTCGCGCCCTCGTTGCCGCAGGCCGCCGCCGATGCCTACGCCGCCTGCGACGCCATCCAATGCCCCAGCAAATACTACCGCCGCGACATCGGGGCCCGTCAGCTCAACCGGCGATGAAGCGATTCCTCTCCGTCCTCCTTTTCCTCGGCGTCATCTGCACCGGCACAGCGGCGCCGCTCGCCCGCGATCTGGGTGAAGACCTCGCTTATCTGCGCGTCGCCGGTCTCCCCTCCGATCTCCCGGCCGATTTTTCCCCGCCGGCTTGTGTGCTCGATCTGCGCTACACGCAAGCCGACGCCGCCTCTGTTCCGGCCTTGGTGGCATGGATGAAGTCCCGGGCCGCGGCGCAGCAGGTGATGTTCGTGCTCGTCAACCACACCACCGCTCACGCCGTCGTGGAGGTGCTGGCGCACCACGCCGTGCTGCCGGGCCTCCTGACCCTCGGACCCAAGCTGGACGATTACACGCCGGACATCACCGTGCCGGTGGACCCCGATGAAGAGCAGCGCGCCTATGCCGCGCTGCCGGATACCGCCGAGATCGCCACCTTGCTCGATCCTGCGCCCGACAAGGTCCGGCACGACGAGGCCGCCATCGAAAAGGCCATGAATGCCGGCGACGCTTCCGAGACCGCACCGGCGACGGCCATCACACCGGAAACACTCATCGATCCCGAACCCGACACCCCGGCTCCACCGGTCGACCGCAGCCTGCAACGCGCCGTGCACATCCATCGCGGCTGGCTCGCCTTGCACCGCTCCACCGGCGGTTGACTCCGGTTTTGCATTTCCCCGGAAACCGTGTCCCTTGCCTCCTGAAACGATGCCCGACCCCGGCCATATCCTGATTGTCTGCACCGCCAACATCTGCCGCAGCCCGATGGCGGCCGGCCTGTTGCAACACGCCCTCGCCGGACAGGCGGAGCCGCTGCGCTCGCTCAAGGTCATCTCCGCCGGCGTGGCCGCGCGCGACGGTGAACCGGTTTCGGAAAACTCCGTCGTCGCCCTGCGCAAGGTCGGCATCGACATCACCGGCCACCTTTCCCAGCCCGTCACCCAACAGCTGCTCGACGACGCCCTGCTGGTGCTCGGCATGACCGAATCGCACCGCGCCATGATCCAGCTGCAGGCCGAGCCCCCGCCGCCGCGCCTGCACCTCTTCCGCGAGTTCATGCCCCCGCCCGCCGAGCCGGAAGTCCCCGATCCCTTCGGCGGCTCAATCAAGACCTACGAGCAATGCCGCGACGAACTCGTCGAGGCCATCCCCAGCATCGTCGCGCACCTTAAGACACTGCTGCCGGCGGCCCGCTGACAAAAGAATTTGCGTCCGTTCCGGTTTGGGCGTGCTTTCGGGGCCTTGCCATGCTTACCGCCTCGCCGCTCCAAACCCTCGATCCCGCCGTCCACGCCGCCATCGCGGCCGAACTGCAGCGCCAGCAAAGCCACATCGAGCTGATCGCCTCGGAAAACTTCACCTACCCGGCCGTCATGGAGGCCCAGGGCAGCGTGCTGACCAACAAATACGCCGAGGGCTACCCGGGCAAACGCTGGTATGGCGGCTGCGAGCACGTCGATGTCATCGAGCAACTCGCGATCGACCGCGCCAAGCAGCTCTTCGGCGCCGACCACGCCAACGTGCAGCCGCACTCCGGTTCGCAGGCCAACTTCGCCGTCTACACCGCCGTGCTGCAGCCGGGCGACAAGATCCTTGGCATGAACCTGAGCCACGGCGGCCACCTCACGCACGGCAACCCCGCCAACTTCTCCGGCAAGCTCTACCAATTCGTCCAATACGGCGTGCGCGAGGACAACGGCCGGATCGACTACGACGAGCTCGCCGCCGTCGCCCAGCGCGAACAACCGAAGATGATCACCGTCGGCGCCAGCGCCTACTCGCGCATCATCGACTTTGCGCGCATGGGCGAAATCGCCCGCTCCGTCGGCGCCTACCTTTTTGCCGACATCGCGCACATCGCCGGTCTCGTCGCCTCGGGCCATCACCCCTCGCCCGTGCCACACGCGGATTTTGTCACCACGACCACACACAAAACCCTGCGCGGCCCGCGCGGCGGTTTGATCCTGTGCAAGGCCGAGCACGCCAAGGCGATCGACTCAGCGGTGTTTCCCGGCGGCCAGGGCGGCCCGCTCGAGCACATCATCGCCGCCAAGGCCGTGTGTTTCGGCGAATGTCTCAAGCCGGACTTCAAGGCCTACTCAGGCCAGATCGTCAAAAACGCGCAGGCGCTCGCCGCCGCGATGATTGCCAAGGGTTACAAGATCGTTTCCGACGGCACCGACAACCACCTCATGCTGATCGATCTGCGGGCCAAGTTCCCCGAGCTCACCGGCAAGGCCGCGCAGGCCGCCCTCGATCTCGCCCACATCACGTGCAACAAGAACACCGTGCCGTTCGAAACCCGCTCGCCGTTCCAAGCCTCGGGCATCCGGCTCGGCACCCCGGCGGTCACCACGCGTGGCATGGTCGGGGCCGACATGGCCGAGATCGCCGATTGCATCGACACCGTGCTCGGCGCGATCGGCACGGCCGGCGAGACCACGACGATTGCAGCGGTCAAAACCTGCGTGCTCGCCCTGACCGGCCGGTTCCCGCTGCCTTACCGACTGTAAGAATCCCTCCTTTCTTGCCCGCGGACAGACGATCAACCAGCGTCGGTGATCGTCATGTCCTCCGCCCCGAACCCCTTGCGTCTGCGCCGCCGCCTTCTGGTCGTCGTTGTGACCCTGGGCGGCGTGCTGCTTTCGCTGGCCGGTTACCACTGGGCGCGGACCACGGAACAGAACGCCTTTGCGGCGGAGTTCCAACGCCAGGTCGGGGCCCACAGCGCGCTCACCCGCGAGATCATCGGCAGTTTCGAAAGCAGCCTCTTTGGGCTGAGCATTCTCTTCGCCAGTTCCGATCACGTCACCCGCGAGGAATTTGCCGGCGCCGCCCGGCGCATGGAAAAACGCTACCCGGCGATCGCCGCCTTGGAGTGGGTGCCGGTGGTGCCCGCGGACCGGCGCACCGAGGTGGAAAACACCACCGCCCGCGAACTCGCGGCACCGTTTCAATTTCAGGTGCCCGCGGCGGACGGCGGCATGATGCGCGCCCCCGATGCGCCCGAGCATTTTCCCATCCTGTATGTTGAACCTTTGCCGGGCAACGAGCGGGCGCTGGGCTACGACCTGGCCTTCGGCCCCACCACGCACGAAATTGGACAGGCGCGCGCCACGGGAAATCTCGTGGTTTCCGCACGGGTCAATCTGCTGCAGGAAACCAAGGGCAACCGCCACAGCGTCATCTTCATCTGGCCGGTCTTTGCCGCCGGCGACCGCAACCGCTGCCTCGGGTTTGTGCAGGGAATTTTCCGCGTGGAAGACATGCTGGCATCCCCCCCGGGGGACAGCGCAGCGGAAATGCTCGATGTGTTGTATCTCGATCTCGACGCCACCGACGCCGGCCGGCGCTTCTTGCATTACCAATCCGCCCCGGCGGTGAACCACATCCCGACCGAGACGGAGCTGCGTGCGGGGCTGCACCACCCGGCCGAGTTGAAGATCGGCAACCGCACCTGGCTCATGCTTTACCGACCTTCCGCCGCGTGGCGGGCGAGTCAGTCCAGCCTCATGCCGTGGGGCCCCTTCCTCTCCGGGCTGCTTGTCACCGGCCTGTTGGCCGGCCTGATCCACACCCTGAGCCGGCGCACCGAAATCATCGCGCAGGAGGTGGCCGAGCGCACCGCCGAACTGCAGGAAAGCCGGCGGCAGTTGGAAAGCATTGTGCAGACCGTGCCCGGCATGGTCTATCGATGCACCGCCGAGCAATCGACCCGCGTGCTCTACGCCAGCGAGGGCACCGTCACCCTGACCGGTCATTCCTCCGCGGATTTCGTGGCCGGCCGGATCCATCTGCGCGACCTCATCCATCCCGATGATCTCGACCGCGTGCGCCGCGAAACCCGCACCGCCCTGCGGGCCAAGGCGCCGTTTGCAATGGAATACCGCATCCGGCAACCCGACGGCGCCGAAAGGTGGGTGCTCTCCCGCGGCCGCGGCGTGCACGATGACCAAGGCCGGCTGCGGTTTTTCGAGGGACTCGCCATCGACATCACCGATCGCAAGCAGGCCGAGGCCGACAAGCTGGCGATGGAACGCCGCCTCTTCGAAGGCCAGAAACTGGAAAGCCTCGGCCTGCTGGCCGGGGGGTTGGCGCACGATTTCAGCAACCTGCTCACCACCATCATCGGCAACGCGAGTCTGGCCCGGCTCGAATCCACGCCCGGTTCACACACGCAAAAAACCTCGAGCAGATCGAACTGGCCTCCAAACACGCCGCCGACCTCTGCCAACAGATGCTGGCCTATGCCGGCAAGGGCCGCCTCGTGGTCGAACCGATCAACCTCTCGGACCTGCTGGCCGCCCTGCGCCCCCTGCTGCAGTCCTCGGTGAGCACGATGGCCAGGCTCGAAATGCAGCTTGCCGCGCACCTCCCCGCCATCAGCGGCGACGCGTCGCAACTGCGGCAGATTGTGCTGAACCTGGTGACCAATGCCTCGGATGCCTTGGGCGACGAGGGCGGTGCGATTCGCATCGGTACCGCGCTGGAATCGATTGCCCCGGAGGAACTGGCTGCTTGCGCCACCGGCACGGAACTGCCCGCGGGGCGCTACGTCGTGCTGACCGTGAGCGACGAGGGCCGCGGCATGGCGCCGGCCACGCTGGCGCGCATTTTCGACCCTTTTTTCACCACCAAGTTCGCCGGGCGCGGTTTGGGCCTGGCCGCCGTGCTCGGCATCGTGCGCAGCCACGGCGGCGCATTGCATGTCGCCAGCCGGCCCGGCCGAGGCTCGACCTTCCGGCTGCTGCTGCCGCCGCTGCCGGATCAAACGGAGCCGGCCGCGAGCGACACCGGGCCGGCCAAACCCACGGTGCTGGTCGTGGATGACGATGAACCGGTCTGTCTCGTGACCGCCGAATTGTTGCGCTCAATGCAATACGAGGCCGTCAGCGCCCACAGCGGGGAGGAGGCCCTGGAGATCTTCAAGGCCGATCCCGCCCGTTTCACCTTTGTCATGCTCGACGTGGTCATGCCCGGCATGGGCGGCTTCGAACTGATGGCGCGGCTCCGCGTCCTGCAACCCGACCTGCGGGTCCTGATCATGAGCGGTCACACCGGGCACGCGCGGCTCGATGAAATCACCACCGATCCGCGGCTGGCCTATGTGACGAAACCGTTTCACCGCGCCCGGTTGGAGGAAATCCTCGCCGGCTGGTTCAAGGCCTGGCGATCCGGCGACTGACTCCGGCAAATCTCCGCCCCAGGCTCAGGTTGGTCCTTGGCGTCGGGCGCGGAACTGTTTTGCTCCTTTTCCCCACCGTGCCCAAGTCATCCGACCAGACCGCCACAGCCCGTCCGCTCTCCTTGGGCGTCATCTTTCTCACGATCTTCATCGATCTGCTGGGCTTCACGATCATTTTCCCGCTGTTTCCGGCCATCTTGGAGTATTACCTGCGGGTTGATGGCAACGGGGGCGGACTGGGCTGGCTGCTCGCGCAGATCGACGCTTTCGCGCGGTTGGCCGGTTCGGCCGGCAACTACCGCGAGGTCCTCTTCGGCGGCGTGCTCGGTTCGCTGTATGCCTTTTTGCAGTTCGTCTTCGCGCCGGTCTGGGGGGCGTTGTCCGACCGCATCGGCCGCCGCCCGGTGCTGCTGATCACCATCGCCGGCACCACGCTGAGCTATGTGCTCTGGGTGTTCAGCGGCTCGTTCCTGCTCTTCATCCTCGCACGGCTGCTGGGCGGGGCCTTCGCCGGCAACCTCTCGGTGGCGACCGCGGCCGTGGCCGATGTGACGACGCGCCAGAACCGCGCCGGCGGCATGGGCATCGTGGGCGTGGCCTTCGGTCTCGGCTTCCTCTTCGGCCCGGCCCTCGGGAGCATCGCGGCGTTTTACGACTTCAGCACCGCGCACCCGGAGCTCGTGCGCTTCGGCATCAATCCGTTCTCGCTGCCCGCGCTGCTGTCGTTCGGCTTCTGCCTGATCAACCTCGTCTGGGTGTGGCTGCGGTTCAAGGAAACCCTCGACCCGGAACACCGCCGCGCGGAGGCTGCCATCCGCATCCGCCATCCGTTGCACGAACTGATCCACGCCGAGAAAGGTCCGGCCCGGCGCACCAACTGGCTGTATTTCATCTACAACCTGTCCTTCAGCGGCATGGAGTTTTCGCTGCCCTTCCTCGCCGCCGAGCGCTTCGGCTACCGGCCGACCGACATGTTCGAGCTCTTCGTGTTTCTCGGGCTGGTGCTGATCCTGACCCAGGGCGGCATCGTGCGCCGCGCCGTGCCCCGGTTCGGCGAGAAAGCCGTGCTGCTGGCCGGCCTCTTTTCCGTCGCCCTCGGCACTGCGCTGGTCGGGCTCGCCCAGAGCACCGTGGCGCTCTATGTCGGCTTGGCCGCCCTCGGCATGGGTTCGGGCCTCATCAACCCCTCGGTTTCCGCACTGGTTTCCCTTTACAGTCCCGCCGCCCGGCAGGGCCGCATGCTGGGCATCTTTCGTTCGCTCGGCTCGCTCGCCCGCGGGGTCGGTCCGCTGGTCGCGTGTTTCCTTTACTGGTGGCTCGGCGGCACCGTCACCTACCTGCTGGCCGCGGCGATCGTGCTGGTCCCATGGATTCTCGTCCTACCCCTGCCCAAACCCGTGCACTGAGCCGCTGGCGGCTGGCCGGGCTGCTGCTGGGCGGCGTACTGCTGCTCGGCGGCGGTTGCGTGTCGTTCAAGCGTGAGCCGGCCCGGCCCGGCCGCACGACACTCGAGGCCCCGCTCGTGCTGCTGCCGGCCGAGGTCATCGGCAATTACCTCGTCGTCACAACCAAGTGGGACCGGCACGGCCCCTACCATTTCCTCATCGATACCGGCGCCTCGGTCACGCTGGTTTCGCCGCAGCTGGCCGCGCGGTATCCCGCCAAGAACGCCCCGCCCGAAACCATTCCGCAGGTGCGCGTGCGCTCGGCCCGCGGCGATATCGCCGTGTTGCCTTCGACGACCTTGAGCCGGCTGCAGCTGGGCGAAGCCGGTTTTGAAAACGTGAAGGTGCTGGTCTACGACTGCCAGCCGCTGTCCGATCATCTCGGGATTCAAATCGACGGCATCCTGGGCTTTCCGCTGTTCCGCGAAACCCTGCTCACGCTCGACTACCCGCAGTCGCGCGTGGTGCTCACCCCGCGCGGACCGGATCCGCTCGTGCCGGGCCAAGCCATCCCCTTCGACAGCGAACTGCGCACGCCGCTCATCCCGATCAAGGTCGGCGATCAGGAACTCATCGCCCTGATCGACAGCGGCAGCGACGCCGCACTCAACCTCAACCCCGCGGGGCTGCAGCTGGACTACGTCAGTCCGCCGCGCCCCGGGGTGCTCATCGGCACGTTGACGGGGGATCATCTCCAGGAAGTCGCGCGGCTGCGGCAATCGCTCACCGTCGGCGAATACACCGTGCGCCAGCCCGTGGTTGGGCTCACCGACGAGCTCACCGCCATCGGCGGCGCGGTGCTGCGCCACTTCACCGTGACCTTCGATCAGGAGAACAACCGCGTAACTTTCCACCGCGCCTCGCGCGAACCGATCGCGCTGCCCGCCCGGCGCAGCGCCGGCCTGAGTTTCACCAAGACTCCCGCCTACTGGCGCGTCGCCAGCATCGTCCCCGACTCACCCGCGCAGGCCGCCGGCGTGCGCCCCGGCGACATTGTCAGCCGCATCAACGGCGAAACCGTGGCCCATTGGGATTTTCACCGCTACGAACGGCTTCTCGCCGGGGCCGACGAGATCACCTATTCGTTCCTGCAGGGCACCCGGGAGACCGCCCGCACCCTGCCGGTCTTCGACCTGGTGCCCTGATCAATCGTTGCGCCGCAGGAGAAAAACCCCCGCGCCGTCGTGGCCGGTTTCCCACGGCCGGCTGAGTTGCGACGCCGCCAGTACATAGCGGCCGCGCCCCTGCTGAATCACGTTTTCCACCACGCGCTCGTTCTCATCGGCATCGATGCTGCACGTGCTGTAAACCAGCCGCCCGCCGGGGGCGACCAGGCGCAACGCCGCCTGCACCATCGCCACCTGCTGCCAGGCGTGTTTGCGGAAATCGCCCTCCTGCAGGCGCCATTTCACGTCGATGCGGTGGCGCATCACCCCGGTGTTGGAACAGGGCGTGTCCACCAGCACGGCCGCATAGGTCTCGGGCAGGTTGTGTTCGGCCAAAATCCGCGCCGTGCCGCGGTTGAGCTCCGCCTGCACCAGCGCCACCTCGACGCCGCGCACGCGGGAAAGATTTTCCTTCAACCGCTCGATCCGCGGTCCCGGCTGATCCAAGGCCACCAGCCGGCCCTGCCCCATGCGGTCGGCCACCAGCAGGCTCTTGCCGCCCGGCGCCGCACAAAGATCCAGCACCGTCTCGCCCGGCTGCGGCGCCAGCAGATCCACCGCGAGCCGGGTCGCCGGGTCCTGCAGATACAACGCGCCCGACCGGACCAGTGGCTCGACCTCGGACCAGTGCCCCGGGCCGATCTCAAACCAACCCGGCCACGCCGTCGCCGCCAAAAACTCCGGCGGCGGGGTCTCCGCCCGCCAACGGGCCAAAAGGCGCGCCGGGGTTTGGTTCCACTCCAGCAGTTTGCGCGTGGGCTCGGCCCCGAATTGCAGCAACCACCGCTTTACCAGCCACTCCGGATGCGAAAAATACTCCGCCAGCACCGCCGGCACCGCCAGTTTGGACGGTGGCGCGGCCGCCAGCAGCGGCGCCAGTTTGCGCACCACGGCGTTGACCAGCCGGGCCTCGGCCGGGCTGGCCAACCGCTTGGTCTGCTCAACCGCGTGATGCACGATCTTCGCCACCAAGCCCGCCTCCGGGGCAGTTTTTGCGGCCTCGATCAGTTCAAAGCCCGCCACGTACAAAACCGCCCGCGTGGCAAAGCGCGGCGGATGCGCAATCAGCCCGCCCAACGCCGCCTCGATCCGGCCGTGGTTGCGCACCACACCATACACAAGATGCTGCATACGAGCACGTTCACCTCCTGGCAGGCCGGACGGCACCGATTCGAGCAAGGCATCGATTCGCTCGCGGCGATCCAGCCAGCGGGCTACGGTTTGGGCGGCCAACGGCCAGGCCCCGGGACGTTCAGACTCAGGCGCGCGCATGGGCAATTCCGACACACTGTTTGACAATACAGGTCATTCTGCGCTGAACTCATCCTTTCAGGCCCTCAAACAAGCAACCATGAATTCTGAAGCAGTCTCCGCGCTCATCGCCAAAAACCCGGCCCTGAAGGCCGCCAAAGCCAAACTTGAGGCCATGGAACCCGGAGCCTACTGCGTGCATCGCAGCTGGGGTTTTGGTCGCATCAAGCAGTACGACGAGGCCGCCCACCGCCTGATCATCGACTTCAAGGACAAGCAGGACCACCCCATGGACCCGGCGTTCTGTGTCAACACCTTGGATGTTTTGCCCGCCAACCACCTGTTGGTCCGCAAAGAAACCGAACCGGAAAAAATCGCCGAACTGATCGCCGAGCAACCCGCGCAACTCGTCGTCGAGGCGCTGGAGTCCTACCCCAACAGCGCCGCCACCGTCATCGAGATGGAAATCGTCCTCGCCCAGGTCGTCGGCCCGGAAAAATTCAAGAAGTGGTGGTCCGCCGCCAAAAAGGCCGTCGCCAAGGATCCCCGCATCGCCATCCCCGAAAAGAAGACCGAATGCTACGTCCTGCGCGAAATCCCGGTTTCCGTCGAGGATGAGATCCTCGAGCAGTTCAAGGCCACCCGCTCCGCGCGCCGTCGCATCGCCCTCGCCGAGGAATTGCTCGGCTCCGCCAGCAAGAAGGACCTCAAGACCGACCTCGGCGAAATCCTCAAGGGCGTGACCGACGCCGTGCGCGACAGCAACCAGATCGCCCCGGCCGAGCGCCTCTACGGTGCCGCCGTCCGCGATGACCTCGCCAAATTCCTCGGCGTCGAGGAGTCGGCCCTCGAGCCCTCCCAGGCCTCCATCGTCGCCAACGTGCGCGACCTGCCCGCCATCGCGGAAAAAATCCCCGTCCATTTCCAAGGCCGCTTCCTTGAGCTCATCAGCGAGACCCACCCCATCGAGTGCCGCGACATCGTCTTCAACCTGCTCAAGGTTTCGCAGGGCAAGTTCACCACCGAGTGCATCAACTTCCTCGTCGAGCAGGGTCACGCCGACGAACTCGCCGCGGCCCTCAAACGCTGGCAGACCGAGCAGAACCTGCGCGCTCCCGTCCTCCTTTGGATCGTCAAGAACCGCCACTCGAAGAAATTCGCCAAGCTGCTCAACGACCTCATCACCCCGCGCCTGCTCAGCGCCATCTTCTTCGCCATCGACTACGAGGCGCTCCAGGCCGCCAGCGCCCGCCGCATCCCGCTCGCCGACATCCTGAGCGACGACAGCGAACTCATCGCCGACCTGCTGGCCACCGCCGACCCCGAGACCGCCCGTGATCTCGCCAACACCCTCATGCTCAACCAGGGCTTCGAGGAACTGACGAAAAAATCCCTGCTCGCGCGCTTCATCAAGATTTTCCCCGGCATCCAGTCGCTCGTCGCCAGCGAAGCCGAGAGCCGCGAGGAGCAGCTCCTCGTCTCGCGCTCCAGCTACGACCGCCGCCGCGAGGAATACGAGACCATCGTGGCCAAGAAGATTCCGGAAAACTCCCGCGCCATCGCCTCCGCCCGCGAACACGGCGACCTCAAGGAAAACTCCGAATACAAGATGGCCAAGCAGGACCAGCAGGTGCTCATGGCCCGCAAGGGCGCCTTGGAGCGCGAACTCGCCCGCGCCCGCGTCACCGATTTCACCGAGGCCACGACCGAGCAGATCGGCGTCGGCTCCATCGTCGAGGTGCGCAGCCAGGCCAGCGGCCAGACCACCCGCTACACGATTCTCGGCGCCTGGGATGGCGACCCCGACAACCACGTTGTCTCCTACAAGACCCCGCTCGGCGCCGCCCTGCTGGGCAAGAAGGTGGGTGAACACATCAACGTGAAGTCCGGTACCAACGATGAGGATTACGTCGTCGTCAGCCTCGCCCGTTACGTGGACGCACGCTGATCGTGGTGCCAGCGGTGGCGCGCGTTGCCCTCAACGCGCGTTGCTCCCATTCACCTTCTGACTTTCGGGCGGGGTTTCACACCCCGCCTTTTTCGTGTCCGCTTGGCTTCCCCTGCCACGTCTCCGCCATCAACGCCCTTTGTTTTTGGCCCGATGGGAGGGCCCGCCTCCGCGCGATTCGCCCCTCCACCGAAAGTCCAATGGCTGCCGGCGGATGGCATTACACCCCGGCCCGGCATTGCATTTGCCCGCGAGCCCGCCCAGCCTTGTTACGCGTGAGCGCCTCCTGGGACATTCTCAAGATCATCTCCGACCCCACCCGGCTGCGGCTGCTGACCCTGCTGCTGCGTGAGGAACTTTCCGTCGCCGAACTGCAGGAGGTGCTCGGCATGGGCCAGTCGCGCATCTCCTCCCAACTCGCCCAGCTCCGGCAGGCCGGCATCGTTTCCGACCGGCGCGAGGGCAAGAAGGCCTTCTATTCGCTGCGGCCCGACCTTGCGCCAAATCACCTCGCCCTGCTGCGCGCCGCGGTGGATGCGGTCGCCGACCTGCCCGCGGTGACCGAGGACCGGGAAAACCTCGAGCGCATCCTGCAGAAACGCCGGCGCACCCAGGAACAGTATTTCAACCTCATCGCCGGCCGCCTCGGCAAAAACTACTGCCCCGGCCGTTCCTGGGAGGCCATCGGCCACCTCGCCCTGCGCCTCACCCCCGCCATCACCATCGCCGATCTCGGCGCGGGCGAAGGGCTCATCTCCCAGCTGCTCGCCCGCCGCGCCCAACAGGTGTGGTGCATCGACAACTCGCCGCGCATGGTCGAGGTCGGCACCGAGCTCGCGCACAAAAACGGCCTCGACAACCTTGCCTACAAGCTCGGCAACATCGAGCAGGTCCCGCTGCCCGACGCCTCGGTCGACCTCGCCATCCTCTCGCAGGCCCTGCACCACGCCAATCATCCGCAGGCCGCCGTGCTCGAGGCCGCCCGCATTCTCAAGCCCGGCGGCCAGCTGCTGATCCTCGATCTGCACGAACACACCTTCGAGAAGGCCCGCGAGCTCTACGCCGACGTCTGGCTCGGCTTCAAGGAAAGCACCCTGCACGGCTTTCTCAAGAAAGCGGGCTTCCAAAAGGTCGAGGTCACGCCCGTGGCCCGCGAACCGCGCGAGCCGCATTTCACCACCCTGCTCGCCAGCGGCCTCAAACCATCGGCCTGATTGATATCAGACGCCGCAAGCGGCTGGTCCGCAAGGGCGGGGCTTGTCCACGCCCCTTAAAGAATTTTGTTCTGCTCGCGGGCGCGCACAAGGCGCGCCCCTACGCCGGTCATGCCCATAGCTCAAAAGCCAAGGGACATTGGTATTGGCTGGGCTGTAACTTGAAAATGTAACCGCGCCGCGTCAGCAGCGTGGTCCGTCAGCCTGCATCAATAATGCGGCGGCCGTTCCTCGCTCGGAGCCATCGCCCCCGACCCATCCGCCGCCGCCGGCAGACGATCACGCAACAGCAGCAATTCACGTTTCAGGCGCTCCAGCTGCCCGGCCATTTCCAGCATGGCCTTGTCCTGCTCGGTCACATGCCGCTCCAGGTAGGCAATCTTTTCCTCCAGCCGCCGGATGTCCGCTTCGGTGCTCATGCCAGTTCAATGCCGGCCCGACCGGCCGCCGCCAAGCTTCTTGGTGATGCGGCTGCGCACCCACTCACCCAGCAGGTCGAGCAACGACACCAGCGCGAGGATGAAGAGCAGCACCGTCGCCACCTTTTCCCATGCGTAATACTCGTAATAGCTCGCCAGCTGCATGCCGAGCCCGCCCGCGCCCACGTAGCCGATGATCGAGGCCGCGCGCAGGTTGTATTCAAGCATCCACAACACATGGCTGACCACCAACGGCTTGGCGTGCGGCCACAAGCCGTGCTGGAAAGCCTGCACCCGGTCCGCGCCCATCGCGCGCAACCCGCGCGCCACCTCGGCGTCCACCGACTCGAACGCATCGCTGAAAAACTTTCCCAGGTAGCCCAGCGAATAGAACGTCAGCCCGATCACCCCGGCCAGCGGGTTGGCCCCGACGATGGCCACGCCGATCAGCGCCCAGATCAGCCCCGGGATCGTGCGCGCCGCGTTCATCAGCAGGCGCGCCGGCGCCACCAGCCAGCGCGGCGCAATCGTGCGCGCGCCGAGCGCCGCCAGGGGAAATGACAGCAGCGTGGCGAAAAACGTCGCCATGATCGCGATCTGGAAGGTCTCGGCCAGCGCCCGCAGCGTTTCGGGCCAGACCGAAAAATCCGGCGGCAGAAAGTAACCGAGAAAGCGTTGGATGTTCGCCCAGTAATCGAGCTCCCGGCCCGAACCGCGCAAAGCCGGCAGCGAAACCAGCACGCCCAGCAAAAAGGTGATCAGCGTGACCGAAAAGACATCCAGCCGCTCATGCCAGCGGCGCTCGGGCAGCCGCTGTGGCGGCGGCATGGATTCGGGTGGTTTCACCGGCGCACCTCCCGGTAGTTCCAGGCCGTGGCATCGGTGGGATCGAAACTGAGCACATGATCCGCAAACCGCTCCACCAGGTCGGGATTGTGCAGCACGCAGAACACCGTGCGTCCGTGCAACGTCACCTCCTGCCGCAGGATGCCGAGCACGCGCCCGGTCATGTAGGTGTCGAGGTTGGAGACCGGTTCGTCCGCCAGATACAGCTCGGGTTCCTGAAACAGCGCCCGGGCAAATGCCGCCCGCTGCTGCTCGCCGCCCGAGGTTTCACAAACCCAGCGGTGCGTGTAGGCCGCCAGCCCGAGATCGGCCAAAATGCGAAACGCCGACTCGCGATCCGGCTGCGGAAACCCGAACAGCGTCCGCCACCACGGATAGCGGCCCAGCCGGCCGCACAGCACATTCGTCAGCACCGAGCTGTTCGGCACGAGCAGGTTGTGCTGAAAGACCACGCCCGTGTGGCCTTGGAAATTCGCCGGCGTGTGCCGCCCGCGCTGCAGGCAGCAAAATTCGATCTCGCCCTCGGTCGGCGTCACCAGCCCGTTGAGGCAGCCCAAAAACGTCGATTTGCCGACGCCCGACGGGCCCACCACCGCGATGAACCGCCCGCGCTTCACCTCGAGGTCGAGATTGCGAAACAGCCAACGCTCGCCCGATCTCAGGCCCAGCCCGCGGATGGTCACATGGCAGGACCCGGTGTTTTTTTCCGCCGCGGTCACCATCACTGCCGGAGCGCCTTGCGCGCGAGGGCCAGCCCTTCGGCCAGCGGGGCGAGATGCGCCGCCGCATCCACGGGCACCAGCTTGGTGGTGAAAACCTTGTCGCGCAGGGCGGCGTGCGCGGGATCGTTGAGCGCCTGCAGCGCCTCGCGCAACCGGACCGTATCGCGCTCGCCCAACGAGGTGCGCACCGCGACCACATGACTCGGCACCGGCCCCTGCGCCTGCAACCGGCGCAGCTGCGCGCGTTGCGCCGCGGTCAGATGCTGGTCGAGGTCGAGCACGTAATAACTCACCGCCGCCGCCTCGGCCTCGCCCGCCAACAGCCGCTCGATCGCGGAAACGTAACCCACGCCGAACATCACCTGCCCGCGACCGAAAAACGACTCGGGATTCGCGCTCTCGTCCAGCAACCCGCGGCGCTGCAGGTCGAGCAGCGGCAGCACAAAACCCGACGTGCTCGTGCGGCTCGCAAAGGCCACCGGCCGGTTGCGCAAATCTTCGATCGATTGATAGGGCGCTTCGCGCTTCACCACCCAATAGCTCTCGTAGTTCGTTTTGCCGTCGGGAAATTCGCCGGCCAGCAACACGGCCGCCACCCCGCGGTCCCGCACATTCAGCATGTCCGAAGCGCTCAGGTAGCCGAGATCGATGGTGCCATTCGCCAGCCCCTCGATGATGACCGCGGACGACAACGGGATGATCACCTCCACCGGCCGGTTCAAGCGCTCGCCCAGAAACGATTCCAGCGCCCGCTTCTCCTGCAGCATGTGGTCGGGGTTCTTGTCCGGCTTCAGGGCCAGCACGACCTTCTTCAGGGACACTTCTTCCGCGCCTCCGGCAGAGCCGAGCAGCGCCAGACAACAGAAACCAAGCAACAGGGAACGTAAAATCATGCGGCCAACGTGAGACTTGTTCTCAAAAACTCAAGTCCACCCGGCCGAATCATTCCGTTTTCGGCCAGAGCAGCCGCCGCAGTTCCTCCGGCGTGGTCACGGGCGCCTGACAGGTGAAATCCTCGCAAACATAGGCGGTGACTCGGCCACCCTGCGGTTCCATGGCGGCCAGCGCCGCATTCTTTTCCCCCAACCACCGCTGCCCGGCCCCGCCATCGGCGGCCAGCAACGCGCGGCGCGGCCCCAACCGCTCCCGGCACACCGCGACCATGGCCTGAAACTCCGCTGTCAGCGGATTGCCCGCCAACACCACCTGGCGCGGCGGCTCCAACCAGCGCTCCAAGACGCAAAGCATCTCCGGCAGCGCCGTCGGACTCTGGCCCCAAACCGTCCGCGACGCCACCAAGGTGCGCCGCGCCCGCTCGCGCCGCGCCTCATCCGGACGCAGCGCGGCCAACCGCAGCAGGTTGGCCGCCGCCACCGAACCGGGCGTCGGCTCCGCCCCGTCATAATCCTCCTTCAACCGCAGGATGATCGCGGGATCGCCCGCCGCGGAGTTGAAGTAGCCGCCCTGTTCCTCGTCGAAAAACAAACGGTCCATCGTGGTTTGCAGCCGATCCGCCCACTGCAGCCACTCGACCGCGAAGGTGGCCTCGTAAAGATCCAGCAGCCCAGCGATGAGATACGCATAATCCTCCGCAAACCCCTCGTTGGCGCCCCGGCCGTCGCGGTAATTCCGATACAACACCACGCGCGCCTCGTCATACAGCTCGCGCCGGATGAATCGCGCCGCCTTCTCCGCCGCATCGCGATAAAACGGCCGCTTGTCCGCCAGACAATCCGCCGACGTCACCGCCGCACGCGCGCAAGCCGAGATCATGAGGCCGTTCCACGCCGTAATGATCTTGTCGTCCAACAACGGCCGCGGACGCTGGGCGCGCACCGCCCGCAGACGCTCGAGCAGTGTCGCCAGCTTGTCCGCCGCCGCCTCGGGCCCAAGACCGTGCGCCTGCGCGGTGACCGCCAGCGACTGCACCTGACGCAGGATGTTTTTGCCGGTGAATTCCCCGTGCGGATCCTGCGCCGGCGGCACGTTGCCCCCGGCCTTGATCCCGAAATGCGCGCAGCAAAACGCCGCGTCGGCCCCGAGCACGCTGTCCAATTCGGCCTGCGTCCAGACGTAAAACGCCCCTTCCGCGTGACCACCGCCCTCGGGCAGGGGCGAATCCGCATCCTCCGCCGAATAAAATCCGCCGGCGGGATGCGTCAGGTCGCGCAACACATAATCCAAAATGCCACGCGCCACCCACGCAAAACGTTCATCGCCGGTCGCAAGGTGCGCATCGAGCAGGTTGACCGTGATCTGCGCCTGGTCGTAGAGCATTTTCTCGAAATGCGGCACAAACCAGTCCGCATCGACCGCATAGCGATGAAACCCGCCGCCCACGTGGTCATGAATGCCGCCGCCGGCCATTTTCTGCAGCGTGACGGTCGCCAGCCGGATCGCCTCACGCCCCAGCTCCGACTCCACGCCCTGCACCTCCGCGCAGCGGAAGAGGAAGTTGAGATTGGAGGCACGCGGAAATTTCGGCGCGCCGCCAAAGCCGCCGTTCTCGCCGTCAAAGCCCCGGTGCAGTTGATCAAAACACTTTTCAAACACCTCGCCCGCCGCCTCACCCAGCGGTCCGTCATCGGCCGTCACCCGCTGTGCCTGATGATCGCGCAATGAACCCACCATGCGCTCCGCCTCGGCCACGAGCTTCGGCCGTTCGTCGCTCCACCCCTTGGCGATCGCCCGCAAAATGGCGGGAAATCCCGCACGACCATGCCGGTCGTCGGGCGGAAAATACGTGCCGCCAAAAAACGGCTTCAACTCCGGCGTCAGCCACGCACTCAGCGGCCAGCCGCCGTGGCCGGTCAACGCCTGCACGTAGGTCATGTAAACCTTGTCCACATCGGGCCGCTCCTCGCGGTCCACCTTCACCGGCACGAAATGCGTGTTGAGCAGCGCCGCGATGGCCTCGTTTTCAAACGATTCGTGCGCCATCACGTGGCACCAGTGGCAGGTCGAGTAGCCGATGCTCAGGAAGATCGGCTTGTCCTCGGCGCGCGCCTTGGCGAACGCCGCCTCGCCCCACGGCAGCCACTGCACGGGATTGTCCGCGTGCTGCAGCAGATAAGGTGATTTTTCGGCGGCGAGGGCGTTGGGCATGGCGGGCACCCCACCAGACCCGCGCCCGTGACAAAAGCAAAAAGGAAGCGCGGTTACCGCGCCGGCCTCACTGCCCCAGCACCCAGCTGAAGATCAGCGGGGCCACGATCGTGGCGTCGGATTCGACGATAAACTTCGGGGTTTTCTCGCCGAGCTTGCCCCAGGTGATCTTCTCGTTGGGCACGGCGCCGGAATAGCTGCCGTAGCTCGTGGTCGAGTCGCTGATTTGGGCAAAGTAGCCCCAGAGCGGCACGCTCGTGCGGCCGAGGTCCTGGTGCAGCATCGGCACGACACAGATCGGGAAGTCGCCCGCGATGCCGCCGCCGATCTGGAAGAAGCCGATCGAGCCCTCGCCGTTGCGGAGCTTCTTCGCGGTCTTCGTGTACCAGCCGGCCAGCCAGACCATGTATTCGATGCCGGTGCGCACGGTGTGGACGTGCTTGATCTCGCCGGTCACGCAGCGGCCGGCATACATGTTGCCCAGCGTGGCGTCCTCCCAGCCCGGGACGACGATCGGCAGGTTTTTCTCGCAGGCCGCGAGCATCCAGGAATGCTTCGGGTCGATCTGGTAATATTTCTTCAGTTTCCCCGAGCGGAGGATCTTGTACATGAACTCGTGGGGGAAATAGCGTTCGCCCGCCCGGTCGGCGGCCACCCACTCCTCGGCGACGGCGGCCTCGATGCGGCGCATGGCCTCGCCCTCGGGGATGCAGGTGTCGGTCACGCGGTTCATGTGACGGTCGAGCAGCGCCTGCTCGTCAGCCGCCGTGAGGTGGCGGTAGTGCGGCACACGCTCGTAGTAATCGTGCGCCACGAGGTTGAAGATGTCCTCCTCGAGGTTCGCGCCGGTGCAGACGATGGCGTGGACCTTGTCCTGACGGATCATCTCGGCCAGCGAGATGCCGAGCTCGGCCGTGGACATGGCGCCGGCGAGCGTCACCAGCATCTTGCCGCCCGCGGCGAGATGGGCCTCGTAGCCCTTGGCGGTGTCGAGCAATGCGGCCGCGTTGAAATGGCGGTAGTTGTGCGCAATGAATTGGGACACCGGACCTTTTTTGGCCGCCAGACGGGCATTGAGGGACTCCGGTTTAACCTTCGCTTTTTTGGCTTTCATATGGGGCTAGCAAATAGAACGCCGCCCGCGGCCGGAGCCACAAAAAACGTCGCGCCCCGACCGCCGGCCGCCACTGTGGTTGACCCTGCCCATCCATGCTGGCCTCCCTGCTCGCCACGATCTTTTTCGCGTTTTCCATCATCTTTGCGCACCGCAGCCTGCAGGCGGTGGGACAGATGCGGGCCAATGTCGGCCGGCTGGGCGTCGCCGCCGTCGCCCTCGCCCTGTATGCGCACACGCTTGGCACCGGGTTTCAAAGCGCCAGCACACCGTGGCTGTTCCTGAGCGGCGTGATCGGCATGGGGCTCGGCGATCTCGCGATGTTCATGGCCCTGCCGAAACTCGGCTCGCGCCTCAGCCTGCTCATGACCCAGTGCCTCGCCGCGCCCATCGCCGCGGTTTGCGAATGGGGCTGGCTGGGCACCAAGCTGACCGGCGGCCAGATCGCGGTCAGCGCGGCCATCCTCGCCGGCATCGCGTTTGCGTTCATGCCCGACCGCGCGCATCCCCCGCGTGTGCGGCTGCACTGGAGCGGTTTCGCGCTCGGCGTGCTCGCCGCCGCCGGCCAGGGCATCGGCGCCATCATCACCCGCAAGGGCGGCATGGTCGCGCTCGCCGCCGGCGAACCCCAGCTCGACGGCGTCAACGCCGCCTACCACCGCATCCTCGGCGGCCTGATCCTCACCGTGCTCTGGTTTGCCCTGCAAAAACGGAAATCGCCCCCGCCCGCCCCCGCGCCGACACCGGTCCGATCGCGCTACGGCTGGGTGATTGCCAACGGCCTCGCCGGTCCGGTGCTCGGCGTCAGTTGTTACCAATGGGCGCTCGCCGGCACCCCCAGCGGCATCGTGCTGCCCATCGTCGCCACCTCCCCGCTCTTCGCCATCCCGTTGGCCTGGTGGCTCGAAGGCGACCGTCCCACCCTGCGTTCCGTGCTGGGCGGCGTCATCGCCGTCGCCGGGGTCATCGGCCTGACCCTGCTGCGCTGATCCGGGCACCGGCAGGCCAACCGACGCCCACCCATTGGTGATATAACCCAGTGCGGTAACGCTCCACAGGTAGGGCGAGACCGCTGGGACCGCCGTGAATTGCCAGCCAGCGTGGCCTGAGCCGTTGCAACGGAGGGGCGCGGCTTGTCCGCGCCCTGCTTACGCCGCGCAGCCGCGGGCGTGGACAAGCCACGCCCCTGCTATGAAGCCGAAGTAGTCGAGC
>JACFMR010000006.1:0-129048 GCA_019455245.1 Opitutaceae bacterium
GGCGGAGGGTTCCGCGACGCCAGCCAGCAGGCGCTCGGCCGGTGAACTGACGCTGGTGAGATCGGAAATGGCGTCCTCGCGCACCCGGTGGCCGCCGCCGACATAGGTGAGCAGGCCGGTCTCCTCGACGACCTCCTCGATTTCCAGGACGGTGCCGCTGCGGGTGGTCACCTTGTCACCGGGGTTGAACCGCACGCGCTGCAGCACGGGGGTGCCGGTGGCGTAGATGCGACGTTCCCGCGTGGCGGGAAACTCGACCGTGATGCGCGCATGCTCGACCGCCGCGACCACCCCGAGACCGAGCTCGGGTTCGCGTTCACTCAGACAGCGTTGACCAACTTGACCAAGAGACATGCCCCCATCACAGCCGGTGCCCGGCGACAGGCAAACGCGATTTGCGCGCGGCCGGGATTTGGCGGCCAGCGCGCAGGCGAATGGGCGTCGTTAGCACGCATAATCGTTGGCCCAACGTTGCAACCGCCGGTTGCGGCGGACCCCGGTGCCGCTATCGTGCCGCCCATGGACAACCTGCCAGCGGTCCGCGCCACCATGGGATTCTCGCCGGGATTCCACATCGTTTGCGCGGCGGTCGGGATGCTGATGCCAAGCTTTGGGATACTGGCTGCGGTTCACCAGACCGTCCAGTTTCTTATGCTTTACCTCGCGTTGGCGGTCACGACGGTGTGGCTGTTTGCGCGGCAGGTCCGCATCACGCAAAACCGACTGGGGGACTGATGACCGACATCCTGATCTTTTTCATCGGCGCTTCGCTGCTGCTCTACATTTTGCTGGGCGGCGCAGACTTTGGCGCGGGCATCCTCGAACTGCTGCCGTCCGGACAATGGCGCGAGAGGCAGAAGGTGGTGGTCAACCGCGCGATGGGACCGGTTTGGGAGGCCAACCACTTGTGGCTGATTCTGATCGTGGTGATCCTGTTCATGGGCTTCCCGCGGATTTTCACGACGCTGATGATTTCGTTGCACGTGCCGCTGCTGGCGTTGCTGGTGGGCATTGTGCTGCGCGGCACAGTTTTCACCTTCCGCCATTACGACGCGATCCAGGACGCGCGCACGCAGCGGATTTACACGCGGATTTTCGGCTGGTCGAGTCTCTGGACCGCGCTGTGGCTGGGCATCATCGCCGCCAGCCTTAACCGCGGGATCATCGATCCGGCGGCGACCGGCATCTGGGCCGCGTATTTCGCGCCGTGGTGGGGCTGGTATCCGCTGGCGGTGGGCGTGTTTGTGGCCTGCATCTTCGGGTTTCTGGCGGCGGTTTACCTGACGGATGAGACCGACGACGTCGAACTGCAGCACCATTTTCGCGGCAAGGCGGCGGCGCTGAACCTCGCGGTGGTGTTGGCCGGCGGGCTGGTGTTTCTCGCGGCGGCGGGCGAGCAGACGCCACTGCACAACCGGTTTTTGGGCACGCCGCTGGCGATGATGGCGCTGGTGACGGCCACGCTGCTGTTCGTGGCGTTGTGGTTTTTCGTTTCGCGACAGCTGGTGTTGCTGACGCGCGTGGTGGCCGCGGGGCAGGTGACGCTGATTTTGCTGGGCTGGTATGTGCTCTACGCGCCCAACGCGTTGATCACCGCGGGCGGGCCGCTGAGTTTTTATGAAATGGCGGCACCGGACGCGACGTTGCGGCAGCTGGTGATCGCGCTGCTGGTGGGCAGCCTGTTCATTTTCCCGAGCCTGATCTACCTGCTGTGGGTGTTCAAAACCGGCGAACCCCGCACCGGCGCGAAACGCGGGTGAACCGGTTCGTTTGCAACATGTAAAATCCAGCCGGACCGGATCCTGGCGGCCGATCGGACTTTACGCTCCATCGGTCGGAGGGTAATGATGCCGGCATGAAACTCAATCTGTTGGCTCCGCTCACCGTTTTGTTGTCCCTGAGTTTGCTGCCCGCCGCCTCACTGTCGGCCAAGGGCGATGCCGATCACCAGCGCGAGAAGATTCGCACGATGCGTGACGAGGTGTTGAAGGAACTTTACCAGCACAAGCCGGAGTTGAAGTCCCGCATCAACAAGGCCGAGGGTTACGCGGTGTTTTCCAACGTCGGTGTCAACCTGCTGATCGCGAGCTTTGCCGGCGGCCACGGGGTGGTGGTCGAGGACGGTTTGCTCAAGGACACCGAAACCTTCATGAAGATGGGTTCGGCCGGGCTGGGCCTGGGTCTGGGCGTGAAGGATTTCCGCGCGGTGTTTGTTTTCACCGACAAGGCCAAGCTGCGCGACTTCATCGACAAGGGTTGGGATTTCAGCGGGCAGGTGGACGCCGCGGCCAAGTCTGACACCAAGGGCGGTGCGATCGGCGGCTCGGGCTCGGCGCTGCCGGGCGTGGAGGTTTACCAGCTCACCAAAAACGGCCTGGCCCTGCAGGCGACCCTGCAAGGCACCAAGTATTGGAAGGACAAGGAGCTGAACTGACGCCGGTGGCGTCCGGTCAGTTTTTCTCGCCGGGCAGGACGCGGGCGAGCCACGTGTCGGGCACGCGGACGACGCAGATGTTCATCGAGCGGTTGTCTTCGGACAGCATCGCCGATTGAAACTGGATGCGCGTGCTGTCGGCGCTGAAAGTCGGGTGGATGTGATCGGCGGCGGTTTCCTTGTGGCCGGCGGTCAGGAGCATCCGCTCGCCGGTGGCGCGGTCGATCAGCCAGAGGTTGCGCGCAAAGTCGTCGCCCACCGCCCAGCGGCCGTCGGGCGAGCCATGCACGTGCCAGTGGCCGCTGCCCGACTCGGTCTGATCGATGATGCGCATCTCGCGGGTGCGGAGGTTCACGATGCCGAGCCCGGTGGGTTTTTCGCGCGAGCCGCTCGGACCCCATTCGTCCACGGTGCCGACGGGTCGGTGGCCCATGATGGCGATGGCGACCTCGTCCTTGGTGATGACGGCTTCATGGGTGACCCATTCGTAATCGGCCTCGGGATACAGCTGACGCAGGCCCGTGCCGTCGGCGCGCACGGTCCAGGTGCGCTGCGGCGACTTGCCGCCGGTTTCCCAGCAGAAAACGATTTCGCCCGGCACCCACGGGTTGGTCTGCACATGGCCGATCTGGAACGGCACGGAAACGATGTGGCTGACCGCGCCGGTGCGCAGGTCCATCTTGGCGAGCCCGGTCGGGCCGGCGCCCATGTTGCGCGGGCCGAAGTTGGGCTCGATTTTCGTGCCGGGGGGCAGGTGTTGTGCGGCGTATTCCTTGCCCGCGACGCGGAAGTAAACGAAGTCTTCGGTGGGATCGAGCGCCACGTCGCCGACCGCACCGTAGGCGGCGGGGATGACGCCGCAGACGTGCTCGTAGTCCGTTGCGTCGCCGACCGTGCCGGCCTCGCTGTCGGCGAACAGCTGACCGAGATCGACGCGCACGATCTGGACTTGTCGGAGGGCGTCGCCCGGACGTCTGGCCGGCGTGGAGGGCTCGGCCCCGGTCACGGCGGCCGGCGGTTCGGCGTCAACGATGCGCGCGAAGTAGAGGTTCATGGAATGATCCGCGAGGCAGAGCATGCCGGTGTAGCCGTTTTCGGTGACCTGCACGATGACGCCGGTCTTTTCATTTACCGCCATCGCCTGGCCGCGCACGCGGTTGGAGCGGAACACCAGCCATTCGCCGTCGGCGGTCCACTGGTGGTGGGTTTGGTAGATCTTGGAGTCACCGCGCGGCTCGCTGGTGAGGAACGTGAGTTCGACGCCCGTGACGGGATCGGTGACCACTTTCTTTTCGGAGGGAAACCGGTCGCCGATGCGGGCGGAAGCGAACACGGCGACGAGAGGGAGGCACAGGGCCAGGCGGACCAGGTGGCGAACAGGGGAGAACAACATGGTGCGAGGGGTTGGGTTTGGGTTGAAGGGCAGATGAATGCACTGCGCCCGAATGCGAAAGCGGGGAAAATTCTGACAATCCGGAGGTCAGGGGCGCATTCCCGCCTTGGCCGGCGGGGCTGAAGGGCGAACTCAACCTTCCGTCGCGCGCTCGAGCATGTAGAGGGTGTCCAGCGCCGCGAACTCACTCCGGCTTGTGACCTGCTGCCGGATGAAGCGAAACGGGTGGGCGATGGTTTCGGTCATCCAAGGGGCCTGGGTGTCGATGGAGTCGAACGGTTCGCCGGCATACAGCCGGCGGCGCACGGCCTGGAGCGTCGCGACAAACCGGTCGTGGGGGACGGCGGTTTTGATCGCATCAACCGAGAGCAGGATTTGGTCGCCTTCCAACGCCAGGCCCAGAAAAGCCGCGTAGGGATTTTTTATGCTGATGTTTTTGTGCTGATCGAGCGGGTTGATGACATGGAAACGCAACAGCACATTGCGGATGGCGGCGGTGGCATCCTGCCGGCTTTGCAAAAAGGGATTGGTCGAGAGACCCGACTTCACGATCTCGTTGCAGAGCGCCACATCCTCGTTGATCAGCTGGCGCAGCAACACCACGAGATCGATCAGGTGATGTTCAAAAAGCGTCTGGAGCGCGGCGAACAGCAACGGTTCGCGGGCGTGCAGCCGGTCGAGCAATGCACGCACGGTGGCTGCGTCCCGGATGGTGCCGGCGGTGACTTCGCCCTGCTCATGCGCTTCGGCCAGGGCGCGGGCCGCGCGATGCGGCCGCTCGGACGACCGGATCTCCTCGATCAGACGTTGGTGTTCGGGCGCGACGGGCCGGATCTCGCCGCGGGCGAGCGCGAGCCGGTCGTCGAGCCAGTGCATCGCCGCCGGCCGGTGAGCGTCATCGACATAGTAAAGGTTCAGCTGATCGTCCTCGGTCAGCCCCTCTGCATGTGGGAAATCCGCGCGGGCCAGCAGATCACGCACAAGCCGGTTGGCCGCGGCCTCGGTCGCGGGCACGGCAAACACCGCCCAGAGCCCGGCGGCCACCTCAATCTTGCCGCCGAAGTCGCGGCGTTGGGCTTCGAGAAAATCCGGCAGGTCGGGTGCGGCGAAGCTCATGCAGTTGACCGTTGAGCATGGCCCGCTTTGTGGCCGGTGCAACCCATCCCCCATCCGCCCGCAACCATATGCTTGAAACGTGTCGGGCAGGTTATCCGACCCATTCGCGGGCGTTGTAGAAGAGCTGCATCCACGGGCTGTCCTCGCCCCATTCCTTTGGTGACCAGCTCATGCACGCCGAGCGGAAGACGCGTTCGGGGTGGGGCATCATGATGGTGACGCGGCCGGAGGGAGTCGTGAGCGCGGTCATGCCGAAAGGGGAGCTGTTTGGATTCAGCGGATAGAGCTCGGTCGGCTGGTGGTGGTTGTCGACATACCGCGCCGACACCAAACCGGAAGAACTGAACCGCTCGGCCGCCGCGCGATCCGGAAACTCGGTGTAACCTTCGCCGTGGGCGACGGCGATCGGGATGACCGAACCTGCCATGCCCTTGAAGAGGATGCTGGGGCTCTGCTCGATTTTCAGCGACACGAAACGGCCCTCGTAGCGCTCGCTCTGGTTTTGCACGAAACGCGGCCAGTGGTCGGCGCCCGGGATGATGGACTTGAGGTTACTCATCATCTGGCAGCCGTTGCACACGCCGAGGCCGAAGGTGTCCTCGCGGGTGAAGAACGTGGCGAACTCGGCGCGGGCGCGGTCGTTGAAAAGGGCGCTCTTGGCCCAGCCTTCGCCGGCGCCGAGCACGTCGCCGTAGCTGAAGCCGCCGCAGGCCGCGAGGCCGCGGAACTCCTTGAGCGAAACGCGGCCGGCGAGGATGTCGGACATGTGCACGTCCACCGCGCGGAAGCCGGCGCGGGTGAAGGCGGCGGCCATCTCGACCTCGCCGTTCACGCCCTGCTCGCGCAGGATGGCAACCGCCGGGCGCTGACTGCTTGGGATTTGGAGTTGGGCCTTTGGGATTTCCGAAAGTGAGAAACTCACTTTCGGCGTGATGCCCGGATTTTTTGGGTCGAGGCGGACCGAGTGTTCCTGCTCGGCGTGAACCGGATTGTCGCGGAGCGCGGCGATGCGGCGGGTGACGTCGGACCAGAGGGCGCGAAGGGCGAAGATATCCTCGTCGAGGAGCGTCTGATCACCTTGGCGGACGATGAAGCGGTGGGTGGGGTTGATCGTGCCGATTTCGCAGAGCGTAGATTGGAGATCGAAGTCGGTGAAAACCTGGGTGACGTGGGCGAGGTCGGCTTGGCGCACTTGGATGACAGCGCCGAGTTCTTCCGCGAAGAGAACGCCGAAGGCTGATTCCGTTTGGGATTTGGGATTTGGATTTTGGAATTTCTCAACCGGCAGGTTGAGCTCGACACCCGTGTGGCCGGCGAAGGCCATCTCGACCGCCGTAGCGAGCAGACCGCCGTCGGAGCGGTCGTGGTAGGCGAGGAGCTTTTGATCGCGACCGAGCTGCTGGATGGCGTGCCAGAAATTCCTGAGGTCGGCGGGGCTGTCCACGTCGGGCGTGGCCTCGCCCATTTGCGAGACGACCTGCGCGAGAATCGAACCGCCGAGGCGGTTCTGGCCGCGGCCTAGGTCCACCAAGAGCAGGACAGTGTCCTGCTCCTGCTGGCCGTTTAAGTCGGAAGTTGAAGTTGAAGCACCGGCGGCGTCGCTTGAACTTAAACTTCCTGCTTCAACTGGCTTCAGCGCGGGGCGCTGAAGCTGCGGTGTGAGCGTGAGCCGGATGTCGGTGACGGGGGAGAAGGCGGAAACGATGAGCGAGATGGGCGCGGTGATGCGCTTCTGCCGGTCGCCGTCCTGCCAGACGGTGCTCATGCTCATCGAGTCCTTGCCGACGGGGATCGTGATGCCGAGGGCGGGGCAGAGTTCCATGCCTACGGCCTGCACGGCGGCGTAGAGATCGGCGGCGTCGCCGGGGACGGCGGGCGCGGCCATCCAGTTGGCGGAGAGGTTGACCTTGCCGAGGTCGCCGATCTGGGCGGCGGCGAGGTTGGTCAGTGCTTCGCCGACGGCGAGGCGGGCGGAGGCCGCGGCGTTGTTGACGGCGACAGGCGTGCGTTCGCCCATGGCCATGGCCTCGCCGGTGTAAACGTCAAAGGTCGCGGCCGTCACGGCGCAGTCGGCGACGGGCACCTGCCAGGGGCCGACCATCTGGTCGCGGGCGATGAGCCCGCCGAGCGTGCGGTCGCCGATGGAGATGAGGAAGGTCTTGTCGGCGACGGCCGGGTGAGCGAGCACGCGCTTCACGGCTTCGTGGAGCGTCACGCCGCGCAGGTCGAGCGGTCGGAGCGGGCGCCGGAGCGACTGCTCCTTGCGGTGCATGCGCGGCGGTTTGCCGAGCAGGACCTCGAGCGGCATGTTGATGGGCGTGTTCTGAAAATGCGGATCCTCGACGACGAGCCGTTTTTCCTCGGTGGCCTCGCCGACGATGGCGTAGGGCGCGCGCTCACGCTCGCAGAGTTGCTGGAAGGTCGCGATGCGGTCGGCCGGGATCGCGAGGACGTAGCGCTCCTGCGATTCGTTGCACCAGAGTTCGAGCGGTGACATGCCGGGCTCGTCGTTGGGCAGCTTGCGCAGGTCGAATTTGCCGCCGCGGCCGCCGTCGTTGACGAGCTCGGGCAGGGCGTTGGAGACGCCGCCGGCTCCGACGTCGTGGATGAAGGCGATAGGGTTTTCATCGCCGAGCGCCCAGCAGCGGTCGATGACTTCCTGGCAGCGGCGCTCCATCTCGGCGTTGTCGCGCTGCACGCTGGCAAAATCGAGGTCCTCGCTGCCGTGGCCGCTGGCCATGGAGCTGGCCGCGCCGCCGCCGAGGCCGATGAGCATGGCGGGTCCGCCAAGCACGACGAGCTTGTCGCCGGGATTGATCGCGCCCTTCTGCACGTGATCGGCGCGGATGTTGCCCAAACCGCCCGCGAGCATGATGGGCTTGTGGTACCCCCGCAACTCCGTCGCGGGGGGCTGCTTGTTGTGGCCGGCCTCGCTGAGGCCGGAAGAACCGGGGTCAGCGACCCCGGCTACAGCGGCGGGTACCTCGGCTTCGAACGTGCGGAAATAGCCGTTGATGGCGGGGCGGCCGAACTCGTTGTTGAACGCCGCGCCACCGAGCGGGCCCTCAATCATGATGTCGAGGGCGGAGACGATGCGGCCGGGTTTGCCGTGGTCCTTTTCCCACGGCTGGATGGCGCCGGGGATGCGGAGATTGGAAACGGAGAAGCCCACGAGGCCGGCCTTGGGCTTGCCGCCGCGGCCGGTGGCGCCTTCGTCACGGATCTCGCCGCCGGAGCCGGTGGCGGCGCCGGGATAGGGCGAGATGGCGGTCGGGTGGTTGTGCGTCTCGACCTTGCAGAGCAGGTGGATGTCTTCCTGAGACGAAACGTAGTCGTTGGTGCGCGGGTCGGCGTAGAAGCGGCCGCCCTTGCTGCCCACCAGCACGGCGGCGTTGTCCTTGTAGGCGGACAGGATGCCGTCGCTGTGCAGCTGGTAGGTGTTCTTGATCATCTGGAACAGCGACTTGTCCTTGGCGGAGCCGTCGATTTCCCAGGTGGCGTTGAAGATCTTGTGGCGGCAGTGCTCGGAGTTGGCCTGCGCGAACATCATCAGCTCGATGTCGTGCGGGTCGCGGCCGAGCTTGGTGAAGGCGGCGACGAGGTAATCGATCTCATCCTCGGCGAGCGCGAGCCCGAGATCGGAGTTGGCCCGGACCAGCGCGGCGCGGCCGCCGGTGAGCACCGGCACGGTAGTCAGCGGTCGGGGCGACTCGTGGCGGAAAAGCGCGGCGCACTCGTCGAGCGAGCCAAACACCGCCTGCGTCATGCGGTCGTGCAGCCGGGCCTGCAGCGCGGCGAGGTCGGCGGCGGGCACGACGTGCAACGGGGGGCGCAGCGCGGCGTTGTGCCATTCGACGCGGTAGGCGATGACGCGTTCGATGCGCTTGATTTTGGTGAGGCCGCAGAGGTGGGCGATGTCGGTGGCCTTGGAGGACCACGGCGAAATGGTGCCCGGGCGTGGGGCGACGACGATCAGCGTCCCCGTGGTTGCCCGGGGCGATTGGGAGCGGCTGGGCCCGTAGGTCAGAACCCGCTCAAGCACTTGCTGTTCACGATCATCCAACGCCGCGGCGATTTCACCCAGATGCACAAATTCCGCGTCGAGGTTTTTCACCGGGAGACCCGCGGCAGCGCAGTCCTGCAGGAGTTTCTGGAGACGGAAGGGGGAGAGGGCGGGGGAGCCGCGGTGGATCAGCATGGTCGAGGCCCACGGTTGTTCCAAACAACCGGGGGGCGGTCAAGGGGACTGAGCAGGCGGGCGGCGACTTTGACACAGAAGAACGGAGAAAGCCGTTGACGATTGGCAGTGGCTGGGCGGAATGAACCGCTTTAGACCGTGAGGACCAGGAACCACCCGCACCGATCGCATCAACCCAGCCGACCCACCGGGACGGCCACGGAGCGCAGGGGCCCGAACCCATGAGCGACCGGATCACCCACGAATGCGGCATCGCCCTCGTGCGGTTGCTCAAGCCGCTGTCCTACTACCAGGAAAAATACGGGTCGCCGCTCTGGGGCTTCACCAAGCTTTTCCTGCTGATGGAGAAGCAGCACAACCGCGGGCAGGACGGGGCCGGCGTGGCCTGCGTGAAGCTCGATGTGCCGCCGGGCGAGGCGTTCATGTTCCGTGAGCGCAGCGTCAAGGCCAACCCCCTCGACAAGATTTTCAAGACCCTGCTCGGGCAATACAACGACCAGGTCGACGCGGGCGTCATTCACCCGGAGTTTCCCGACACGGTACGCAAGTCCTTCGACTTCGGCGGCGAGCTGCTGATGGGCCACCTGCGCTACGGCACCAGCGGCGGCTACAACATGTCGTCCTGCCACCCGTTCTTCCGGCGCAGCCCCTGGCCCACGCGCAACCTGGCCCTCTGCGGCAACTTCAACCTGACCAACACCACCGAGCTCAACGCCTCGCTCACGGCGATGGGCCAGCATCCGATCTTCGCGACCGACACCCAGGCCGTGCTGGAAAAGATCGGCTTCTACCTCGATGAGGAGCACGAGGACCTTTACCGCGCGATGCGCACCCAAGGTTTGCCCGGCGATGAGATTTCCCGCCGCATCAGCGAAGAACTCGACCTCACCCGTGTCATCACCCGCGCGGCGCACCGTTGGGACGGTGGTTACACGCTGTGCGGGCTGACCGGCAACGGCGACGCCTTTGTCGCCCGCGACCCGTCGGGCATCCGCCCCTGTTTTTACTTCCGCAACGACGAGGTCATCGCCTTCGCCTCCGAACGCGCGCCGCTCATGACGGTTTTCGACCTTGAGGCGGAGCAGGTGAGCGAGCTCACCCCGGGCCATGTCTTCGTGGTCAAGCACCACGGCAAGATCACCGAGACCCCCTTCACCCCCGCGCTGCCGCGAACCTCGTGCTCCTTCGAGCGCATCTATTTTTCGCGCGGCAACGACCTGGAAATCTACCGCGAACGCAAGGCGCTGGGCGCGCAGCTTTGCGACCAGGTGTTGGAATCAATCGGCCACGATTGGACCAACACGGTCTTCGGTTTCATCCCCAACACCGCCGAGGTCGCCTACTACGGCCTCATGTCCGCGCTGCGCGAACGCCGGCGCACGGAGGTCAAGTCCGCCATCATGGCCGCCAGCGCCGAGGGCCGGCTGACCGAGACCCTGCTCGACGATCTCATCCTCAACAACTGGCCGCGCAGCGAGAAGGTGGTCAGCAAGGACATCAAGCTGCGCACGTTCATCGGCCAGGAAAACCTGCGCAACCAGCTCGCGAGCCACGTTTACGACATCACCTACGGCTCGGTAAATCCCGGCGACAACCTCGTCTGTGTGGACGACTCGATCGTACGCGGCACCACGTTGCGCCGTTCCATCCTGCGCATTCTGGCGCGGCTGCACCCGCGCAAGATCGTCATCGTTTCCACCGCCCCGCAGATCCGCTATCCCGACTGCTACGGCATCGACATGTCGGAGCTGGGCAAATTCATCGCCTTCGAGGCCGCGGTCGAGCTGCTCAAGGAGCGCGGCCAGGGCGACCTGCTGCAGGAGGTTTACCAGCTCTGCCGCGAGGAGGTCGCCCGCAAGGAAAAGGCCGCGGTCAACCATGTGCGCAAGATCTACGACCCCTTCACGCCCGAGGAAATCTCGGCCAAGATCGCCGAGCACGTGAAGCCCAAGGCCAACGGCTGGACCGGGGAGACGGAGATCATCTTCCAGAAGATCGAAAACCTGCACGCCGCACTGCCGCTGCACACCGGCGACTGGTATTTCACCGGCAAATACCCCACGCCCGGCGGCTACCGCGTGGTGAACCAGGCCTACATCAACTACTACGAAAAACACGAAGGCCGGTCCTACTGATTCTCCGCGGATGACGCTGATCAACACGGATTTGATCCCAACCTTTACATTGTCCGCGGCCATCCGCGTGATCAGCGGAAAATTTTCATGTCTCTAAGCTACGAATCTTCCGGCGTCAGTTACGACCAGCTCGATGCCTTCAAGCGCGCCTGCCAGCAGGCGGCCAGGACCACCGCGCCGTTGCTCAAGGCGCACGGCTACGCCGAACCCGCCAACACCCGCGGCGAGAGCTGCTACCTCATGGAAGCGGCCGACCATTTTCTCGCGCACGTGGAGGAAGGCCTCGGCACCAAGAATCTCGTGGCCGATGCGGTTTACGCGCAGTCGGGCAAAACCTTCTACCGCGAGGTCGCGATCGACACCGTTGCGACCATCGTGAACGACCTCGTGACCTGCGGCGCGCTGCCGACCTCGGTGGCGATGCACGCGGCGGTGGGCGACTCGAACTGGTTTGCCGATGCCCCGCGCATGCAGGCGCTGGTCGAGGGTTGGGCCGAGGGCTGCCGGCAGGCCGGCGCCGTCTGGGGCGGCGGCGAGACGCCGACGCTCAAGGGCATCGTCAACCCCGACACGATTGTGCTCGCGGGCTCCGCCGTCGGCCGCATCGCGCCGAAGTCACTGCGCATCACCGGCGACGTGCAGGCCGGCGACAAAATCATCTTCCTCGCCAGCTCCGGCGTGCAGACCAACGGCCTCTCGCTCTGCCGGCTCATCGCCGACAAGCTCCCGCAGGGCTACGCCACGCCGGTCGGTCACGGGGATGCGCGCACCTACGGCGAGGCGCTGCTCGCGCCTTCGGTCATCTACGTGAAGTTTGTGGCCGAGTGCCAGCAGCGCGGGCTCAAGCTCAACTACGTCGCGCACGTCACCGGTCACGGCTGGCGCAAATTGATGCGGCTGGAGGAGCCGTTCGTTTACGAGATCACCGCGCCGCGCGAACCGCTGGCGGTTTTCAAGTTCCTGCAGGCAGCCGGTCCGATCTCCGAACGCGAGATGTATGCCACCTTCAACATGGGCGTCGGTTTTGCTGCCTATGTTTCGTCCGACTCCGCCGACGCCGTGGTCGCTGCCGCGCGCGAATCCGGCTACGACGCGTGGATTGCCGGCACGGTGAAAAAACAGGGCGACCGCAAGGCCGTCGAGGTGCCGGCACTCGGTATCACTTTCGAGGGCGACACGCTGCAGGTGCGCTGAAACGGTCAGTCAAGGGGTGATTCCGCTTATCCCGTGTCCCACGCCGCATCTCAGCACAATTCGGCGGAGGACAATCTGCTGGTTGGTTTGAAGTCGCGGCCCTTCGCCTGTGCGGACATCTACCGGCATCCGCCGATGTCCGGCCTCGGCCTGCCGCCGGAACTCGCGTCGATCCGCAAGAATGAATCCAGCTGCTTGGTGCTGCTGCGCGATGGTACGTGGTTCGTGACATGGAGCCAGGGATCCTCGGAGGGCGCGCTGGACGAAAAGATTGTTTGTGCGACCAGCCGTGACCTGGGCCGGACCTGGAGCGAGCCCCGCATCATTGTCACCTCCACCGCGGAGTGGCGGCGTTCCTACGGTTGCCCGTTTGTGGTGCCCGGCAGCGGGCGCATCTATCTTTTTCTGCACGAGGGGCGACAGCATGGCCACGGGCTGCATCGGCTCGATGTGGCGGTGGACGCCGGGCGGTTTGCTTTCCTGTTTTCCGATGATGACGGCGTCACATGGTCGGAGATTTTTCAACTCCCGATGTTCGACCGGGACATCCTGATTTTCCCGGATCGATTCCATGCCCATCTCAATCATCCGCCGCAACTGATGCCCGGTGGCCGGGTGGTCCTGCCGTTCACACAGCACATGCGCAACGGGGCGACCCGCCGCTTTTGGCAACTGTGCTGGTCCGAATCGTCACTGATCGAATGCGAGAACCTGCTGACCCAGCGCGACCCGGTGAAACTGCGATTCTCGATTTTGCCGCCCGGCACCCACGGGCTGCGCGCCGATGTGCTCCGTCACGGGGATAACTCCGCGGTGCGACGGCTGGCGGCGGCTTTTGGCGGGCGGCCGGTGGAGCTTGCCGCCAACGCGCAGGAGCCAACCGTGGTCGCGTTGTCGGATGGACGTTGGGTCTGCGTCATGCGCACTTATCTGGGTTCGCCGGGCTTTTCGGTTTCGGAAGATGAAGGATGCAATTGGACGCCGGTCGAGCGGTTGCGCTATCGGCCGGACGGCGCGTTCATCGATCATCCGCACACGATGTGTCCGCTGGCAAAGCTGCCGGACGGCCGCTTCATTTTGCTGTTCACCAACAATGATGGCACGCGCAACGGTGCGGAGCATGTGTGGGACGGCGGCAACCGCACGCGCAGTCCGCAATGGTTTGTCATCGGCCGGGAAGTCCCGGGCGAGCCGCGCAACGCCGGTCTCGTCTTTGGCGAACCGTGCATTTTGTGCGAAGCTTCCGACGAGGAGTCGCCGGACGGCTTTCGCGCCTCGACCTGCACCGGCATCTCCATGCCGCAGTACTTTTCCGCCGCCGGCCGGCACTTTGTGCAATACGGCCTCAAGAAAGAATACATCCTGCTGGATGAAATTCCTGCGGATGTGATTGATGCGATGACCCCCGCCGATCCCGGTTGCTGAGCCACTCCCATGGAAAAATCCGATCCCGCCGCCGTTCCCCCCGCCACCCCGCCTGCCGCCGAACTCGGGTGGCACGACGTCACCCAATGGGGCGTGGAGGGACGGGCTTGGACCGATCGGCCGCGCCGGCGTTACTTCGACCGCCTGCCCGCCGCCGTGGAGTCCGAAACGCGCATGCTGTGCGATGCCCACGGCAAGCTCAGCGTTTGGGACATGAGCCGTTGCAGCGCGGGCATGATGGCGCGTTTCCGGTCCGATGCCACGGCGGTGCATGTCCGCTACCGTCTGCGGAATCCCGGGCTGGCGATGCTGCACATGCCGGCAACGGGAGTCAGCGGCATGGATCTTTACGCCCGCGATCCGGCCGGTGCCTGGCGTTATGTGGCGGGCAACCAACCGGCCGGGCAGGAGGTGGACATGCAGATCATTGAAGGACTCGAACCGGGTGACCGGGAGTTCGCGCTCTATCTGCCGCTCTACAACGGCGTGGAGTCGTTTGAGATCGGCGTGCCCAAGGAGGCGACCTTCGCGGGCCTGTCACCGCGGCCGAATCCAATCGTGTTTTACGGCACCTCAATCACGCAGGGCGGGGTGGCCTCGCGTCCGGGGATGTGTCACACGGCGATCTTGGGCCGGCGCTTGGACCGACCGGTGTTGAATTTGGGCTTTTCCGGCACCGGGCGGATGGATCCGGTGATTGGCGAATTGCTCACTCAGGTTGAGGCGGCGGCATTTGTGATCGAGTGCTGCGGCAACATGCAGCCGCAGCAGATTCGCGAGCGTTGCGTGCCCTTGGTCCGGCAATTGCGTGCGGCGTGGCCGGTCACGCCGATCGTGCTGGTGGAGGACCGCGGTTTTCCGAACGCGTGGATCGTGCCGGCGAAGGCGGCTTACAACCGCGACAATCATGCGGCCTTGCGTGAAGCGCATTCGCAGTTGCAACGGGAAGCTGTGCCCGCGCTGCATTACATCCCCGGAGCGCAGTTGTACGGTGGCGATGCGGAAGGATCGACCGACAATTCGCACGCGAACGACCTCGGTTTCATGCGCATGGCGGAGCAAATGGAACCGGTGCTGCGCGCGGCGCTCACATGATGCCGTATTTTTTGAAGGCGGCCTGGGCGGTCATGCCGGCGGCGATGGCCTTTTGCACGACCTTCTCGCCGCGCGCCTTTTCGAGGGCCTTGGTGAAAACCTCGCGCTCCAGGGTGCGCGGCACCACGCAGACGCCGTCGATGTCGCCGAACAAAATGTCACCCGGCTGGATGGTGGCGTCGCCGATGCGCAGCGGCACGCGGAAGTCGATGACCTTGCCGCGCGGGGCCTGGTCCTGCGCGTAGGGGCCGTGCGAGAAGGTGGGGAAGTTGAGGGCGAGGATGCCGCGGGTGTCGCGCGAATAGCCGTCGACAATCGCGCCCACCGCGCCGCATTGCCGGGCGCGCGTGGCCATGAGTTCGCCCCAGAGCGCGTAGGTGGGCGAGGCGCCGGCGCAGACGTAGATCTCGTTCGGCTTCAGGTCGTCGAGGGCCTCCAACATCAGGCCGAAGGGTTTCGCGAGGAGCGGATTGTGACCAGCGGCGGGGCGGTCGGCGAAGACGTCGGCTTCGAGCACGGTCATGGCGCGGCCGATCGTCACCATGTCGTCGCGCAACGGCCGGATTTGCGGCGGCAGAAACTGCCGCTGGGCGCCGAGCTTGTCCATGATGTCGCCGACGACCGCGGTGAAGAGTTCGGTCCGGGCGAGGGCGAACAGGCCGGCGTCATCGCGCCAGAGTTTGCGCGGGGTTTTCATACGTAAAAGTTGCGGCCGGGTTCGACGGTGCGCACGCCGGGGTGCTTTTGGAGTTCGGCCTCATCGACATCGAAGCCGAGGCCGGGGCGGTCGGGCAGGGTGAAGAAACCGTTTTTGACCGGCAGCGCGTGCGAGAGGCAGGTGTCGCGCCAGGGCACGTCGTTGACCATGAATTCTTGACGGAAAAAGTTCGGCACCGTGGCCATGGTGTGGGCGGAGGCGATGGTGGAGAGCGGGCCGTTGGGGTTGTGCGGGGCGATGGGGACGTTGTGCGCTTCGGCGAGATGCGCCATCTTGCGCATTTCCGAAATGCCGCCGCAGCGGGTGATGTCGGGCATCACGATGTCGGCGGCCTGCGACTCGAGCACGGACCGGAGCATGAAGCGTGAATGGATGCGCTCGCCCACGCAGACCGGCAGCGGGATGCGTCGGCGGATGTCGGCGATGGCGGCGGGAAACTCGGGCAGCGCGGGTTCCTCATACCACATGCAGTTGAAATTGAGCCGGGCGAGGCGTTGCGCCATCTCGACCGCGGTGGGCGCGTTGAGAAAGGCGTGGGTCTCGATCGCGATCGCGACCTCCGGACCGACCACGGCGGCGACGGCGGCAACCACGTCGAGCGCGAGTTGCTTTTGTTTTTCGGACAGGCCGTTGTCGGCGTTGAGATCCTCGCCGTAGCGGTAGTTGACGTGGGCGAAAGGGTCGAGTTTCAGGGCGGTGAAACCTTGGGCAACGGTGGCCGCGGCCTGGCGCGCGTAATCGTCCGGCGTGTGGCCGCCACCGGTGAACCAGTAGTTGGCGTAGAGCTGGATTTTGTCGCGATAGGCGCCGCCGAGCAGATCGTAAACCGGTGCGCCGAGGCGCTTGCCCTTGAGATCCCAGAGCGCGATGTCCACGGCACTGATGGCGGAGAGCAACGGACCGGCCTGGCCGAGCCAGTGCATGTCGCGGTAAAGTTTGGTCCAAAGGTAATCGATCCGGCGGGCGTCCTGGCCGATCAGCACTTCACCGACGTGTTGGCAGGCGGCCTCGATGAGGGGTGAACCGGGCCAGTTCGTGCCTTCGCCCCAACCGTGCAGGCCGGTGTCGGTTTCGATCTTGAGGAGCGTCCAGTTGTATTTGATGCCCTCGACGAGGTAGGTTTTGCAGGCGGTGATTTTCATGGGTTCGCGGCGGGGTGGGCGTCGGCGAGGAGGCGTTCCCATTTTTCGATGGCGAGGACGACGGCGCGGACGGTGTGGTAGTTGACCTTCCACGAGTGGCTCATGTGGGTCCAGATGGGCTTCCCTTCGCGGGTGAGCAGGGGCAGCCACTCGCCGATCTCGTGCTTGATCATCTTTTGCATGACGAAGTCATGCACGTTGCCGTAGGCCGCGAGATAGCGGTCGTCCCCGAAAAGCCGGTAGGCATCGGGCATGCCGACCATGAACTCCGCCTGCTGCCAAAATTCCTTGGCGTTGTCGTAGACGCGGCTGCCGTCGAGCGAGCCTTCCACGTAGACGCCGCCCAGCTCCCAATCGACGCCATGGTCGACCGCGTGCCGGAGGATCTTGTTGAAGAGCGGCCGGTGCGGGGTCACGTCCGTGCCGAGCACGCGGAACGCCTCCAGCAGCAGCCAGAAGAATTCCACGTTGTGGCCGTAGGAGGTGTTGTCGTCGTGGGGCTTTTGCTGCGTCTCGCCGTCGAAGCGGTCCCAGCCCCAGATGATGTCGAACTTGATTTGCGGCGCCACCCGCCAGTCGCGGAAAAACTGGGGGATGCCGGTGCCGTGCACCGGGTGGAGGATTTTTTCGAGCAGGATTTGGATGACCTCCTCCAGTTTGCGGCGGTGGATGTCCTGCCCGCTGCACTCATACAGTGCGGTAAACGCCTCCATGAGGTGCATGTGCACGTCGAGGGTTTTGCGATCACCGCCGGCGGCGCCCGGACCGCAGAGACGCCAGTCCCGTTCGAATATTTCCCAGTAGCCGCCGCAGGAGGTTTCGGCCGCGTATTTTTGCAGCAGGTCGAAACACTTTTCGGCATACTCCAGTCCGCGCGGATCGCCTGTGGCCAGCGTGTAGTGGGAGAGCGCGTAGATGGCGAAGCTGTGGCCGTAGACGATTTTCTTGGTGATGGTCGGCTCACCCTTGCGATTGAAGAGCCAGTAAAAGCCGCCGTGTGCGTGATCCCAATAATGCTCCACGGCGTAGGTCACGCCCTGTTCGGCGAACTGCCGGCATTGTTCGCCGCCGTTGCCCTTCCGGTAGGCGAGCGACAGGGCGTAGATCATCCGCATGTGGGCGAGGAGGGACTTTTCGTCCAGCCCGGTGTCCTTGCCGTCGCCGTCATACTGCGTGAGGTAGCCGCCGTTGGTTGAATCCCAGCAGCGCGCGAGCCAGAAGGGCAGGAGTTCCTGCGACAGATGTGTTTTCAGCTCCCGAATCCAGGTTTCGATTTTTGTTCTGTCCATGGACGGTGCTCCGAGGCGGATGAAACGGGCGTGGTGAAACAGCGGTGATCAGAGCCGCACGTATTCGAGCGGGGCGCGGTAGCGCACGTCCTGCACATCGAGCCGGCGGAGGTGGGTGGTGAGGCGGCCGAGGAAGTCGGCGAACGCCGCGCGCGGCGCGGGCGACCAAGCGACTTCGGCGAGGGCGCAGGCCCGGGGGAAGGCCATGTATTCGAGCCGCGAAGGCGTGGCCATGTATTCGGTCCAGAGCTGGCCCTGCACGCCGATGATGCGGCGGGCCTGCGTGGGCGTGAGCCCGTCCGGGATCGGTTCGTAGCCGTGCACGTTGGCGAGCGAGGAGTTGCCGCCGATGCCGAGCGGTTCGTGGTCGTTGGCGCCGCTTTGGTAATGGTCGAGATACACGAACGGGTTGGGGCACATGATCGCGTCGTTGCCGTGCTTCGCGGCCTCGATCGCGCCTTCCAGGCCGCGCCACGACATGACGGTGGCGGACTTGGCCAGACCGCCTTCGAGAATCTCGTCCCAACCGACGAGCTTGCGGTTGTGCTTCTGCAGGAACGCCTCGATGCGGCGGATGAACCAGCTTTGCAGTTCGTCCTCGTTCTTCAGGCCGAGCTCCTTGATGTGGGCCTGCGTGGCCGGATCGTTCTGCCACTGCGGTTTCACGGCCTCGTCGCCGCCGATGTGCAGGTATTCGAAGGGGAAGAGCGCCATCACCTCGGTGAGCACGTCCTCGATAAACGCGAAGGTCGCGGGCTTGGTGTTGAACAGCGTTTCGTGGATGCCCCAGTTGCAGCTCACCGGCTTGGCCTCGGGCAACAGGCCGTATTCCGGATAGGCGGCGATGGCGGCCTGCGCGTGGCCGGGCATTTCGATCTCCGGCAGGATCTGCACGTGCCGCGCGGCGGCGTAGGCGACCAGGTCGCGCACCTCGTCCTGGGTGTAGAAACCCTCGATCGGGCAGCCGTCGCCGCCGAGGTTATGTGCTTTCTGGAGGTTGGCGGCGCTGTGGCCTCGCGGGGATTCACGCCGTTTGCTGCCGACGGCGGTGAGCTTGGGATATTTTTTGATTTCCAACCGCCAGCCCTGGTCGTCGACGAGGTGCCAGTGAAAGACGTTGAATTTGTGCTGCGCGATCACGTCGATGAACTTTTTCAGCGCGGCGACGGGCTGGAAGTAACGCGAGCTGTCCACCATGATCCCGCGCCAACGGAAGCGCGGGGCGTCCTTGATCTCGACGCAGGGGGCGTGCCAGTTGAGGTCGGGCCGCGGCTGGACGTCGAACACGGCGGGCGGCAACAGCTGCAGCAGGGTCTGCACCCCGTAAAACGCGCCGGCGGGCGCGGCCGCGGTGATGGTCACGGCGTCGGTCGTGACGCGCAACGTGTAGGCCTCGGACGACAGCGCGGCGTCGTGCGCGAAGGCGATGCGCGAGCCAGCGGCGGATTCGCCGGTGAGCGTGAGTTTCCAGCCGGTGCAGGTTTCCAGCCGATGGGCCAGAAACCGCGCGGTGGCAGCGAAGGGCTCGGCCGCGGTGATGACGGTCGCGGAGCCGAGCACGAAGTCGGCCTGATCGAGACGATCGCAGCGGTTGGGGGCGGGGACGAGTGGCAGTGGCGTCGCGTTCATGAACACCGTCAGCCAAGCAGGAACCACCCTTGGTGTTCGAGCTTGAAGCACGCCCGCCGGCGGACTTCGGGAGGATTATTCAGTCACGGATTTTGGCGGTGGGGATCGGTGCGACACCAAGGCGGGGTTCGGAGACCCCGCCCTACAATTGCGATCCATAGAAGCTCGCGCAGAGGCTGACTGGTAGGGACGGACCGCCGGGCCGTCCGTTCAAGTGTCGTTCGCCAGAAATTCGCGGCGGGCCCAGCGGTCCCGCCCTACCTCAAAACCGTCACCCTATTATTCGGCCTCCATAAGTCAGCGGCAGGTTGACCGCGGCATGGTTCACCCCTGCTGCAGCGCGTAGAGATCGGCGTCGGTCAGGGTGAAGCGCAGGCGGATGGCCCGGCCGCTGAGTTCGGACCAGCGGCGTTGCTTCGGCCAGGGGACGACGTGGTGCGTGCTGTCGCCGAACAGCTTGGCGGTGGCGCGGCCGGAGAAGCCTTCGATCGGTTGGCTGGATTCGTCGAGGACTTCGACACGGATCAGGCCCGCGGCACTGGTGGCGAAGTTGAGGCAGAGCGATTCGCCGGCGGCGACGAAGGGCTTGGTCAGCACGCGACCACGGCGGCGGCCGGCGCGGAGCCGCGCGAAACCGTCGCGCCGCAAGGTGTGCAGCCGCAGGTGGCAGGTGGTCGAGGCGTAGTGGTGGCAGCGCCACAGGCCCCAGGTTGCGCCGCCGTCGAGTTCGACGAGTCCGGTGGACACCATGTTGTTGCGGCCCACCCAGTCCTGCGGGTCGGGGCCGGGCTTGATATAGGCCGACGGGAAATGCCGGTCGTAAACCGTGCCGCCGCGACTGGTCATGAAGACCGTGTCGGACACGTCGTTTTCGCGATCCTCGATCACGCCGAGGGCGCGGGCCCGGGCCGGCTCCATCCAGCGGCGCTTGGGCACGAAGCGCGAGGGCAGGGCGAGGTAAAGGTGCGGTGCGCCGGGGCAGGGCATGGTGACGTTGGTGTAGAGTTCCTCGGCCTGATCGTCGCGAAAGGTCATGACCTGTGCGGCGGACCACTGGCGAAAATCCGACGAGGTGGTGCGCGCGATGGTGCGCCGGCCCTTGTAGAGCCCCTCGGTCCACACGCGGAAGTAGAGCACGTAGCAGTTTTCGGTCTCCGACCAGAAGGCCACGTTTTGTGAGTCGAAAACCCCGTCCACGAAGATGGGGCCGTCCTGCACCTTGCGCCAATGGATGCCGTCGGCGGAAGCGAAACCGAACAACCCGGCCTTGTCCTCGCCGCCGACGGCCTTGAAGCGTTCGTCGGCGGGGGCGGCGGGGTTGCGGTCGAGAAACGGCGTGAAGTTGTGCGAGGTTTTTTCCTCCGCGGAGGGATCGACGTGGATGATGTTGGTGGCGGTGTGATCGCCGTCGGCGATCAGGCCCAGCTCCGGGCGGGTCCAACGGATGCCGTCGGTGCTTTCGGCGACACAGGCAGCGGAGCGTGCCCCGAGCCCGTTCTGGCCGCGGTAATAAAGAAGATGGCGGTCGCCGTCGCGGACGATCGTGGCGTAGATGCTGAAGGCGCCTTCCCATGGCCGGTCGAAGGCGAAGGTGTACGGCGTGGCCACGGGGTCCACGAGCTCGTGGCTGACGTGGCTGAGTTTTTCGAGGAGGTAGCCGTCGAAAAACGGTTCGCGGCGCAGGCCGATATCCAGCGGGGCGGGGGCGGGTGACATGGTGGTGAGCGTTTGGCGGAGGGGGGCGGTGCTGCCAATGCCAAAACAGCGGAATGCGTACCACGCTTATGCACCGGCCGTGTGGGTGACCAGGGGATGCGCCAGCTCCGGTGGGGCGCGTTGCCCTCAACGCGCCTTGGGGGGTGATTGTTCACCAATAGTCGGGCCGAACCTGACGCGTTGAGGGCAACGCGTCCCACCATTTGGATATGCCGCCCAACAATGTGCTCCCTTTTTGACCGGCGGCCCGCTACCGTGGCGCATGGAAAAACGTCCTTTCGCCGAACTCGGGCTCAGTCCCGACATCCTCAAAGCCGTCGACAAGATGGGATTCGAGGAGGCTTCGCCCATCCAAACGGCGGTCATTCCCACGATCATGGCGGGCCGCGATGTCGTGGGCCAGTCGTCGACGGGTTCGGGCAAGACGGTGGCGTTTGCCATCCCGGCCATCGAGGCGGTGGACCCGAAAATCCGCGCCGTGCAGGTGCTCATCCTCTGCCCGACACGCGAGCTCGCGGTGCAGGTGGCCGAGGAAACCGGGAAAATAGCCCATTTCAAAAAGGGCGTGATGGGCGTGCCGGTTTACGGCGGGCAAAGTTACGAGCGGCAATTCCGCGCGCTGGCGGCCGGGGCGCAGGTGGTGATCGGCACGCCGGGGCGCGTGATGGACCACATGGAGCGCGGCACGCTGAAGCTCGACCGGCTCAAACTCGTGATCCTCGACGAGACCGACCGCATGCTCGACATGGGCTTCCGCGACGACATCGAGCAAATCCTGAAGGCGGTGCCGGAGACGCGGCAGCTGCTGTTTTTCTCCGCCACCATCCCGCGCGCGATCCAGGACCTGATCGGGCGCTACACCAAGGACCCGGCGTGGATCAGGATCGAGTCGGTCGCGCAGAACGCGCCGCAGGTCGAGCAGACCTATTTCGAGGTGGACCGTCGCTCCAAGATCGAGGCGCTCACGCGGCTGATCGACGTGCATGACTTCCGCTACGGCATCATTTTCTGCAGCACCAAGATCATGGTGGACGACCTCGACGAGCACCTGCACTCGCGCGGCTACGCGGTGGACCGGCTGCACGGCGACATCTCGCAGGCGCAGCGCGACCGGGTGATGGACAAGTTCCGGCGCCGCGGTTTCGAGTTTCTCGTGGCGACCGACGTCGCCGCGCGCGGACTCGACGTGGACGACCTGGAGGTCGTCATCAACTTCGACCTGCCCAACGACGCCGAGGACTATACGCACCGCATCGGCCGCACAGGCCGCGCCGGGCGCACGGGCCGCGCCTTCACCTTCGTGTCGGGCCAGGAGATCTACAAACTGCAGAGCATGGTGCGCTGGGCGAAGCTCAACATCAAGCGGGGCAAGCTACCCTCGCTCGATGAGGTGGAGGAGGCGCGCACCAACGTCTTCTTTGAGAAAATCCGCGCGACGCTCGACGCCCGTGAGTTCAAGCCGCACGACCGCATGATCGACCGGCTGCTCGACCAGGGCTACCCGAGCACCGACATCTGTTCCGCGCTCATTCATCTGCTGCAAAGCGGCGGCGGCGGGAGCGCGGGCGGCCCGCCCGCCAAGGCCGGTGCGCCGAAGTCGGCCCCGGGATGGAACAAGGTAGGGCGCGCTGTCCCCAGCGCGCCGGAATCGCATACGGCGGCGAAGGGACTCGCCGCCCTACCTGTTTCAGACGATGAGCCGCGCATTACCAAAAAATCCAAATATGAACGGCCCGCCCGCACCGGGCGCGAGGCCGGCATGACCACGCTGTTTCTCAATGTCGGCCGCAAGCAGCTTGTCACCCCTGCCGACATCGTGGGCAAGATCGCCGGCGTCACACGGCTGCCGGCCGGCGTGGTCGGCGCAATTGATATCCACCAACGGCACCTGTTGGTCGATGTGGCCGCGGAGCACGCGCCGTTGATCATGGAGAAACTCGCGGGCATCCGGATCAAGGGCGAGGCCCTGACCCCGAAGCTCGCGCAGCCAGAGAGCTGATCCCCAAAAAATCTTATCTCCTGATCCTAATCTTTATCTTAATCCCCATCGAGCGAAGGTCGCAGGATAAAGATCAAGATAACGATAAAGATTAAGATTGGGTGGGAGCGCGGGCGGCCCGCCCGCCAGGGCTTGGTGGGCGGGGATAACGATTAAGATCAAGTTAACGATTACGATTGGTTGCCGAAACGTCACGGTCGCATCCTTGACACCCGGGCCGCGTCCCGGCTATTGCGGTGGCCCCGTATGGAGGCCGCGTTGGACCAACCCGTGCTGGTTTTGAACCGCCTGTGGCAGGCGGTTAACGTCATTGGTGCGCGCCGGGCCTTCGCGCTGCTGGCCCGCGGTCATGCCCAGGTGGTGCACCACGAGGCCGATGATTTCCGCACTTTCGAGCTGCTCGACTGGATCAATTTCTCGACGCACAACCCGCCGCTCGACGCGCTGGAGACCGTGCACACGCCCACGCGCACCATCCGGCTGCCGCGCGTCATTTTGCTGACCTTCTTCGACAAGCTGCCCTGCAAGGAGCTGAAACTCACGCGCAACAACGTCTTCGAGCGCGACCGCAACACCTGCCAGTATTGCGGGCGCGGCATGGAGCGCGAACTGCTCAACCTCGACCACGTGATTCCGCGCGATTTCGGCGGCAAGACGACCTGGGAAAACATCGTCTGCTCGTGCATCAAGTGCAACACGCGCAAGGCCAACCGGCTGCCGCACCAGGCCGGCATGCGGCTCATCCGCAAACCCGTGCGCCCGAAGTGGCGGCCCGTGATCTCGCTCGTGCTCGGCCACCGGCACCGCGAGATGTGGAAGGACTTCCTCGACGTCGCGTATTGGAACGTGGAGTTGGAGGAATAACCCGCCTGCGTTCCGCGGGCGAAACTTCGGCGCGGCAAGTTCTCTTTTTCGATTTTGGATTGGGGATTTTCGAGGGGGCGCGGGAGTGGTTCCGGTTGGTTTGTAGCCGCGTTGGCCGTGCCCTTCGTAGGCTTGGCGAAGTAGGGAGTGCAGCGACAACGTGGTTTCCCGGCGGCCACACATGGCTGAATCTCACTTCGTTCGGAACGCCTTTGGCTCAAGTGTGGCCACGACATTTCAGAAAATGCTCTGGCGGGATCGGACGGGCGGGCCGCCGGTCCCTGCCTTGAGATTTGTCGTAGCCGCGCTTGAGCCAAAGGCAAAAGCGTGGCCGCAGAGAGACCACAGCGCGTTGAGGGCAACGCGCTCCACCCAAAGTCATCCCCTGATGCAAACCGCGATGGCATTTGTGCTTCGCCGGGTTGGTGTTGCCCAAACTCCCGATTCGGGTTCACTCCGCTTCATGCGCTCGAATCTCGTGATGACGATCATCGGCCCCGACCGGCCCGGCTTGGTGCAACTGGTGGCCACGCGGCTGGCGGACAACGGCGGCAACTGGCTGGAAAGCCGGATGGTGCATCTCGGCGGACAATTCGCCGGCCTGGTGCGCGCCGAGGTGGACCGGGAGCAGGCCGATGCGCTGGTGCATGCCTTGGAGTCGTTGGAACAGGAAGGCCTGCGCGTCATCGTGCGGGCGGAAGACGGGGCCGTCGCGGGCGGAGCAGGTCAGGCGGCCACCCTGGAATTGGTCGGCCACGACCGGCCGGGCATTCTGCGCGCGGTCACGACCGTGCTGGCGACGCACGGCGTCAACGTCGAGGAGCTGGCCTCGTCGCGGGTGAGCGCGCCGATGGGCGGTGGCACGTTGTTTCAGGCGACGATCCGCGTGACCGTGCCGGCGCCGGAAGTGCTGGCGCAGGTGCAGGCCGATTTTGAAAAAATCTCCGCCGACCTGATGGTGGATTTGAAGCTGCACCGCGCGGAGTAAGGGCGGGGGCTTTTTCCCGCGGTTGGCTTATGGGGCGAGAACCTCGTCCCGGATGAAGTGCAGGCGGATCAGCTTGGGCCGGGCAATGGCGGGTGAAAATGGGGAAGGAGAAAGATTACGATAACGATTAAGAGATAGGATGGTTATCGAAGGGGACCGGGGACGGTTTTGAGTCCGGCGCGGTTTGACGGCGACCGAAACGGAGCGGGTCTCACTTGCCGGCCAGATGCTGCCGGCCGACGAGCCAGACGGTGGCGGCGGCGACGAGATCGACGGCGGCCAGACCGAGGCGGAGCGGCAGCGGGACATCGCCCGGCAGCAGCAAGATGAGCAGCGCGCCAAAGGCGAGCGCGCCGCAGACAAGGTTCAGGGTGCGTTGCTGGCGCTGGCGGTTGGGGGCGGGCATGGGGGAAGGGGATAACGATTAAGATAAAGATAACGATTAAGATAATGAGACGGAGAGCGATGGGCATGTAGCTGCGTTGGAGCTTGGCGACAGCGTGGCTTTCCAGTCGGGGGCGGGCATGGGGATAAATCGTTCTTGTTCTCTTAATCGTGCTTCGTTCTCGGCAGACAGGGCGGGCGGGATGGTGGGCTGGAGATAAAGATTAAGATTAAGATTAGGATTAGGATTAAGATAACGATTAAGATTTGAGGGGGAGGGACAGGCGGAGGGTGGTGCCTTGGGGGCCGGTGGTGACGAGTTGGATGTCACCGTGGTGGCTGAGCATGATGCGGCGAGCGATGGCGAGGCCGAGGCCGGTGCCGTCGGGCCGGGTGGAGAGGAAGGAATCGAAAATGCGGTCGCGCAGGGCGGGGGCGATGCCGCCGCCGGTGTCGGCGACGTCCAACACCGCGCGCGGCCCCTCGGGGTGACGCTCGGTGGCGAGCCGGAGGGTGATGGTGCCGCCGTCGGGCATGGCCTGGGTGGAATTGAGGAGCAGGTTGAGCAGCACCTGCTGCAACTGGCCCTTGTGACCCTCGACCACCGGGGCGCGGGCCGGCGGATCGAATTGCAGCGTGATCTTGGACTGGGCGAGTTTGAGCCGGACGAGGAGCAGGGTGTCGTTGACGATGTCGAGCAGCGACCAGCGCGAATGGAGATCGGAGGCAGGGGCCTTGGCGAACTGCAGCACACGGAGCACGATGGCCTCGAGCTGGTCGAGCTTTTCGCCGATGACGCGCATGTCGGTGTGCCGGGGATCGTCGGGCGCGAAATCCAGGCCGAGGCCGCCGTGGAGGAGCTTGAGCACGGTGAGGGGGTTGCGGATCTCGTGTGCAATCTCGGCGGCGAGCAGGCCGAGGGTGGTGAGCTGCTCGTTTTTGCGCAGGGTTTCCTCGCTCTGGAACACGCGGGCGTAGAGCCGGGTGTTTTGCAGGGCCACGGCGCCGAGGCCGGCGAGGGCGGCGCTGAGGCGCTTGGCGTCGTTGTCGAAGCGGTGCACGCGGTCGCTGAAGACGGCGAGCGCGCCGAGCACATCGTTTTCGTAGATCAGCGGCGTGACCAGCACGGACCGCAGGCCGGGGTCGTCGGGCACGTCGGCCAGGCCGTGAAACTCGGGCGACTGCACGTCGCCGAATTCGGTTTGCCGGCAGGTGCGCAGCGTGACGCCAACGAGACAGGCATCGGCGGGGATTTCGCCGGCGGGCGGGACGATGGCGGCGGTGGCGTTGAGGGCGACACATTGCACGGTGCCGGCGGCGGGGTGGTGCAGGAAGAGCGCGGCGGCGCGGCTGCCGAGCATCTGGGCGGCGTCGCGGGCCAGGGCGTCGAACAGTTCCTGCGGTTCGAGTTTGCCGACGAGCGACCGGCCGATGGTGATGAGGGTTTCGAGCTGACGGGCCTTGCCCTGCAAGCGGTCGAGCTGCCAGAGGCGGCGCAGCACGCGGGCGGTTTCATCGGCGAGCACGAGCAGGTCGGCGAGAGCGTCGGGCCCGAAGCCGCCGGCGGTGTCGTGGTCGAGCACGAGCACGCCGAGGACCTGTTCGGCGTTGAGCAGCGGGGCGCACATCTGGCAGCGCACGCCGTCGCGCAACTGACGGTAGCGCGGTTCGGCCGCGACATCGGGGGTGAGCAGCGGGGTGCCGTGCAGGGCGACCCAGCCGGGCAGACCCTGGCCGATTTCAAAACCGTGCGGTCCAGCCGCGTCGGGCAGGCCGTGTTGCGCCTCAAGTTCCAGGCGGTTGGTGTCGGGATTGAGCAGCAGCAGGCAGCCGCTGTCGGCGCCGAGCGCCCGGACGGTTTGGGTCAGCGCAACCCCGGCGGCGCGGCCGGAAGCATCGTCGTCGGTGGCAAGGCGGGCGATGGCGCAGAGCGCGGCAAGCAGGCGCGGTGCAGGCGCAGGTGCGGCGGAGGATTGGGCGCGGGGATCCACGCGGGCAGTTACGCGCGGGCGAAGGGAGGGCGCAACCCGGTTTTGGCCCTCACCGGTGAGCAACGATCAGATTTGCGACCGAGCGATGGGGAGGGAAATGCCAAACGCCAAAATGCCAAAGGCCAAGGAATGCATCCGTCGGCAACCTGCCCGCTTTTGTGATTTGGCGTTTGGCCGGTTGAGATTTCCGGCGCTGCCGGTTTTAGGCGGCGGTGGTGGCGGGATTGATGATCCCGGCCAGCGCGTCGCGGAGACCTTCCAGCCGTTCCTTGTCGGCCGGACGCTCGGCGTCGGCGTTCTCGATGTAGAAGGTGTCGATGGCGATGCCGCGCTCGGTGCCGATGCGCGCGAAGGTGATGTCGAAGCCGTGCTCGGAGATGGTCTTGGCGAGGAGGTAGAGCAGGCCGATCTGGTCGCGGGCCTGGATTTCCACGATGGTGCGCTCCATCGACAGCTCGTGGTAAACCTCGACCGTGGGCGGGAAGGAGGTGTGCGGGCCCTCGGTGCGGTTGAGGGTGTAACGGCCGGTGTGTTTCTGGGCCTGCGCGACGATGGCGGGGTAAAGGTCCTTGTTGCCGACGAGCGCGGCCTCGACGGTCTGCTCGAAGATCTGCTGGGCGCTGGTGCTTTGCACGACGCCGCGGCCGGGCTCGACCACGTAGAACGTGTCGATGGCGATGTGGTCGGCGCGCGAGATGACCTTCGAGCCGAGGATGGAGAGGCCGGCGACGCTGAAGGCGCCGGCGAGCTTGTAGAAGAGCCCGGCGCGGTCCCAGGTGACGATGTCCACGACGGTGAGGGAGCGGTTGAGGTCGTCGTGCCAGTCGATGACCGGGCGGAGGGAGCCGACGGAGTCGGCGGTGGCGATGGTCTTGAGCAGGCGGTGCACCATCCGGATGTGCAGGCCGATCTCGTCGGTGTCGGCGTGGATGAAATAGCGCTCGGGCAGCAGGCCGTAGTGGGCGATGATCTCGTCGGCGCTGATGCCGGGCATGTTGCGGGCAATGAGTTCCTGTTGGGTCATTTGCTTTCTTTCCTGATAACGGTCGTGGACGGCCTCGCCAAGGTTCAAGCGCTCCAAGGTACGCCGGAAGAGCGCGGTGTGCAACGTGTCCTTGTAACTGTTCCAGAGCGAGGCGGCGGTGCCGCGGGCGTCGCAGAAGGTGTGGACGTAGAGGTGCCGGAGTTTTTCGGCATCCTCGGCGAGTTCGGCAAAGGCGGCGGCGGTCTGGGGATCATCGACGTCACGCTTCTGCCAGAATCGTGCCATGATGAGATGATTTTTGATGACAAACGTCACCAGCCGGCGGTTTTCCGGCGAGAGGCCGAGGCGCTCCATGATGGGACCCGCGATGCGCACGCCGCTCTCGGCGTGGCCGCGGATGCCGGCGCTCTTGCCGATGTCGTGCAGCAGCAGGATGAGGTAAAGCAGCGTGGGGTCGGAGGTTTCGCGCAGCGCGGCCCGGTATTTGAGGGTGATGGGCTCTGCCTCGGAGAAGACGCGGTCGAGTTCGCGGATGGCGTTGAGCGTGTGCACGTCCGCGGTGTAGCGGTGGTAAAACTCGTGCTGCACGAGGCAGGTGAGGCCGTCGAACTCGGGGATGAAGCGGCCGAGCACGCCCAACTCGTGCATGAGACTGAGGCTGGGGTGAACCGAACCGGGGTCGCTGAGGATGGCCTTGAAGCTGACGTTGGCGTCCTTCGAGTGGATGACCTGCGGGGTGATGAGACCGAGGCTCTCGCGGATGAGGGCGGCGAGATGGAAATCGGGCTGGCACTCCAGTTGCTGGCAGTGCCGGAAGACGCGGATGAGGCGGGCGGGATCGGTCTGGAAAACATCGCGGCGGTCGGCGGCGAGTTCCTGGCCGCGGAGGATGAAACCGTCGAGCCGCTTGGTGCGCAGGTTGCGCTGGGCGCGCAGGACCTCGCGGAAGGAGATGCGGCCTCTCTCGTCGTAGTCGAGGGTGAGCGCGAGCCGGTTTTCCACGAGCTTGGTCAGCCGGTAGATGGCCTGCGCGGCGCGGTAATAATCCTGCATGAAGCGCTCGACGCGCTGCAGTTCGTTGTGTTGGGCGTAGCCGAGTTGGTGCGCCAGGCGGGACTGGATTTCGAGGTCCAGCAGGTCGGTGGGATGCCGGACCATGAAATGGAGCTGGTTGCGCACGCGGAGCAGGAAATCGTAGGCGGCGTTGAGCGACGCGACGTCGTGGGCGCCGAGATAGTTCTGGTCGGCGAGTTCCTCCATCGTGGCGATGCCGAACTTCACGCGCGCCATCCAGAGGGCGTTCTGGTAGTCGCGCAGGCCGCCGACGCCGTTCTTGATGTCGGGCTCCTGCAGAAAGACGGTGTCGCCGTATTTGGCGCGGCGCGAGGCCTGGTCGCCGAGCCGGGCGGCGATGTAGTCCTTGGGTTTTTCGGTGGTGTAGTAGCTGCGGTAGGCCGAGGCGAAGGTTTCGTAGAGGGTGTTGGAACCGGCGACGCGGCGCGATTCAAGCAGGGCGGTCTTGGTCTGGATGTCCTTGCGCGCCTCGATGAAGACCTCGTCGACGTTGCGCGTGGAGTGGCCGACCTTCAGGTCGCAATCCCAGAGCGGGTAGAGGATGTCGTGGGTCAGGTAATCCTGCAGGTCCTTGACCAGCTCGGGCTTGGTCTTGGCGGGAAACAGGAACATCACGTCCACGTCGCTCAGGGGCGAGAGTTCGGCCCGGCCGTAGCCGCCGAGCGCGACGAGCGAGACGGTCACCGGCAGGTCGCCGTGCGCGTGCCGGTAGCGTTGGACCGCGCGTTCGAACAGCGGTCCCAGCAGGCCGTCGATGATGGCGGAGCGCGCCTGGGCCACAACCCGGCCCGGTGCACCGGATTCGTGCAGGGCCTTCAGGCGGGCGTTTTCCTTTTCCAGATAGTCCTTGCAGGCGCAAAGCCGCTCCTCACCCGGCATTTCGGCGGGCACGGAGAGGGTGGCGGGGGTGGCGGGGGCGTCGGACATCAGGGGCCGCATAGTGGAGGGAAAATCCGGCCGCGGGCGAGGGGATTTAACCACTTGCCACCCGGGGGCGGGCGCGGTTTTCTCGGCGGTTCCCAATTCCGAACCTTTCATGCCCGAGATCACCAAGAGTTACGAAGCGCGCGAAGTAGAGCCGAAGTGGTATGCCGCCTGGCAGTCCGCCGGGGCGTTTGCCGGCAAGATTGAAGCCGGCAAGGAGCCCTACACGATCGTCATTCCGCCGCCCAACGTGACCGGGGTGCTGACCATGGGGCACGTGTTGAACAACACGTTGCAGGACATCCTCATCCGGCGCGCCCGGCTGGAAGGCCGCTCGGCGCTGTGGGTGCCCGGCACCGACCACGCCGGCATCGCCACGCAAACGGTGGTGGAGCGGCAGTTGCGCAAGGAAAAGAAAACGCGGCACGACCTCGGCCGGGAAAAGTTTGTCGAGCAGGTCTGGGACTGGCGGCACGAGAAGGGCGGCAAGATCCTCGAGCAGTTGCGCGGGCTGGGTGCGTCGTGCGATTGGGAGCGCACGCATTTCACGATGGATCCCGCCTACTCGCAGGCGGTGCTGGGCGTGTTTGTGGATCTTTATCGCAAGGGTCACATCTACCGCGGCAAGCGCATGGTCAACTGGTGCCCGGTGTCGCAGACCGCGCTGTCGGACGAGGAAGTGATCATGAAGCCCGTGAAGGGCCACCTCTGGCAGGTGCGCTACGAGCTGGTGGACCGCCCCGGCGAATTCATCACGGTCAAGACCACGCGGCCGGAGACGATTCCGGGTGACGTGGCGATCGCGGTGCATCCCGATGATCCGCGCTACACCGCGCTGATCGGCCAAAAGGTGCGCCGACCGATCGGTCCGCCCGCGGAGATTCCGATCATTGCCGACGCCGCGGTGGACAAGGAATTCGGCTCCGGCGCGCTCAAGATCACGCCGGCGCACGACAAGGTGGACTTCGAGATCGGCCAGCGGCACCACCTGCCGCCGATCGACGTGCTCAACGCCGACGGCACGCTCAACGACCTCGCCGGCCCCGAGCTGGCGGGCCGGGAGCGTTTCGACGGCCGCAAGAAAGCCGCCGAGCTGCTGCAGGCCGCTGGTGCGCTGGTGCAGGAGGAGACTTACGAGAACAACGTCGGCTACTCCGAGCGTGCCGACGTGCCGATCGAGCCGCGGCTGACGTGGCAGTGGTGGTTGCGTTACCCGAAGGTCGAGGAGGCCAAGGCGGTGGTGCGCGACGGGTTGATCAAGTTTCACCCCGAGCGCTGGGCCAAGGTTTACCTGCACTGGCTCGACAACCTGCAGGACTGGTGCATCAGCCGCCAGCTCTGGTGGGGGCACCGCATTCCCGTGTGGTATGCCAAGGGCCTCAACAAGGAGACGCTGACCGAGGCCGACCTCGGCGATCCGACCAAGGTGCACGTTTCGCTCGAAGGCCCGGCCGACCCGGAAAACTGGGTGCAGGAGGAAGACGTGCTCGACACCTGGGCCTCGTCCTGGCTCTGGCCGTTTGCCACGCTCGGTTGGCCGGATGAAGCGGCGATGAAAGCATCGGGCTACGATCATTTCTACCCGACCACGACGCTCGTCACCGGACCCGACATCATTTTCTTCTGGGTGGCGCGCATGATCATGGCGGGCCTCGAGTTCACGCGGCCCGGCGAACCGGTGGAGCGGCGCATTCCGTTCAAGCACGTCTACTTCACCGGCATCATCCGCGATGCGCAGGGCCGCAAGATGTCGAAGTCGCTCGGCAACTCGCCCGACCCGCTCGACCTGATCGCGAAATACGGCGCCGACGGCCTGCGTTTCGGCATCGTGTCGATCGCCCCGCAGGGGCAGGACATCCGTTTCCAGGAGGAGCGCATCGAGGGCGGCAAGAATTTCTGCAACAAGCTGTGGAACGCCTGCCGCTTCCGGCAGATGAGCGGGCCGATGGGGGACAATTCCTCGCCGGATGCCATCATCGCCCGGCTCAAGCCGGCGCAGTTCGACGCCGACGACCACGCCATCCTTGACCGCCTGCTCAACACCACGCGCGAGGTGGACCGTTGCTTCGCGCAGTTCGAGTTCAGCGCGGCGGTGCAGGCCTTGTATGGGTTTTTCTGGAACGATTTCTGCGACTGGTATGTGGAGGTCTCGAAGGCGAAACTCCAGCCGCCTTCGTCTTCAGACTCCGGCGCGCCGAGGGACTCTGCTGCAGTGGAAAACTGCCTCGCGATCCAGGACCTGGTGCTGCGCCAGACGCTGCTGCTGCTGCATCCGTTCATCCCCTTCATCACCGAGGAACTCTGGCAATTGTTGGGTTACGCCACCGAGGCCCGGTTCATTGAGGACTGCCGCATCCCGAACGCTTCGCAGGTGCTCGCCGATCAGCTCACCATCGATCAAGCCGCGGCCGCAGGGGTGGGGGCGCTGAAAACTTTTGTTTCGCTCGCCCGCACGCTCAAGGCCGAGCGCGGCCTGGCGTCGCGCCGCGACACGAAATTCCTGCTCAAGGCCGACGATGCGCAGTGGGAAACCGTGGCTGCCAACCACGCCAAGATCACGCGCCTGACCGGTGCCGGAGAAATCGTGCGGCAGGACAATGTGGACGGTGCCCCTGCGGTGGTCACACCGCTTGGCACGCTCGCGCTGGATCTCGCGGCCAACCTTGACGTCGGGGCGGAGAAAACCCGTTTGACCAAGGAACTCGAGGCGCTGGCGAAACACATCGCCGGCACCGAGGCGCGGCTCGCGAACAAGGCGTTCACCGACAAGGCCCCGCCCGCGGTCATCGAGGGCGCCCGCAAGCAACTCGCCGATCAGCTGGCCAAGCGCGACGAACTCACGCGCCTGCTGCAGGCGCTCGGTTGATCCCGGGGGCGCGGGCCGCCGGCCGCCTTTGCCCCAGCGGTTTGCGAATCGGGCGGGGGCGGCTTTGTTGGGCGCATGTCCGCCCCCATTCGCATCCTCGCCTTTGCCGGCAGCGCCCGCAAAGATTCGCTCAACCGGAAACTGCTGGCCGTGACCGCCCGCGCCGTCGAGGCCGCCGGCGGTGCGGTCACGATCGTGGACCTCCACGATTACGCGTTGCCGTTGTATGATGGCGACCTCGAGGACGCGCAGGGCCTGCCGGAGAACGTGCGGCGACTGCTGACATTGATGCAGGAGCACGCCGGCCTGCTCATCGCCTCGCCGGAATACAACTCGCAGCTCACACCGCTGTTGAAGAACACGCTCGACTGGCTCTCGCGGGCGGACGACGACCCGTTTGAGGGCAAGGTGGCGGCGGTGGTCGCGGCCTCGCCCGGGGCGATGGGCGGCGCGCGCTCGCTGCAGCATGCGCGGCAGCTGTTGCTCAACCTCGGCTGCCTCGTGGTGCCGGCGCAGTGCATTTTGCCCAAGGCGCACGAAGCGTTCGATGCGGAGGGCAAGCTGCTGGACGCCCGGGCACAAAAATCGGTCGACGCGCTGGCCAAGCAGCTGGTGGGCAATGTCATGAAGTTGGCCTGATTTTTCAGGGCTTGTCGGGGGTGGGGATATTTGCGTGAGTCGCTCCCTGCATGAAAAAAGCGCTTATCACCGGCATCACCGGGCAGGACGGATCGTACCTCGCCGAACTGCTTTTGGCCAAGGGTTACGAGGTGCACGGCATCATCCGCCGCGCCTCGACCTTCAACACCAGCCGCATCGACCACCTTTACCGCGATCCGCACGTCAACGGCGTGAAGCTCTTCCTGCACTACGGCGACCTCGCCGATTCCGTGCAGATGGTGAAGCTGCTTTATGAGTTGCAGCCCGACGAGATCTACAACCTCGGGGCGCAGTCGCATGTGCGCGTGTCGTTCGACATTCCCGAATACACCGGCGATGTGGACGGCGTCGGCGCGGTGCGCATTTTGGAGGCCATCCGGGAGGCCGGGCTGGTGAAGAAGTGCCGGTTTTACCAGGCGTCGTCCTCCGAGATGTTCGGCAAGGTGCAGGAAGTGCCGCAGACCGAGAAAACGCCGTTCTGGCCGCGCTCACCCTACGGCTGCGCCAAGATGTATGCCTACTGGCTGACGGTGAACTACCGCGAGTCCTACAACCTGCACGCCTCGAATGGCATCCTGTTCAACCACGAGAGCCCGCGCCGCGGCGAGACCTTCGTCACCCGCAAGATCACCCGTGCCGCCACGCGCATCAAGCTGGGCCTGCAGGACGCCCTTTACATGGGCAACCTCGACGCCCGCCGCGACTGGGGTTACGCCAAGGAGTATGTCGAGGTGATGTGGGCCATGCTCCAGCAGGAGCAACCCGACGACTACGTGGTCGCGACCAACGAAACGCATTCGGTCAAGGAGTTCATTCAGGAGACCTTCGGCCTGCTCGACCTCGACTGGAAAAAATACGTGAAGTATGACGAGCGCTATGAGCGGCCCGCCGAGGTGGACCTGCTCATCGGCGATCCGGCCAAGGCCAAGCGCCAGCTCGGTTGGGAGCCAAAGGTGAAGTTCAAGGAGCTGGTCAAAATCATGACCGAGGCCGACCTCGAACTCGCCAAGCGCGAAGCGCAAATCGCGCAACTGCCGCGGCTTTGACGCGCCGTTGGCGCGTAAATCCCAAATCCCAAACCGCCAAATCCCAAAAAACAGCGCGCCACAGGCGCACACCCTTCAGAATTTTAGATTTTAGGATTTGGACATTCACCCATGAAACTCTTCATCGCAGGTCACAACGGCATGGTCGGCGGCGCGCTGGTGCGGCGCTTTCAGGCCGAGGCTGGCGTTGAGCTCATTCTGCGTTCGCGCCAGGAGCTCGACCTGACGGATCAGGCGGCGGTCAGGGCGTTCTACGCCGCGGAAAAACCCGACGTGGCGATCATCGCCGCGGCCAAGGTCGGCGGCATCCACGCCAACAACACCTATCCGGCGGATTTCCTTTTCGACAACCTCGCCATCGCCGCGAACTGCATCCACGGCGCGTGGCAGGGCGGGGTGCGGCGCGTGCTGTTTCTCGGCAGTTCGTGCATCTACCCGAAGCACGCGCCGCAACCCATGCCCGAGGACTGCCTGCTGACCGGCCCGCTGGAACCGACCAACGAGGCCTACGCCATCGCCAAGATCGCCGGCCTCAAGCTGTGCCAGTTTTACCGTCAACAGCACGGCGTGCTGTTTCACTCGGCGATGCCGACCAACCTCTACGGGCCGGGCGACAATTACCACCCGCAGAACTCGCACGTGCTGCCCGCCTTGATCCGCCGGTTTCACGAGGCCCGCGAATCGGGTTTGGCCGAGGTCACGGCGTGGGGCACCGGCTCGCCCAAACGCGAGTTTCTGCACGTCGACGACCTGGCCGACGCCTGCGCGTTTCTCCTGCGGCAGGACAACCCGCCCGATTGGATCAACGTCGGCACGGGCACGGATGTCAGCATCCGCGAGCTCACCGAAAAAGTGGCGGCGGTCACCGGGTTCACCGGCAAAATCACCTGGGATGCCACCAAGCCCGACGGCACGCCGCGCAAGCTGATGGACGTGGGCAAACTCACCACGCTCGGCTGGCGGGCGCGAATCGATTTGGATGAGGGCCTGCGTCGGACCTACGCGTCCTTTCTGGCGGAGCAGGTCGCCGGCGCCCTGCGCGGCTGAGGGGTGCGGGTTGAGGTGGCGCGCGTTATCCCGCCTCCGCCAAGGTTGCTGCGGGCAGACCGTAACGCGCTCGAGCCGGAATCCTGCCTTTGGATTCAACCATTGGGAATTACCCATAGAAGAGACGCTGCACTGGTAGGGCGGGACCGCTGGGCCCGCCGAAACGCTCCCGCGGCGCGCCCAGCGGTCCCGCCCTACCTTTGCACCTCGGCTCGGCTCTTCTTTTTGTAAACATCAGTAAATTGAGTTCGTGCACGCCCGCCGGCATCAGCGTTGGTTATTCTGCACAGCACGTGCGCTCAATTCGCCGTTTGCCCTTGTTTCAGGCGGGTCAAGGGCCGAAGCGTCGGCTTGAATGGCGGTCCAAGTCCCATGACCTCCAAGGAGCGTGTCCTCACCGCGTTGGCGGGCCAAGCGCCCGATCGCGTGCCCATCAATTATTTCGGCAATGCCGGCATCGAGCGGCGGCTGAAAAACCACTTCGGGCTCGCGGAGGACGACAACGAGGGATTGGCGCGCGCGTTGCAGGTGGATTTTCGCGCGCTGCATCCGCCGTATTGCGGGCCGAAGCTGCACGCCGACATTCCCGAACGCAATGTGCTGGTGGACGAGTGGGGCATCCACCGCACCTGGATCGAGCATGCCTCGGGCGGCTACTGGGATTATTGCGATTTCCCGCTGCAAAACGCGACCGAGGCGGAGGTGGCGGAGTGGCCGTTGCCCTCGCCCGACGACTACGATTACACGGGCGTGCGGGAACGGTGTGTACGGTGGTCGGAATTCGGCGTTTACACCGGTGGCGCGGGCACGCCCGACATCATCAACGGCAACGGCATGCTGCGCACGATGGAGCAGACACTGGTTGATCTCTTCACCGACGATCCCGCCGGTCTGCGGCTGATGCGCCGGCGCGCCGAGATCCAGCTGGAGATCCTGAGGCGGACATTGGAGGCGGCGCGCGGCGGCATCGATTTCATCTGGCTGGGCGAGGATCTTGGCACGCAGATCGGGCCGACGATTAGCCTGGAGCTTTACCGCCGCCAGTTGCGGCCGGTGCATCAGTTGTTTGTTGATCTGGCCAAGTCGTTCGGCCTGCCCGTCATGATCCACTCGTGCGGATCGAGCAGCTGGGCTTTTGAGGATTTCATCGCGATGGGGATCAACGCGGTCGACACCCTGCAACCGGAGGCGGCCAACATGGCCCCCGCTTACCTGAAGGCGCGTTTCGGCGGCCGGCTGGCGTTTCACGGCTGCATCAGCACCGCCGGCCCCGTGGCCTATGGTACGGTGGACGAGGTGCAGGCTTATTGCCGGAACACGCTTGAGATCATGAAACCGGGCGGCGGTTACTGCTTCGCGCCCACGCATGCCCTGCAGGACAACTCGCCCACCGAAAATGTCCTGGCCATGTATGCCACGGCCCGGGACGCCGGCTGGTATTGAACGCGGCGGGCGAACGACGGTCCGGTTTTATTCCGCGTGGAGGGGCGGACGGCGCACCCCTGACTTTCCACTTGCGGCGGGCTCTGCGATGCCAAGGGTTGTCCCCTTATCATGATTTCACCCGAGACTTTCGACCACATCGAGAACATCAAAAAGCGCGCCGGGCACTTATGGAGGTTTCTTTGACTGCGAACAAAAGCAGCGGGAAATCGAGGCCTTGGAGGGCCAGATGGTCGCACCCGGATTCTGGGACAACAATGACCGCGCCCAGAAACACATCGCCAAGCTCAACGGCCTGAAGCGGGCCGTGCTGCCGGTCGTCGCCTTCCGGAAGAAGGTGGACGAGCTGCCGGTCATGCTCGAACTGGTCGAGATGGCCGAGGGCGATGAAAAGGAAGGCTTCGAGCGCGAACTGTCGTCCACCGTGCAGGCGATGACCGAAGAGCTGGATACCCTTGAGATCGCCTCGTTTCTCACCGGCCAGTTCGACCGCAACAACGCCATTTTCTCCATCCAGTCGGGCGCGGGCGGCACCGAGTCGAACGATTGGGCCGACATGCTTTTCCGCATGTACAACCGCTGGGCCGAGCGCAGCGGCTTCGAGGTCGAGCTCATGGACGTGCAGCCCGGCGACCAGGCCGGCATCACCAAGGCCACGTTGCTCATCAAGGGCGAGAACGCCTACGGCTACGCCAAGGCCGAACGCGGCGTCCACCGCCTTGTGCGCATCAGTCCGTTTGACTCCAACAAGCGCCGCCACACCTCGTTCTGCGCCGTCGATGTCGTGGCCGAGGTCAACGACGAGATCGACATCGACATCCCCGACGGCGACATCCGCGTGGATGTTTACCGCTCCTCCGGCAAGGGCGGGCAGGGCGTCAACACCACCGACTCCGCCGTGCGCCTCACCCACCTGCCCTCCGGCATCGTGGTGGTCTGCCAGAACGAGCGCTCGCAGATCAAGAACCGCGCTGCCGCCATGAACGTGCTCAAGGCGCGGCTCTACGAGAAGAAGCTCGATGAGCAACGCAGCGAGATGGAAAAATTCTACGGCGAGAAGGGCGAGATCGGCTGGGGCAGCCAGATCCGCAGTTACGTGATGCAGCCGTACCAGATGGTGAAGGACCTGCGCACCGGTGTGAGCACCAGCGACACGCAGGGGGTGCTCGACGGCGACATCGACCGCTTCATCAACGCCTGGCTGCGCGCCGGCTGTCCGCGGCACCGCAACAAGGACATCCAGATGGAGGACGAGTGAGCGGGCGCCCCGGGTTGGCCCAATCCTGCCCGGCGGTTTGCATCTGCGCGCAGTCGTGATTGGATAACCGCTCCCGCTTCACCCGTCATGCCCGACCTTGCCTACGAACACATCCAAAGCGCGCTCGCGGCCCAGCCGTTGTTCGAGGCCAAGACCTGGCAGCTCTCGCCCGCGGCCTGGCCGCTGACACCCGAGCAGGTGGCACAGCTGGAGCAGATCGGCGCGGCCTGCCTGGAGTTTCACCAGGCGCTGGAAACCCTCTACCTGCGCGCCGCCGCCGGCAAAAATCTGCTCCGCAACAAGCCGCTGACCGCGCCGTGGGTGGTGGATTATTTGGATCGCGGCAAGCCTGCCGCACTGCTCGCACATGCCCGCGACCCGCGCAATCGCGGTGCACTGCCCACGGTCCTGCGGCCCGACCTGCTGTTGACCGACGAGGGCTTTGTGCTGACCGAGCTCGACTCCGTGCCCGGCGGCATCGGGCTCACGGCCTTTCTCAACCGGCTTTACGCCGGAACCGCGGGCGGACCGTCCGCATCAGGCGACCTGGCGAACGGCGCGCCCGCGCTCCCGGAGGCGATCCTTGGTGCCGACGACGCGATGATCGGCGGGTTTTACGCCGCGCTCGCGGCCCTGCGCCCGGCGGAACGCAACCCGCTCATCGCGCTGGTGGTGAGCGAGGAGGCCGCGACCTACCGGCCCGAGATGGAGTGGCTCGCCCAGCAGCTGCAACTGCAGGGCAAACGGGTTTTCTGCCTGCGCCCGGAGGATTTGTTTCCGCTGGAAAACGCGCTGTTCTTCGACGTCGAGGGCAATCCGGAGAAAATCGACATCATCTACCGTTTCTTCGAGCTGTTCGATTTGCCCAACATCCCGGCGCAGGAGTTCATCTTCAAGGCGTGGGCCGAGGATGAGGTGGCGATCACGCCGCCGATGCGCCCCTTTCAGGAGGAGAAGCTGGCGCTCGCGCTTTTCCATCATCACCTCCTGCAGGAGTTTTGGAAGGAGGCGCTGAGCGGCCGCGCCTACAAGCTGCTGCGCAGCCTGGTGCCGCACTCGTGGATCATGGACCCGGCGCCGTTGCCGCCGGGGGCGGTGCTCGACGGTCCGCGCGCCGGCGGGCGCTCGCTCAACGACTGGCGCGATCTCGTGCACGCTTCGCAAAAGGAACGCGAGCTCATCATCAAGATCAGCGGTTATCACGAAACGGCGTGGGGCGCGCGCAGTGTGGTGCTGGGCAGCGACTGCTCGCGCGAGGAATGGCAGGCCGGGGTGGAAACCGCGATGGCCGACGCCCCGCGCAATCTCCACGTGCTGCAGGCCTACCGGAAGCCCCGGCGGGTGCAGCATCCGGTCTACGACCCGCCGCACGACGGGGCGCCCGCGGTCGCCACGCCCAAGGCCGGCCGCCTGCGTTTGTGCCCGTATTATTTTGTGACCGGGGACGAAGCCCGTTTGAGCGGCGCCCTGGCGACCTTCTGTCCGCCCGACAAGAAGATCATCCACGGAATGCAAGATGCTGCCTTGCTCCCGGCTAGGGTTTCCTCCTTAAACGGGGCCTGTGCGTAGCACTCCCGCGGTCATCAGCAATTTCCCCCATCTGCCCAAGTCCCTGTGTCGCAAGCTGGCACTGATGGCGGCGCTGCTGGCCGCTGCTCCGAACACGCCCGCCCAAGTCGATCTGGCCGCGCTGCAGGCCCAGGCGCAGTCCGGCAATCCCGAGGCCCTCAACGCCCTGGGCAATCTTTACGCCAACGGGCAGGGTGTGCCGCGCGACGATTCCGCGGCGCTGCGGTATTATCAGGCGGCCGCGGAGCAGGGTTTTGCACCGGCAAATTTCAACCTCGGCATGATGTTCGAGATGGGGCGGAGCGGTCCGGCCGACCTCGCCAAGGCGTTTCGCCACTACTTGGAGGCCGCCAAAAAAGGTTTCGCGCCGGCCCAGTTCAACGTGGGCAACATGTACGCCAACGGACTGGGCGTGACGGCGGACCCGTTTGAGGCGCTGCTGTGGTTTCGCCAGGCGGCGGAGCAAGGGGTGCCGGAGGCGCAATACAATCTCGGCCTCGCCTACGAACTCGGCCGCGGCATCGGCCAAGACGAGACGCAGGCGGTGCGTTGGTATCGGCTGGCGTCCGACCAGGGTTACAGCCGCGCCCGCTACAATCTCGCCCTCATGCTGGAGGAAGGCCGCGGCACCACCCGCAATGAAACCGCCGCCGCGCAGCTCTATCGCGCCGCCGCCGGTCAGGGCTTCGGCCCCGCGCAAAACAATCTCGGCATCATGCTGGCCGAGGGCCGCGGCGGTTTGCCGGCCGATCCCGTCGAGGCCTTTGCCTGGCTTTCCCTCGGGGTGGAAAACGGCGTGCGGCCGACCGGTCGCGATCTGTTGCTGCGTCAGCTGGACGCGGCCCAGCTGGCCGCGGCCGAACAGCGCGTACGCGTGCTCCGCGGACAGCTCGCCGGCGTTTCCGCCCCGGCGCCCACTCCGGTGCTGCCGCAGGATGTCGCGGCATTGCAGCAGGAGAACACCCGCCTCCAACTCGTGATCAACCGCATGCGGGATGAGTTGGAAAAGGACCGGGAGGCGCGCCGCACCGCCGATGAACAGCTGAAGAACGCCCAGGCCGCCAACGCGCAGCTCACCGCCGAGAACCAGCGTCTGGCCACCGCCCGCGAAACGGCCCTCGCGCAGACGCCGGATCAGCGCGTGCAGCAGCTGATGGAGGAAAACCGGCGGCTCAACGACGATGTGCGCCGTTCGACCATCGAACTCAGTTCACTCTACCGCGAATTGCGCATCGCGCAGGACAAACTCCGGGCGTTGCCCGCGGCCGGTGACGCCGCCCCGTCCGCCGCCCCCGCGGAGGACCTGCGGCCGCAGCTGCAGGCGGCCCGGGCGGAGATCGAGCGGCTCCGGACCGAGAACCAGGAGCTGGCCGCCCGGCCACCCGATCCTCAGGTTCACGCGCAGCTGGAGGCCCAGCTTGCCGCCACCGCCAAGGCTGCGGCCGATTTACAGGACCTCACCCGCCAGCATCAGGCCCTGCAGCAGGAACTCGCCACGTTGCGCGCCGCGCACGACCGGCTGGCCACGGAGAAAGCCGCGCTGGCCCGGCAGACCGCCGAGGCCAAGCCGGATGAAAAACTCACGATGGAGCTGGCGCGGCTGCAGGAGCGCCTTGATGAGACGCAAGGCGCGCTGGTCGCCGCGCGGCGCGAGGCCGAGGAACTGCGCATGCAATCCGAGGCGGCCCGCGCCGATCTGCGCGTGGTGCGCGAGAAACAGAACGGCGACGTGCAGGCCGCCCGACAAAAGGCCGAGGAGGCCGATGCGTTTGCGCGCAATCTTGAGGACTCCAACCGCCGTCTGGCCGATCAGGTGCAGGCGCTGGAACAGCAGCTGCGCGAAGCCGGACCGGTCAATCCGGCGGCGTCCGGAGAGGCGGAACGGCTGCAGGCCGAACTCGTGGATGCGCGCAGTCAGGTGGAGCGTCTGACCGGCCAATGGCAGTCGCTCACCCGTGAGCGCGATTCGCTGGCCGTAAACGCCCGGGAATTGCAGCAGGCCAACCGCACCCTGCAGCAGCAGCTGGCGCGCAGCCTCGCCGATCATGCGGAAACGCAGGAGTGGGCGCAGAAATTGGAGGAGACCAACCGCGATCTGACCCAGCGTGACACCAAGTTGGCGGAGAATGCCCGGGCCTTGGCGACCGTGCAGGCCGCGCACGATGTCCTGCAGACGGAAAAGGCCGCGTTGACCGCGACCCTGGCCCAAACCCGCGAACGGTTGTCCGCGCTGGAAGCACGGCAGGGCGCGACGCAGGGCGCATTGCAGCAGCAGCTCGCGGCGGTGCAGGAACAGGTCGCACGCACCCAGGCCGATCTGGCCCGGGCTGAGCAGGCCAATCGCGAATTGCACGATACGGCCGGACAGCTGCAGGTTCGCATTGAACAGCTGACGGCGGAAAACCGGCGTCTGACCGCCGCCGCGCAAGCTCCGGCCACCACCGACGAAGAACGGCAACATCTGCTGGCCGAGATCGACGAAGCCGCCCGCGTGTTGGCCGAGCGCGAAACGACGCTGGCGGAAATGCAGTCCCGCGTGACCTCGCTGGAGCAGGATTTGGACAACGCCCGCAAGAGCGCGGCCGCGGCCTTGGCCGCGCAGGCCCGCGCTGCCGAGGCCGTGCCCGAGGCACGGGCGCAGCAGCTGGAAATCCAGACCCTGCAGGATCAGGTGGCGAAACTGGAATCGCAACTCGCCCAGGATCGCAACCGCTCGGCCCGCGAAGTCGCCAGCCTCGCCGATCAGTTGCGACTGGCGCAGCAGACCAACCGGGCGCTGAGCGAGGCCAATAACTCCCTGATCGAATTCAAGAACTCCGGCCTCGATGAGGTGCAAAAGGATCTGTCCGCGCAGAAGCAGCGCGTGACCGAGCTCGACGCCGCCAACGCGCGTCTCCTCCGTGAACGCGACGAGCTGCGCCAACAGGTCGGCGATCTCTCCGCCAAGTTCTCCACCGCCGAGCAACAAGTCGCCGAACTCCGGGCGGCCGGTGAAAGCCTGCGGACGGCCGAGAGCCGGGCGCGCGCACAGGTTGCGGAGCTGCAATCCAAGCTGGCGGAATTTGACGATGCGCTCGACCGGCAGGGCGGATCCGTGGCGGAACTCACGGGCGTCAATGCGCGGTTGACCAAGGAAAACACCGCGCTGTCGGCCCAACTCATGGAAGCGCAGACCGGTGCCACCGCCGCGCGCAACGAGGTCGCGACCTTGCAAGCGCAGTTGGCGACGCAGTTGGAGCAGTCGCGCACGCAGGCCGCCCAAGTCACCACGCTCAAGTCCTCGCAGGACGCCCTGCAAATGCGGGTGGAAGAACTCACCGCCCGGCTGGCCGCCGCGCAGGACACCACGCGCCGGCTGAACCAGAGTGAGACGCAGGCGGAGCAATTGCAGACCGAACTCGAAGCGGCCCGCGCCGAGCTTGCGCAGCACCAGCAGGTTTCCGACCGCCACGCCACGAGCGTGACCGAACTCACCGATCGCAACACCCGGCTGGAGGCGGAGAACCAAGCTTTGCAACAGGAACTTGGCACCCTGCGCCCGCAGCTGGCGACCTTGCGCACGGAAACCTCCCGCCTGGCCCAGGCCGACACCGCGCGGGCCGATGCCGAACGGCGTATCAGCGAACTCGAGACCACCGTCAACCAGCTGACCAACACCCGGCGGGAACTCGCCGCGCTGCAGGCGGAGAACAACCGGTTGCAATCCACCATGCAGGCGCTGGAGCGTGATCGCACCGCCCGCATCACCACGCTCTCGCAGGAGAACGCCGCGCTCAACGCCCGGCTGCGTCAGGCGCAGGGCACGCTGGACCAGATCGCCGCCGCCGCGCGGTTGATCAATCCCGGTGCGGGCACCACGTCGGTCTTCTCCCCGCCGCCGGCGGCGACAACCGCGCCGACGACGCCAGCCGCGCCGGAGCCGCGGGTGCACGTGGTGGCGGAGGGCGACACGCTTTCGCGCATCAGCCTGCGCTACTACGGCACGGCGACGCGCTGGCAGGAAATCTACAACGCCAACCGCGAGGTGCTCAGCACGGAAAACGCGCTGCGTCCGGGTCAGCGGTTGCGGATTCCCTGAGCCGGCGGGGGGACGGACTTTGACTGCCGCGTAGCTGCCTTGGAGCGCAGCGACAAGGCGGCATCTTTCGGTCCACGTAGCCACCTTGTCGCTGCGCTTCAAGGCGGCTACATCAATACCGTTCAGGACCGGTGGCGGGCGATGTATTCGTCGAGCTTGACCACGCTGCCGTTGAGCCGGGCTTCCTCGGCGGCGAAGCCGATGGCGTGGCTTTCGACGGAGCGTTGCAATGAGGAACGCATGTCGGCGGGGTTCGGCTTACGCCACTCCGCATCGAGCACGCTCATCAGGCCGTGGTCGCCGCCGCCGTGCCCGGCGTAGTCGCCCTCGATGATTTCCAAATCGTGATAAACGGGTTTCTCGGTGCGGTGGTTGACGACGGCGATTTCGTGTCCGCTCGTGCGCTGGACGCCGGTGCCGGCGAGCAACACGCCCTCGGTGCCGCGGATCTCGAGGTAACGGCCCGAGTCGAAGGCGGTCATGGTGAGCGTGCCGGTGACCCGGTTGGCGAAATGCATGTTCACCGTCTGGCGGTCCACGGCGGTGTTGTCGCAGTGGTAAACGCAGCGGCCCCACGGCGAGGTGCGCAACCAGTCGAGCACCTCGTCGTCGGAGGCCTTGACGCCACCGTTGAACACCCATTGCAACCAGTTGCGCTGGTCGGTGAGGTAGCGGTGGGCGTCGTAGAAACACTGGCCGGCGACAGGACAGCCGTCGGTGCAGCGGGCGGGCGCGCCGGCGGGCGCGTTGGCGGCGTTGAAGTGGGACAGGGAGCCGAAGCTGGACACGCTTTCGCATTTGGCGTCCACCAGCCACGAAACGATGTCGAGATCGTGGCAGCACTTGGCGATGATCATCGGCGAGCTTTTCTCCACCACACTCCAATGGCCGCGCACGAAGGAGTGGGCCTGGTGAAACGGCGCGACGCCCTCGACGGCATTGATGGTGACCATCTGTCCGATGACACCGGCCTCGAGCAGTGACTTCACCTTGGTGTAGAGCGGCGTGTAGCGCAGCACGTGGCAGACGAGCACACGGCGGCCGAGCCGGGCGGCTTCCTGCTCAAGTTGCATGACCTCGCGAAAATTCGTGGCGATGGGCTTTTCCAACAGCACGTCGTAACCCAGCCGCATGGCCTCGATGCAGGGTTGCACGTGGTAGGCGTCCTGCGTGCCGATCATCACGATGTCGGCGAGCCTGCCGGCGGCGAAGAGTTCGCGGTCGTCGGCGAAGGTGCGCAGCTCGCCGGGCACGATATCCCGCATGAGCTTGAGCCGGGCGGGATTGGGGTCCGCGGCGGCGACGACCTGGTAGCGGTCGGGCATCAGCGCGGCGCCTTTGCTGTAGGTCTGTACACGGCCGCCGCAACCGATGGCGGCAAAGGTGAGGGGACAGGAGGACATGTCGGGTCCAGCGTGCAAAAAAAAGCCGCGCAGGAAAGCGCGGCTTTGCACCTTGGGCGGATTTCTCCGGCTTCAGGCGGTCTGGCGGCCGTCGGCGAGAAAATCCTCGAGGTAGTGTTCGAGGATGCGGCTCTCCAGATGCTGGCGGGAGAGAGTGCTTTGCAGGCCGGTGCTGCGACCGTCGTGGAGCACGTAGGCCCAGCGGAGCGGCGCGCCCGGACTGGCGGGCAGTTCCAGGACGTGTCCGGCGGGTTCCGCCGCGGCATCGATCACCAGATCCAGGAGCACCCGGCCCTCGGCCACGGGGAACGCGGCGGCACCGTTGCGGCGGAAGTGCAGGACGTGACGCGGGGAGTTCACGCCGCGGCTTCCTTGCGCTGGGCGGCCTTGGCGGCCTCGCTGGCGAGGTGGGCGAAAAAGGAATCGCGGCGCTCGCGGGCGACTTTCAGGTCCTTCGTGCCGAGGGAGCGGCGGATGCGCTCCTTGGTGAAGGGCGTGGGGTGCACGGTGTAGTGCAGGAACCAGGTGCCGTGGTTGTTCCACAGGTGGTGGTTCGGGTTGTCCGCGCGGACGCGGATGCCGGGGAGTTTGGCGATGCTGTTCATGAGGCGTGATTTTCTGTGGTTGGCAGTTTCGCGCTTCAGGAGGTGAAAACAAAAAACCGACCTGGGCATCAGGTCGGTCTCGTCTTCGGGAGCGTTCTTGGTTCGCCCCCCTTGCGGGTGACGCACATCCGGGGTTTCCCCCGATCCACCGTGGCCGCTCCCGGCCCGGTTGGCGGAGTCGGCTTTTGAGGGCCGGCTCGTTCCTGATGCGGGGGTGAAGCTCAAGGATATGACAGGGTTCGTCCAGCCTTTTTTTTGTCATAACCAAAACAACACCCTGCCGGCCGGCCCGGGGGGCGGGTCAGGCCGGGACGACGCTGATGCGGACGACCGCCTCCAGCACCGGGGCGGGCAACCGCCAGCTCAGGCGGGTGGGGGTGGAGCTTTCCTGGATGACGCAGTGGGCAAATTCCATGGGGCCTTGGTCGCTGGTGACCGTCACCGTCACGGCCTCGCCGTTTTGACTGACGATGAGGCTGCCATCGGATTTCAACTCCCACTGGCCGTAGGTGATAAGGGCGGTTTCAAAGGTGTCGGGCGTTGAGAACTTGACCTTGTCGCTGACCTCGATCCGGCCCCGGCCGGTGCGGTCATAGGTGAACGCGCGGATGAGGTTCATGAGGTGGGGCACCTTGTAGGCGCGGTCCATTTCGATGATCACGCGGTCCTGCCCGGCGGTGAAGGTGGTGTCGACGAGCTTGGTGTAGGCGTCGCGGCCGAAACCGGTGCGGTGGTAGGTCTGGTCGGGGAATTGCAACTGGCCGCCGACCACGGGCACGGGGTGGCCGAACGAGTTGAGCAGGTTGCTCTCGTAACGGTGCACGCTGAAAGTACGCCGGGTGTAAATCTCCGCGCCGGGATCGACCAGCAGCTCCTCCTTGCCGCTGATAACGGTGAAGGTGCCGAGGTCGTTGTGGTTGTGGTTAGCGGCGTTGTCGCCGCCCTTGAAGGTGGCCGCGAGGCGGCAGTCGGTGTCGGGGTTAGGGCGGCAGATGAGGAATTGCACGTCCTCGAACCACTCGCGCACTGCGCGCGGTCGCCCGACGGCGTAGGCCTGGTTGATGTCCTCCTGATGGAAAAGCACAAGGTGGACGATGTCGGCGAACTGGAAATGGATGGGATCGAACGGTCTGGTGGGCACGGCGGTGTCGCGCGACTTGCGTGCCGGGTCGAGGCGGTTGTTGTGCCAGTGCATCAGCCAGTCCGGCAACACGACATCGCGCCGGCAGTCGGAGAACGACGGGTAAACGCCGTTTTGGATCTCCATGCGGTGGCCGAAATGCGAGATATGCTCGACGCGCGGCTGGTGCAACCAGTCGATGGCACCGCCCGTGGCGCCGCGCACGAGCTCGGCGGCGAGAATGTAGTGGCTGTAGCCGTAGCCCCAGTAGGCGACGCCCTCGGTGTAGAAACCGCTGGGCTCGAAACCGTCCTCGGAGTGCTTGATGAGCTTCTCCACCACGGCCAGATACCACGCGCGCTCGGCGGGATCTTCCTTCAGTCGCAGGGCGCAGCTGAGCACACCGGACAGGCACACGCTGTTCCAGTTGTGGGTGACGATGGTCCACCAATACAGGTCGCGGCCGGTTTTGATGCGCTCCTCGAATGGCTTGAATACCCGGGTTTCAATCTCGCGGCGGATGAGGTCGCGGGTCTCCGGTTTCAACCGGTCGCCGAGCAGGTGCAACGCCGTGACTAGGTTGTTGGCGTAGTGCACGGTGGCGAGGTCGGTGAAATACTCGGTGCGTTCGAAAAGCTGCCGGGAGCGCACGAAGAGCGGAAAGGTCCACATGTTGAGCGCGCAGTGCCGTCTGATGTCATCCTCGATGCGCGCGAGATAGCGGCCTTGGTTTTCGATGCATTCGGCGATCGGCAGGAGCACCTGGCGCTCGCGCACGCGGCCGGGCAACGGGTCGAATTTGCTGCGGTCGGACGTCTCGATGACGTAAAGGCAGTCCTCGTTCGTGATGTAGGCGCGGGGCTCGTCCTTGCCGGCGATCTCGGCCAGGGCGAGGAGGCGCTGCCCGGCCTCGCTGGCGCCGATTTTTTCCCAGGCCGACCGGTCGGTGATGGGCCGCCCGAAATGAAAGGGTCCGCCGATCAACGCCTGCAGTGCTTTGACGCGCTCGGGGGCGGGTTCGAAACTGTGTCCGTTGGGAAGGTTGAGGTTTTGGTCGCCGTGTCCCATGGGGACCAAGGTCTGCCGTGGCGGCCGAAAGGCGTAAAACAAAAAGGGGCCATCAGGCCCGCAGCACCGCGAGCACTTCGCGCCAGGCCTGGCGGGTGCCGAGTTCGAACTCCGCCCGGCGACCGAAAACGAACCGGTTCAGCACCAGGGCAAAGCCCACACAGGCCCAGAGGTTGATGAACATCAGGTGCAGGAAGTGCGGCGCGGCCGGAATCGTTCCCGGCAGCCGGGTGTGCAGCGCCGGCCACGCGAATGAGAGCAGGCCGTAGAACACCGCGCCGAAGGCGATGGTGGCGATCACGGCGCGGGCGTCGACGTTGCGGAAAAGCAGACCGGTGATGAACGCCGCGAGGATCGGCATGCTGAAAAGGCCGAGCAGCTGTTGGATAAGCTGGATGATGCTGTCCGCGCCCTGGTAGAGCGGCACGAGCGCGATGGAAAGAAGCGCGAAGCCGAGTTGCAGTCCGATGCTCAGACGGCGGATGGGGGCGGCGGGATTGATGAATTTTTGGTGCAGGTCGCAAACATAGAGCGCGGCGGCGGAATTGAGGGTGGAGTTGTAGCTCGTCATGACCGCGGCAAACATCGCGGCGGCGAAGGCCCCGAGCAGCCAGTGGGGCAGGAGCTGGCCGACGATATGGCCGTAGGTGGCGTCGCCGAGCGGCCCGTAGAGCTGGTAGGCGCAGAGGCCGGGCAGCGCGATCATCGGCGGCACGATGAGCAGGCGGATGACCGCCGCGCCATACGCGCCCTTTTGCGCCTCGCGGATGGAGCGCGCGGCGAGGACACGCTGCGTGATGGTCTGGTTGGTGCTCCAGTAGAACAGCTGGGTGAAAATCATGCCCGTGAGCAGCGTGGGCCAGGGCAGCACGGAATCGGGTCCGCCCAGCAGCGTGAGCCGTTCCGGAGGCAGGCCGGACAAATCCCAGTTGACCGCGTTCATCGACAGGACCGCGACCAGCAGCGCCATGCCGAGCACGAAGACGCCGCTGTAGGTGTCGGAGATGGCGACGGCCCGCAGGCCGCCGAAGATGGCGTAGGCGGCGCCGGCGGCGGCGATGCCGGTGGCCAGCACCAGCAACGGGATTTCCAACCCAAACATCGTGCGCAGCATCAGCGAACTCGTGTAGAGCATGACCGGCAGAAAAAGCAGCACGCTGCCGAGCAGGAAGATGGTGGCGACGGTCGCGCGGATGTGCGGATTGTGGTAACGTCGTTCGAGCAGCTCGGTGACGGTCGTGCAGTTGTATTTGTAGTAAAGCGGCACAAAGACCTTCGCGAGGAGGATGAGCCCGGGCACGCCCGCGAGTTCCCAACACGCTATGAGGAGCATCTGGTTGCCGTTCCAGCCCACGAGGGTGTCGGTGTTGATGTTGGTCAGCGTCAGCGAACCGGCGATGAACACCCAGCCGAGGGTGCCGCCGGCGAGGAAGTATTCGCGCGTGCCGTCGGCCGAGCGCGGGGCGCGCCGGCAGTGCAGCCAGGTGACGACCGCGACGAACAGGTTGAGACCAAGAAAAACACCGAGTTGGATCAGGGTGGCGGGGGTCATGGGGCAGAGCGGGAGAAGGGCTGCGGTCAGGCTGCAAGGCGCGGGCGCGCCCACAAGTTTCACCGCGACAGGACAGTCCGCAACGATCGGCGGTGGCGCAGGATTTGGGCGCTTCGTTTGACCCGCGGCCCGTTTTGGCTATCCACCCTGCTTTGCCACCTCGTGCGATGAATCCAATGATCACCATTCTTGTCTGCGATCACGAGGATGCCAGCGCCGAGATATTGGTATCAGCGTTGCGGGACCGCGGCTATGCGAACGTCAGGCGGATTTCATCGTCGGATGATCCGGGGCCGGAAGCGCCGCCGACGGACGTCCTTGTGGTGAACCATCACTCCCAGAATCCGGCCGGTCTGGGAGAGGTTGCCGGACTGAAGTCCCGGCTGCCCGATGCCGCGGTTATTGCGGTTGTATCGGCCGGGCCGGTCATGCGTTCCATGCGCGAGTGGAATCGCGAAAACAAGGTGATCGACGCAATCATTGAGAAGCCGCTTTCGGACGAGCGCTTTTTCTCCGTGCTCGACGATTTGGCCACGGCGCGGCGCGCCGCCCGGGAGCAGCAGCTGCTGCTGGATCAACTGTCCCGCTTGGTGCCCGCCCCCGCGCTCACGGCGATTCGTCAGGATCCCGGTCAATCCTCCCGCCTGTTTGAGGCCGCCATCGTCTTTACGGACATCCGGCGTTCCACCCGGCAGATTACCAGCCTGAGGCCGGCGGATTATTTTGAGCAGCTCAACTCCGTCCTCAGCGCGCAAACGCGCATCCTGGAACAGCACGAAGGGGTGTTGGTGAAATACACCGGCGACGGTTTGTTGGCGATGTTTTGCGGCCTGGGGCGATCGCGGTTGGCGCTGGCCGCCGCCACCGCGCTGGCGGCGGACAATCCCCGCCATCGTTTGAATTACGGCATCGGCATCGCCCAAGGTCTGGTGCTGGCGGGATTTGTCGGCGATCCGCATGTCGGCAACTTGCGCCGGCAGTATGATGTCGTGGGCGCCACGGTGCATCTTGCGGCCCGGCTTTGCAACCTGGCCCCGGCCGGTGAAATCTATGCCCAGCGCTCAATGCTCGCCCGGTGGCATGATGTGCCGCATGTTGACATCGGCCCCGTCACCATTCGCGGGTTTGACCAACCGATCAATTGCGTCGGCGTAAGGCCCGCCAATCCGGAAACGATTCAATCATGAAAATGAAGTTCTCCTCCGCCCAGATCAGCAAGGTCATCGACCAAGCCCTGGTCTATCAATGTGCCTGTCCCGCCCAGGTATGCCGGGCGATCTTCGAACTGCGCGAGCTGCATGAGTATCAGCTCAATTGCGCCAACGATGGAATGAACGACCGCAAGGTTCATCTGACCATCGCGGAGGCAACGGAGCGGTCGCATGAACTCATGGAGGAATGCCTGGAAGAGGTGTTGCAGATCGAAGGCTGGGATCTGGACACGCTGACCATGCCGGAGACGCTGCGCAAAAAGCCGGTCAAGGGGCTTTGAGCCTTCGACCGTGGCCGAGCTTTCCTTTGCCGCATGATCGGACCGGGCGGTGCCGGTCCCTGCAGATCACAAAAAAGGCCTGGCGGTGAGCCCGGCCTGAAAAATGAGGCGCGCACCAGGTGCGGCCCTGCGGCTGTCAGGAGAGCGTCACGCCCTTGGCCTTGGCGGCGCGGAGGAGGGCGTCGGCCATGTCGGACGGGGTGACGGCGACCTCGATGCCGCACTCTTTGAAGACGGCAATCTTGGCCTCGGCGGTGTCCTCATGACCGCCGACGATGGCGCCGGCGTGACCCATGCGGCGGCCCTTGGGCGCGGTGGCGCCGGCGATGAAACCGGCGACGGGCTTCTTGCAATGGGCCTTGATCCAGCGGGCGGCCTCGACCTCGGCGTTGCCGCCGATCTCGCCGATCATGATGATGCCGTGCGTGTCGGGGTCGTCGTTGAAGAGCTTGATGACGTCAAGGTGCGAGGTGCCGTTGACGGGATCGCCGCCGATGCCGACGGTGGTGCTCTGACCGATGCCCTTGGTGGTGAGTTGGAACACCGCCTCGTAGGTGAGGGTGCCGGAGCGCGAGACGACGCCGACGTGACCCTGCTTGTTGATGTAGCCGGGGGCGATCCCGATGCGACAGCCGCCCTTGGAGTCCTCGCCGGGGCCGGGGCAGACAAGGCCGGGGCAGTTGGGGCCGACGAGCCGGGTCGGGCGGCCCTGCATGGCGCGTTTCACGCGGACCATGTCCTTGATCGGAATGCCCTCGGTGATGGCGACGGCGAGATCGAGCCCGGCGTCGGCGCATTCGAGGATGGCGTCGGCCGCGAAGGGTGGCGGCACGAAGATGGCGGAGACGGTGGCGCCGGTGGCCCGGGCGGCCTCGGCCACGGTGTTGAAGATCGGGACTTTTTTGTCGCCGTGCTCGAAGGTCTGGCCGCCCTTGCCGGGCGTGACGCCGGCGACGACCTGCGTGCCATAGTCGAGGGAGAGACGGGCGTGCCGGCCACCGAATTCGCCGGTGATGCCCTGGACCATGATCTTGGTTTCGGAATTAATTAGGATACTCATTTTTTTAAAAGCTGGGTGCCCACGGAACACACGGAAGACACGGAAATTGATCCGCTGAAGATTTCCGTATATTCCGTGTGTTCCGTGGGCAAAATTATCAGGCGACGAGTTTGACGATTTTCTGGGCGGCGTCGGCCATGGAGTCGCCGGAGACGAGGGCGAGGCCGGAATCGGCAAGGGTCTTTTTGCCCGCGACGACGTTGTTGCCTTCGAGGCGCACGACGAGGGGCAGCTTGAGGCCGACTTCCTTGACGGCGTCGACGATGCCCTGGGCGATGACGTTGCAGTCCATGATGCCGCCGAAGATGTTCACGAAAATCCCCTGCACGTTGGGGTCGCCGAGGATGATCTTGAAGGCGGCCACGACCTGCTCGCGGGAGGCGCCGCCACCAACGTCGAGGAAGTTGGCGGGGTTGCCGCCGAAGTGTTTGATGATGTCCATGGTGGACATGGCGAGGCCGGCGCCGTTGACGAGGCAGGCGATGTTGCCGTCGAGCGCGATGTAGTTGAGCTCGTGCTTGGAGGCCTCGATTTCCTTGGGGTCTTCCTCGTTGAGGTCGCGCAGGGCGACGATATCGGGGTGGCGGAAGAGGGCGTTGTCGTCGAAGGAGACCTTGGCGTCGAGGGCGAGGACGTCGCCGGTGGGGGTGGTGATCAGGGGGTTGATCTCCACCATCGATGCGTCGGTGGCCCAGAAGCACTGGTAGAGGTTGCGGATGAGCTTGGCGGCGTTCTTGGCTTCCGCCCCGGTCAAACCGAGGCTGAAGATGATCTGGCGCACCTGGTAGTCGGCGAGGCCGTAGGCGGGATCGACGAAGACCTTGGTAATCTTTTCCGGCGTCTCGTGTGCGACCTTCTCAATCTCCACGCCGCCCTCGGTGGAGGCGACGATGACGGGCCGGGAGGTGGCGCGATCGAGCAGAATGGCGAGGTAGTATTCCTTTTTGATGTCGCTCGCGACGGTGAAGTAGACCGTCTGGACCTTGCGGCCGGCGGGGCCGGTCTGGAGGGTGACGAGGGTGTTGCCCAGCATCTTGGCGGCGACTTCCTTGGCCTCGGCCTTGGTCGGGCAGAACTTGACGCCGCCCTTGTAGCCGTCGGTGAAGGTGCCCTTGCCGCGGCCGCCGGCGTGAATCTGAGATTTCACCATGGTCGGTCCTTCGGGGAGCTGGGCCAGCGCGGTGATAAATTCCTCCCGCGTGGTGGCAGGCGCGCCCTTGGGGACGGGCACGCCATATTTCTCGAAGAGGGCCTTGGCCTGATACTCGTGGATGTTCATGGGAACCCGGATTTAGCCACAAGCACCCGGGGTATGACACTCAAAAAAACGGTCGGACGGTAAAACCCGGGACGATGCGGCCACCGGGATTGCCTTTTCGGGCCGGGCGGGCCCAGCATGCCGGCATGCAATCGCACGAGGTTCTCCGCGAGGTCATCAAGCAGACGAGCGCCAAGCAGATCGCGGCCGATCTGGGTCTGTCGCTTTCCCTGATCTACAAGTGGGCGGAGCCGCCCGCGGACAACAGCGGGAGCGGCGCCAACAACCCGCTGGACCGCATCCAACAGTTGATCAAATCCACCGGCGATCCGCGCATCGTGCAGTGGATCTGCGAGCAGGGCGGGGGATTTTTCATCCGCAATCCCCAGGTGGTGCAGCACACCGGGCAGCTCATCCCGGTGACCAATGACATCGTGCAGGAATTTGCCGACATGCTTGCGACCATCGCCAAGGCCGCGGCCGACAACACGATCACGAAGGAGGAGGCCAAGAGCATCCGCCGGCGCTGGGAGAACCTGAAGAGCGTGACTGAGAATTTCGTGCACGCGGCCGAACTGGGGCGGTTCGACGAGCTGGCGGGCGAAGCAAAGGGGTGAGGACCGCGGCGGGCGCGGATGCGACCTCCGGGCATAGGAGGCCACGCTTTCGCCTACGGCTCAAGCGCAGCTACGGCATTTCAGAAAATGCTCTACGCCGCAGGCAAAAGCGTGGCCTCAGGAGTCAACCACGTTGTCGTTGCACTCCCTACTTCGCCAAGCCTACGAAGGGCTCGGCCAACGCGGCTACGAGGCGCTGGCGTTCCTCAACGCGCGAGCAGTTGGCGGGAGAGGAAGGCGGTCTGTTGCGCGGAGATTTCGCCGATGCCCCGGCGGGCCAGGTTCAGCAGGGAATCGAGTTGCTCCTGGGAGAAGGTGGCTTCCTCGCCGGTGCCCTGCACCTCGACGAAGCGGCCCTGCCCGGTCATCACCACATTGAAATCGACCGCGGCGTCCTTGTCCTCGACATAATCGAGATCGAGCAGCTCCTGGTCGTCGAACACGCCGACGCTCACGGCCGCGACGGAATCGAGCAGCGGGTTTTCGGCGAGCTTGCCGGCGTCGAGCAGCTTTTGCACGGCGAGGCGGGCGGCGAGGTAGGCGCCGGTGATGGAGGCGGTGCGGGTACCGCCGTCGGCCTGCAGCACATCGCAATCGATCCAGAGGGTGTTTTCGCCGAGCTTTTCCAGGTCGAGCACGGCGCGCAGGGAGCGGCCGATGAGGCGCTGGATTTCCACGGTGCGGCCGTCGAGCCGGCCCTTGCTGATGTCGCGCGGTTTGCGGTCGAGGGTGGAGTAGGGCAGCATCGAATACTCCGCGGTCAGCCAGCCGCCCTTGACGCCCTGCTGCCGCATCCAGCCCGGGACCTTGGGTTCGATGGTGGCGGCGCAGATGACGCGGGTTGAGCCGAAGGCGACGAGCACCGAGCCGGTGGCGTGCGGGGCGATGTCGGCGGTGAAGCTGAGCGGACGGAGTTGGGCGGCCTGGCGGCCGTCGTGACGGGTGTGGGAATCGGGCATGAAGTCAGAGTTTGGGGCGGCGTTCCTCGCTGTCGAACGGCTTGATGGTGTGGGTCTCCGGCTCCGCCTCGCGGGTCATGTGGGCGATGAGGCGGTCGTTGAAAGCCTTGGCGGGGTCGTGGCCCATGCGTTTGAGCGCCTGGGTGAGCGAGGCCACCTCGATGAGGCGCGCGATGTCGCGGCCGGGGCGCACGAAGAGCTCGATGTGCGGGATGCGGATGCCGAGGATCTCGTAAAAATTCTCCTCCAGGCCGGTGCGTTCCTCCACGGCCTCCGGGGTCCACTCCTGCAGGGTGACGACGAGATCGAGGCGTTTTTCGAGCCGCAGCGATTTGACGCCGAACATCTCGGTGATGTTGATGATACCGATGCCGCGGCACTCCATCCAGCCGCGGTTGAGCGGGCGGCTGGTGGCCATGAGGTCGCGTTCGTCGAGCAGTTTGATGACGGTGAGGTCGTCGGCCACGAGGGAATGGCCGCGCTCGATGAGGGCGAGGGCGCACTCGCTCTTGCCGACGCCGCTGCTGCCGCGTATGAGCACCCCCATGCCCTTGATGTCGAGGGTGGTGGCGTGCTCGGTGACGGAGGGGGCGAACTCGTTGTCGATGCAGAGCGTGGCTAGGTTCACGAAGTTCATCGTGATCATCGGGGTGCGGAAGACCGGGAGCCTCATTTCCTTGGCGACCTTCAGCAGCGTCGGTGTGGCGTGGTAGTTGCGCGTCAGCACCAGGCAGGGCACGTGCCGCATGGCCATGCTGCGGAAAATCTTCTCCTGCGTCTCGGCGTCGAGGGTCTTGAGGTAGGTCATCTCGGCGGCGCCGAGCACCTGGACGCGCTTGTTGGCGAAATACTTGAAGAAGCCGGTGAGGGCGAGGGCGGGGCGGTTGATGGAGCCCTCCTTGATGAGGCGGTGCAAACCCTCGCCGCCGGTGAGCAGCTCCATGCGGAGCTTGGTGCGATAGGTGTCGAAGAAGTGCGCCACCGTGATGCCGTGAACCTGTTTTTGCATGCGCTTCAGAGGTTGAAGTCCTGGCCGAGGTAGAATTCGCGGGCCTTGGGGTCGTTGATGAGAAATTCCCCGGTGCCGGCGGTGAGCACCTCGCCCTGGTGGATGAGGTAGGCGCGGTCGACGATGCGGAGCGTCTCGCGGACATTGTGGTCCGAGACGACCACGCCGATGCCGCGCGACTTGAGCTGGAGGATGAGTCTTTGGACTTCCGAAACCGAGATCGGGTCGATGGCGGCAAAGGGCTCGTCCATCAGCATGAACTTGGGCTTGGCCACGAGCGCGCGCGCGATTTCCAGGCGGCGGCGTTCGCCGCCGGAGAGGGTGAAGGCCTTCTGCTTGCGCACGTGGCCGAGGTGTAGTTCGTCGAGGTGATGGTCCACCAGCGCGGCGCGTTCGCCCCGCGGCACGCCGATGGCCTCGGCGATGGCGAGGATGTTTTCCTCGACGGTGAGCTTGCGGAAGACGGAAGCCTCCTGCGGCAGGTAACCGATGCCGTGGCGCGCGCGGGTGTGCATGCGCTCGCGGGTGAGGTCGCGGCCGTCGAGCAACACGCGGCCCTTGGTGGGCTGGATAAGGCCGACGATCATGTAGAACGTCGTGGTCTTGCCTGCGCCGTTGGGGCCGAGCAGTCCGACGATCTCGCCGGCGTCGAAGCTCAGGTCCACGCCGTTGACCACGTTGCGGTCGCCATAGGTCTTGACGAGGCCCTCGGTGCGAATCTCCGACGTGATGGCCGTGGCGGTCATGATTCAGGGTCGCGTTTCGGCGGGCGGAGAGGCTTTGTCTTCGTCAAACCCCAGGTCCTTGATCGGCGGCAGGGTGATGCGGGCGGGGGCGTCGGGGCTGCCCTCGATGACCGCGCGACGTTCGCCGCGGTAGAGCACGAGGCGCGGGCCGGTGGCGATGTATTCGTCGTCGAGGCTGCGCACGACCGGTGATTCGCTGAGCACGATGCGGTCCTCGCCGGGAAACACTTCGGCCCGACCGCAGGTGGCCTCGCGGTCGCCCTGCAGGATGCGCACCCTGCCGGTGGCGATGAGGGACTTGAAGTTGCCGTATTCTCCGATGGTGGCGTCAGGATCGCCCCGGCGGGTGGCGACGATCCTGAGGTCGTCGCAGAACAGCGTGATGTTGTTGCCCTCGACCACGACGTTGCGGGTGAAGGTGGCGATGGTCTCGGTGTCGGTGCTGATCGTTTCGGCGGGGCCTTCGCAGGTGATGACGGTGGGCGGCGGCTCCGCGGCACGGGCGGGGACCGCGGCGAGCAGGCCGCAAAGCGCAAGACACAGGAACGATGGTCGGATCATTTGAGAATGTCGGGAAGCGTGGCGTGGAAAACTACCCGCACGCGGGAAGTGATGGAAACTTTTTTCAGGGCGTGATCGTAGGCCCAGCCGTGGCCGGTGATCTCGACCTCGTCGTGGATCACGCGCACCGGGCCGTCGCCATGCAGCGTCTCGGCGTCGAGGTCGGCGACGGCGGAGGGGCTGAGGAGGACGGTCTCGATGGTGTTGGCGGCGTCGCCCTTGAACAGCGTGAGGTTGAGGTCCTGCACCTCGATGGTCTTGGACCCGACGAGCGCGCTGGTGCCCTGCAACAGCATCGAGCGGTTGCCCTCGGCGGTGAAGGTGGGCAGGCGGAAACCGCTGACCGGAGTTTCCGAGCCGAGCGGACCGGCGGCCAGTGCGCTCCAAACAAACAAGAACATCAGGCCGACGGCGGGTATTTTCACGGCGTGGCGGCGGGCCGGGCGTTGAGGATCAGGTCGCAAACCTCGCGCACCGCGCCGAGGCCGGCGGGCCGGCGGGTGACGTGGCGGGCGGCTTTGAGCGCGGACGGCATGGCCCCGGGCACGGAGACGCCGATGCCCGCCCACGCGATGGCCGGGGCGTCGATGACATCGTCACCCATGTAAACACATTCGGCCGGCTTCAGCCGCAGTTGGGCGGCGAGTTCCTGCAGGGCGGCGAGCTTGTCGGTGCGGTCTTGGATGAGGTGCGGGACCTTCAGCTCGCGGGCGCGCAGGGTGGTGGCTTCGGAGGGGCGGCCGCTGATCCAGGCCACGATGATGCCGGCGCGGTTGAGCCGCACGATGCCCATGCCGTCGAGGATGGAAAAGGTCTTGGTTTCCGTGCCGTCGGAGGAGATCTGGACGGTGCCGTCGGTCAGGATGCCGTCGACGTCCATGGCAAACAGCCGGATGCGGCGCCAGGCCGACCGGCCGGGCTTGGGTTCGCGAGGTGGGATTTTCGATCGGGACATGCGCGGCGGGAAGTGAATCGGATTGGTCGAAAAATCGGGAATCAAAACCGAAAATGATTCACCCCATCCAGTTCGTGATCGTTTCGATGACGCTGTCCTTGGTCGGGCGGTAGACCTGCTCGAGTTCGGGGGCGAAGGGCACGGGGATGTCGAGCGCGGTGAGGCGCAGCGGGGCGGCCTTGAGTTGCGCGAAATTGGCCTCGGTGAGCCGGGCGACAAGTTCGGCGCCGAAGCCGTGGGTGCGGCGGCCTTCGTGCAGCACAATCAGCCGGCCGGTGCGGGCGAGCGAGGCTTGGATGGCGTCGAGTTGCAGCGGCGCGAGGGCGCGCAGGTCGAAGAGCTCGATGCCAGTTTCGTATTCCGCCGCGAGATAATCGCAGACCTCGGTGGCCAGGTGCACCATCTCGCCGTAGGTGATGAACGTGGCGAAATCGCCCTCGCGCACCCGGCGCGGCTGCCAGACGTTGCGGTAGTCTGGATTCCATGCGACGGGAGCCTTGCCGCGGCGGTAGAGACCCTTGTGTTCGAAGAGGATGACGGGGTTGTTGTCCTCGTAGGCGGCGAGGAGGGCGTCAAACGCATCCTGGGGGGTGCTGGGATAGAGCGCCTTCAGGCCCGGGAAGGAAAGGAAAACCGATTCCAGTTCCTGCGAATGGAAGGAGCCGAAGGTCAGGCCGCCGCCGCAGGGCAGGCGCAACACCAGCGGGCAGGCGGCGCCGGAGCGGAAGTGCATCGTCGCGGCGTTGAGCGTGATCTGGGTGGCGGCCTCGGTGGAGAAGTCGGCGAACTGGAACTCCTCGATGGGGCGATGGCCGTTGAGGGCGAGGCCGATGGCGTAGCCGGTGCAGGCGCTTTCGGCCAGCGGGGTGTTGAGGACCCGGCCGCGGCCGAAGCGGTCGAGCAGGCCGTCGGTGACCTTGAACGCACCGCCATAGGTGCCGATGTCCTGGCCCATCACGAGCGACTCGGGGCGTTCGCCGAGGATCTTGCTCAGTGCGGCGTTGAGGGCCTGCGCGTGATTGAGGACCGCCGGTGCCGCGGGTTCGGGTTTCCACTCCAGCGGTTTGGCCGGGGCAAACACCGCGGCGGCCATGTCGTCAGGTTGCGGCCGCGGCACCGCGAGGCTGAGTTTGATGCAACGTTCGACGAAATCGTTCAACTCCGCCTCGGTGGCTTCGAGCCGGTCTTGCAGGCCGGCGGTGATGAGTTGCGTACGGAACTTGGGCAACGGATCGCGGGCGAGGAAATCCTCCGCTTCGCCGGGTTTGAGGTAGTTGCAGGTGTCGTAGGCGGCGTGGCCGCGCAGGCGCAGGGTTTGGGCCTCAATCAGCACGGGCCGTGAGGTGGCGCGGACCTTGGTGATGGCCGTGGCGAGGGTTTCGGTCCAGGCGATGACATCGGTGGCGTCGGCGGCAAAGCCTTCCATGCCGTAGCCGGCCGCACGTCGCCAGAGCTCGGTGCCCGCGGCAAACTGTTCGCTGACCGGGGTGGAGTAGGCGTAGCGGTTGTTCTCGATCACGAACACGACCGGCAACGACAGCAGCGAGGCCAGGTTCAGGGTTTCGTGGATGTCGCCCGTGCTGGAGCCGCCATCGCCGAAAAAGGTGAAACCCACGGCGGGCCGGCCCAGACGACGCTGCGAATCCGTCAAACCCGCGACGTTGGACAGCATGGCGCCGAGGTGACTGATCATCGGCAGCGACCGGTTGGCGGGATCGCCGTGATGCACGTTGCCCTCGCGGGCGCGGGTCGGACTGTCGGCGTTGGCAAAATACTGGTTCAGATGCTCGCACAGGTGGCCGCTCCAGATCAGGTGTCCGCCCAGGTCACGATGCGAAAAAGAGATGACATCAACGGTTTTGTCCGCGAGCAGCGCGAGGGGCACGATGAGACCCTCGTTGCCCTGACCGCCGGTCACGGTGCCCTTGATCAAACCCTGCCGGAAGAGATCGAGGATGCGGTTGTCGGCCGTGCGGGCCAGATGCATCCACGCGTAAATGCGCAACAGGACTTCATCCCGGTGTTCGCTCAACTCGGACGCGCACAAAGTGCGCTCCGCGAGGATCGGAGGAGGGGTCGGAAATGCCATGAGTTGGGGAACGGTGGCGGGCCGGGCAGGACCGCGCAAGCGGAAGTCTTGCCGCTTTTTGCAAGGATTTGGCCCCAAAAAACCGGCCTGACGGGGCTCAGAACTCGAGGGAACGGCCCGGCGCCAGGGGATTGACCAGGTGGTCGGCCTGCGCAGCACGGGCGGCAAAGGCCGCCGCGTCCTGCGCGATCGGCGGCCACGTGTTGTAGTGCATCGGCACGCAGAGTTTGGGCCGCAGATAATCCAACGCGAGCAGTGCGTCCTCCGGCCCCATCGTGTAGTTGTCGCCGATGGGCAGCAGCGCGAGGTCGAGCCCGCGGCGGCCGATGAGCTGCATGTCGCTGAACAGCGCGGTGTCGCCGGCGTGGTAGAGGCGCTTGCCGTCGGCCTCGATCACGATGCCGCACGCACAGCCGGCGTAGCGCGGCGGATTCTCCTGGTCGAAACTTGAGGTGTGAAACGCGATGGTCAGGTTCACGCGGCCGAAGGGGAAGTTGTGACCGCCGCCGGGATTCATGCCGTGGACCTTGAGCCCCTGCGCGCCGTAGTGCTCGGCGATCTCGTGGTTGGCGATGATGGTGGCCGCGCATTCGCTCGCGATGCCCGCGGCGTCGCCGGTGTGATCGCTGTGACCGTGGGAGAGCAGGATGTAGTCGCACGTTACGGCCGAGGCGGGCACGGGTGCGCTGGGATTGCCGGTGAAAAATGGATCGATCAGCAGGCGGGCCTGCGCGGTTTCAACGAGAAAACAGGAGTGGCCGTAATAGGTGAGTTTCATGGCTGAACGCCGTGATACTGACCGCGCCGGCCGGAGGTGTCTAACCGTTTTGCAGGAATTTGCCCGCGGCGATGAGGTCGGCCGCGTCGAGTTGATGCCCTGCGGCCGAGTGGTGCACGGTCACGTCGGCTCCGCCGGTCCGCAGCAACGCGGCCAAACCCTCCGGATGGGACGACGGCACGAGCGGATCCGCCGTGCCGCTGGCGATCAACACGCGGCGGCCGGTCAGCGAATCGGCGGCGGCCGGCCGATCCAAAACGACCATGGGGCGCAGCAGGACGGCGCCGGCCAAAATTTCCGGCCGCAGCTGCAGCAGCGTGGCGGCGATGTTGGCGCCGTTGGAGTATCCGAGAGCGATAAGCCGGCGCGGATCGAGGCCGTGCTGCGCGCAGGCGGCGATGACAAAGTCGGCCAGATCGTGGGTGCGCCGGGTGACTTCTTCGGGATCGAACACGCCCTCGGCGAGCCGCGCAAAAAAGCGGTTGGCCCCGCGCTCGGACACACGGCCGCGTGGACTGAGGATGGCGGCACCGGGCGCAAGCCGTTGCGCCAGCGGCACGAGATCGTGCTCGGTGCCGCCGGTGCCATGCAGCAGCAGCAGCGGCGGAGCGCCGTTGGTGGTGGCGGGTGCGAAGTGATGGATGTGGGAGAGTCCATTCATGGCCAACATATGCCCGGGGACATCGGGTCGTTCTCGTAATCGTTCTCTTTATCATTCTCACCGGCTTTGCTGAAGGCTTTCGAGAACGAGATAGATAACGATAATGAGTGGGTTTAATTGAGCTTGGGCAGCGCGGCTTCGATCTGCTCGCGGTAGGGCTCCAACCGCGGCGGCAGACCCAGCTTGGTGCCGAGGCTTTCGACGGGTTCGTCGATGGCGAAGCCGGGTTGGTCGGTGGCGATCTCGAACAGCACGCCGCCGGGTTCGCGGTAGTAGATGGATTTGAAATACGCGCGGTCGATGATCGGGCTGACGTCGAGTCCGCTGGCGTCAATCTCGCGGTGGGCGACGAGTTGCGTGTCATCGTCCGCGGTGCTGAATGCGACGTGGTGAATCGTGCCCGCGCCGCTGAGTCCGCGCGGGAGATTGGGATCGGTGAGCAAGTCGACGTAGGTGCCAGGTCCGCCTTGGCCGACGGCATAGCGCGTGCGGTGACTTGCGGTGGCGATTTCTCGATAACCCATCGTTGCGGTCAGCGTGCGGGCGGTTGCGGACGCATCGGTCAGGCCGAGCGTACTGCTGTGAAAACCGCGGATGGCGTGTTCGCGCGGCACATCGGTGGACGGAGCTGGTTCGCGCGGATCGGGTTCGGCGGTCGCGACGAGTTCAAGCCGCAGACCGTCGGGATCGAAGAGCGTCAGGACCTTGTCGCCGAAACGCTCCGCGACCGGCTCAGTGGCAATGTCGAGGTCATTGAGGCGCTTGATCCAATACTCCAGTGCGGTGGCTGGAATCGAATAGCCCGTGGCCCACGCCTGGCCCGTGCCGGGACGTCCGCGGCGCATGCCGATCCAAGGAAAGAAGGTCAGAATCGTGCCCGGGGAACCGGCGTAATCGCCGTAGTAGAGATGATAGGTGCCGGGATCGTCCTGATTGACTGACTTCTTGACGAAGCGCAGACCGAGTACGCGGGTGTAGAACTCGAAGTTCTTCCGCGGGTCGGAAGCAATCGCGGTGATGTGGTGCAGTCCGTTGATATCCATTAGAATAAGGATATATGTCACTTAATGGGTGACATCGAGGCGGAGGTTACGAGTTCTGGCGGGTCAAGCGGGTGTCGAGGGAGAGGGCGCCACCGCCGCTGATGAGCAGGGCGAGGGCGGCCGCGAGGAGCGTGAGAGGGAACTCCATGCCGGCCGGGGCAAAGAAGGCGCTGCTGTGCACGGTCACGATGGCAACGGCCATGGTGATGGCGACGGTCAACGCGGCGAAACGCGTGGCGAGGCCGAGAATCAGCAGGAGGCCGCCGAAGAATTCGCCGCCGCCGGCCAGCGCGGCCCAGAAGATGCCGGGAGTCAGCCCGAGTTGTTCGCCGAAGAATCCGGCGGTGCCTTGGAGCCCGTAGCCGCCGAACCAGCCGAAGAGCTTTTGGGCGCCATGGGCGGTCATAACGAGGCCGACCACGAGCCGCAGGGCCAAGGGGGCCCAGTTGCGGGCGTCGGTGCGCAGGATTTTTGAGATCAGGTTATTCATGGGTGTATACGATTTGATGTTGAACTATTGTGGGTGAGTGAAAATGGGAGCGGGGTGAATTCAGTTGGGCGCAGACAGGCCGAGGCCGAGTTTCTTGCACAGCCAGCCGAGGGTGAATTGCTCGGCGGAGGTGAGGGCGCCGAATTCTTGGGTGATGGCGGCGGCGACCTTGGGAAAGAGGTCGGTGATAAACGCGCGGCCGGAATCGGTCAGGCTCACCGTGACAAACCGGCGGTCCTGCTCATCGCGTTGGCGCGTGATCCAGCCGGATTTTTCCAAGTTGGAGACAACCATGGTGATATTGCCGCCGCTCATGAGCAGCTTGGTCGCCAGTTCGGACTGGCACAGGGGGCCGCGATGGAGCAGGGTTTCCAAGGCGCCAAACTGGGAGATGGTCAGGCCGGCGGGCAGAACGGCGTGGACGCGGGCCGTCACGCTGTCGGCGGCGCGCATGAGCTTGATGTAAGCGTTGAGCGCGTCGGTCTCGGCCTTGGTGCCTTGGTAATGGGTTCCCATGATGCTTCGATATCAAAATAATAATTACTTCGATGTCAAAATATTTTTTGAGCTACTCATCTTCCGATGAAGCTGACTCAGATCTGGGTGAGTTCCATCCGGCGCTCAACGCCCTCACCGACTGGCCCACAGTCTTGCCAACCCAGTTTGGAATATAGGTGAAAAGCTCTGCTGGGCGCGACGCCTGTAACAAGCCAAAGCTTGGTCCAACCTTCGCTCCACAGCCAGTCCTGCACGAGTTGCATCAGATGGCGTCCGACGCCCTTGCCTTCATGCTCTGACAGCACGGCGATAACCCAAAGCTCTCCATTGCTGCGATTGCCTATGGCAAAACCGACTGTGTTTCCGTCCACTTCACACACCCAGCCGCGATGAGTGGTGGCGAGCATTTGGGTGACAGACGCCTCAGTAATGCCGGAGGAGATCAGGGCCTCCATCGGGAATGGATTCTCCTTTGCGGCAGTTCGGATACGGAAAGTATCCGGCAAATCGGCGGGGGTCATTTCGCGGAAGTTCATGTTTGGGGCAACGGCGAAAAGGAAGGGTGTCGTAAGAGGTGATGGCAGAAGCGGGCGGGCCGCCCGCGCTCCCGGGGTTACGCCAGGGTGTCGAGTTTTTCGATGCGGGGCACGTGGCGGCCGCCTTCGAATTCGGTGGCGAGCCAGACGCGGACGATGTGGAGGGCCTCGTCGAGGGTGATGGTGCGTTCGCCGAGCGAGAGACAGTTGGCGTCGTTGTGCGAGCGGTTCCAGATGGCGACCTGTTCGTTCCAGCAAACGCCGCAGCGCACGCCCTTGACGCGGTTAGCGGCCATGGCCTCGCCGTTGCCGGAGCCGCCAAGCACGATGCCGCGTTGATATTCACCGGCGGCGACCGCCCGGGCGACCGGGAAACAGAAGTCGGGGAAATCGCAGCGCTCCGGGGAGTGCGTGCCGAAGTCGCGCACGGTGTGGCCCTCGGCGAGGAGCATGGCCTTGATGGCTTCCTTGTAGTTGTAACCGGCGTGGTCGGAACCGATGGCAATGGAGTAAGTCTGCATGGAGGAGTAAAGCGGTTCGGAGTTTGCACGCACGCTGCACCCCGGCCAGATTATTTCCCTTCAACCCCGGATTACCCATGAAACTGATTCCTGTCCTGCTGTGTGTCGGTTTGACCGGCCTGTTGGTCGGTTGTGCATCGGTGGATTCGCGCATCCGGAAGGGCCAGGTGGATTTCGACCGTTGGCCGGCGGAGGTGCAGGCGGCGATCCGGGCGGAGCGGGTGGAGGTGGGTTTCACCCCGGAGCAGGTGGAAATGGCGTTGGGGCGTCCGTCGCGGGTTTACACGCGAACCACGGCGGCCGGCGAGGAAGAGATTTGGGCCTACTACGAGCGCAAGCCGGGGTTTTCGTTTGGCATGGCGGTGGGGTCGGGCGGCTACCAGAGCACGGCCGGCGGGGTGACTTACGACCGGCGCTACGACAGTCTGGATGATGCGACGCGGATCGTGTTCAAGGACGGTCGGGTGACGTCGGTCGAGTTGCGCAAAACCTGAATGCCGGCGCGCGCAGGCGGAGGTAACGGCAGAGACCGGGTTGCATGGCTGCAGCAACGGTGAACTCGAACCCAGACGTCGGTGACACGAATGGAAAAGTGTCACGTATTACGTGACACTGGATTGGGAGGCGCGCGGGATGAAAGACGCGTTTCGGGGTGGATCAGGGTTGCAGGCCGAGGGTGCGGAGGAGGGCGGCGGGGTTGCTGAAATCCTGAAAGGCGGCGGTGGGGTGATGGCTTTGCAATTCGGCGAGTGAATGGTGGCCGGTGGCGACGGCGATGGTCTGCGCACCGATGACCTTGCCGCATTCGATATCGTGCGGGGTGTCGCCGATGATGAAGGTGTTTTCCGGCGAGAAGGTGACGCCGTGACGGGCGCCGGCGCGCCGCAGCGCGTGCGGACCGAGGTCGTTGCGGCGGGGGCTGTCGTCGGCGAAGGCGCCGAATTCGAAATAGTGCCAGACCTGATAATGCGTGAGCTTGAACTCGGCACCGCGCTGCATGTTGCCGGTGAGCAGGCCTTGGGCGACCTGCGGGTGGTGATGCAAGGTTTCAAGCAGGTCGAGGATGCCGGGCAGGATCTGGCCCTGGGATCCGGCGGCGAGTTCCTGCGGCAGGACCGACAGGTAGGCCTCGAGGTAGGCCTGGATGTTTTCGGGGGTGGCGGGCAGACCGTTTTTTTGCAGCACCTCGCCGGTGATCCAGCTGTCGGTGCGGCCGGCCCAGTCGATTTTGCCCAGATCGCATTCGCGGTGGAAGCGCTCGCGAAAAGCGCGTTCCATGGCGCGAACGCCTGCGCCTTGCGAAACGATGAGGGTGCCGTCGATGTCCCAGAGAATCAGGGTCCTTTTGCTCATCCCGGCAGATTGCGGCGGGGCGGACGATGGCGGCAAGCGCGCATTGCAGCCGGAATAATCACGCCGAATTGATTGGCCCGGCTTGGGGTGAAGACCTACAGCGGTGCGGCATGCAAACCCCTGCTGTTTCGGTTACCCCTGATTATCATGCTGCGCCCAAGTTGGAGCCGACCCATGCGCTGACCGCCGCGCAGGTGGCGTTCTATCATGAGCACGGTTACGTGGCGATCGATGCGATCATGCCGGTGGAAGAGATCGCGGTGGTGCGGGCGATCTATGACCGGCTCTTCACGGAGGCCGAGGCCCGGTCGGACGCCGATTTTTACGACCTGAACGGCGCGCGCGAGGCCGGCAAAAAGGTCTCGATCCCGCAGATTTTAAGCCCGGCCAAATACGCGCCGGAACTGCTGGCGACACAGCTGGTGGCGAACATCAAGGCCATCATGCGGCAGTTGCACGGCCCGGACGCGAACATGATGGGCGACCATGCGATCAACAAGCCGCCGCACAATGCCGCAGCCACGCCATGGCATCAGGACGAGGCGTATTGGAATCCGGCGGTGGAGTATTCGAGCCTCAGTATCTGGGTGCCGCTGCAGCCGGCGACCAGGCAGAACGGCTGCATGCATTTCGTACCAGGCTCGCACCGGATCGAGATCGTGTCGCACCGGCCGATCGGCGACAATCCGCTGACGCCGGGTTTGGAAGTGGAGCCGGGGGCGTTTGATTTCAGCTCTGCCATCGCATGCGAACTGCCCGCGGGTGGCGCCACGATCCACCACGGTCGCACGCTGCACTACACGCCGCCGAACAATTCCGAGGACTATCGCCGCGCCTACATCGCGATGGGCTCGGCCCTTGAGCGTCCGCGCGCGGTGCCGCGCAAGTTCCCCTGGCAGGAGCGGCAGCGCGCGGCGCGCGAAGCGGCGAAGGCGGCGAAAGCGTAGCTTGGCGCATTTTCAGAAAAGTTGTGGCCACTGGGATACCACGTTGTCGCTGCGCTCCAACGCGGCTACACTTCAACATAAACCGCGTAGCGGGACCTGCCTTCGCCAAGCTTCGGCACGGCAAGCCTGCGCGCCCTTGGGTGATGTAGGGCGGGGCCTTCGAACCACGCCGAACACTGATTTTCGAATGTAATGGCGGGGATCGGAATCCCCGCCCTACAATTCATCGGCGGAAGGTCGGCAACATTGAGCCGCCCAAAATCAGGACGGCGCCGATCAGTTCGATGGCAGTGTAGTGTTCGCCAAACCATGCCACGCCACCGACGGCCACGCCGAGCGGCACGAGCATTTGCAGCAGCGAACCTTGACCGACGGGCAGGTCGCGAAAGGCGCGCGTCATGCTCAATTGTCCGAACGCAGCGCACAGGCTGGCGCCGATGATGATCCACCATGAACCGGCGGGCAGGGAGTCGGTCATCACCCACGCGGGACCGCCGCAGAGCAGGAGACCGTAAACACATTGGGCGGCGAAGATGGTCGAGGTGTGTTCGGTGTGGTGCAGGCTGCGGATGAGCACGATCACGGTTGCGGACGCAAAGGCCGTGGCCAGCGCCAGCAGGTCGTAGATGCCCGGATGCAGGGCCGTGCTGAATACATGGGTGAGCATCGCCAGGCCGGTCAGCGTGGTGATGCAGCCCACGGCCAGCGGGACGGTGAAGCGCTCGCCCAAGACCCACACGGCGAGCAGACCGCCCCAGATCACGTAGGTATTGCCGATGAAGGTGGCGCGACCGGCACCGAGATGTTCGATGGTGATGTAGTAGGCCACGGTACCGAGGCCGCCAATGATGCCACGGGCGATCAGGCGTCGGTTGCGGAAGAGATGCAGGGGTTGAAACTCGCGGTGGTAGAGCGTGCTGATCACCAGCAGACCGGTCAGAAATCGCATGCAGACGAGGAACCACATGTTGGTGCCCTCGAGCGCGCCGAACGCACGGATGAGCAGGATGTTCGCGGTGAAGCCGGCGGTGGAGAGCACCATCAGCGCGAGGCCGCGGGCATGATGAGGATTGGCGGGAACGGGATGGGACTGGGTCATGTGGGCTGGCACCGTCCGGCACAAAAAAACCGCGCCGGGTGGGGCGCGGTTGCGATGGGATCAACTGGTGACGATCTCCTCAGGCAACGCAGCGCCGGTGCACGTCAACGACGACGAGCCAGAGAGCGGCTTTGCGGGTGCGGAGGGAAAACGACATGGCGACGAGAGGTCCAGGAATTTGGATGGGACGCAAGTCCTCAGAGGGCGTGGATGGCTGATTTGCTGACCGCCAGGGCGGCCTCCTTGACGGCTTCGCTCATGGTCGGGTGGGCGTGAACCGTGCGCGCGAGGTCCTCGGCGCTGCCGCCGTATTCCATGTGGGTGACAATCTCGCTGATGAGTTCGCCGGCGTTCTTGCCGAGGATCTGCGCGCCGAGGATTTTGTCGGTCTGGGCGTCGGCGATGATCTTCACGAAGCCGTCGGCGCCGTCGTTGGCGTGGGCGCGGGCGTTGGCGGCGAAGTTGAATTTGCCGACATTGACCTTGAGGCCCGTCTTCTTCGCGGCGTCCTCGCCGAGGCCGACCATCGCGATTTCGGGGTCGGTGTAAATGATGCCGGGCATGAGGTCCCAGTTGATATGACCGGCCTTGCCGGCGATCCATTCGGCGACGGCGGCGCCGTCCTCCTCGGCCTTGTGCGCGAGCATGGGACCGTCGATCACGTCGCCGATGGCGTAAATGTTGGCGGTGGTGGTCCGGAGTTTCGCGTCCACCTTGATGCGCTTTTTCTCCGTGAGTTCGACGCCGGCCTTTTCGAGGCCGAGGCCGTCGGTGAACGGGCGGCGGCCGACAGCGACGAGGACTTTTTCGGCCTCGAATTCAAGGGTCTTGCCGTCGCGCTCGGCGAGCAATTTCCCGTAGGGGCGCGGCTTGTCTGCGCCCGCGCGGGTGTCGTCGAGCGACGCCCCTACAAAACCGGTGACCTTGGCGTTGACCTCGATCTTGAGGCCCTGCTTTTGCAGGATGCGGGTGTAGTTGCGCACGACATCGGCGTCGGCCGTGCCGGCGATTTGCGGGAGAAATTCCACCACCGTGACCTCGGCGCCGAGGCGCGCCCAGACGGAGCCGAGTTCGAGGCCGATGGCGCCGCCGCCGACCACGACGAGTTTCTTGGGGACCGCGTTGAACGCGATGGCGTGGTCGGAAGAGACGACGGTCTCCCCGTCAAACTTGAGGAAAGGTAGCTCGACCGGGGCGGAGCCGGTGGCGATGACGATATGGCGCGCCGAATAGCGCGCCGGATTTTCGATTTTGGATCCCGGATTTTCGATTGGTGAAACCTCGACTTCGGTCGCGGAGGTGAATTTCGCGGTGCCGGTGATGACGGTGACCTTGCGGGCCTTGGCGAGGGCGGCGAGGCCGCCGGTCATCTTGCCGACGATGTCCTCCTTCTTTTTCAGCATCGCGGTGACATCGATGGCGAGGCCGTCGATTTTGATGCCGTGGGCGGCGGCGTGATGCCGCGCGAAGGCGTAGTGCTCGGAGGAGGCGAGCAGGGATTTGCTCGGGATGCAGCCGACGTTGAGGCAGGTGCCGCCGAGGGCCGGGCGCTTGTCGATGAGCGCGACCTTGAGGCCGAGTTGGGCGGCGCGGAAGGCGCAGACGTAGCCGCCGGGCCCGGCGCCAATCACGATGAGATCGAAGGAAGATGCGGAAGACATGGGAATGTTCGTTCTCCTATTCTTAATCTTTCTCGTTCTCTCGTTTGGAATTGAAACCGGGAAAATCGGAGAACGATTACGATAAAGAGAACGAGAATGATGGTCAGGCGCCGATGAGCAGGCGGGCGGGATCCTCGATGGCCTGTTTGATTTTCACGAGGAAGGTGACGGCTTCGCGGCCGTCGACAACGCGGTGGTCGTAGCTGAGGGCGAGATACATCATCGGGCGGATGACGACCTGGCCGTTGACGGCCATGGGGCGCTCGTTGATGGCGTGGAGGCCGAGGATGGCGCTTTGCGGCGGATTGAGGATGGGCGTGGAGAGCATCGAGCCGAAGATGCCGCCGTTGGTGATGGTGAACACGCCGCCGGACAGATCATCGAGCGTGATCTTGCCCTCGCGCGCGCGTTTGGCGGCGTCGGCGATCTCCTTTTCGATGTCGGCCATGCCCTTGTGGTCGCAGTCGCGCACGACGGGGACCATGAGGCCCTTGTCGGTGGAAACGGCGACGCCGATGTCGTAGTAGTGGTTCTGCACGACGCTGTCGCCGTCGAGCTGGGCGTTGATGGCCGGGACTTCCCGCAGGGCGTGGACGACGGCCTTGGTGAAGAAGGACATGAAGCCGAGTTTGACGCCGTATTTCTTCACGAAGTCGTCCTGATATTTTTTGCGCAGCTCGATGACGGCGGACATGTCGACCTCGTTGAACGTGGTGAGCATGGCGGCCTCGTGCTGGGCCTGGACGAGACGCTGCGCAATGCGGGCGCGCAGGGGGCTCATTTTCTTGCGCGTCTGGCGTTCCGCCGGTGAGGACGGAGCGGCGGATGTGCCCGCCGGAGCCGGTGCTTCGGCCGGGGCAGATGGGGCGGCGTCGGGTTTGGCCTCGGGCGCGCCGGCCTTGGCGGCTTCGAGCAGGTCGCCCTTGGTGACGCGGCCGCCTTTGCCGGTGCCTTCAACGCCGGCGGGATCGATGCCGGTTTCGGCCACGATGCGGCGCACGGCCGGGGAAAGGGGTTGGTCGGAAGCCTTGGATTCGGATTGGGCCGGGGCGGATTCGGCCGGTTTTGCCTTGGTCTCGCCGGCTTGGGCGCTGTCATCGATTTCGGCCACGACGGCGCCGATCTTGACCTCGGTGTCGGCCCCGACCTTGAGCGTGATGCGGCCGTCGGCCTCGGCGACACCTTCGGAGGTGATCTTGTCGGTTTCCAATTCGTAGAGCGGTTGGTCCTTCTTGACGAAATCGCCGTCCTTGACGTGCCATTTGGCCAGCACGCCGGAGTTAATGGATTCACCCATGGCGGGGATCTTGACTGCAATGCTCATGATGGAGGGAAGGTGTGGATTCAGACCGTGAAGGCGGCCTTGAGGAAAGCAGCGAGTTCGCGGCGATGCAAGGCGAGGGAGCCGACGGCGGGCGAGGCGGAGGCATCGCGGCCGGCGTAGAGCGGCTTGCGGTCGAGGAGGGTTTCGAGCTGCGGTGCGATGTAGGACCAGGCGCCCATGTTCTGCGATTCCTCCTGGCACCAGACGAGACGGGCGTCGCCATAACGGCGCACAACGGCGGCGAGGCAGTCGGTGTTCAGCGGATAGAGTTGCTCAAGACGTACGATGGCGGCGTCGGTGATCTGTTTCTTGTCCCGGTAATCGCAGAGGTCGTAGTAAACCTTGCCCGAGCAGAGGATGACGCGTTTGACGCCGGTGGCATCGTCGGCGCGCGCGGGGTCGTCGATGATTTCCTGAAAATTGCCGCCGGTAAATTCCTCCAGTTGCGAAACGGCGGCGGGGTGGCGCAGGAGGGATTTGGGCGACATGACGATGAGCGGCTTCTTGACATCGCGCAGCACCTGCCGGCGCAGGGCGTGGAAGAAGTTCACCGGGGTGGTGATGTTGGCCACCTGCATGTTGTTTTCCGCGCAGAGCTGGAGGAAGCGCTCGAGGCGGGCGGACGAGTGCTCGGGGCCCTGGCCCTCGTAACCGTGCGGCAGGAGCAGGGTGATGCCGCAGGTGCTCTGCCATTTCGATTCACCGGCGGCGAGGAACTGGTCGATGACGACCTGCGCGCCGTTGGCAAAGTCGCCGAACTGGGCTTCCCAGATGCAGAGCATGTTGGGATAGTCGAGGGCATAGCCGTAATCGAAGGCGAGCACGGCGGCCTCGGAGAGCAACGAGTTGTAAACGCAGAAGCGGGCCTGGTCGGAGGCCAGGTTGCGCAGGGGCGTGTAGATGGCACCGGTCTCCATGTCGTGCAGCACCGCGTGGCGATGGCTGAAGGTGCCGCGTTCGCAATCCTGCCCGCCGATGCGGATGGGGGTGCCCTGCAGCACCAGCGAACCGAAGGCGAGGGCCTCGGCGAAGCCCCAGTCAATCGGGCCGCCGTCGGCGAATGCCTTGGCGCGGGCCTTGAGGAAGCGCTTGATCTTGGGGTTGGGTTTGAAGTCGTCGGGCAGGGTGGTGAGGCCGCGCGCGGCGATGGCCAGTGTGTCGGCGGGCACACCGGTTTCCACCGGTTTGAAGTGGAAATCCGGCTGGAAGATGGCGGTGGAACCTTCGAACTTGCGCAGTTCGGGATTGTCGTCGTCGTTGGCCGGGCGGGATTGTTCCTTGGCCTTGGCCTTTTCGAAGTTGCGCTCCAGCGCCTCGGAATACTCGGCGCGGATGGCTTCGGATTCCTGTTCGGTCAGGGTGCCCTCGGCGGCGAGCTTGCGGCAAAACACCGTGGAAACGGGAGGGTGCGCGGAGATTTTCTTGTAGAGGATGGGCTGGGTGAACGCCGGCTCGTCGGTCTCGTTGTGGCCGTGCTTGCGGTAGCAGACCATGTCGATGACGACGTCGCGGCGGAACTTGACGCGAAACTCCAAGGCCAGCCGGGCGACATGGCAGACGGCCTCGGGATCGTCGCCGTTCACGTGGAAGATGGGCGACTCGATCATCTTGGCGACATCCGTGCAGTAGCGCGTGGAACGCGAATCGGTGGGGTCGGTGGTGAAGCCGATCTGGTTGTTGACGATGAGGTGCACGGTGCCGCCGGTCTTGTAGCCCGGGAGCTGGGAGAAGTTGAGGGTCTCGGCCACGATGCCCTGGCCGGAAAACGCCGCGTCGCCGTGGACCAGCAACGGCAGCACGCGGTGGCGTTCCTCGGTGGCGCCGAGCATGCGTTGGCGGGCGCGGGCCTTGCCTTCGACCACGGGGTTGACGATCTCGAGGTGGGATGGGTTGGCGGCGAGCCGGACCTCGACGTTTTTGCCCGCGGTGGTTTTGAGCACGGCCTCGTAGCCGAGGTGGTATTTCACATCGCCGTCGCCGCCCACCGCGTCGGGAATGTAATTTTCGGAGAACTGTTCGAAGAGCAGATCGAAGTTCTTCCGCATGATGCTGGTGAGAATGTTGAGACGGCCGCGATGGGCCATGCCCATGACGACCTCCTCCACGCCCAGGTGCGGACAGTGCTCGATGATGGTGTCGACCGCGGCGACCATGGTTTCGGCGCCCTCGAGGGAGAAACGTTTCTGGCCGACATACCTCGTGTGCAGGAAACGTTCAAACAACTCGGCCTTGTGCACGCGGCGCAGGATGCGGATGCGTTCCTCGCGGGTGAAGTCGGGCTGGTTGCGGGTGGACTCCATGCGGTCCTGCAGCCAATGGCGGGCCTCGAGATCCTGCATGTGGGTGTATTCCACGCCGATGCGGTCGCAGTAGGTGAGTCGCAGCGAGATGAGAATGTCGCGCAGCGTCATCTGTCCGCCGCCGAGGTAGGTGCCGACGTCGAAGCTGGTGTCGAGGTCGGCGTCGCTGAGTTCAAACTCGGCGAGGGAAAGCTTGGGGTGCGGCGGGGGCGGCTCGCTCAGCGGGTCGATGTGGGCCTCGAGGTGCCCGATCGAGCGGTAGGTGGCGATGAGGTAATGGACGTGCGACTGCTTGAGGCTGTCGATGATGTTGACCGCCGCGCTGGCAGGTTCTCCGGTCGGGAGGCTGGCACCGCTGTGCCCGAGGGTGAAGCCTTGGAAAAATGCGCGCCAGGTGGGATCGACCGAGTCGGGCTTTTCCAGCCACGACTGATAGGCGGCCTCGATGACCGCGGCATTGGCCCGAAGGGGAAGGGAATGAGAACTCATTTGTTGACAAGAAAAGCACACACGCGCTTCACGACCCAGGGACGTGCCCGCTCGGTGTGCCCAGTGAATTTAGTGAAAATTCAGCACACCTTGCCGGCGGACTCAAGTTATCCCGTGGTGGCGGGAGGGATTGCAATCCAGCTTAACGTCAGTAACAGCGGGATTAGTTGCTTCCGCACCTGTGAACGAAACCGAAATCAAAACCTCCCTGACCCTGCTGCTCGACGCCATCAAGCGGTCGGACGGCCCCACCATTGCCGCCGAGATGGCGCGATTGGATGACTGCGTGCAACGGCAGCGCCTGGCCCTGCATCCGCAGTTGCTGCATTTTTTGGGCAACCGCAGTTACGCCAAGGCCCTCATGTTTCTCGGTGGCGAGGAGAACATACCGGTCGGCGTTTGCGGCGGCCGGTCGGCCCGTCCTGCGTCATGAGCCGGCGCGACAAAATCAGCACGGATGGCGGCGACGGTTTGGGACAGAATCCGTTCGCGGCGCTCAATCTTGGCGGTCTGCCTGCCGGTGAGATCAAACCGGCAGCGCCGGCGAGCGCACCCGCATCGGTGCCGACCGAATCACGCAATCGCGGCCGGGTGGACATCAAGCGCACGACCGCCGGGCGCGGGGGCAAAACCGTGACGCTGGTCACCGGATTCAAAGGCATCGGCCCGCCGGAGAAGGAGACCTTGTGCAAACAGATGCGCGCGGCCTGCGGCTGCGGCGGCACGGTGAAGGACGGCAACATCGAGATTCAGGGCGATCAGCGCGACAAGATCGCGGCGATTCTCAGCGCGGCCGGATTTCGGCCGGTGTTTGCGGGCGGTTGAACAGTCGCGACCGCGCCCTGCTTACGCTACGCCGCCGCGGGTGTGAACGAGCCGCGCCCCTACCAAACCGCACCGCTCCGCCACGCATGCTCATGCATAGCAGCCTGATTGCATGATCCCGGCTCAGGCCGCAGGGTCGGGTGCGGCAGCCCGGGCGCGATCCTGTTCGGTCTTGAGCCGCAGCTGGCCGCAGGCGGCCTCGATGTCGTGGCCTTTTTCGCGGCGCAGGGTAACGGAGACGCGCGCGCGGCGGAGGATGTCAGCGAACTTTTCCTGGCGTGCCACCGAGGGGCGTTTCCACGGCAGGCCCTCGACGGTGTTGTAGGGAATGAGATTCACGTGCGCGTGCACATCGAGCGCGATGTCGCGCAGCTTCGCGGCCTGTTCGAGACTGTCGTTGACGTCTTCGATCAAGATGAACTCCAGCGTGACCATGCGGCCGTGCTTCGCCGAGAAGGCCTTGACGGCGGGAATGAGCTTGGCGAGCGGGTAGGCCCGGTTGACCGGCATGATCTGCTCGCGGACCTCGTCGGTCGCGCCGTGAAGTGAAATGGCGAGACGGATGCCAAGTGGTTCGTCGGCGAGTCGGAGAATTTTCGGCACCAGACCGGAAGTTGACAGCGTGATGCGGCGCGCGCCGAAGCCGAGACCCCAGTCGGCGTTGACGATGGTGAGCGCGCGGATGATGGCCTCGTAATTGGCGAGCGGTTCGCCCATGCCCATGACCACGATGTTGTCGAAAGTGGCGAGGCCGGTGTGGGCGCGCGGATCGTGTTCATCCTCGCGATAGCAGACCTGCAACAGCTGCGCGACGATCTCGCCGGCGTTGAGGTCGCGCTTCAAACCGAGCAGGCCGGAGGCGCAGAATTTGCAGCCCATGGCGCAGCCGACCTGCGTGGAGATGCAGATGGTCTTGCGTGAATGCTCAAGGCCGACGCCTTCCTGGGGGGCGCGGATGATGACGGTCTCGATCAGCGACCGATCGCCTAGTTCGATGAGGAGCTTGTCGGTGACGTCGAGTGACTGTTTGCCCAGCACGAGGGTGGCCGGGGCAAACTCAAAGGTTTCATCGAGCCAGGCGCGCAACGTTTTGGGGAGATTGGTCATCCCATCCCACGACCGGGCGCGTTTTTTGTAAACCCAGTCGAGAATCTGTTTGGCGCGAAAAGCCGGTTCGCCGCGCGCCTGCAATCGCGCGGTGAGGGTGTCGAGGGTCTCGCCGGTGAGCGGCGGCTTGGCGGGTGTGTAGGGCACGTTGGGTGGGATTGGTTATCAGGCCTCAATCACCGGGACATCGTAGCGGTGGATGGTCTCGTCGCGGGTGGCAAGCACCAGCCCTTCCACCAATGCCTGGCCAATCAGCAGCCGGTCAAACGGATCGAAATGCACCGTTGGCAGCGTCAATGTGCGGGTGACATGTGCGGCCGAGATGGGTAACTCCACAATACCGTCGCTTTCCAAGGCCGGGACGAGATTGAGCGGCAGGCGGAGTTTGCCCTTCGACATTTTCAGGCCCAGTTCCCAAATCGAGGCAGGGCTGAAGAACACCTCATTGGCCGGGTCGTGCATGACATTCCGGAGAGGGCTGGTGAGGCGGGCAGGTTCATCAACCCACCACAGTAGGACGTGGGAGTCCAACAGCACTCTCACGGCTTATCCTCCGCCACTGCCGGTGTCTTGGGCTCGCTGGCGTTTTGTCGATAGAGCGGACCTTCGGTCATCAACTTGATGATATCCTCATCAGGCTCCCAACAATTTGGAGCTTCCCATATCTGCCCCTTGAATTGGCCGCCACGGCGCGGCTGGCGAGCCGGCACGTAGGGCACGAGCTTGGCCATGGGTTTGCCTGCCTTGGCCAACACAATCTCTTCGCCGGCAGCTACTTGCTCAACCAGGCGCGACAAATGAGTCTTGGCTGCCTGAATGTTGATCGACTTCATGACCACCAGACCAGACCAAGTCTGGTCTGGTGGTCAATCTGGAAATCAAGCACCCTTGGCCAGGATACGATTCAGGGCGCTGACGATGGCCTTGATCGAAGCGAGTTCGATGTTGGTGTCGATGCCGGCGCCGTAGCGGGTGAGCCCGCGGTCCGATTTCAGCTGAATGTAGGAAACGGCGCGGGCTTCGGCGCCCTTGCCGAGGGAGTGTTCGGCGTAGGACTGCACCTCGACCTTGGGCAGGCCGGTGGTGCCGAGCGAACGCACAAAGGCGTCGATCGGGCCGTTGCCCTCGGCGGACAAGGTGTGGGGTTGTCCGTCGATGAGGATGGTGCACTCGCAACGCACGGCACTGTCGGTCTCGGTGGTGCGGAACTGCTTGAGCGCGACCGGGGTGGCGCGCTCGAGGTATTCGTGGAAGAAGGCGTCGCGGATTTCCTCGCGGCTGAGTTCGCGGCCGGTGGCATCGGCGAGATCGTTGATGAGGCGGCCGATTTCCTTGTGCATGGCCTTGGGCAGGTTGAAACCGAACTCGCGCTCCAGCACATAGGCGACGCCGCCCTTGCCGGACTGGGAGTTGATGCGGATGATGGCCTTGTAACTGCGGCCGATGTCGGCGGGATCGATCGGGATGTAGAGTACATCCCAGGGCTCGTCCGGTTTTTGCACGGCCCAGGATTTCTTGATCGCATCCTGATGTGAGCCGCTGAACGCGGTGAAGACGAGTTCGCCGGCGTAGGGCTGACGGGGCGGAACCTCGAGCTTGGTGCAGCGTTCGTAAACCTCGCGGATTTCGTTGATGTTGGAAAAATCCAGTCCGGGATGGATGCCGTGGGTGTAGAGGTTCAGCGCGACCACGACGATGTCGAGGTTGCCGGTGCGTTCGCCGTTGCCGAAGAGCGTGCCCTCGACGCGGTCGGCGCCGGCCAGCAGGGCGAGTTCCGTGGCGGCGATGCCGGTGCCGCGGTCGTTGTGGGTGTGCAGCGAGATGAGCGTGCTGTCGCGCCGTGAGAGGTGGGTGCACATCCACTCGATCTGGTCGGCGTGCACGTTGGGCGTGGCATACTCGACGGTGGCGGGCAGGTTGAGGATGATCTTGTCCTGCGGTGTGGGCTGCCACACATCGGTCACGGCTTCGCAGACCTCGAGGGCGAAGTCCAGTTCGGTGCTGGTGAAGCTCTCCGGCGAATACTGGAAGCGCACGCGCGTGCCGCCATCGATCAGCGGCCGGGTGTATTGTTTGACCCACTTGGTGCCCTGGATGGCGATGGCCTTGATGTCTTCCTTGCCGGCGTTGAAGACATGTTTGCGCTGGGCGGGCGAGGTGGAGTTGTAGAGGTGGAAGATGACGTTTTTGGCGCCGCGCAAGGCCTCGCAGGAGCGGGTGATCAGCTCCTCGCGACACTGGCAGAGGATCTGGATGGCAACGTCGTCAGGGATGCGGTTTTCCTCAACCAGCCGGCGGATGAGATCGAACTCGATCTGCGAGGCGGAGGGAAAGCCCACTTCGATTTCCTTGAAACCGATCTGCACGAGCAGGGCGAAATACTCGAGTTTCTCCTCGACGCTCATGGGCTGGGCGAGGGCTTGGTTGCCGTCGCGGAGATCGACGCTGCACCAGACGGGGGCCTGGGTCAGCGTGCGGTTGGGCCACTGACGGTTGGGCAGATCGACCGGCGGAAACGGCCGGTATTTGGTAACGGGAGCGGATTGCATGGCGAAACGGACTGACAATTAAGGATACGATGAGGACGGAGCAAACGCCGATATCATCGGCGGGGTGGACAACAGGCGGGACGCACGATCAACCCGGCGGGCGATTCAGAGATCGTGCGCGGTGGTAAGTCGAAGGGCCTGCTCCAAGTTTCGCATCAAGGCGGCCAGTTAGGCCGAGGGCCGGGGTGACGTCAAGCAGCCGAATTGTCATCGGCTGTAACCTGCGCGCGGCAAAGCCGTCTTGTCACCCGTGTATGAGCCGGATTCCATTTCATCATGCCTGAGGCCGAGCCTTTTGACCTGCCCGGATGCGTGGCGCGGGTACGCCGGCGCGATGAGGCGGCCGCCCGCGAATTGGTCGGGCACCTGTATCCTTTGGTCATCTCCATTGTCCGCAATCACCTGCCGCGCCGCGTTGCGGAGGAGGATCTCATGCAGGAGATTTTCATGAAAATGTTTACGCGCATCGATCAGTATCAGGGTGTGGTCCCATTCAACCATTGGGTGTCACGGATCGCGGTCACCACCTGCATCGACCACCTGCGGGCGCAAAAGCGGCGGCCGGAGCTGCGCTGGGCCGACCTTTCGGAACAGGAAACGGACGTGCTGGACGCGGTGCTGACCAATGAGCGCGAAGTGGCGCCGGACGAGGCTTTGGCGGCGCGGGAGTTGGTCGACAAGCTGCTCGCGCGACTCAAACCCGAGGACCGGTTGGTGATCCGGTTGCTGGATTTGGAACAGAAAAGCATCGCGGAAATCTCGACCCTGACCGGTTGGAACGGTCCGCTGGTGAAGGTCCGTGCATTCCGCGCGCGGAGAAAGTTGCGCAAACTCTTTGAGGACCTACAACGAAAGGAAAGATCATGAAGCCCTCCGACAAAGCCTGGCTGCAATTGGTGGCCGCCGCCCGGCAGGCCGAAACCGTCCAGGATGACGCGTGTCCGCATGGATTCGCCACGCGGGTGGCCGCACGGGCCTTGTCGGCGCGCGACAACGCCGCCGGCTCGTTGCTGGAACGTTTTGCGCTGCGGGCCGTGGTGTTTTCGGGGTTGCTGGCCGTGCTGGGGGCGGCGGGCAATATCGCCGCGGTTTTTCCCGCCGCCAACCCGGGGACAGTGGACAACTATTTCACCGCGGATGATCCGGCCGCGATCATTCTGGAGACCGCGCCATGAACCGGACTTGGAAAGTCGTGCTGGCGTTCGCGGGGGTCTTTCTCTGCGGGGCGGTGTTCGGTGGTTTCCTGAGCCTGCGGCTGGCGGGTGAGCGCGTCGGCCGGGAGGGCTTCAACGGGAAACCGTCGGTGAACCAGTTCGTGCCGATGCTCCTGCGCCGGTATGAGGCGCGGTTGGAGCTGACGCAGGAGCAGTTGGAAAAAATCCGCCCGATCGTGAAGACGGCCGAGGAGGAACTGCGACAGATGCGCCGGGACAATTTCGGCCGGAGCATGGCGGTGGCGGACGACATGAACGCAAAGATTTCCGAACTGCTGACCCCGGAGCAGCGCGACAAGCTTGCGACGATGAAGCAGGAATGGCGTGATCGCTGGCAAAGCGAACGCAACCGCCGCCTGCGCGACCGGGACCGGCCGCCCCCGCCGCCCGCGCCCTGAACCACAGGCCGCACTTGCCAACGGGTCCGCTGCGGGGTGAACTGGACCATGACCCGATTTTGGCGCCGGGAGAAACCAACGGAGGACAGGTCGCAGCCGGGATTGCGGCGGCCCAAGGTGCACCCGATTGATCGCGGACGCCCACCGGTCTACACCCTGTATGCGCTGCTCTTGCCGTTGGTCTTGTTGTATGTGCCGGCTTGGTTCTGGTCGGGTTCCGACTATGCGGCGCTGGCGGTCGGTCTGGCCTTGGTGCCCGTGACCCTGCTGGCGATCCTGTTCGCTTTCCTGGCCCTGCGGCGGCACGAAAGGTGGCGCTGGGTGGGGGTGGTCGTGCTCGTGTTGAACCTGACGGTGTTTTACACCGTGGTCCGGACGCCGTGAGGAGAAAAATGCAGTTTGCAGTTGAATGCGCCCGCCCGGCACCTACGGTCCGCCTTGGCCAGGTGCCATGCATGGGCAGGCGCGCGAACTCCGCCAGGACCGGAAGGTAGCAACGGCAGCGACGTTCTCCCAGTGCCGTGGAGTGCCTGGCCACTTTATTTTTACTTTTGATTTTGGACCATTGATTCCCGATTTTGGACGTCTTGAGCAACGCCTACCAAGTCATAGCCCGCAAATGGCGGCCGCAGACGTTCGATGATGTGGTCGGCCAGGATCATGTGGTGCGGACGTTGAAAAACGCCATCACCCGCAACCGCATCGCCCACGCCTACCTCTTTGTCGGCCCCCGCGGCACTGGCAAGACCTCGACCGCGCGCATTTTCGCCAAGGCCCTCAACTGCACCGGCGGCCCCAAGGCCGATTTCGACGTCAACGATCCCGTGGTGGTGTCCATCGCGGAGGGCAGTTCGATGGATGTGATTGAGATCGACGGCGCGTCGAACAACTCAGTCGACCAGATCCGCGACCTGCGCGACGACGTGCGTTACGCGCCGACCCAGGGCAAATACAAGGTCTACATCATCGACGAGGTGCACATGCTCTCGAACCAGGCCTTCAACGCCCTGCTGAAGACTTTGGAGGAGCCGCCGGCGCACGTGAAATTCGTCTTCGCCACGACGGACGTGCAGAAGGTCCTGCCGACCATCATTTCCCGTTGCCAGCGTTTCGATCTCAAGCCCATCGCGCCCGACCTGATCGTGGGCCGGCTCCGGCAGATTGCCGCCAGTGAGAAGATCAAAGTCAGCGACGGTGCGCTGGCATGCATCGCCCGCATGGCCGACGGCGGCCTGCGCGACGCCCAGTCGATCCTCGACCAGATGATCGCGTTTTGTGGCGAGGAAATCACCGAGCCCGATGTGCTCGAGGTTTACGGCCTGGTGGCCGCGGAAAAAATCGCCGCGCTGGCCGGCGCGCTGGCGTCGGGCGACCACCGGCAGATCGTCGCCACGGTGGATGAGTGTGACGCCGCGGGCCGCGATTTGGTGCGGCTGCTGACCGACCTCCAGGCGCACGTGCGGGTCGCGTTGTTGGACGCCATTGCCAATGGCGGGCGCTCCGAACTTCTGGGCGGCGTGCCCCTGACCACCGAACAGATCACGCGCATGCTCGACGCGCTGCGCGAGGGTGAGGGCGGCGTGAAACTCGGGCTGGCGGAGAAGATCAATTTTGAGGTCACCTTGCTCAAGGCCGTGGAGGCCAGCCGCACCCGCGCGATCGATTCGCTGATCAAGGAATTGACCGCGCTCGCGGATGAGAGCCCGGCCGGCCCGACTGACGGCGAAAAAAAAAAGGCCTGATTGATCGGCTGGAGGTCGCGCTGACGCCGTCCCCGGCGGTTTCTGAGCCTCAGGAAACGGAAAACGGATCGGCGGAGCGCGAGGAGGCCGAGGTGCTGGAGGATGAGGGCGCGCCGGCGGGGCCCAACCCGGACGAGGAAGCGGCGTTGCGGGCGGAGGACAACGGCGACCTTGATGTGATGCCGGTCGCGTTGCGGCCGGAGCCGGAAGAGCAAGAGCCGGCGCCGAAGGGCGAATTGCCCGCCTTGGAGGACCTGATCAAACGCATTCCCGGCGAGGTGCTCGACACCATGGAGGAATTGTTTCGCGCCAAGTTTGTGAAGGTGGAACGCGTGGCGAAGAAACATCTCAAACGCTAATCCTGCCCGGATACGGGCCAGTTGGAGCCCACGTGCGGACAACCGACCAGCGGGCGCAGGTAGAGATACGAATCGACGGTCAGTTGATCATGCGGAGCGGCCAAACGCACGGACACACGCGCATACAGGGCCTCCGCGAGGCCCTCGAGCCGGTCGAGGGCGCGCAGGCATTGGTCGTCCACCTGCCAGAGTTCACCCGTGACACCGTTGCGGTCGGCGGTCTCCGGCACCATGCCGGGATAATCGGCCGGCTGGTAGAGCGTGTAGCCGGGCTGGGTGCGGGCGGGGCCGAGAAAGTGTTGCCCGAGAAGATGGGCATGGTTGCTGCCGCCCCGTTTCAACGTGCCATAGACGAAGACCAGCGGCATGGCTCAACCCGCAGTCGCATCCGGTGCCGGCAGGTTGTGCTCCAGCACTTCCACCACAATGGCGGTGAGGTTGTCGCGGCCGGAGCGTTCCAAACTTTCGTCGATCAGGCGCTGGGCGGGAGTGCGGGGGGACGGGGCGGAATCGGGCGTGGAGAGAAATTCATCCAGATGCCGGTCCCACAGACCGTCGGTGAGTCCGTCGGAGCAGATGAGAAACCGGTCGCCCGGTTCGTAAACGACCGCGCCGACCTGCGGGTCAACGATTTGCTGGCCGGCTCCCAGCGCCTGGTTCAGGGCGTTGCGCATGGGGTGGGTGCGCGCTTCACGTTCGTTGATCTTGCCGTTGCGGCGCAACCAGCCCACGTGGGAATGATCGTGGGTGATCTGCTGCAATTTTCCGTTTGCCGGCAGGTGATAGATGCGGCTGTCCCCCACATGGCCGAAAAACATGCGGCCGGGGGTGAACCAGCACATGCTCAGGGTGGTGCCCATGCCCTGGCATTCCTCATAGCTGCGGCCGAGATTGAGCAGCTCGGCGTGGATGGCGTGGAAGATTTCCAGCAGAATGTCGGTGGAATCGGTGGCGACGCCCAACGCGCCCATGCGGAAGCTGCGTGGCAACCAATGGGAGACCTTCTCGATGGTGATACGGCTGGCGAACTCCCCGGACTGGGCTCCGCCCATGCCGTCGCTCACGGCAAAGACGAAGTCAGTGTTGGCGGCGGACGCCGCGCCGGTCTTGCCGAGATAGCGCACCTCGTGGCCGTCGAAGCAAAGGGCGAGAAAGGCGTCCTCGTTGTTGGGGCGCACGCGGCCACGATGAGTCATGCCGGACCAACGCAGATCCGGCATGACGGGACGGGAAGGGGAGGAGGGTTCGGCGGACATCAGGCCGGGGGAGAGGTTTTGGGTTCCGGGTCACCCATGGGGTGCGGGGTGGCATCCGGATCGTGGAGGAGGGTGGCGAATTCGAAATCGATCAGGCAGAAGCGGCCGTCCGACTGCCGGTAGGTGACGTTCCGCATGTAGGGGTCGTCGTGCCGCACCCCGTATTCCTCCAGCTCGGCGAACAGTTCCTTCATGCGCGGTTCACTGAGATGCTCCACCCGGGATCCACAGTTGGTGGTGACGAGGGTCAGTGTGTCCGGATCGGCCGAAACCAGCCGGGGCACGAAATCGCAGCCTTGCTCTTCGAGGTGCCGCAGCACGCGCACCTCATGGGCGAAACGTTTGTCGGCCTGATGGCCGCGAAACGTCTTGTGCACCGTCCCATCGTAACCGATGCGGACCAGCGCGCGCCTGGTGTCTTTTACGTTGGGCATGAAACGGGTTGGCGCCGCCAGCATGGCCGCTGTGCCCCGGCTGGCAAGGCTTGGATGTATTGTGCTAAAAATTGATGGGCAATATTTAGTGAAATTGGGAAGATTTTTATGACCGAAGCACAAAAAGTGCATTCGCTGGCATGGCAGGTGCTTCCTTGGGGCTCGTATTACATTCCCGACTTAGCGGCCATTTCGATGGCTTCGCGGGTTGAATGTAGCGCAAAACCCTGTAACACAACCTACCCAATATGCCCAAATTCAAACTCGAATACATCTGGTTGGACGGCTACTCGCCGCTCGCCAACATGCGCAGCAAGACCCAGATCAAGGAATTCGCCCATTTTCCGAAGCTCGACGAATTGCCGATGTGGGGCTTCGACGGCAGCTCGACCCGGCAGGCGGAAGGCAGGAGCTCCGACTGCATGCTCAAACCGACCGCGGTTTTTCCGGACAGCACGCGCAAAAACGGCGTATTGGTCATGTGTGAGGTGATGATGCCGGACGGCAAGACGCCGCATCCGTCCAACACCCGCGCAACCATCCCGGATGCGCCCGATGCCTGGTTCGGCTTCGAGCAGGAATACTTTTTCTTCAAGGATGGCGCGCCGCTCGGTTTCCCCCGCGGCGGTTTCCCCGAGCCGCAGGGTCCGTATTACACGGGCGTGGGCTACCGCAATGTCGGCAACATCGCCCGCGAGCTGGTCGAGAAGCACATCGACATCTGCCTGGACGCCGGCATCAACATCGAGGGCATCAACGCCGAGGTCGCGAAGGGCCAGTGGGAATTCCAGATCTTCGGCAAGGGCTCCCGCAACGCCGCCGACCAGATGTGGGTTGCCCGTTACATTCTGGCCCGCCTTGGCGAGGCCTACGAGGTGGACATCGAGTGGCAGTGCAAACCGCTGCGCGGCGCGTTCAACGCCCCGTTGGATTGGAATGGCTCCGGCATGCACGCGAATTTCTCCACCGGCCACATGCGCGACGTCGGCGGCAAGGCCTATTTCGAAAAGCTCATGGCCGCCTTCAGCAAGCACATGGACGAGCACATCGCCGTTTACGGTCCGGACAACCACCTCCGTCTGACCGGCCTGCACGAGACGCAGTCGATCGACAAATTCACGTTCGGCGTGGCCGATCGCGGCTCGTCAATCCGCATCCCGCACAGCTTCGTCAACAACGGCTACAAGGGCTATCTGGAAGACCGCCGCCCGAATTCCGCCGCCGATCCGTATCTGGTCGCCGGCCGGATTCTCAAGACGATCCTGACGGTCCCGACCACCTGAGCGACCGATCCGGTTTTCTTTCAACGCCACCCCATGCGGGTGGCGTTTTTTTTGTGCCCCAGGAGAGACGTGTCCGTCTTTTTGGTCGCGCTTCGCGCGGTGGCCGGCTTGAAGAAACCGCATGAACGTCCAGCAACCCCAGGCATCACCGGTGCCCCGCAAGACCGAGTGGGTTCTGACCGGTTTGCTGGCGGTGAATCTGATTTGGACCACCCTGTGCCTGGGCGGATACCGACCGGAGACCATGATTGTCACGAGCTTCCTGCACGGCCTGATGGTGGCGGTGTGGCTGCTCGACCGCGTTTGGACCACGCAGGCCCCGCGGCTGCATCCGGCCGGCTGGGCGGTTTTGCCCTTCCTGATCTATGCCGCGGGCAATGTGCTTTGGGTCACCCCCGTGCGCTGGCTGGGTTGGCATGACTGGCTGTGGTGGGCGCAGGCCGCGGCGGTTTTTTGGGTGGTGCTCAACGGGGTGCCGAGCCGGCTTCCGCGTCAGGTATTGCTCGGCACGCTGGCGCTGATCGGGGTGGTGGCGGTGGTGCTGGCGGCCTACCAGCGCTTTGTCCATCCCGAATGGCTCATGCTCGGACGTATGCAATCCGAGCAGTTTGTCGGCCGGGCCAGCGGCCCCTTCGGTATACCCAACAGTCTGGCCGCGCTGCTGCTGCTGCTGCTGCCGGCCGGCCTCGCGCTGACGGTTCGCCGCGGCGCTCCGGCGGTGCAACGGGTGCTGTTTGGCTATTTGAGCGCGGTGTATGTTTTCGGTCTGATCCTCACCATCAGCCGCGGCGCGTGGCTGGCCCTGGCCGCAATGCTGAGCCTTTGGCCGTGGTTTGCGCTGCGCCGGCGTTGGCAGGCGAAGGCGGGCGCCGTGATGCTGGCCGGGCTGTTATGCCTCGTGGCGGGATGGGGCCTCTACCGGACGGTGCCGGAGGTGGAACAGCGGTTTGCCCAGATGGCGAACGAGTCCGGCGAATGGACCCGGCCGATCATGTGGCGCGGCGCGTGGAAACTGTTTGTGGAACAGCCCTGGGTGGGCACCGGGGCGGGCAGTTACAACGTGCTTTTTGAAAAGTATCGGCCGGAAAACTACCAGATGGAGCCGCAGTGGGCGCACAACGATTACCTGAACACGCTCAGCGATTACGGTGCGGTCGGTTTCGTGTTGTCATTCGGCGTGCTCGGCCTGCTGGCGCTGCGGGCGGCGTGGCGCCGGGCGAGGGTGGATGCGGATGGCATAGGACCGGCTTTGCTGCGGCAGGCCCTGGCGATCGGCCTCGGCGCGTTCATGCTCCAACTGCTGGTGGATTTTCATTTCAAGATTCCGGCCTTGGCCGCGGCGGTGGCGGCGGTGGGGGCGCTGTTGACGACGCCGCGGACGACGCCCGGGCGCCACGCAAACGGATCGCGCATCATGGCCGCCGGGTTGTTGGCGGGGTTGATCAGCGCCATGGTTGTTTTTGTGCTGCCGCATTATCGGGCCGAGGCGGCGCGGTATGCGGCCCGGCAAAGCCTGGACACGCTTTGGCGCACCGAGTCCGGACCGGAATACCGGTCGAAGCTGCAGGGGGCGATCTCCGCGCTGGAATCCGCCGTGCGATTGAATCCGTCGCATGCCCAGGCATGGGCGGATCTTGCCTATGCCACCACCCTGCGCGCCCACGCCGAGCCCGGGGCTGATCATGCCGCCTTGGGCGCAACGGCGGAAGCGATGGCGGACCGGGCCCTGGCGCTCAGCACCGTGGTGCCGGATTTTTGGATACGCCGCGCCATCGCCCGTGACATGCAGGGCAAATGGTTTCCGGCGGGCAACGATCTGATCCAAGCGCTTCAATTGGCTCCGGCCAACGCCTGGGTCTGGTACTACCATGCCTACCATCTGAGTCTCAATCCGACCGGATTGGCCCAAGCGCGTGCGGCGGCGGCCTATAGCTTGCGTCTTGACCCCGGCAATCATAGCGCCCAGCTTTTGCGCCAACAATTGGCAACAAGCGAGTGAGTGCTGCCGGACCCCATTTCACCATGCAAAAGAAGCTACTGTCTTGGTTTTTATCGTTCTGCTTGGCGGTATTTTTTACCGGGATTGCCGCCCAGGGTCAGGAGGTCGGTTCGCGGCCGCCGGGCCTGATCAAGGTGGCCAAGGTCACGGGCGCGGTCACCGCGGTGAAAGACGGTGTGACGACCCCGCTGGCCAACGGATCCGAGATCAGCCAAGGCTACGTCGTGAACACGGCCAAGGACTCCAGTGTGGTGTTGGTCTTTTCCAACGGCGCCACGGTGAACCTTGCGCAGGACTCCTCGCTCTCGATTGATGAATTTCTGCAGGATCCCTTTGCCGACGAAGTGGCGGTGAGCAAACTCACCTCCGAGCCTTCGGTATCGAACACGAAGTTGAGCCTGAGCCGCGGTGAACTGGTGGGCAACGTCAAGAAGCTCAACTACGACGCGGGCTCCTCTTTCAATGTCCAGACCCCGGTCGGTGCTGCCGGTATCCGCGGCACCACTTTCCGGATCATTTTCCGCCCCGATGGCACCGGCAAGGCGTTCTTCTCCCTGACCACGGTTGAGGGCAATGTTGTGCTGGCTTCCGGCACCGTGAACATGCCCGCCGAGGTGGCCGTGCCGGACAACCGCGAAGTTGAAGTTGTGCTGGATGTGTCGGTCGATGCTGCCACGGGCATGGTCACGGTCAGTGCGCCCGCCACCGCGCCGGTCTCGGTGACGGTCACCCCGCCCACCACCCAGGCGCAAGTGGCGGCGGTCGCCCAGCAGGTTGCCGAAGTTGTCGCCACGGTGGTCTTTGCCCCGCCCGCGCCAACCCAGACTCCGCCGCCAACCCAGACGAACACCCAACAAGAGTCCTCCGAAGAGGAAGACTCCGGACAATCGCAAACACCGGGCGGTGATACGCCGCCGCCGTCGAATCAGACGCCTCCGACAACCACGCCTCCGACCACGACTCCGCCTCCGGCCACGCCGCCGCCGCCGCGCACCACTTCCGGTGACGGACGCACCTCCTGAGCGGTGGGGCCAAACAAAAACCCGGAGGCTGACCGCCCCGGGTTTTTTTGTCGGCGGCTGTTCCGCCGCGCGGCCCATGAATCTGCTTCCGTTTGGCGGCCGCGCCACCTAACTTGCGCCCAATGGTGCCGTTGAAGTCCAAGCACTGGTTTTCCCTGCGCTGGTTGCTTTTGGCGCCCATCCCGATCCTCTGGTGTCTGCTGCAAGCCTACGGTTGGCTGGATTTTGTGGAGAACAAGCTCACGGACTGGCGGTTTCAGTTTCGCGGCGAACTGCCGTCACCGGCGAAGGTGATCTATGTCGACATTGATTCCCAATCGATTGACGAGATCGGTGGCTGGCCCTGGAGCCGGGCGTATTTTTCGCGGGTGGCCGAGGTGTTGGTGGAGCAGGCCGGGGTCAAGGCCGTGGGGTTCGACATTGTGCTCTCCGACAACGGCGTCTCGGAGTCGGTGGATCTGAACAAGCTCGTCACCGGCAACCGTGAGTTTGCGCGCTACCTGTGGAAAAATCCCCCGGTCGTGCTCGCGGCGTCGTACTCCGCCGCGGTTTTTCGCGACATCAACGGTCGGCTCCGGCATCGCGATCTGCCCCTGGTGGCCAACAACACCCGCGCCGTCGAGGCGCTGGAACCGCCCGAGTTGCCTTCCTTCAACGTGGGCCGTCAGCTGCCCTGGACGCCGCCCAATGTCGGCCTGATTGACACGCTTGATGGCGGCACGCGCTGGGTGCCGGTTTTCGCCCCGAGCAATGTGCGCACCTATTACCACCTCAGTGTCGAGCTGGCGCGTTTGTATTACGGATTGGGCCCGGAAGGCATCCGGCTGACGGAGGACAAACTTGATTTCGTGGATCCGGAAGGGGAGGTGCTCGCCCGCGTGCCGCTGATCGACGGCCAGCTGCTGGAGGTCAATTGGTTTTCCCCCTGGTTGGCACAGAAGAACAATCCGCGCATCGGCATCTCCACCGTTTACAACTACGCCGAGTTGCTGAAGTCCGGGGCGGTGGAAGAACGGGCGGCGGCCGAGCAGTTTTTTGCCCAACCCGATTGGGCGGGGGCGGTGGTGCTCATCGGTCCGACCGATCCGTTGATGCAGGATTTGGCCACCACGCCGTTTGACCACGTGCCGGTGCCGAAGGTCGGCGTGCATGGCAATCTGCTCAAGACCATCATCTCGGGGGTCTATCTCCGGCATGTCTCCCCCGCGGCCGGTTATGCCCTGGTGCTGGTGCTCACGGTGCTCATCACCGCGCTGGCGATCACCGGCGGGGGCCGGGCGGTGTTTGCCAAGATCATGGCGGTGTTGCTGGCCGCGGTGTATGTGGCGGTGGCCTTTGAACTCTTTCGCCGCATGCACCTGCTGCTGCCGCTCGCGGCTCCGTTGGGCGCGGCGTTTACCACGAGTTTTGGCGCCCTGATCTGGCAGGTCATTGAAGAGCAAAAACAGAAGGGCCGCATCAAGGGCATGTTCGGCACCTACCTTGCGCCCACCGTGGTCGAATCCATGATCGCCTCGGGCAAGGATCCCGAACTGGGCGGCCACGACGCGGAAATCACACCTTACTTTTCCGACATTCAGAGCTTTTCGTCGTTTTCCGAGGTGCTGACTTCCTCGCAGTTGGGCGAACTCCTCAACGAATACCTCACCGCCTGCACCGACATCGTGCAAAAGGAAGGCGGCACGCTGGACAAATACATTGGCGACGCGGTGGTGGCGATGTTCGGCGCCCCGGTGGAGCTCGAACAGCACGCCTACAACGCCTGTCTCACCAGTCAGCTCGTCCAGCGGCGGCTGGATGAACTGCGCGAGAAATGGAAGTCCGAGGGCGACAAGTGGCCCAAGCTCGTGCACGAGATGCGCACCCGCATCGGTCTCAACACCGGCATGTGCATGATCGGCAACATGGGCAGCCGCACCCGGTTCAACTACACCATGATGGGTGACAACGTTAACCTTGCTGCCCGTATGGAAAGCGGCGCGAAGAGCTGGGGCGCCTTCACGATGGTCACGCAGACCACGCGCGACGGTTGCGAAAAATTTGGCGGCGACCGCATCGTTTTCCGGCCGCTCGGCCGCATTGTGGTCAAGGGCCGCTCGATGCCGGTGCCCATCCACGAGATTGTCGGTCTCAAGGAAAACGTGACCGACCGCACCCGGGAGTGCCTGGCTTTGTTTGAGCAGGGGCTCAACCGCTACTACGGCCGCGATTGGGCCGGCGCACGCGAGCTGTTCGTGCGCAGCGCCGAACTGGAGCCGTTGCAGCCCGGGCGTGACCCCGGGGTGAAGGCGAATCCGTCGCTGGTTTACCAGCACATCGTGGCCGAAATGATCGCGCAGCCGCCGCCCGCCGATTGGGACGGCGTGTATGTGATGCACGAAAAGTAAAACCGCCGCCCGGTGGCGGGCGCCCGGTTTACTCGAGCAACATTTCCTTCACCGACTTGCCGGCCGGGATCATGGGCAGCACGTGCTCGGTGTAGGGCACGATCACGTCGAGGACGTAGGGACCTTCGTGGTCGAGCATCTCCTGAATGGCCTCACGTAGCTCGGATTTCTTGAGCACGCGGCGGCCCTTGATGCCGTAACCCTCGGCGATTTTCACGAAATCGGGATAAAGCGCATCGGGATTGTCGGGGCTGCCGACATTGGATTCGTCGCCGAGGATGGTATTGCCCCGCACGCTGCCGTAGAAGCGGTCTTCCCACTGCACGACCATGCCCAGATGCTGGTTGTTCAGAATCATCGCCTTGGCCGCGATCTTCTCGATCTTGGCGGTGGCGAGTTCCTGGATGTTCATGGCGAAGGAGCCGTCGCCGTCGATATCGATGACCTGGCGGTCGGGGCAGGCGACCTTGGCACCAAGGGCGGCGGGATAACCGAAGCCCATGGCCCCGAGGCCGAGTGAGCTGATGTAGCGGCGCGGCTCGTCAAAACGGTAGAATTGCGCGGCCCACATCTGGTGCTGGCCGACACCGGTGGTGATGATGGCCTCGCCGCGGCTCAGTTCATAAAGCGTGGCGATGGCTTCCTGCGGTTGGATGTGCTTGCTGGGGGCGTAGCCGAAGGGGTGTTTGGTCTTCCATTCCTTGATCTGCGCGTGCCAGGCGGAGGTGTCGGGGGCCTTGAAACCGGCCTCGGCCGCGAGTTCGTTCAACCGGCGCAGCGCGTATTTGATGTCGCTCACGATGGCGAGCTGCACGCGCTTGTTCTTGTTGAGTTCCGAGGCGTCGATGTCGAGGTGGACGATGGTGGCGTGCGGTGCGAAGTGCTTCGTGTCGCCGGTGATGCGGTCGTCGAAACGTGCGCCGGCGCAGATGAGCAGGTCGCATTGGTCAACCGCCCAGTTGCCGTAGGCGGAGCCGTGCATGCCGAACCATTGCATGGAAAGCGGATGGGTTTCGGGGAACGCGCCCACGCCCATCAGCGTGGAGGCGACGGGAAGATTGGCGGTTTCGGCCAAGGTCTTGAGCTCGGCGCTGGCCTGGGCGGAAATGATGCCGCCGCCCACATAGAGCACGGGCTTCCTGGCATGGGCGAGGAGCGCCAGCAGTTGCTTGAGCTGATCGTCGCCGGCCTCGTGTACGCAGCCCACGTAGGGATTGCGAAATTCCACCGTGGGCGGATAAACCGGGCGGAATTTCGCCTGTTGCACATCCTTCGGGATGTCGATCACCACCGGGCCGGGCCGTCCGCTGCGGGCGAGGTGGAACGCCTCCTTGAAAATGCGCGGGAGGTCGTGCACGTCGGTTATGAGGTAGGAGTGTTTCACGACCGGCAGCGTCATGCCGTAGAAATCGGTCTCCTGAAACGCCATCTTGCCGATGTATTTGGTGTAGACCTGCCCGGTGATCGCAACCAGCGGGATCGAGTCCATGAACGCGTCGGCGATGGCCGAGACCAGGTTGGTGGCCCCGGGGCCGCTGGTGGCCATGCAGACGCCGACCTTGCCCGAGGCGCGGGCATAGCCCTCGGCGGCAAAGGATCCGCCCTGTTCGTGGCGCGGCAGGATGGTCCGGATCTTGTCGGTGCGGGCCAGCGCCTGGTGCAGCTCTTGGGAGGCCCCGCCGGGGTAGGCAAAAATGGTGTCCACGCCTTCGCGAATGAGGCACTCGACGACGGCTTCGGCGCCCTTCATTTCTCGGCCGATTTCGGCTTTGGACGGCGCGGCGGTGTGGGTCGTGGTATTCATGATGACGGCAAAGGGAGCAAACAAAGCGGTTTGGCCCGGCGGGGCAAGCCTCCGGGTGGGTCATATGCGCAAGGCCGTGGTTTACAGTTGGCGGCGGGCGCCGCCGGGGCATGGTTGATAGCATGCTGAAATTGCTTTTCATCGGCGACATCGTCGGGCGACCGGGCCGGGACCTGGTCAACGAACGGCTCGCAAAAATGCGCGCGGAGCTGGCGCTGGATTTTGTCATCGCCAACGGCGAAAACACCGCCGCCGGGGCCGGTATCACCGGAGCCATCGCGCGATCGTTGCTGGGGGCCGGCGTGGATGCGATCACGCTGGGCGACCATGTGTGGGACCAACGGGGCTTCGAAACCGAGATCACCCAATTGGAAAAAATCTGCCGGCCGGCCAACCTGCCGCGCGAATGCCCGGGCTGGGATCACCTGATCATCGAGGCACGCGGATTCCGGGTGGGCGTCTTCACGCTGCTGGGGCGCATTTATCTGGGTCTGAAGGCGGAGTGCCCGTTCCTGTGCGCCGACCGGATGATCGAGCAGCTGCGTTCGCAGTGTGATGCGATCGTGGTCGAGGTGCATGCCGAGGCCACCTCGGAAAAACAGGCGCTGGGCTGGTATCTCGACGGCAAGGTGACGGCGGTGGTGGGCACGCACACCCATGTGCCCACGGCGGATGCCGCCATTTTGCCGAAAGGTACGGCCTACATCACCGACATCGGCATGACCGGACCGTACGCCTCCGTGCTCGGGCGCGAGATTGAGCCGGTGGTGGCGCGCTTTCGCGACGGCATGCCGCGGCGCTTCGGCGTGGCCAGCGGCGATGTGCGCCTGAGCGGGGCGCTGATCGAAATCGACGCTAGCATGGCGCACGCGTCCAAGATCGAACTGCTGACCGAACGCCAGGATCAGGCGATGGGCGGCTGAACGCCGCTCAAGACAATCCCGCTTTCGCCACCGGTTTCCGGCCGCCGCTCACACCTTGGCGCCGATCTCCTCGAACACGCCCAGCTTGCGGTAGCGTTCGTAGCGGGCGTCGAGCAGCTTGGCGGTCGGCAGCTTGCGGATTTCCTGCAGATGCTTTTGCACCGATTGGCGCAGGGCCTTGCCGGCCGCCTCGGGGTCGTAATGCGCGCCGCCCATCGGTTCGGGGACGACCTCGTCGACTACGCCGAGTTCGAGCAGGGTGGCGGCGTTGAGTTTCAAGGCCTCCGCGGCCTGCGGGGCGGCGGCGCCGTCCTTCCAGAGGATGGCCGCGCAGCCTTCGGGCGAGATCACGGAGTAGTAACTGTTTTCAAAGCTCAGCACGCGGTCGGTCACGCCGATGCCCAGCGCACCGCCGGAACCGCCTTCGCCGACGACCACGGCTATGGTCGGGACTTCGAGCATGGCCATCTCGCGCAGATTGACGGCGATGGCTTCTGACACATGGCGCTCTTCCGAGCCGATGCCGGGGTAGGCTCCGGGCGTGTCGATGAAACTGAGCACGGGCAGGCCGAAGCGCTCGGCGAGCTTCATCAGGCGCAGGGCCTTGCGGTAACCCTCGGGCTGGGGCATGCCGAAGTTGCGGGCGATCTTTTCCTTGGTATCGCGGCCTTTCTGCTGCGCGATGATCATGACCGAATGGCCGTTGAAGAAGGCGGTGCCGCCGATCAGCGCGCGGTCGTCATTGAACTGCCGGTCGCCGTGCAACTCCTGAAAGTCCTCGCACAGCATGCCGATGTAATCGAGGGCGTAGGGTCGCTTGGGGTGCCGGGCGATCTGCACCCGCTGCCAAGGGGTCAGGTTGCTGTAGATTTCGCCGCGGGTCTGCTCGATCTTCTCCTCGATGGCCACAACCTCGCCCTTGAGGTCGAGGTTGCTCTCCAAGGATTGCTGCCGCAACGCTTCGAGCTGTTTGGACAGCTCGCGGAGCGGTTTTTCGAATTCCAAGACGTAGGTCGGCGTCTCCATCGGGTCAGGCTACGGAGCCCGGTTGAAGCGTGTCAACGGACAGAAATTTAGTTAATGCCATCCGCTTGCTTTTTTGGGTTCTGCAATTGGTCCTTCCAGCCGAGGATCTTGGCTTGGGCACCGTATTTCTCGGCGCGGGCCTTGTCGCCGCGTTCCATCCAGATGCGCGAGAGCGTGGTGTTGATGAACAGGTCCTGGTTGTTCAGGGCATGGGCTTTTTCGGCGGCGAGCAGGGCTTCGTCGAGCCGGCGCAGTGAGAAATTGATTTCCGCGGCCGCATGCCAGGCGGCGAAGGAATCGGGCGCGGCCGCGGTGGCCTGCCGGAGTTTGGCCAGGGCGGAGTCGGTCTCCCCGAGGGTGAAATCAAAGGTGGCGTCGTCGATCAGGGACTGGAGTTCGTCGGGAGTCACGATGGGCAGGTTGGTCGGTGGGGTTGGATTGAGAAACCACGAAACACACGAAAGACACGAAAAGCTAGGCCGGAGGGCAGGTTCGAACTGTGTGCGGTGAAAGAAGCGAAGCAATCAGTGCTGCCGATTGGCGGGTGTTGGCGAGAATCGGCGCAGCCAAACTTTCTTCCTGATTCTGCCCAAGGAGAACAGAAGGCTGGGTCCATTCGTGCCTTTGGGCTAATTCGTGGCTTTCCTTTACAGGATCAGCATGGCGTCGCCGTAGCTGAAGAAACGATATTCGCGGGCGATGGCCTCCGTATAGATTTCCTTGAGCCAGGCGATGCCGTCGGTCGATCCGGGGGTCAGAAACGCCGAGACGAGGCAGAGCAGGGTGGAGCGGGGTTGGTGAAAGTTGGTGATGAGCGCATCCACCCCGCGGAACGTGGTCGGCGGATAGATGTAAATACCGGCCTCGGCGGCATGCGTGCCTTGGACCGGCGCCGGGTGCCGCGCGAGAAAATCCTCGATCGAACGCACGCTGGTCGTGCCCACCGCGATCCTTCGGCCGGGGCAGGGCGGAAACAGGGCCGCCTGGGTGGCCGGTGGCAGTTCGTAGAACTCACGATGTATCTCGTGCTCCTGAATGGTCTCGGCGGTGATGGGTCGAAATGTACCGAGCCCCACATGCAACGTGATTTCGGCAGCGCCGACACCCTGTGCGGTCAGGATTTGGAGCAGTTCGGGCGTGAAATGGAGTCCGGCGGTGGGCGCGGCCACGGCCACCTGGCGGGCACGGTTGGCGTAAACCGTTTGGTAGCGCTCGAGATCAAGCGGACGGCGGCTGTCGTCCCGGCGTTCGATGTAGGGCGGCAGGGGCACCTCGCCGAGCCGGTTGGCCACATCCACGATTGATTCGAGGGCTGAAGTGGTGAAACGGACCACGGCCTGGCCGGCGGCATCGCGGGTCAGCACCTCGCCGCGAAACGCGCCGTCGGCGTGGGCGAAGGTTGAGCCGGGCGGCAGCCGCTTGCCGGGCCGGAGCAGGCAGTGCCAGGTCGTTTCATCGTCGGCCGGGCGCAACAAAAAGCATTCCACCTGTCCGCCGGTCGGGCGCACGGCCCGCAACCGCGCGGGCAGCACGGCGGCGTTGTTGCGAAACAGCGTGTCCCCCGGACGCAAGAACCGCGGCAGGTCGGCAAAGACGTGATGGCCGATGCTGCGATCCGCGCGGCTGACCACGAGCAGGCGCGACGCGTCGCGACGGCCGGCCGGGGTTTGGGCGATGAGCCGCTCCGGCAGGGCGTAGTCGAAGAGGTCGGTGGACAGAAATGGCACTCGGGCACCTTAACGCTTATTAAACTTGGCAGGTAAAGACTGAAGGGGGCGCAGTGCCAAGCAGCGGTTCGGAAAGCTAGGTCCGGGGTTACCGATCGAATTCCGATTGTTGCCCGCGGTCAGAACCATGCTCCCAAGCGGAGAAAGACAATGGTCTTGATATTAGGATATTTGCTTTTTAGGATACGTTTAAAATATAATAACTTATGAAAAAGATGAGCTTTGCTTTTGGCCGGATCACCACGGTCTTGCTGGCAGCACTCGCTTCGGTTTCTGCTTACAGCCAAGTCACCGTGTCCAACCTGGACAACACGGTCACTTCTGAGAGCAGTGTATACTGGACCAACTGGCTTGCCGGTTCATTTACCACGGATTCCTCAAACTACTCGTTATCATCGGTGACCGTGTTGTTGAATGCCGTTCCGAACTCCTCGACGCCTCTTGTTCTCAGTATTTATTCGGCCAATACGGGCTTGCCGGGAACGTTGCTCGAAACGCTCTCCGGTTCAAATCCGACCACCGGCGGACAATTTGTTTTCGCCTCGTCAGGGCTGACGTTGGGTCCTGATACAACCTACTTTCTCGTGGGATCGACCCCGGGCTATGGTATCTATCATTGGGGTTACACCAGTGACACATCTGAATTGATTACCGGAGGTTCAGGTTGGACCTTGGGCAACGACATGTGGACATCCGGCAACAGTGGCACGGGTTGGAACAGCTCCTACGGTACCCCGTTCATGTTTTCTGTCACGGCTGCCAGTGCTGTGCCGGAGCCGGGTGCCTATGCAACCCTTGCCGGTCTGGCCGCTCTCGCCCTCCTGGCATTCCGACGACGCCATTCATCGTGATGTAAGCTCAGCGTAGTTTCACGTTGGCGAAGAGGTGCTGATCTATTGCAGCCCATTGCGGCAAGTCGGTGCACGGTGGCCGGGTGATCTTTAGCAGCGACAATGCCTCACTCTCCGGGTTTGAGGTTAATTGGTCCACGGCCCGTCTGATCGACTACAGCGTCGGTTTGAACGCATGATCATGGAATGATCCGCTTTGCAGTGGGGGCAGTAGGCGGTCAAATGAAGGCTTGCGCTTGCGGTGGGGGCGAGTTTGTTCCGTTCTTTCCTGAATGCCGAGCTAGCTCAGTTGGTAGAGCAATGCTTTCGTAAAGCATGGGTCGTCGGTTCGAGTCCGATGCTCGGCTCCACTTTCCACCCCGTCCGGTCTGTGCCGCGACGGGGTTTTCAGTTGTGGGAGATTTGATCGTCAGGGAGCGGTCCCTGCAGGGTGTGGCGCAGACGCAGGGCGTGGATTTCCTGCCGGAGACGCCGGTTGAAAAGCTGCAGGCGGTCACGGACATCCAGGGTTTCCAACAAGCGCTGCTTCAGCCCGGCGTCGTCGCAGAGGCTGAAAGCGGCCAGGTCCACAAACGTCTCCGGATCCTCGACGGTGCGGAGAAAGTCGGTCAGCTCTTCCGGCAGGTTGGCGCCAAACTTGCGTTTCAGGGCGAGCAGGCGGCCGAGTTCCCGGCGCAGCTTTTGATTGGTCTCGGGATCATCGCCCGCTGTGCTGTGCAGGGCGCGGATACTGATCTGTCGGTACGGTTCGTCGCTGACGATCCCGATGATCTCCACCCGGCAAAGCCCCTGCAGGAGAAGGTTGGAGGTGCCGTCGGGCTGCTTTTGGCAGGCGCGCACAATGCCGAGGGTGGCGATGCGGTGGGGCGGTTCGATCATCCCGGGCTCCTCACTGCGACGCGCATCCAGTCCGGCGACGGCAAACAGGCGGTCGTGGTTCAACACCGCCTGCAGCATCTGGCGGTAGCGGGGCTCAAAAATGTGGAGCGGAAGCAGGGCCTGCGGAAAAAACGCCACGTCGGGCAGGGTCATTACCGGCACGGTGCCGGGCACCACGATTTCCATTTCCATGTGCGCACGGTAGGTGGGTGCAGATGAAATTCAACCCTTCAGCCGTATTCGTGTCGCGGTTGTCCCATCCGTCGACAGCACTGTGACACAAGTGGGACAAATTGGCCGGAAATCATAATGACAGCGCAGTTGAAATTGGAATGATATATTTTTAAGTAATTGTTAATAAGTCAGATAAGGATATTCGCCTGATGAGGCACATGCATTGCTAAATGAATGGCATGAGCCGAATTATAGGAATCGATCTGGGTACGACCAACTCTTGCATGGCCGTCATGGAGGGTGGCGAAGCGGTGGTCATCCCGAATGCGGAGGGAGCGCGCACGACGCCGTCCGTCGTGGCCTTTACCAAGTCGGGCGAACGCTTGGTGGGACAGGCTGCGAAGCGCCAGGCGGTGACCAACCCGCGCAACACCATTTTTTCCGCCAAGCGCCTGATCGGCCGCAAGTTCTCGGAAATCACCGAGGAAGCCAAGACGTTGCCCTACAAGGTCGTCGAGGGCAAGAATGGCGATGCCTACATCGAGGTGCAGGTCGGCGACAAGACCGAGCAATTCGCGCCGCAACAAATTTCGGCCTTCCTGCTGGCCAAGATGAAGGCCGATGCCGAGGCCTATCTGGGCGACAAGGTCACCCAGGCGGTGATCACCGTGCCGGCTTACTTCAACGACTCGCAGCGCCAGGCCACCAAGGATGCCGGCAAGATCGCCGGTCTTGACGTGATGCGCATCATCAACGAGCCCACCGCCGCCTCGCTCGCCTACGGTCTCGACAAGAAGAAGGACGAGAAGATCGCGGTGTTCGACTTGGGCGGCGGCACGTTTGACGTGTCCGTGCTGGAGATCGGCGACGGCGTTTTCGAGGTCAAGGCCACCAACGGCGACACCCACCTCGGTGGCGACAACTGGGACAGCGCCCTGATCGGCTGGCTCGTGGACGAGTTCAAAAAGGAAAATGGCATCGATTTGCGCCAGGATCCGATGGCGCTGCAGCGTCTCAAGGAAGAGGCCGAGAAGGCCAAGATCGCGCTTTCCTCCACGCAGTCGGTGGACATCAACCTGCCGTTCATCACGGCGGACGCCAACGGTCCGAAGCACCTGAACATCCAGCTCACCCGCGCGCGGATGGAGCAGATCTGCGACAAGCTCTTTGAACGTTGCCGGCCGCCGTTTGTCGGCTGCCTCAAGGACGCCGAGCTTTCCTCCTCCGAGATCGATGAGCTCGTGCTCGTCGGCGGCATGACCCGCATGCCCAAGGTCGTCGAGATCGCCAAATCCCTCGGCGGCAAGCAGCCGCACCAAGGGGTGAATCCCGACGAGGTCGTCGCCATCGGCGCCGCCGTGCAGGGCGGTGTGTTGAAGGGCGACGTGCGTGACGTGCTGTTGCTTGATGTCACCCCGCTCACGCTGGGCATCATGACCGCGGGCGATGTGGCCACGCCGATGATCCCGCGCAACACCACCATCCCGTCGAAGAAGACCCAGACTTTCTCCACCTACAGCGACAATCAGCCCTCGGTGGAAATCGTCGTGCTGCAGGGCGAACGCCCGATGGCCCGCGACAACAAGACCCTCGGCACGTTCAAGCTCGACGGCATTCCGCCGGCGCCGCGCGGCACGCCGCAGATCGAGGTCACGTTTGACATCGACGCCAACGGCATCCTGCACGTTTCCGCCAAGGATCTCGGCACCGGCAAGGACCAGAAGATCACCATCCAGGGTTCCTCCGGTCTCTCGAAGGACGAGGTGGAGCGCATGACCAAGGAGGCCGAACTGCACGCCGAGGAAGACAAGAAGCGCAAAGAGGCCGTTGAGACCAAGAACCAGCTCGACAGCACCATCTACCAGCTCGAGAAGACTCTCGGCGAGGCCGGTGACAAACTGCCCGCGGACAAGAAGTCGAAGATCCAGACGGCCATCGCCGACGCGAAGAAGGATCTCGAGACCAACGACACCGACAAGATGAAGGCTGCGTTGGAAAATCTCTCCAAGGTGGGCGCCGAACTCTACGCCGAGGCCCAGCAGGCCGCCCAGGCCGCGCAAGCGGCCGGTGCTGCCGGCGCCGACGCCGAGGCCAAGCCGCAGGAGAAGAAGAAGACCGAGAAAAAGGCCGACGTCGTCGATGCCGACTTCGAGGTCGTCGACGAGGACAAGAAGTAACTTTCAACCCTTTGCGCGCCGCAGCTCTGCTGCTGGCGCGCTTTGTTGAACCCAACAAACCATCGAACTCTAACCCAAAACCCAACCAATATGGCTAAAGTAAACATCAAACCCATCGGTGATCGCGTGCTCGTGCAGCACATCGAGGAAAAAGAACAGGTCCGCGGCGGGATCATCATTCCCGACAGCGCCAAGGAAAAGCCCCAGGAGGCCAAGGTCATTGCCCTCGGCACCGGCAAGAAGGATGAGAACGGCAAGATCGTGGCCTTCGAGGTCAAGGTCGGCGACAAGGTGCTCATCTCCAAATACGGCGGCACCGAGGTGAAGATCGAGGACCAGAAGTACACCCTCGTGCGCGAGGACGACATCCTCGGCGTCATCGCCTGAGCCCCCGCACTTCAACTCCCAACCAAAACTTAAACGCTAACAACTATGGCAGCCAAACAACTCATCTTTGACGAGTCCGCCCGTCAAAAGCTCCTCCGCGGCGTCGAGATCCTCTCGAAAGCCGTCAAAGTCACCCTCGGCCCCAAGGGCCGTAATGTCGTCATCGACAAGAAATTCGGCTCCCCGACCGTCACCAAGGACGGCGTGACCGTCGCCAAGGAAGTCGAACTGCCCGATCCCTACGAGAACATGGGCGCGCAGATGGTGAAGGAAGTCGCTTCCAAGACCAGCGACAGCGCCGGCGATGGCACCACCACCGCGACCGTCCTCGCCGAGGGCATCTACCGCGAAGGCCTGAAGAACGTGACCGCCGGCTCCAATCCGGTTTACCTGAAGCGCGGTATCGACAAGGCCGTGGAGGCCGCCGTCGCCGAACTCGCGAAGATCTCCAAGAAGGTCAACGCCCGCGAGGAAATCCGCCAGGTCGCCACCGTCTCCGCCAACTGGGACACCACCATCGGCGAAATCATCGCCGATGCCATGGACAAGGTCGGCAAGGACGGCACCATCACCGTCGAGGAAGCCAAGTCCATCGAGACCACGCTCGACGTCGTCGAGGGCATGCAGTTCGACAAGGGCTACCTCTCGCCCTATTTCGCGACCAATGCCGAGGCCCAGGAAGCCGTGCTCGAGGACGCCTACGTGCTCATCCACGAGAAGAAGATCTCCAACCTGCAGGAGTTCCTCCCGCTGCTCCAGACCGTCGCCAAGAGCGGCAAGCCCCTGCTGATCATCGCCGAGGAAGTCGAGGGCGAGGCCCTGGCCGCGCTGGTCGTCAACAAGATCCGTGGCACGCTCAACGTGTGCGCCGTCAAGGCCCCCGGCTTCGGTGACCGCCGCAAGGCCATGCTCGAGGACATCGCCGTCCTCACCGGCGGCCGCTGCATCACCGAGGACCTCGGCCTCAAGCTCGAGAACCTCCAGATCTCCGACCTCGGCCGTGCCAAGCGCATCGTCGTGGACAAGGAGAACACCACCATTGTCGAGGGTGCGGGCAAGTCGTCCGACATCCAGGGCCGCGTGAAGCAGATCCGCCGCCAGATCGACGAGACCACCAGCGATTACGACCGCGAGAAGCTCCAGGAGCGTCTCGCCAAGCTCGCCGGCGGTGTGGCCGTCATCAATGTCGGTGCCGCCACCGAGGCCGAAATGAAGGAAAAGAAGGCCCGCGTTGAGGACGCCCTGCACGCGACCCGTGCGGCCGTTGAGGAAGGCATCGTGGCCGGCGGCGGCGTCGCGCTCCTGCGCACCGCCAAGGCCATCACTGCCCTGCAACTCGAGGGTGACGAGGCCATCGGCGCCCAGATCGTGCGCCGCGCGATCGAACACCCGCTCAAGCAGCTCTGCCTCAACGCCGGCGTCGACGGCGGCGTGGTCGTCAAGGACGTGCTGGCCGGCAAGGGCAACTACGGCTACAACGTCGCCACCGGCGAATACGAGGACCTCGTCAAGGCCGGCGTGGTTGACCCGACGAAGGTCACTCGCACCGCGCTGCAAAACGCGGCCTCGATCTCGGGCCTGCTGCTGACCACCGAGTGCATGATCACGGAGATTCCCGAGAAGAAGGAAGCTCCGGCGATGCCCCCGGGCGGCGGCATGGGCGGCATGGACTACTAAGGTCCCGTCGCGATTCCCGCGCAAAAAATTCAAGGCGCCCTGCTTCACGGCAGGGCGCTTTTTTGTGTCCATAGCGATCGAGGCCGGGCTTGACCCGGTGCAAACCGGGGCGTCTTTTCGCCCGCGCATGGCCCGAAAGCGCAAAGCCAGGATCCCCCGCCGTTGGCGCCGCACCAAGGCGTTCATCATCCTGAACCTGCTCGTCTGGGGGACGGTGGGCGGTTGGTTTCTGCTGCAGCCCGCCGAACGCCAGCGCGAGGTTTCACGGTTGGTGATGAACACCGTGCAGGGGGACAAGGACATCACGGCCTTCGAGGTCGCCTGGGATTTGTGGCAGCTCTACTACAGCAGGGATTACGTGGTGGTGGAGGTGGCCGGGGATCAGCGGTATGTCTTCGCCGGGACGCCGGTGGTGGCGGACAAGAAGGTGCGGCTGCTGGCCAACACCGGCTATGTGGCCGGCTACAGTGACGCGCTGGGCAACCCGCTGTGGGTGGCCTACCGCGTGCGCGACATGGACACACACGCAGTGCCGCCGCGCCCTGATGAATTCGTCGTCGATGCGCGCACCGTGTCCCGCATCACGCCGGCGGTTTACACCAACAGCGGCTTCGATCGCGGACACCTGGCGCCCAACCATGCCATCGCGCTGCGCCACGGCCCAAAGGCGCAGGAGGAGACGTTCCTGATGTCCAACATCATTCCGCAAAAGCACGGCCTGAACGCCGGATTGTGGAAAGCGCTGGAGCAAAAAATCGCGGGCAACTATCCCGGCCGCTTCGGTGAAGTGTGGGTGATTGCCGGCCCGGTTTTTGGCGGACAGCCCGCCTGGTTGCAGCGCCGGGTCGCCGTGCCGGAGGCATGCTTCATGATTCTTGTGGATGAAAGCGGGGGCCGGGTCCGTGCGAGCGCATACCTTTTTCCGCAGGAGCCGCCGACGGGCGATTTGAACGATTATCTGGTAGCAATCGACGAGATCGAGCGCCGCACCGGTCTGGACTTCCTCGCTGAACTGCCGGACGCCGCGGAAAACGCCCTCGAAGCCACCCGCGCCTCACGCGCGTGGTGAGTGTTTGGGCCGGGGCGGCGGCCTTTCGCGTCGGCTGTTTCAGCGGGCTGCGGCTACTTTGGCGAATTCTTCGATCGCGGATGCGGCTGCCACGACGGCTTCGGCCCAGAATTTATCGTCTGCGATGTCCCAGCCCAGTGTGGATATGACCGCGGCCTCGCAGGTGGCGGTGCCGGTGGCGCGGAGGAAGGCTTCGTAGCGCGGGAGAAAGGCGGCTCCGGTGTGCTTGAACTCCGAGAACAGCGCCTGGCTGAGCAAGTAGCCGAAGGTGTAGGGGAAGTTGTAGAACGAGACCTCGGTGATGAAGAAGTGCAGTTTGGACGCCCAGAACCACGGGTCCTCGTCGCCCTCGGCGATGGTGTCGCCGTAGACCTTGCGCTGCGTTTGCACCATGAGGTCACAAAGTTCCTTGGCGGACAATTCGCCGTCGCGCCGGCGTTGGTAGAACTCCTTCTCAAACTCGTAGCGCATTGCGATGTTGAGCAGGTAGGACGCGGCGTTGCTGCATTCGTGATCGAGGAGGAAGGCGCGCTGGGCCGGCGCGAGGGCGGGGTCCTGCAACATGCCGTGGAGGAAGATTTTTTCCGCAAAGGTGGACGCGGTTTCGGCGAGCGTCATCGGGTAATCCTGTGCGAAGGGCCGGAGCTCCCTGAGCAAATGGCTGTGCCAGGCGTGGCCGATCTCGTGGGCGAGCGTGTTGGCGTCGTGCATCGTGTCGGCATAGGTCATGAACACGCGTTGTTCGCCCGTGACCGCCGAGCCGGTGCAGTAGGCGCCGGAACGTTTGCCGGCGCGTTTCTCGGATTCGATCCAGCGCCTTTCAAAGCACGTGCGATAATAGGTGCCGAGAGCGGGATAGCCCGACTGGAACGCGCGGTCCACGAGGTTGACCGCGTCGGACCACGGGAGCGGCGGCACGGGGTCCAGCGGTCGCGGGGCTTCAAGATCGTAGAAGGCCAGGGCGGCGGTCTTTTCCAGTTTGGCCCCGGCGCGCAGCGCCTGCCGCGGCAATTCGTAGTTGGCGGTGATGGCGCGGAACATCGCGTCAATCGTCCCGGCGGACACGGCCGCATCGAAGTACGGCTTGGCGAGGAAATCGTTCAGGCCGCGGCGGCCGTAGAGCGTGTGCCGGGTGCCGGCGATGGCGTTGAGGGCGGCGGCGAAGGTTTCGCCGTGCTGGGCCCAAATGAGGTTGCCCTGCCGGAATGCGGCCGCGCGTACGGCGCGGTCCGGATTGGCCATCAGCGCGCGGCGTTGGGCCATGGGCACGGTTTCCTTGCGGCCGTCGGGCCAGTGCATCTCGAAGGACAGTTGCCCGGTGAGATTGTCGTAGAGCCGCCCCCAGGCGCTGATGCCGTCGACGCCGAGATCGGCGGCGAGCGCTTCCTCCGCACGGGACATGCGGTGGCGGGCTTCGGCGCGCATGCGTTGCAAGGTGTGGCCGGCGCCGTCGAGCGCGGGCGTGGCCACGAGCGCCGCCCAAGCTGCGTCGTCGTTGGTGCCGGCGGCGCGGAGCAGTTCGCCATGGAGTTTGCTCAACGTGGCGTAAGCCGTCGCGAGGGCGGCGGATTCGCGCTTGGCGAGATCATCGTTGGCGTCGGCGGAGCAGAGGTTGCCGAGATAGGAGGAGAGGTGACCGATTTTCGCGGTGAGCGTTTCGTAGCCTTGGAACTGCGCGGCCCAGTCGGCGACATTGGCCGTGGACAGATCGGCCAGCGCGGTCGCCGCGATGAGGGTGGAATGCAGATTCTGCGTCAGTGCGGTCTTGAACGCGTTGTATTCCGGCCCGGCGAACGACGGGAAGTAGCTGGTGAGATCCCAGGTGCGGGGCAGATCGGCGAGGTTTGGCATGGCTTGACAGTGAGGATCGGCCGGATGAAGCGCAACGGTTTCAGGATGAGCGGCGTCTGGTGGTGCACCGCCTTGACCTCCAAGGGAGGTTGTCTTAACAACAATGTGCCCGTTCGCCCGAGAGCCACCCCGCTCCAAGACGGCGAAAGGGCCATACCCATGAGTACGAGCATGCATACTGTTCTGCGACGCTGCGTCGGCATTGTGCGGCTGAGCGTCGTCGTGTTGTTCACCCATGCCGTTGCGGTTGCTTCCACGCCCACGCCGGCCGAGCGAATCGGGGAGCTGCGGGAGCAGATTGCTTATCACGACAATCTCTACTTCCGCCAAGCGGCGCCGGAGATCAGCGATCAGGCCTACGATCGGCTGAAGCGTGAGCTGCGCGAACTCGAGCGCCTGCATCCCGAACTGGCGGGCCCGGCCGGTACCGGGATTGGCGACGACCGATCGGGCCGATTTCCGACCCGGGCGCACCTGGTGCCGATGCTCAGCCTGGAGAAGAGTTATACGGCAGCGGAACTGCAGGCGTTTTTTGCGCGGGTCGCGCGATCGACTGACAACGCGGATATCACCTGGGTGCTGGAACCGAAATACGACGGCATCGCCATCAGCCTGACCTATGAAAACGGCAGGCTCACGCATGCGGTCACCCGCGGCAACGGCCGGGAAGGCGACGAGGTGACGGCCAATGCGCGCGCGATCCGGGGGCTGCCGGTTGAATTGGCCGGAGACGATGTGCCCGAGCTGGTCGAATTGCGCGGCGAGGTTTATCTGACGCACGATGCGTTCGCGCACCTCAACGTCACGCGAACCAAGGCCGGGTTGGAGCCGTTTGCCCATCCGCGCAATCTGGCCGCGGGGTCGTTGAAGCTGACGGATCCAGCGGAAGTCACGCAGCGTCCGTTGTCCGTGGTCATCCACGGTTGGGGCGCATGGGAACCCGCGGCGACGCAGCCGGTACGACAAGCGGATTTTAACGCGCAGGTTGCCGGGTGGGGCTTGCCCGCGGTGGAGGAGTATTTGGTGGTGGAGGACTTCGCGACGGTATGGGCCGAGGTGGAAGCCTGCGGCGAGCGACGTTGGGATTGGCCGTTCCCCACCGATGGCGTCGTGCTCAAGGTCAACGAGGTGGCGGTGCAGGATACGCTGGGCGTGAATGCCGACGCGCCCAATTGGGCGATGGCCTTCAAGTTTTCCGCTGAGCAGGCGATCACGCGGGTGCGGGCCATCACGTTGCAGGTGGGACGCACCGGCCAGATCACACCGGTGGCGGAATTGGAACCGGTGAACATCGGCGGCACCACGATTGCCCGGGCTTCGTTGCACAATCTCAACCGGTTGCGGCAACTGGATGTGCGCATCGGCGATACGGTGCGGGTGGAGAAGGCCGGTGAAATCATCCCGCAAATCGTGGCGGTGCTGACGGAACGCAGGGACGACCACCTGCCGATTTTTCCACTGCCGCAAGTATGTCCCGCATGCCTCACGCCGCTCGAGGTCGGTGCACAGGGCGGCATTATGTCGTGCACCAATCCGGACTGCCCGGCGCAGGTACGACGACGGTTGGAGCACTTCGTTTCGGCGTCCGGGGTCGATATCAAGGGGATCGGGCCGGCATTGATCGCGAAGCTGGTGGACGCGGATTTGGTGCAAGTGCCGGCGGATTTGTACCGACTGAGTCGCGAGCATTTGGCAGCTTTGGTGGGGGAGAATAAGGCGGAGAAGTTGCACGCGGAAATTGCGCGCAGTCGCTCGGCGCCGTCATGGCGGGCACTGGCCGGGTTGGGGATACCGCGCGTGGGACCGGCGACCGCCGAACGGTTGGCCCGGCAGTTTGGCGAGCTCGATGCTCTCACCCGAATCAGGTCGGAAGACCTGATCACGACCGAAGGCAAATCCCGCGTGGCGGGAGTGGGGGATGCGACCGCGCGGGCGATCGCCGAATCCCTGACCCAACCCGCGCAGCGCCGCCAATTGCAGGGCCTGCACGCCGTCGGATTTGGCCCGACATCCGATTCCGCCCGACAAGGTCCGCTCCAAGGCCGGCGGGTGGTTTTGACCGGCGCGCTGCCGACGCTGAGCCGGGCCGAGGCGACTGCTTTGATTGTCGCCGCCGGCGGGGAGGTGGCGACCCGGGTAAACCGCGAAACCGACTATGTGGTCGCGGGTGAAAAGCCCGGGTCCAAACTGGCCGCGGCCCGGCAGTTGGGGATCCAGATACTGGACGAGGCGGGTTTGCGCGCTTTGCTGGCCGGGCACGGGGGCGATTGATTAAACCGGCTTGGAACTTGACCGGGATTGTCCCTAAATGCCGGCAAACCTATGAACCTTGTCGAACAGGTGCGTCAGGCCGGCGTGGTCGGAGCGGGCGGTGGAGGCTTCCCCACGCACGTTAAATTGGCGGCCAAGGCGGACACCGTGATCGTCAACGGTGCGGAATGCGAACCGCTCCTGCACAAGGACGCCGTGCTGATGGAACGCGAAGCGAAGGCCATGATCCGGGGCGTGCGGTTGGCAATGGAAGCGGTGGGCGCGAAAACGGGCATCGTCGGCATCAAGGCCAAGAACCGGCACGCGATCGAGGCGGTGGAGGCCGTGATTGATGACGGGGCGGTGCGCATCAAGCAGCTCGGCGATTATTATCCGGCCGGTGACGAGTATGATTTGGTCTACGAATCGACCGGACGGTTGATTCCGCCGGGCGGCATCCCGCTGCAGGTCGGCGCGGTCGTGAGCAACGTCGAGACCTTCATCAACATCGCGGCCGCGGCCGAAGGACTGCCCGTTACGCACAAGACCCTCACCGTGGCCGGGGCGGTGCACAATCCGATGACGATCACGGTGCCGCTGGGCGTGACGTTGCAGGACTGCATTCAGGCGGCGGGCGGCGCCACCGTGCCGGATCCGGTTTGCTGTGTGGGCGGCATGATGATGGGCGTGACCACGGAGGATGCTTCGCAACCGGTGACCAAGACCACCGGCGGCCTGATCGTGCTGCCGCGCACGCACCGGATCATCGAGCGCAAGCTCAAGCCCGTGCAGGCGCAGAACGCCATCGGCAAGTCCGCCTGCGACCAATGCCGCTACTGCACGGAGTTTTGCCCGCGTTTTCTCTTGGGCTATGCGGTCGAGCCGCACCAGGTGATGCGCAGCCTGGCCTTCACCGCCACCGGCCAGGCGCATTGGAACGACTGGGCGGCGATGTGCTGCGCCTGCGGCCTCTGCACACTTTACGCGTGTCCCGAGGAATTGTTCCCGAAGGAAGCCTGTGATCAATCGAAGGCGGAGATGCGCAAGGTCGGGCAGAAATGGGCGGGCAGCATGAACGTAAAACCGCACCCGATGCGCGATGGCCGGCGGGTGACGATCAAGTCGCTCATGCGCAAGCTGCACATCGAGCGCTACAATCACCCCGCGCCGTTTGCCGACGTCAGCGTGAACGTGAGCCGTTTGGTGCTGCCGCTCAAACAGAGCGCCGGCAATCCCGCCGAGCCCGCGGTCAAGGCGGGGGAGCGCGTCACCGCCGGCCAGGTGCTGGCCGCGGTGGCGGACAAAACTCTGGGCGCCACCCTGCATGCGCCCGGCGCCGGCACGGTCGAGAGCATCAACAACCAACAACTCACCCTGCTTTGCCGGGGTTAATGCGCATGAACGAAAAATCCGTCGGAATGGTTGAACTCACCAGCGTGGCCGCGGGCTATCTGGTTGCGGACACCGCGCTCAAGGCCGGCAACGTGCGTCTGCTGCTGTCGCGCTCGATCTGTTCGGGCAAATACATGGTGCTGGTTTGTGGCGACACCGCGCCGGTCGAGAGCGCAATCGCCGCCGCCGCGCAGGCGGCCGACGGTTGTCTGATCGACAGTTTTGTGATTCCCAACATCCATCCCGATGTGATCACGGCGATGGGACGCACGCAGACGGCCCCGCCGGACGGAGCGCTGGGCATCCTGGAATCGTTCAATGTGGCGACGCTGATCCAGGCGGCGGACACGGTGGTCAAATCGGCGGATGTACAACTGTTGGAAGTGCGGCTGGCGATGGCGCTCGGCGGCAAGGCCTTCGCCACGATGACCGGCGACATCTCGGCGGTGCAGGCGGCGGTGGCCGCAGGCCGGCAGGTGATCGCGGAGGCCGGCGTGCTGGTGAACGCGGTCGTGATTTCGCGGCCGCATCCCGACATCTACCGCGAGATCATCTGAGGCGAAGAAACCTCGCGAGGATTTGCTTCCGTTCACGCGACCGGGTGTGTTGGCTGACGGCATGGAAGTGATTTTCCTCGGCACCGGCACCTCGCAGGGCGTGCCCATGATCGCCTGCGATTGTGCGGTTTGCACCTCGACGGATTCGCGCAACCACCGCACGCGGGCGTCGATCCATGTGGTGATGGACGGGCTGCATGTGCAGGTGGATGCCGCGCCCGAGTTTCGCCTGCAATGCATGCGCGAGGACATCCGCGAGATGGAGTTTTTCATCCTGACGCACGGCCATGCCGACCACATCGCCGGGATGGACGATCTGCGGCGGTTCTGTGATCTGAAAGGCGGGGAGGCGATGACGGTGTATGCCACGGAGGAAGGGATGGGCCGGGTGCTGGCGATGTTTCCCTATGCGATTGCCGAGCATCCGATCGCAAAAGGGTATGCCGCGTTCAAGCTGATCGACATGCCCGCACGGCTGGAGCTGCCCCAGGGCACCATCGAGTCCACGCTGCTGCCACACGGCGGCCTGAACACGCTGGGTTTGGTTTTCACCGAGGCGAGCAGCGGCAGGAAGTTTGTCTATTACACCGACAACAAGCGGCTCACCAGCGAGGCGATTGCGCTGGCCCGCGGGGCGGAGGCGGTGGTGTTGGACGGCTTGCGACCGGAGCCTCATCCCTCGCACATGAGCATCCCGGAGGCGTTGGCGGTCGCGCGGGAGATCGGCGCGGCTCAGACGTGGCTCACGCACCTGACACATCTCAGTGATCACGCCGGGACCGAGGCCGGCTTGCCCAGCGGCGTTCGGCTGGCCTACGACGGTCTGCGGCTCAAGTTGTGAGCCTGATCACAGCGGCCAGATGCGGGGCACCATGATCATGGCCACCACGAAGCAAAGCAGGTTGAGCGGCACGCCGACCTTGATGAAATCGCCGAACCGATAGCCGCCGACACCGTAAACATAGGTGTTGGTCTGGTAACCGATGGGGGTGGCGAAGGCGGCGGAGGCGGCGAAAGCGACCACTACCGCAAAGGGCCGCGGATCCATGCCCAGTTCGATCGCCACACCGACGGCAATCGGGGCCATGAGGGCGGCGATCGCGTTGTTGGAGAGAATTTCCGTGAGGACCGTGGTCACGAGATAGATGCAGGCGAGCATGACGATGCCCTTGTGCACGCTGGGCACGAACAGCTGCACGGCATCGACCATGTGACCGGCAATCCACGCGGCCGCCCCGGTGTGCTCCATGGCCATGCCCATGGCCAGCATGCCGTAGATGAGGAACAGGATGTTCCATTCGATGGATCCGTAGGCTTCGGAGGTTTTCAGGCAACGGGCGATGCAGATGACCACGCAGCCGGCCAGGGCGCCGATCTCGATCGGAGCCCAGTTGAGGGCGGATGCCGTGATCACGGCGGCGATCACGCCGACCACAAACAGCACGCGGCCGGTCTGCGGTTTGGTGGGCACGCGGGCGCGGTCGAAAAACATGAAGTCGCTGTTGTTGCGCAGGGCGTCGATGGCCTGGTCGGTGCCCATCATCAGAAGCACGTCGCCGGCCTCGATCGGCAGTGTCTCGATCTGCTCGCGCACATTCTTGCCCTTGCGGTGCAACGCCAGCACCACCATGCGGTAACGCTGGCGGAAATTCACCTCGCGCACCGTGTGTCCCAACAGCGCCGAATGCGGCGTGACCACGGCCTCCACCAGCGAACCTTCGTGCGCGGCGATTTGCTCCACGCCCAGGTTGAGCTCGGCGACGAGGTCGATGCCCTGCATCTGCCGCGTATGCGCGATGCCCTTGGGCCGGCAGGAGAGAATCAGCCGGTCACCGGCCTTGAGGCGCACCGTTTTGGGGTCGAGATAAAGCGCAATGCCGTCGCGTACGATTTCGAGCACGCGTACGCCGCGCTGGCGGGTGAAGCCGGCTTCGACCATGGTCTTGCCCAGCACGGGAGAACCCGCTTGCACGAAGGCCTCGGTGATGTATTCGCGCCGTTCCTCCTCCGACAGGATGGAGGTCAGCATCTCGCGGACCGGCAGCAGACGTTTGCCGAAAGCGGAAAGGTAGATGGCGCCGAGGACGGTGGCCGGGACGCCCAGCCAGCCCAACTCAAACATGCTGAAGCCCGGCAGGCCCTTGGCGGTGATGATGCCGTTGACCACGAGATTGGTGCTGGTGCCCACGAGCGTGCAGGTGCCGCCCAGTACCGCAGCATAGGAAAGCGGAATCAGAAACTTGGAGGGCGCCAGATTCATCCGGCGCGCCAGGCTCAACACGACGGGCAGAAACACCACGACGACCGGCGTGTTGTTGACGAAGGCCGATATGCCCGCGACGAAGAAAATCAGCACCAGCAAAACGATCGCGTAGGGCAGTTTCGCGGAGCCCTCGATCATGGCGGAAATGCGATCCACCACACCGCATTTCACCAGCGCCGCACTCAGCACAAACATCGCCCCCACCACCAGCGGGGCCGGGTTGGCAAACACTGAATAGGCCTTTTCTATCGGCAACAAGCCGGTGGCGACAATGATGACCAGCAGACCCATCGCCGTAAGATCGGGCGGGAATTTTTCCCATACGAAGCACGCCAGTGCGATGACCAGCAGAGCGAATACAAAGGCGATTTCCCAAGTCATTTCCGAAAAGTGTCATTCTAAATCACTGCGCCGAAAAGGTTAAAGATAGGCATGAAAAAAGCGGAAAAAAGCGCTTGTCTAAATCATACCATTTTAATCTACATTAAAAAAACCCGCTATGAAACTGTCGAAACGAGGCGAATACGCGCTGCGCTCATTGATCAACCTCGGCATTGCTGCCGAGGTGGGGCGCGAACTGGTGCAAGTCTCGGAACTGGCGTTAAATGAGCAGATGCCCGTCAAGTTTTTGGAGCAGATTTTGCAGGAGCTGAGGGCGGCGGGCTGGGTGCAGAGCCATCGGGGCAAATTTGGCGGCTACCGTCTGTCGGTTGATCCCAGGTCGATATTCATCGGGAGCGTGGTTCGTGCCATCGACGGTCCCCTTGCGCCCATCGGTTGCGTATCCCAGACCGCCTACTGCCCTTGCAGCTGCCCGGACGAGGAGCATTGCGGGCTGCGCATGCTGATGCTCGATGTGCGCAACGCCATCGCCGGCATCCTCGACCGCTACACCCTGGCGGATGTCATCGACGTGACGACGCGCAAAATGAAACGCGATGGCGTGGCGTTGCCGTTCAGCGCACCGGGGAAACGCACGACTGCGCCGGCTGCACGCAAACGGTCCACCTCGCCCCGCCTCAGCCCGACTGAAGGCGTGGTAAACCAACTCTTGGGAGACTACTCGATATGAACACCCAGATTACCGATACCCTCGGGGCCGCGCCACCGGAATGGCTGCACATCGTGCGCGAAAAAGTTGAAAGTCTGCGTTACGGCGTGGTCCAGCTCATCGTGCATGATGGGCGGGTGACCCAGATCGAACGGACTGAAAAAACCCGCATCTCCGGCCAGCGCACCGCGGCTGAGGACTGATTTTCCTACCGGTCACCACCGGAGGACTGAAGCCAAACCAAATCCAAAACCGAAAACTGACCCGACCACGGGAAGTTCCCATGCATTCGAAGACAACCCTCCCTTCCTATGAGGAACTTATATTCCATCCGCACCGGCCTGCTGGCGGTGGCGCTGTTCATCGGCGTGCCGACCCTGCCGGCGCAAACCGCATCAACCAACGAGATTGAGGCCCTGCGCGAGCAGATCCGTCTGCTCGACGAAAAACTCCGCGTGCTCGAGCGCAAACAGGAACTCAAGGACGAGGCCGCTGCCGCCGGGACGAAGACCCAGCCCAAGCTAACCGCGACCGACGGCCGCATCGAGATTGCCTCGGGTGACGGCGCCAACAGCCTGCGCCTGCGCGGCCTCGTGCAAGCTGACTCCCGGTGGTATCTGCAAGGTGCCGACAATACGCACGACAGCTTCATCCTGCGACGAGCCCGCTTGATTTTTGAGGGACGTTTCAACCGGAACTTCACCTATCAGCTGGTGCCGGAGTTTGGCGGCGGTTCGCCGGCACTGCTCGATGCCAATGTCACGATCCCCGTGACGGCCGGCAGCCGGATCAAAGCCGGCAAGTTCAAGGTGCCGGTCGGGCTGGAGCAACTGCAGTCGGATTCGAGCGCCTTCTTTGCCGAGCGCTCGGTGGCCACGGCGCTCACGCCCAATCGCGATGTCGGCGTGCAATGGGAAGGGACGGTGCTGGAGGACCGATTGGATTATGCGTTCGGGGTGTTCAACGGGCAACCAGACGGCGGCAGTTCCAACAACGGCGCCGATTTCAACGACGGCAAAACCGTGGCGGCGCGCCTGTTCGCCCATCCTTTCGCGGGCAACAAGGAATCGTCATGGCAGGGTCTTGGTCTTGGCTTGGGCGCCAGTGCCGGGCGCTACGTCACGGCTTCGGGCCGGACTTCGGGTTATCGCACCGACGGGCAGCAAAGTTTCTTTGCTTACCGCGGCTCCACGGTGGCTGACGGCGACGGTTTCGTGTATTCGCCGCAGGCCTATTATTACGCCGGGCCTTTTGGCTTCCTCGCGGAATATGTGGTTTCAACGATCGATTTGACGAACGGCACTTCGCCGGTCCGTACCATCCGGAACACCGGTTGGAATCTGTCGCTCGGCTGGGTGCTGACCGGTGAGTCGGCATCGTTTCGCGGGGTGACGCCGCGCACGCGCTTTGATCCCGCGGCCGGCACTTGGGGCGCAATTGAACTGGTCGCGCGGGTTTCCGGATTGGATGTCGATGATGCGGTTTTCACCGGCGGCCCTGCGTCCCTGGCCGATCCTGCGACCGGCGCCACGCGCGTCATTTCTGGCGGGTTGGGTCTCAATTGGTACCTTTCGCCAGCGGTCCGTACCAGCATCGACATCTTTCGCAGTGATTTCGCGCTCCATCCGGGCGCCACACCTGTAGCCGGCACACTTCTGTCCGAGGAGGAAACCGTTCTGATCACCCGTCTCCAAGTCGCATTCTAACCGCCAACCGAAACCTGTCATGAAACATTATCTGTTGCTGTTTGCCCTTTCTACCGTGCTGGCCACAGCGCTCGCCGCCAAGGATCTGGTCGTCCGCGTCGGCTTTTTCCCCAACATCACCCACGCCCAAGGGGTGATCGGCTTCGACACCACCGCCCGCGGCGAAGGTTGGTTTGAGCAGCGCCTGGGCGACGGCTTGACCGTGCAGTGGTTTGCCTTCAACGCCGGTCCCAGCGCGATGGAAGCCATTTTGGCGGGTTCCATTGATCTCACCTATGTGGGACCCAACCCGGCGCTCAACGCCTATATCCGGTCGCGTGGCGATGAAATCCGGGTGTTGGCCGGGGCGGCGTTGGGCGGGGCCGCATTGCTGGTGGGCGGGGAAAGCGGCATCACCAAGCCGGCCGATTTCAAGGGGCGCCGGGTGGGTACGCCGCAGTTTGGCAACACCCAGGATGTCGCCGCCCGGGCTTGGTTGAAAAAACAAGGTTACCACGTGACCATGACCGGCGGTGACGTGTTTGTGGTGCCCACGGCGAATCCGGATCAGCTGAACCTGCTGCGGACCGGCAAGCTCGATGCGGTGTGGACGGTGGAGCCCTGGGTCTCGCGCCTGGAGTTGGAAGCCGGAGCCAGTCTCTTCATGGAGGAACCGGATGCGGTCACCACGTTGCTGGTCTCCAGTGAAAAGTTTCTCCGGTCACAGCCCGAAATTGCCCGCCGCTTCAAGGCGGCCCACCTCGAACTGACGGCTTGGATCAACGCCCATCCCGAGGCTGCACGCGAGCAGGTGGGAGCCGGCATCACCCGGGCGGTGCATCGTGCAATGCCCGCCGACTTGGTGGCGAGGGCCTGGCCGCGTATCCGGTTTACGGGCGCCCTCACACCGGCGCAGCTGCAGAGCTTTGTCGATGACGCCCGCGGTGTCGGATTTCTCCGCAACGCCATTCCGCTTGATCGCATGTTCCCCGAACTGCCATGACCCTGGTCACCGAACTGCTCAATCCGGCGCCGGCAAAATTGTCGGTGCGCGACGTGACCAAGCGCTTTGCGTCCGGGGCACGGCAAGTCCACGCGCTGGACCATGTATCCTTGGAGATTGGGGAAGGGGAGTTCGTGTGCCTGGTGGGGCCGAGTGGCTGTGGCAAGACGACCCTGCTCAACCTCATCGCCGGACTGGAAGGCCTCGATGCCGGCGCGGTGTTCAACGACGGGGCCCGGATCACCGGGCCGGGCCGGGACCGCATGATGATGTTTCAGGAATCGGCCCTGTTTCCGTGGCTGGATGTGCTCGGCAACGTGTTGTTCGGGCTCAAGCTCAAGCCCGGGCTGACGGCGGCGGAATGCGTGGCGGTGGCGCGGCATTACCTGCGGCTGGTCGGCTTGGAAAAATGCGAACGGGCCTACATCCACGAATTGTCCGGGGGGATGAAGCAGCGGGTGGCGCTGGCCCGGGCGCTGGCCCCGAATCCGCGGGTGCTGTTGATGGACGAACCGTTCGCCGCGCTTGATGCGCTGACCCGCGAACAGCTTTACGGCGATTTGCAGCGCATTTGGGCGGAGCATCGCAAGACCATCGTCTTTGTGACACACAATGTGCGCGAAGCGGTCTGCCTGGGGGATCGTGTGGTGCTGTTTTCACCCCATCCGGGACGCATCCGGGAGGAGTTCGTCATCGAGCTGCCCCGGCCGCGCGACATCAACAGCGTGGAACTCGCACGCTACGCCACGCGCATCACCGCCACGTTGAAGAACTACACGGACCATGAAGCGGAGGTGGCATCATGAAGCGCTGGATCATAACGCTGGCAGTGTTCGCCGGATTCCTGGGAGTCTGGGAGGTTTTGGTGCGAGCGGGGGTGTGGTCGGCGGTGCTGCTGCCGTCGCCGCTGAGCGTGGCCGATTACCTGACGGGCGCGTTACGTGACGGGGCCCTGGTCGAATCGGCCTGGGTGACCATGCGCCGCCTGCTGGCCGGCTATGTCTGCGGCATCGCGCTCGGTCTCCCCTTGGGGTTGTTGACCGCACGTTTCCGTTTGTTGCGCGACACGCTCGGGTTGCTGGCGCTGGGCTTGCAGACGCTGCCCAGTGTCTGCTGGGTGCCGCTGGCACTGCTGTGGTTTGGCCAGACCGAGACGGCCATGTTCTTTGTGGTCATCATGGGTACGGTGTGGTCGGCGATCATCGCGACCGAAAACGGCGTGCGCAACGTGCCGCCCATCTACGCCCGGGCGGCGGTGACCATGGGTTCGAGCGGTCTGCACACCTGGCTGCATGTGTTGCTGCCGGCGGCGCTGCCATTCGTGGTGAGCGGCATGAAACAGGGCTGGGCCTTTGCCTGGCGGTCGTTGATGGCCGCAGAGATCTATGTGACCGTGCTCAGTGGATTCGGCCTGGGCCACCTGCTGCATTACGGGCGCGAGCTCAACGCCATGGAGCAGGTCATCGGCGTGATGGCGGTCATCATCGTCATCGGGCTGCTGGCGGACAAAGCGCTGTTTTCCCCGTGGGAGCGGCTGCTGCACCGCCGTTGGGGCACGGCGGGGCGTTGATGTGATGATCAGGCTTGCCCGGGCGTGCTCTCGGTCTGGCGAAACCAGTGATAGAAAGCCACCCCGACGGCGCCGAGGGCGGCGAACATGCCGCCGATTTTCATGATCACGCCGGCGAGGAGCTGGTCGTTGCCGGGATCCAGCGAATTGAAAAGCCGGGGAGCGAACTCGTAGGTCGGGTAGAGGATGTCGCTGGAAAACGTGATGTAGGCAAAGAGCGGGGTGAGCCCGATCACCACGCCGAGTTGCAGCAGCATCTGGGTGGCATGGGCGCGGCGCGGAAAGGCCCGGGAAGGGCTGCACTGGGTCCACCAGTAAAACAGCGAAGCACCGAAGAACATCACGTGTTCCAGCACGTGCACGAGTTTGTCCTGCAACGCCCATTCATACAGCACCGGGGCGTGCCAGACACTGACCGTGAGCACGTAGATGAGTCCGGCCACAATGGGATGACTGAGGATACGGCCCAAGGTGCGCAATTGCGGCCGGCCCAGCAGCGCATCGACCATCCAGTGGGGCAGGCCGAGTAAAAAGAGGATGGCGACCGGATACATGAGCAAGGCGTGCTGCACCATGTGGGCGCTGAACAGGAAGCGCTCGCCCATCTGGTCGAGCGGCGAACCGACCGCGAGGTAGAACAGGACCAAGGCCGTGTAGAACCGGATCGCGTGCCCGCGCGGATACGGTTCGCCGGGAGCCAGCCGGTCGCGCAACGGTCCGGCGAGGAGGGCGAAGAGCCAGCCCAGGAAGATCAGCCCGCCGATCAGGTAGGGTTCGTTGTGCCAATGGCTCCAGTTGATCATGATAAGAAAAAAGGCGGCCCGGAGGCCGCCTGCAAAATGGGGGAGAGAATAGGACGACTTCAAGCCGGGGCGGAGGATATCCGCCCGTTCCGGCTACATCTGCGAGGTCAGCGGGATGCTGTCGTTCACCCCGAAGATGAGCAGCAACGCCCACATCGTGCCGCCGGCCAGCACCATGCCGATGAAGAACAGGATGGTGCAGAAGGCCTTGTCCCAGCGCAGGTGCATGAAGTAGAAAATGACGAACAGGAACTTTACCGCCGAGAGCACGATCAGCGTGGTCACGACGAGCCACTTGGCGAAGGGCAGGAAGATGGCCACGATCTCGATGCCGGTGATGACGGCGAGGAGCATGGCAATCTCCACGTAGATTTGGAACTTGTTGTCGTCGGCTCCGTGGTGGGCGACGGAAGCGGAGGGAGCGCTCATGGTGGGAATCAGAGGTATTCGAGGAGATAGACGACGGTGAAGATCACGATCCACACGATGTCGACGAAGTGCCAGTAAAGCCCCATGGATTCGACATCAATGGCGTTGGCCTCGCCGAAGGCGACGGGGCCGCGCGGCCGTGCGAGTTGCAGGCACAGGCCGGTGCTGACCACGAGACCGATCAAGTGGACGTAGTTCTGGGCGAAGAAGGTCCCGACGGTTTCGCCGGCGAGCAGCAGGTGGGCGAGGTTGATGACCGCAAACATGGCGAACAGCACCACGCCGCAGATGGCGGCGATGTGCAGCAACCCGCGCCAAAACCAGCCCCGGTCGGCCCGGGGGGTGGCGGGTTGGAAGGAGCGGACATACATGATGATCAGCCAGAACACGCCGATGGCCACGTGGGTGCCGTGGGTGCCGGTCAGGGTGTAGAAGGTGGTGCCGAGGATGCTGTTGGTGATGGTCAGGTTCTTCGCGTGCACGAAGTGTTCGAACTCATAAACCTGGCAGCCGAGGAAGATCGCACCGAAGAACACCGTGGTCAGCAGCGACCAGCGCATGCTCTTGAGGTTGTTCTTCTGGATGGCATTGACCGCCAGCGCCATCATGAGCGACGACATCAGCAGGATGAAGGTGGAGAACGAGGTGAGCTCGATCGAAAAGATGTCCTTGGGATGCGGCGCGCCCGGGGGCGGGTGGAGCCGGTAGATCAGATGCGTGGCGATCAGGCAGCCGAAGAACATGCAGTCCGAAGCCAGAAACGCCCACATGAGCAGTTTCTTGTTCGGAATGCCCGTTGTCGTCGTGTGATCGTGGTGATGATCAATGGTGGTGGCCGCGGTGCTGCTCATGACTTGTGATCCTCCCCGTCAACGTGAAGGTGATAGCCTTCGTTGCCCTCGTGGGCCCAGAAGAAGATGCCGGCGAGCATGATGACGCCGCCGATCAGAGCGACGGCCAGCTTGTAGCCGGGCTCCACCACGGAGACGCCGATGCCGCCGATGAGGATGCCAATGCTGGTGACGAGGGGGTAAATCGATTGGAAGGGCATGTGGATGCCGCCGTGCGACTCCTCCTCCCGGGCGTGGGCGGCCTGCTCGCGGACGATCTCCTCCTTGTGGTGCTTCTCGTACCAGAAGGCGTCGCGGGCGTGCACGGTGGGAGTGACGGCGAAATTGTAATCCGGCGGGGGGTTGGGGATCGACCATTCCAAGGTGCGGCCGTCCCAGGGATCGCGGCGAACCTTCTCGCCCTTGAAGTAGGTGTAGATCATCACCGCGAAGTAGATGGCCACGCCGATGCCGAGGATGAAGGCGCCGATGGTGGCGAGCAGGTTGGGGGTGTTCCAACCGAGGTTGGCGTCGTAGGTGAAGGTGCGGCGGGGCATGCCGTTCAACCCGAGGAAGTGCATCGGGAAGAAGGTGGCATTGAAGCCGATGAAGATCACCCAGAAGGAGAGCTTGCCCCAGAACTCGCTGACCTTGCGGCCGAACATGAGCGGGAACCAGTAATGGATGCCGGCGAGCAGGGCGAAGAGCGAGCCGCCGATCAGCACGTAGTGGAAGTGGGCGATGACGAAGTAGCTGTCCTGCTGCTGGGCGTCGGCGGGGGCGGCGGCGTGCATGACGCCGGAGAAGCCGCCCATCATGAACATCCAGATGAAGCCGAGGGCAAACATCATGGGCGTGCGCATCTGCAGGTGGCCGCCCCAGATGGTGCCGATCCAGTTGAAGATCTTGACGCCGGTCGGCACGGCGATGGCCATGGTGGCGAGGGCGAAGGCGGCGGTGGCGACGGTCCCCATGCCGGTGGTGAACATGTGGTGGCTCCAGACGGCGAAACCGAGGAAGCCGATGGTTGCACCCGAAAACACCACGATCGGGTAGCCGAACAGCGGCTTGCGGGAGAACGTGGGCAGAATTTCAGAGACGATGCCCATGGCCGGCAGGATCAGGATGTAAACCTCGGGATGGCCGAAGACCCAGAAGAGGTGCTGCCAGAGGATGGGCATGCCGCCGTTGGACACCTCGAAGAAGTTGGTGCCGAACAGGCGGTCCATCATCAGTTCGACCAGCGCGATGGTGATCGCCGGGAAGGAGAGGACGATGAGGAAGGCGGTGATCAGCGTCATCCAGGTGAACACCGGCAGGCGCATCATCGTCATGCCCGGAGCGCGCATGTTGATGATGGTGACGATGAAGTTCAGGGAGGCGGCGATGGAGGCGACGCCGAGCAGCTGCAGGCCCATGACCCACATGTCGATGGAGTGGTCGGGGCTGAAAGTCTTGGAAGTGAGCGGCGCGTAGCCGAACCAGCCGCCGTCGGGTACGCCGTCGGGGATGAACCAGCCGATGTTGATCACGATCGCGCCCGCCACGAAAGTCCACAGCGAGAAGGCGTTGAGCCGGGGGAAGGCGACGTCGCGCGCGCCGATCTGCAGCGGCATGATGTAGTTGAAGAACGCGGCGGACAACGGCATGACGGCGAGGAAGATCATCGTCGTGCCGTGCATCGTGAACATCTCGTTGTACTGCTGGGCCGTGAGCACGTCGTTGTTCGGCACCGCGAGCTGCAGGCGGATGAGGAGCGCCTCCACGCCGCCGACGAGGAAGAAAAACAGTGCGAACACCCCGTAGAGGAAGCCGATGCGCTTGTGGTCCACCGTGGTGAGCCAGCTCATGAGGCCGGTCTTGGCGGTCGGGCGCCAGAAGACCGAGGCCTTGGTGGCCGCCGTTTCCCCGTGGCTGATGAAGTGAGATTTGGACGTCGCTTCCATGATGGATTATTTGAGGCTCTCGAGATAGGCGACCAAGGCGCTGACTTCGTCCTGGGTTAGCGTGATGTTGTTGGGGATGTAACCGGTGGTGTACATCTTGTTGCCGGGTTTGACGGCATCGGGATGCAACAGCCAACGGGCCATCTGCTCAGGATTGTTTTCGAGCAGGCCGGCGGCGATGGTGGTACGGGCGCCGATATGCGTCAGGTCCGGGCCGGTGATACCGAGACCCTCGTGGCCGCGCACGGTGTGACAGCCGGCACAGGTTTTCTCGGTGAAGAGGCGGCGGCCGGTGGCGATCAGCGCAGCGTCCTCGTTTTGCAGGGGGAACTGCTGCTGCTTCCAGTGATTGAGGGGCGGAACCGCGGCGTTGGCGTCCCACTTTTCGGAGAAGCCGTACTCATTGCGCTTGAAGGAGGCGAACTGGATTTTCGGGGCCTCGCCGGCGGCGGCGGTTTGGGTCAGGGTGCGGGCGGGGGCTTTTTCCCGGCTCAGCCAGTCGGCGAAATCAGCCTCGTTGAGGGCGATGACGCGGAAGCGCATCACCGCATGGGAGTCACCGCAGTATTCCGCGCACTGGCCCCAGAAGTAGCCGGGCTCGTCGGCCTGCAGCCAAAGGTGGTTGCCGCGGTTGGGGATCATGTCGACCTTGCCGGCAAGCTTCGGTACCCAGAAGGAGTGAATGACGTCCACGGTGCGGAGGTTGACGCGCACGGGACGGCCCGCGGGGATGACGAGCTCGTTGGCGGTGACGAGCGGGCCGACGCCGTCGATCTGCTCGTTGGGGTATTCGAACTTGAACCACCATTGGTAGCCGATGGCGGTGACTTCGTAGGCGTTGTCACGCTGTTCCTCGGGCACGTCATAGGTGAACCAGATGGCCTTGAGCGTGGGCACGGCGATGAAGACCAGGGCCAGAATGGACAGACCGATGAGCGAGAGCTCGATCAGCGGATTGCCGTGGCTTTGCTCCGGCGGCTCGGCGTGCTCGTCGTCCGCGGTGCGGGCTTTGAACTTCAACGTGGCGTAGGCGAGTACCGCGCCGACGAGGACAAAGATCACGAGGGTGACCCAGCAGGTGACGTAAAACACCTCCAGTTGTGATCTGGCGACGGGACCGTCGACTTGGATCGTCGACTGGTGGCCGTCCATGCGCCAGAAATTGAGATTGCAGCCCGTCAAAAGCAAAGTGCCGCCCAACGCAAGGGCGGCCCGGCCCCATCGGGCGGACTGGGAAAGAAAAGAAGACAATCGCATGGGTGCTGTCGTGGTGTGGAGAAGGCGGCAAATTTCCCGCCAAGGCGCAAGAGAGTTTGCGAAGCCGCGGCTATTTCAAGCCATAATCAAATAGACTTTGGGGTTTCCTTGCGTCCCGAGGCAAACCCAACCGGAAAACTATTAATTGGGAAAAAACAGCCATTAGGGCCGACTTTGAATCTGCGTTCAAAACATTTTGGTCTTTGCGTTTCCACGCATTCTTTTTCATTTTAAACTGTTATGAACCTGAAATCCCTACTTGCCATCGCCCTGGTTGCCCTGCTGGCAGCCGGTTGTTCCAAGACCGAAGACTCCAAGGCGGTTGCCGCACCCGCGGCGGCCTCCGGCCCGCGCGTTGTCCAACTGACGGGCAACGATGCCATGAAATACAACCTCAACACCATCGAAGCCAAGGTGGGCGAGGAATTTAAGGTTACGCTGACCAACGTCGGCACCATGCCCAAACAGGCCATGGGCCATAATTTCGTGGTGTTGAAGGCCGGCTCCGATGCCGCGGCCTTCTCCGTCGCGGCGGCCGCGCCCGCGGCCGGGGCCGAGCACATCCCGCCGTCCCTGGCGGATCAGGTGATCGCGCATACCAAGATGCTGGGGCCGAAGGAGGCCGATTCGGTGACGCTCAAGTTCACCGAGCCCGGCGAATATCCCTACCTTTGCTCCTTCCCGGCCCATTTTCAGGTCGGAATGAAGGGCGTGATCATCGTCAAGTAAGGCCGCCGGACTATTCCCGCTTCCATCCTAGCCGGGCGTTTTCGCCCGGCTTTTTTGTTTCAACGCGCCGCCGGCCACCACTGGTAGAGGAAGAAATAAACCAGTACGCCGGTGATCGACACATAATACCAGATGGGGAAGGTCCATCGCGCCCAGGCCTTGTGGCGCTCGAACTCGCCCTTGATGGCCAGCAGGAAGGTGCGGGGCACAAGGTAGGCGATGGCGATGGCGAGGACGATGTGGGTGAGGAGCATCACGTAATACACCGTCCGGATCGCGCCCTCGCCGCCGAAAGGCGTGTGCACGCCCTGCACCATGATCTTGTGCGCCACATAACCGACGAGGAAGACCGCGGAGACGCCGCCGGCCCCCAGCATGCATTTGCGGTGGGCTTCGCGGTTGCCGCGCCGGATGTTGATGAACCCGGCGGTGAGCAGAACCGTCGAGAGGGCGTTGAGTCCGGCGTTGAGGGCGGGGATGTCGTGCAGGTTCATGAGGCGTTAAACGCGCGGTCGGCGACCAGGGCGCAAAGCGTGATGGGCAGGTAGATGATCGAGGCGAAAAACAGGCTGCGCGCCGCCCGGTCCCGTCCCTCGGGCTTAAGAAACACGAAAGCGCGCCACAGGAACCAGGCACCCGCGGCCGCCGCGGCCAGCAGATACCAGATGCTCGCGAGACCGAGGAAGGTGGGCAGCAGGCTGACGACGAAGAGCAGCAGGGTGTTGACGAAGGACCACGCCGCGACCTTGCCGCCCTTCTCATCCCGCACCGGCAGCATGGGGAAATGCACCGCGGCGTAATCGTGGCGATAATACCAGGCAATCGCCATGAAGTGCGGCATCTGCCAGAAGAACAGCACGCCGAACAGGATCCAACCCAGGGCCGAGACCCCGCCCTCGGCCGCCGACCAGCCGATGAGTGGTGGAAACGCCCCGGCCAGCGCCCCGATTTCCGTGGACCAGCGCGACCAGCGCTTGGCCGGCGTATACCAGCCCACGTAGGAGAAAATCGTCAGCAGGGTGAAGAGCGTGGCGAGGCCGTTGACCTTGATGAACATCAGCCCGAGGGCGACGCTGCACATGAGCATGCCCAGCACAAAGGCCGATCCGGTGGGCACCTTGCCGGTGGGAATCGGCCGATCGGCGGTGCGGCGCATGCGGGCGTCGGTGTCGGCCTCCAGCCACTGGTTGAGCGTGGCCACGCCGCCGGCGGCGAGACAGGTGGCAATCATGAGGGAAACAAACTCACCGGGAATCCACGGCGGCCGGGCGGTCACATAACCCACCAAGGTGGTGAGCACCGAGAGCAGGCTCAGCCGCGGTTTGGTCAGTTCGAAATAGTCGCCGAAGGTCGGCTTGGACGGGGCGATGGTCATACGCTGGATTTTCGGGCTTCGATCACATCGCGATACGCGAGCCAGGTCAGCCCGAAAGTGGTGGCCAGCAACAGGGCGCCGCACACGACGTGGCCGGTGGTCACCTCGGGGTTGCGCTGGTGCCAGATGACATAGGCGCCCAGCAGAATCTGCAGCCCGAGCAGCCCCACCATGACCGCGGCCCCGGAGCGCATGAGGTGGGAAGCGCCCTTGTCCGTCCATATCTTCACCGCGAACCAGACCAAGGCCACGGTCAGCACGACGGCCATGAGCCGGTGGGCGAAGTTGAGGGTCACGCGGTAATCCCAGGCGGACGGCAGCAGGTGGCCGTCCGGCGTGGAGAAGGGGAAGGTGGGGATGGCCAGGCCGGCGAAGTTGTGGCGCATGGTGGCGGCGATGGTGAGTTGCACGAGCAGCAGGCCGACGCAGATGAGCCCGGCCCGGCGCACGGCCGCGCTCACGGGGGCCTTGTGCTCGATCCAAGTGCGGCTCAGGGCCAATCCGAGGGCGATGAGGATGCACACATAAACCTGGGCAAGGATGCCGTGCGGGATGCGCAGCATCTGGCCGAGCGTCATGTCGAAGCCCGGCACGGCCAGGGAGTCGAGCAAGACGCGTTTGCCGCCGATCAGGCCCTGGATGATGACGATGCCCAGCGCGGACCAGCCCAGGGTGCGCACCCAGCGCCGCGGTTCCCTGCGCCACAGCCAGACCGCGAGGATGATGGTGATCAGCCCCATGATCGTGCCGCTCAACCGGTGGGAATGTTCGGCAAACATCGCCACATCCACGAGCCAGCCGTGCGGATTGATGGAACCGTTGGAGAGCGGCCAGTCGGGGAAAACCATGCCGGCCCCGATGCTGGTGGTGAACGCGCCCAGCGTGACGAGGACATAAACCCACGCGCCGCCAAGCGCGGCAAACCAAGCGAGTGCCGGTTGATAATAGGAGGCGGAAGGTGTGTGCGAGGACGAGCCCATGGCCGGAGGAAGCGCCCAGATAGAAAGCCGGTCAGCAATCGCCGCAAACCCTTTGACAATTATTTCCGACGGGCGAATCCGTTGTGCCATGAATTCCCGGGTTATGCTTTGGGGCTTGGTGCTGCTCGCTTTGGGCGGGGGCGCGGCCTGCACGCGAACCGAGCCGGAGGCCGCCGCGACGATTCCGGCCGAAGAGCGTTACCCCATCCGCGGCGAGATTCTCGCCATCGATGCCGGGCGCAAGGTGCTCATCGTGCACCACGAGGAAGTGCCGGACTACATGCCGGAAATGACCATGGAGTTTCTGGTCAATTCCGGCGATATCGCCAATGCCCGCGAGGGCCAGCGCATCCGGGCCGACATGATCCCGAGCGACACGGGTGATTACCGGCTGGAAAACATCTGGCCGGACGACCAGGTGGCGGATGCCACCATCAGGGCCGGGGCGGACGCCCTGCGGCAGGACACCATGATCCGCGGCCGCCGGGCCTACCGCGAGGTCGGAGAAAACCTGCCGGATTTCGCCCTTTACGACCAGACCGGCCAGGTGGCGCAAAGCGCGCGTTTCCGGGGCAAGCAGATCATGCTCAATTTCATCTACACGCGTTGCCCGGTGGCGACAATGTGCCCCGCGGCCACGATGAAGTTCATGGAAACCCAGCGGCTCGCCAAGGAGGCCGGGGTGGTCAATCTGGAACTCGTCTCCATCACGTTGGATCCGGAATACGACACCCCCGGGGTCTTGCGCGAATACGCCGAAGCGCGCGGCATCGACACCGGCAATTTTTCATTCCTCACCGGACCGGAGCGGGCGATCAAGGATCTGCTGACCCAGTTCGGGGTCATCGCGGAATTCGACGGCAACATGATCCAGCACACCTTGACCACCCTCTTGATCGACGAGAACGGCCGCATCGTGCACCGGGCCGACGGCAGCGTTTGGGAGCCCAAGGACTTCGTCGCCAAGATGCGTCGCCCATGAATGCCGCCGCCATGTCCGATCCCCGCCGCCGCTGGTGGCGCATCGCCCGCATTTCCGCCGTGGCGATCGCGCTGTATGTTTTTTTCCGGTTCATGCCCACCGGCACCAACCTCAACCACATGGATTTCCGCGTGGAGGGGGAGAATGTCATCGAGATGTGCGATCCGCTGGCGCCGCAGTTCCTGCCGGTGGTCAACGTGCGCTCGCCGGTCAGCCTGAAACTGACCACCGCGGCGCCGCCGGTGGCGGGCCAGCCGGTGGAGGCCACGCTCACGCTGACCACGGCCAGCGGCAAACCCATCGAACCGGCCGACCTGCTGACGGTGCACACCAAACTGCTGCACCTGCTCGTGATCGATCCGCACCTGTTGGATTACCACCATGTGCATCCGCAACCCACCCGCGAACCCGGGCGGTGGGCGTTTCAATTCACGCCGCGTTACGGCGGGGTTTACCGGGTGTTTGCCGATTTCACGCCCGCGGCCACCGGGCTCAGCCTCTACGCCAACACCGAGGTCGCGGTGTCCGGCGAGCCGGCGGCAGCCGAGATCGTGGCGGCGGCGCAACAGCCATCGTGGCAGGCCGAGGTGGCGGGGCATCGGTTTGAATTCGCCCCCGCCACCGGTTGGATCAAGGCGGGAGAGATGACCGACCTGACCTTGCGCGTGACCCGGCCCGATGGCGGCGAGGTGCCGTTGCAACCAATCATGGGCGCGTTTGCCCATGTGGTGGCTTTTGACGAGGCGCGCACGGGTTTTGCCCACATGCATCCGCTGCAAAGCGACCTCGCGGTTCGTCCCGATCCCCGCCACCCGGAGCTGACGTTCCAACTCTCGGTGCCGCAAGCCGGCCGCTATGTCAGCTGGGCGCAGGTCGACATCGGCGGCACCGAGGTTTTTGCGCCGTTCTGGTTCGATGTGGTGAAGTGAATTTTGCGCGGTCAAGTCGTGTGCAGGGTGCTTCACCGCGTCATAAAAAAGGCGCGGACCGTGTGGTCCGCGCCTTGATCGCCTGAAGATTTGGCGGTGGCGGCTCAGTGGCCGTTCTTACCGTGCTTGGCGCGGAAGCGGGCGATGTCGGGATACGCCTTGGTCGGGTCGCCGTAGGTGTTGCCCCCGAGATCGCGGCCGCGGGCGAGGTAGATGTTGTGGTAGTTGCCCACCATCTCCTGGTTCAGCTTCACCTTGCTGCTCATGTAACGCATGGTGTAGCCGCAGCGGCGGATGTCGCTGGTGTTGGGGGCGCTGCCGTGGATGATGCGGCCGTCGTGCAGGCTGCACTGGCCGGCCTCAAGCTCGACCGCCACGGCGCGCTCGGCATGGCGCTGGGACGGCTTGATCTCGTCGCCAAACACCGCTTCGCCGGGCTTCAGATCGTCGTAGTCGGAGAAGCCCTGCTTGCCGCTGTTGTGCGTGTGCGGCACGACATGCATGCAGCCGTTGAGCTTGGTGGACGGATCGATGGCGAGCCAGACGGTGACGACCTCCATGGGCGTGATCATCGTCTTCCAGTAGTGGGAATCCTCATGCCAGGGCACGCGCTTGCCGTTGCCCTTGGGCTTGCAGATGAAATGGCTGGAGAACAGCGCGATGTCCGGTCCGATGATCGGCTCGACCAGATCGAGCACCTCGTCGGCGAAAAGCCATTGGAAGAGCTCGGGGTTCTGGAAGTGCGGCACGTCCATGGACTCGGGGCGCACGTCGGCCTCGAGATTGTCGAGGATGTTTTCAAAGCAGTTCTTGAGGCCTTCGAACTTGGCCGACGGGAACAGCTGGTCGCGGAAGATGTGGTAACCTTCGCGGTTGTAGATTTCGACCTCGGCCGGCGTGAGCCGGTGGCGAGGGTTGGTGGTGGAAGTAGGAGCAACCATGGTTTGTGTTATAACAGCTTATAACGGCAAAATCTTGCCATAAAACGGCAATTTATTGTGTTTAATTGCTCTCATGCCCGCCTCCTGTGCCCGTTTCCGCCT
>JACFMR010000006.1:129058-139773 GCA_019455245.1 Opitutaceae bacterium
CGAGGCCTACCACTATGCCCGCACCGATCTGGTGGCGGACAATGCCGCGCGTTACCACGATCACGACTACCACGAGATTTTTTGGGTGCTGCGCGGCGCGGGTGAGCACCGGCTGAACGGCAGGACGCATCCCCTCGCGCCGGGTGCGTTCCATCTCATCCGGCCCGATGACCGGCATCGGGTGAACGGCAGCGACGCCGCGCCCCTGCGCATCGTCAACGTCGCCTTTCCCGGCCGCAGCTGGCACGCGATTCGCACGCGCTACTTTGCCTCCGAACCGGATTGGTTTGAGCTGCCGGAGGCCCGCCGGAGCTGGACGGTCGATGCCCGCGCGCAGGTTTTGCTCAACCACTGGAGCGAGCGGTTGGCGACCGTGAGCCGCCCGCGCCTGAGCCTCGACGGTTTTCTGATGGATCTGCCGCAATTGCGGCCGACGGTGACGGTGAGCGAACACGGCACGCCGGTGCCGGAATGGTTGGCGCGGGCGTTGCGTGACCTTCACAAACCGGAGGTCTTCGCGGGCGGCACGTTGGAGTGGTCCCGGCGGGCCGGCCGTACCCCGGCACATGTGGCGCGTGCGACGGTGCGTTGGTTGGGGCAGACTCCGACCGATCTGCTCAACCAGGCCCGCATGGATTACAGCGCGCGGCAGCTGGCGGAAACCTCCCGGCCGATCATGGACATCATGCTCGATTGCGGACTCAACAACCTCTCGCATTTTTACGCGCTCTTCCGAAAACGGTTCGGCCTGAGTCCGCGCCGCTACCGCCTGCAGGCACATCCGACGGTGCGCGGTTGAATCAACCTGCGGCGGGGTAAAACGGCACCGGCTGGTCCTGCGGGGCGATGCCGGTGATTTCGTCGCCCCGCCAGGTGAACCGGTAGGTGCGGCCGGATGGCATCTGCTCTTCACTGGTACGGCCCGGCAGGTCGAAAGTCAGTTCAACCACGCTGCCGGCCGGCAACGCTTTGGTGCCGGCCTGGACGAACACACCTGCCTGCTGCAGCGGTTGTGGCCGGTTGTTGAGGGTGAGTTGTGCGCCGGTGGCGGACGCCCAGCCCGGCAGGCGGATCGCGAGCGGCGTGGTGCGTTTCAATTCCACGCGCACTCGCGCGCTCGTGTCGCGATGGCAGGTGAGCCGCAGCCAATCGTTGTCCGTGTCGAAGTGCAAATTCACGCGCACACCGCCCGGGGTTGCGCTGCAGACGTTTTGCCGGATGTCGCAGAGCGTGTGGATGACCGCGGCATGCACATCGGGCGTGCAGCCTTTTTCCGCATGGCACTCGCCATGGATGCGCCAGGCGCCGCGGTCGCGGGCCTTGAATCCTTGCGCGGGGTTCCGCGCGATTTCCTCGTCGGTCAGCTGCGTGGGCAGCAACCGGGCCCGCACCAGGCGCTCGACATCATCGAGCAAATCGTCAGCACCGGTGCGCAGGGCGAGCCAGAGGGCGATTTGGGCGGAGTCCCCGGCACTGGCGGGATCGGCCACGGGATCGCCGTGCGGATTGGGAAAGCGCGTTTTGCCCAGATCGTGCGGGGTCCAGCCCGATTCCTTGACGATGATGCCGCGCACCCCGCGGCGGTAAGTGGCCGCCACGGTGGTCACGAATTCCCGGCGGCCGGTCAGCAGGCCGAAAAGCAAGAGCCCGCGCAACGTGCCGAGGTAGGAATGATTGTGTCCGACATTGTGCGGCGCGGTGATCTCGTTGCGCACGGTGCCGTCGGGATTCACCGTGGCCTGCAGGTGGTGTTCCGCTATCCGTGTGGCCAGCGCGAGCACGGTCGGTTCGCCGGTGGCTTCATACAGCCAGACCAAGGCTTCGAGCGCCCGGCCGCTGGTGCCGGTGGAGTCGAACCAGGCATGGGCCGGTCCGGGGGCGTGCGACGGATCTTGGGTGAAGGGCACCAGCTGCGAGAGACCGAACCGCGTGCAATCGAGTCGACCATCCGGTTGGAGCGCGCGATCCATGGCCGCGACCAGGGTCAGGGCGGCTGCCCGGGCGTCGGGATCCTGCCGCCAACGGATCAGGGCGTTGTAAGCCAGCAGGGTTTCACGGAAATTGTGCGGATTGAGTTTCGCCTTCGGCTGCAGGCAGGCGATGTCGGGCCGGTTGCACAGCAGCCGGTCGGGATTGTCGGTCAACCGCGCGAGGTTGCGCCGTGCGGTGGTTTCGGTCTCGCGCGGGATCGCAAAGCCAATCGTTGCCTCCAGCCGCAGGGCGGCGTCCCACCAGCGGCCCATGTCATGCGCGGCCTCCCAACCGCCGGCGATGAAACCCTCGTGGGCGGGCTCGGGCATCGCCAGCAAACCGGCGCCGGCCAATTGCAAACGGGGCAGCAGGTTCATGCGGTTGCCGCGTTCAGAACTTCAGGTGCTTCACCGTCACGCCCTTGTTGATGAGCTGCTTCAACGAATCGATGCCGATGCGCAGGTGCGAACTGACGAAGGTCTCGTCCACCTTCTTGTCACTTTCGCCGGTCTTGATGCCCTCGGGCACCATGGGCTGGTCGGAGACAAGGAGCAGCGCGCCGGTGGGGATTTCGTTGTAGAAGCCCGTCATGAAAATGGTCGCGGTTTCCATGTCGACGGCCATGGCGCGGATCTTGGTGAGGTATTGTTTGAAATCCTTGTCGTGTTCCCAAACGCGGCGGTTGGTGGTGTAAACGGTGCCGGTCCAGTAGTCGCGCGAGTGTTCGCGGATGGTGGTGGAGATGGCCTTTTGCAACGCGAAGGCCGGCAGCGCGGGCACCTCGGGCGGAAAGTAGTCGTTGCTGGTACCTTCGCCGCGGATGGCGGCGATCGGCAGGATGAGGTCGCCGATGGCGGCGCGGTGTTTGATGCCGCCGCATTTGCCGAGGAACAGCACGGCCTTGGGCTCGATCGCGCTGAGCAGGTCCATGATGGTGGCCGCGGTGGCGCTGCCCATGCCGAAGTTGATGATGGTGATCTCGCCCGCGGTGGCGCTGGGCATGGGCTTGTCCTTGCCGCGCAACGGCACGCGGTGCCACTGTGCAAACAGCCGCACGTAATGGTCGAAATTGGTCAGCAGGATGTAGTCGCCGAATTCCTCCAACGGCACGCCGGTGTAGCGCGGCAGCCAGTTCTCCACGATTTCCTGACGGGTGTTCATGCCCTCATGGTGACCGATGCCGTGGCAAACTCACGACAGAAAATCGGGCCGGGTCGGTGGCCGGTCCGTTCAATTGGCGCGGGCGCGCCGTGGGGGAACGTAGCCGAGGTCGGTGGCTTTGATGGTGTGCTCGAAGCGTTGCACGCCCTGCTTGTCGGTGCAGGTGACGATGAGCACCCGGTCGGCGCCCTCGCCGGAGACGCGGACCTGCACGAAGTTCTGGTCGCCGACGAGCGTTTCCGGGAGCACGAGCGGATCGCGGGATTTCGGGCTGTTCTCGACCTTCCATGAGCCGGCGGCGAGCGGAGAGGAGGTGATTTCGTAAACCCAGGGGCCGTCAGCACCGAGCTGGCGGCGGTAGATGCCGCTGTGGTGCACGTCGCCGGTGAGGAAGACAACGCCGGTGATCTTGTTGTCGATGATGAACTGCAGGAGTTCCTCGCGCTCGCGCTGGTAATCCTGATGACCGGAGCCGCTGACGACGGTCTGGAGCACCTGCGTGCCGTTGCCGATGAACTTGAAGGTGTAGTGCTTTTGCTCCTTGGCCTGGAGGAGCGACTGCTTGAGCCACTCGAGCTGGCGGTGGCCCCACATGCGTTTGTCGGTCGTGTCCTGGTTGAGCTGGGCGTCATCCCGGTAGAAATAGTCGTCCATCAGGAAGAACGCCGCGTCGCCCCAATACCACTTGGTGTAAACGCCGGGATTGTCGCGTTCGCCATAGGTGGGGTTGCCCCAATAATGTTTGAAGATATTCAGCGTTTCTTCCTTGAACTCGAAGGACCAGTTCGGGTCGTTGGGGCCGTAGTCGTGGTCGTCCCAGATGGCGTAGTGGTGCATCACGCCGAGCAGTTTTTGGATCTCCGGAATGGAGCGGTCGTGCTGGGCGCGATGCCAGAGGCCGCTGACCGAGCTGTAGTCGACCTCGCGGTAATACCAGTTGTCACCGAGCCAGACCATGAAGTCGGCGCCGGTCTCGGCGGCCAGTTCGAGGGTGCGGCGGGTCTTGCCGTAGCCCTCGCCGGGGCGGTCGTAGCGTGGTTCGTTGATGTAGAGGCAGGAGCCGACGAGGAAGGAGAAATCGGGAGGCGGGGTGCGCCATTCCCAGAGGGTCGTGGTTTTGAATTTCATCGGGGCCCCGGCCGTGACGGGCTCGCCGTCGATGCGCAGGGCGTATTCGTATTCGGCGCCCATCTCGAGCATGCCGGGGCGAAACTGCACGATCTGTCCGCCGGCGGGATTGACCGGCGGGTGGTCCTGGGTGAGGGAGCGACGGGTCCCGGGTTGGCCGGCGAGCCAGTATTCGAGCGTCACGTTTTGCGCATCCTTCACCTCAAGCGAGAGGAACACTTCGCGGTGCGCCCGGTAGCCGAGCATCGGCCCCCAGAGCAACTCGCCGGCCGCACCGGTCAGTGCCGGCCAGGCCAAACCCAGAAGCAGACCCCGCAGCCAGATGCTGATTTTCATGGCCGTGAGGTTGAGCGGTTTGTTGGTGCGACGCCAAGCTGCAAAAGGTGAGATGGCGGTGCCAACGGTTTGCAGGGCAAATCGTCGCCGGGGTGAAAAATTTGCGCGACTCCGGGCGGTTAATGACTTTGCTGGTCGCACCCCGATATGACGATTCCCCTGAAAGTGCGCATCGGCGCGGTGTGCTGGTGCGCTTTCACCTACTTCACGGTCGCAACTTTTTCCCATGGCACCTGGACCACCGCGCTGCTGTTGCTGGCGGCCTTGGTGCTCATGCCGATGACGTGGTGCCTGGCGAAGGATCTGGACGATGCCGGCTGGGCCGCGCGCCTCTGGAAATTCGACCTGCAACTGCAACTGCCGGCCGCCGTGCTGCTCATACCGGCATTTCTACTGCCGGCCGGACCGCTGGCACTGGTGTGCACGGTGCCGTGGGCGGTCCTGCTGCTGGTGATGGCGGTGGACGGTATTATTCGCATCGTGCGGCACGGGTTGCATCCGCTGGGACTGTTCTGTCGTGACCTCGGTCTGGTGTATGCGGCGGTGGGCGGTTTTTGGTTGCTGGCGGAACGTGCGGGCTGGCGTCCGTTCGGTCTGAATGCGCACACCCTGCTGCTCACGGCGGTGCATTTTCACTTTGCTGGTTTGATTCTGCCGGTGTTGTCCAGCCTCGTGCTGGCCCGCCGGCCGACCTGTCCGGTGGCCCGCTGGTCCAGCGTGTTGATCCTGATCGGTGCGCCGCTGGTGGCGTTGAGCATGATCATCCTGCAATTGGGCGGACCGCATTGGTTGGATTTCGGCGCGGCGTGGATCCTGGCCCTGGGCGGGTTGGGGGTGGCTTTGCAGCATCTGGTGCTGGGTGTGGCCGAGCGTGCCGTGCATCCGCTGGTGCGCGGTCTGTGGGTAGTCGCCGGTGTCTGCCTGGCGGCCGGCATGCTGCTGGCCGTGCTTTACAGTGCCCGCGTTTATTTGCCGACCATGGCCTGGATGGACCTGCCGTGGATGCGGATGATGCACGGCTCGCTCAACGCCCTCGGATTTTCCCTGGCCGCGTTGCTGGCGTGGTGCCGCGCCGGCCGCAAGTGTTGCTGCGGAAATTAAGCCCGCTGATTTTTTCGCACACGACGGACGAATCCCAAGGCGGCCAGCGCTCCGACAAACCACAGTGAAGGTGCGCCGCCACCGCCGCCCTTGGCCGGAGAGGGATTGTTTCCGCCACCGTTATTGGGCGGCGGGTTGGGTGTGATCACGCTCAAGGTCGCCGCGTTGCTGGTGACGCTGCCGTTGGCGTTGCCGACGACCACGGTGTAGCTGCCGGCGTTGGCACCTGTGACATTACCGAGCGTGAGGGTGCTTCCCGTCGCCCCGGCAATTGCGGTGCCATTGAACTGCCATTGATAGGTGGGGGCGGGGGTGCCGCTGGCGGTGACGCTGAACTGTGCGGTTGCACCGGCGTTGACGGTGATGCTTTGGGGGTGCTCCGAGATCATCGCGCTGTAACCGAGGAACTCGCCTTTGCGGATGGTCACGCCGGCGTTGTCCGCGACGAAGACATTGTTCTCGGCGTCGGTGGTGATGCTGTCGGGGCGGTAGAATTGCGCGGTCTGGCCGTCGCCATCGCGCACGCCGCGCTGCCCGGAGGTTCCGCCGATGATGAACTCGGTGCCGCCGGCGGTGAGCAATCGCACGGTGTCGTCGCCGCAGGTGAGAATAAAATCACCCTTGTCATCGATTGCGAAGTCGAGCGGACCTCCGGCCGGGATGGTGAGATTCTCGAGGGTGGTGACATTGCCGTTGGGTTGAATCCGACGCATCACGATGCGGCTGGTTGAGCCGTGACTGAGTGGAATTTCCTGATGATCGACAGCGTAAGCGTCGCCGTTCGGTGCCACTGCGAGACAGCCAATGCCTGCAAAGCGGGCGTTGCTTGCGTTGCCGTCAATGATGTCCGCCGGTTGGCCGGGATTGCCGGCGAGCAGGCTCCAGGTGCCGTCGGGCTCCCGGCGATGCAGCGCGCGCCTTTCGGCGACGAGCAATCGGCCGGTGGAATCGGAAGCCATGGCAACAAACTCGTTGAAATTGCCCTTCGGCAGCGGGCTGGCCGAGCTATCAGGCGCGATCCGGGCAAGGTCCATGGTGGTGTGATAGGTGGCCAGTGCGATGTCACCGGCATTGAGTGCGGCAACGTGGAGTGATCGTGCCGAAGGTCGTTCGCGGGATGGACCGGTGTAAAAGGTTGAAACCTCGCCGTCCGGTGAAACGGTTCGAACACTGGCTCCACCGGTAAGGTGAACGATGTTGTTGGAATAGTTGTCGCTCACGAGCAGCCGGCCATCGGAGTAGACCAAGCCGGAGATGTCTGAGAAACTGGCGTTCGCCCCCGCGCCATCGACCCCGTGATTGGACCAGAGCGTGCCGGCGTAGATGCTGGTGTCGGTGCCTTCGTTGAGAAAAATAACGTCGTCGAGCGTTGGGGCCGTGTGGAATATTTTCCCGTCGGCACCGATGGCGAGTCCCCATGGATAGTCGCCATAGCCGCCGCGGGCGGCTCCGCTCCACGGGAGACGCACCAGCACGCCGTCGGGGCTGATCCGGTGGAGCGCGTATTCGAAGATGCTGGAGACAAGCTGGGTGACGAAGTAGAGGTTGCCGGCTTCATCGGTGGTCATGATGACTTCGCTGACGCTGGTTGAAATGTACGGTTTGCCGTCGTTGGGATCCGAACTCGCGAGCACCGACAATGCGCCCGCCGCATCGCGTTTGACGATTCGCTTGGTCGTACCCAAGGAGCCATCCGGCTCGACGGCGCGGGCGACGAAATAAATATAACCGAGGGAATCCACGGCGGTGGGGCCATCGACCATGAGCGTGACAATGGCCCCATCTGGAGTCGTTATCGTTCCGGTGAGATTGATCGTGGTCACAGTGCCGCCGGGAGTAATGCGGCGCATGTGCTGCTGTTGGACATAAACGTTGCCGGTCGCATCGGTGAAAATGCTCACGGGATTGGCGAATCGCGCGAAGTCGCCCGTGCCATCCGTCGAGCCCTCCATGCCCGGAGCACCGGCCAACCGTGTCACGACGCCATCGGGCGTGATTTTGCGCACGACATGGTTGCCGGAGTCGGCGACGTAGACGTTGCCTTGCGGATCCACGGCAACGCCCTTGGGCAAATTGAACCGCGCGGCACTGCCCGTGCCGTCGGTGCTGCCGGCTTCACCGGTGCTGCCGGCGATGGTGGTGACCATGCCTTGCGACGAAATCTTCCGGATCGTGTGGTTGATGTTGTCGGCGACGAAGAGATTGCCGTTGGCATCGATGGCCAGGCCATGCGGCGCGTCGAAAAGCGCCTCGGCGGCAGGGCCGTCCTTGTGGCCGGTGGTCGGCTGGCCGGCGAGCGTCGTCCAACGATAGAGCGGCGTCGGAGCCGTCTGCTGGGCGGTGAGCGCGAAGCCGGCGGTGGCGGCGAGGAACACGAGGACGGGGCGCATCCGGCGAAGGGAAAGCTGTGCGCAAGGGCTCATATCCCTCATGACAGGCGAGGCGGCAATATCCGCCACGGAAAACCTTGGACCCGCCGCGCCCGGGTCCCGCAGACTCAAACGCCGGCCAGGGCGTTGGCGGTGTTCAGGTGTTCGACGCCGGTGTATTTTTGCGACTGCTCGTCGGCGTGGTAGCTGGAGCGCACCATCGCGCCGCTTTCGACGACGCCGAGACCGATGCCCAGACCGAATTCCTTCCAGTGGGCAAATTCATCGGGGTGCACCCAGCGGTCAACCTTGAGGTGTTGCGGGGTGGGCTGCAGATATTGGCCGATGGTCACGATGTCGGTGCGGTCGGCGGCAATGTCACGCAGGGTCTGCTCGATCTCCGCCTTGGTCTCACCGAGGCCGAGCATGATACCGGTCTTGGTGGTGAAACCGCGGCTCTTGGCGTGGCGAAGCACCGAGCGCGAGCGGTCGTAACGGGCCTGGACGCGGACGGGGCGCTGCAGACGCTCCACGGTTTCGAGGTTGTGGTTGAAGATGTCGGGCTTGGCGTCGAGCACGGTGTCGAGGTCGTGCAGGCGGCCTTTCCAGTCGGGCGTGAGCACCTCGATGGCGGTTTGCGGGCTGCGGTGCCGGATGGCGCGGATGGTCGCGGCCCAGACGGAGGCGCCGCCGTCGGCCAGTTCGTCGCGGGCGACCGAGGTGATGACGCAGTGTTTGAGCCCCATGGTGGCGACGGCCTCGGCCACGCGGGCGGGCTCGCCGAGGTCAAGCTCGGTGGGGCGGCCGGTCTGGATCGCGCAAAAGTTGCAGGAGCGCGTGCAGATGTTGCCCAAGATCATGACCGTGGCGGTGCCGCGGGACCAACATTCGCCGAGATTGGGGCATTGGGCGCTTTGGCAGACGGTGTGCAGCTTGTGGTTGTCGACGAGCTGGCGCACGGCGTGATAGCCGGGGCCGCTGGGCAGCTTGGCCCGGAGCCAGGAGGGTTTGCGCGAAGTATCCATTGCAGGTTGAAAAGCAGAGTTAACCACGGATTACACGGCGGAACACGGATTTTTTTGCATCAGGACGTCGGCTGAACGCCCGCATTATCCGGATTACTGCCGGGCGGCCGGTTGATGAAATCCGGCCACAGGTCGCGGAATTCCCGGGCCAGCACGGTCTTGACCTCGGCGAGGTCCAGCGGCCGGCCGAGCTCGGCCTGCAGGGAGGTGACGGTGCCGGCGTCGGCTGCGATGCCGCAGGGGATGATGCCGCCGAAGTGCGCGAGGTTGGCGTTCACGTTGAGGGCGAAGCCGTGATACGTCACCCAACGGCGCACCGCGACGCCGATGGCGGCGACCTTGCGGGTGCCGAGCCAGATGCCGGTCAGTCCGGGACGGCGGCTGGCGGCGAGTCCGAGGGCGCCGACGCTGTTGATCAGGACCTGTTCGAGGAAGCGCAGATAGGCGTGCAGGTCCTTGCGGGCGGCGAGTGAGACGATCGGGTAGCCGACGATCTGACCCGGTCCGTGGTAGGTGATGTCGCCGCCGCGGTTGGTTTTGGCCACGGTGATGCCCTCGGCGGAAAGTTGCTCCTCATTCCAGACCAGATGCTGCTCGGCGCCGGTCCGCAGGCCGACGGTGAACACCGGTTCGTGCTCCGTGAACACGAGTGTATCGCCGCAGGCCGCCCGCAGGCGGTCGTCCACCAGCGCGGTTTGCCGGGCCAGGGCCTCCGCGTAGGCGGTGCGGCCCCAGTCGAGCAGCGCGATGTCAGGATGGACGGACGTTGACGGCATGCTTGCCAACATTGGCAAAAGTCCCGCGGGTGCAACCTCCGGGCGCGGCGCGCGAATGTTCATGGCGCTTCCGCTTGGCGTTGCGCCGGCAATCGCTAGTGCACCCACATGCCCGTTCCCATTGCCATCGATCACGTGACCCCGGCCGGCGATCTGCTCCGCCGCATGGAGTTGAATTTCCGCCGGCTGCATGACGCCGAGTTTCAATATGAGGCGATGATGACCGCCTTCACCGTGCGCGATGCGCCGGGTGATTGGGTGGGGCGCTGCCTGATGGGATTGGTCGAGTATGCGCGCGTGCTCGGCCGGGAGGCGCCGCATCTGGCGGAGATCATCGCCAAGCTCCCGTCGGCCTTCAACGCCCGCGGTTATCTCGGTGAAATCCTGCCGCCCGGCACGGTGGATGAGAACCAGGTCGCCGGCCACAACGCGCTGCTGCGCGCTTTGAGCGAATACCTGCGCTGGCGGCCCGACGAGCGCGTGCGGACGATGCTGCGCTCGGTGCTCACCAACCTGATGCTGCCCACCCAACCGTTGTGGGCGGAATATCCGGACCAGCCCGACGAGGCGCTGCGTGACAACCAACTCGTGGGGCTGACCATGCGGCGGGAGAGCGGGACGTGGCGCGGTCTCTCCACCGATGTCGGGGTGGGTTTCTTCACGCTCGACGGGCTCACCCAGGCTTACTTGGTGGAGCCGGTGCCGGGCCTGCGCGAACTGATCGAGACCATGATCGCGCGCTACGCCCGGTTCGATCCGGTGGTGCACAGCGCGCAGACGCATTCGACGCTCTCCACGCTGCGCGGCATCCTGCGCTGGTGGCGCGACGTGGACCCGCGGCCGGCCTA
>JACFMR010000006.1:139783-151360 GCA_019455245.1 Opitutaceae bacterium
TCGAACTGGTGCGCACGCGTTACCGGCTGTACCGCACGCAGGCCGAGACGGAACATCACGCCAATTTCAACTGGTTCGGCCGGCCGGAATGGACGGAGCCCTGCGCGATCGTGGACGCCTTTCTGCTGGTGGTGCAGCTCTGGTCGGCCACGGGCGAAGCCGACTATCTGGAGGAGGCGCACCGGATCTTTTTCAACGCGCTGGCCCACGCGCAGCGGCCCAACGGCGGTTACGGTTGCGACCTGTGCACCGGCGGGCGCGGTCTGCTGCTGGTCGCGCCGCACGAGTATTTCGAGGCGCCGTGGTGTTGCTCCATGCGCGGGACGGAGGGGTTGGTGCGCGCCGCGCAGTTCGGCTGGTTCACCGACGCGGACGAAATCACCCTGCCGTTTTTCTTCGGTGGCGCGGCGCAACTGGAGTTTGCCGACGGACGCGTGGAGCTGCGGCAGCAAAGCGATTATCCGCTGGCTGGCCGGGTGCAATTGCAGGTCGCCGCCTCCACGCTCACGCGGCCGAAGACGCTGCGCTTTTTTGCGCCATCGTGGAGCCCGGCGGACCAATTCCGCATCACCTGCAACGGCGTTGTTTTGCCCGTGACGGCGGCGAACGGTTTTGCCGTGGTCACGGTGGAGCTGTCGGCCGGTGACGGGATCGTGGCGGAGTTTCCGCTCGGGCTCGAGGTGCTGCCGCTGCAAAACCCGGCGCGGCTGCCGGGGTATCATCGCTTTGGGCACGGACCGTTGCTGCTGGGCCACGACGGCGGCGAGCCGGTGGCGTTGCCGGCGCAGGCGCAATTCACGTCCGCCGGATCCGCGCGTTACCGGTGCACGGCCACGGGGAGGTTGCTTGCGCCCCTGCCGGCCCTTATCGATCTGCCCGAAACCGCCGCCAAGGCTGTGCAAACCCAGATCCTCTTCACCGACTGACCCGCCATGATTCCTAACCCGATGCAGAACCTGCTCGGTCTGCTGCCTTACCAAGGCGGCGCCGTCACCCGCATGATCAACGCGGAGAATCCCACCGGCGAAAAAGGCGGCGGGGCGAAATGGGAGCCGAATCCCGACGATCCGATGACGCCGCACAGTGCGCAGGCCATGCATCTCGGCCGCGGATGGAAGGTGCGGCCGTTCATCAGCCTCAAGGCGGGCGAGACCGCGACGCTGGCCGACATCGCCGGTCCGGGTTGCATCAACCAGTTCTGGATCACGGCCAGCGCGGAGCAGTTTCGCACGCTCGTGCTGCGGATGTATTGGGATCAGGAGGCGACGCCTTCGGTCGAGGCGCCGCTGGGGGATTTTTTCGCGATGGGCTTCGACACGCAGCCGCATCAGGTGAACTCGCTGCCCGTCGTGGTGGCGCCGCATCGTGGTTGCAGTTGCTACTGGCAGATGCCGTTCCGCCGGCACGCGCGCATCACGCTGACCAACGAGGACAAGCATGACGTCAAAATCATCGCCTACAAGGTGCTCTACAAGCTGCACGAGGTGCCGGCCGAGGCGGCTTATTTCCACGCCCAGTGGCGGCGCAGTCTCACCACGCGCGAGCTGCCCGAGCACACCATACTGGACGGGGTGAAGGGCCGCGGCGTCTACGTCGGCACGTATCTGGCGTGGACGGCGCTCTCGCGCGGCTGGTGGGGCGAAGGCGAGGTGAAGTTTTACCTCGATGGTGACGGCGAGTTTCCGACCATTTGCGACAATGGCACCGAGGACTACTTCAGCGGAGCGTGGGGTTTCTACAAGGACCCGAAACACGACACCGTCGAGGAAGCCTACAACACCCCGTTCGTCGGCATGCCGCTCGCGCACACCGGCAGCAAGGACGGGCCGCGCTATTTCGGGCTCTACCGCTGGCACGTGCTGGACAGCATCGGCTTTGAACGCGATTTGCGCGTCACGGTGCAAACCCTCGGCTGGTGGCCGGGCCACATTTACCAACCGCTGACCGAGGACGTGGCCTCGACCGCGTTTTGGTATCAGGTCGAACCGCACGCACCGTTTCCCAAGTTCCCATCATTGAACGAGCGCTGGCAAAGGTGAAATCCTTCCCTCGGATTACGCCGATAGACGCGGATTAATCTGCCAATTCGCATCCGCGCCCATCTGTGTAATCAGCGGAAAACTCCTCCCGATGAATTTCGAAAACATGGACGGCAAATGCTACCGCGATGCGGTGGCGCGGCAGCGGTCGCATCAGGAGGATTGGCTCAAGGCCGGTTACGCGCCGCTGGGTTTTTACCTGAAGGATTTTTGCCTGCACGAGGTCGACGGTGTGTGGCACCTTTATCACATCGCGGGCACGCCCGGGGTCAGTTGCTGCCTGCCGGGCAACGAGGTGTGGTTCGGCCATGCCACGACGCGCGATTTCGTGACGTGGGAGACGCACGAACCGTGCTTCTTCATCGACGTGCGCGGCTGGGATCACGGGCATGTGTTCGCCCCGTTTGTGCTGTCGCACGGCGGGCGGCATTGGATGTTTTACACCGGCGTGGCGACAGACAACACGCAGCGCATCGGGGTGGCGGTTTCGGACGACCTTTTCCGTTGGGAACGCGCTTCCGATCGTCCCGTCATCCGGCCCGAGGAATACGATTGGGTGTTCTGCCCGACCAGCGGCGGGGCGGCGTGTCGCGATGCCCACGTCATCGAACATGAGGGCCGGTTTCAGCTTTACTACACCGCGGTGAAAAAAGACGGCAACGGTTGTGTCGCCCGCGCGTCATCGGCCGATTTGCTGCATTGGCGCGATGAGGGCGTCGCCTACGGTTTCAACGCGTGGAACCAATGCGAATCGAGCAACGTACAGCGGATGGCTGACGGCCGCTGGCGGCTGTTCTTCGGCGGGCACCACGCCTGGAGCTACGTCGATGCCGACAATCCGTATCGCTGGCCCGACGTGGCGCGGACGAAGATTCGCGACGACATCACCGGCATGGAAGTCATCCGGCGTAAAGGTGACCGCTGGCTCGTGGCGTATTTTGGCCTGCGTTACTACCGGTTGCTGGTCGGCGTAATCGACTGGTCGGCGGAATCACCGACCATCACACAGATCACAACGGGTGACGGCTTGGCGGAGTTTGGATTGCAGGGGTAGGGCGCGCAGTCCCTCGCGCGTCGAAACGCCGCGCAGGCGGTTGATCGAACCGGCGCCAAGGGACTGGCCGCCCTACCGGATGCGCGAACGTGGCGGTGAAGGGACTCACCGCCCTGCCGAATGTCCGAATCCGGCAGGTCAGGGGCGACCCGCCGACCAATTGCTTATTTTCCCGCGACTTCCTTGCCGAAGTATTTGTCCATCCACACGGCGATGACGCCGTCGCCGGTGACGTTGGTGGCGGTGCCGAAGCTGTCCTGCGCGAGGTAGAGCGCGATCATCAGCGCGATCTGGGTCTCGTTGAAGCCGAGCATGGAGGTCAGCAGGCCAAGCGCGGCCATGACCGCGCCACCGGGTGCGCCGGGGGCGGCGATCATGATGACGCCGAGCATCATGATGAAGGGCAGCATTGCGCCGAGCGAGGGAATGGCCACGCCCGGGGTGATCAGCATCACGGCGCTGGCGCAGGTGACAATCGTGATGGTGGAGCCGGAGAGGTGGATGTTGGCGCAGAGGGGCACGACAAAGTTGGCGATTGGTTCGCTGACCTTGGCGTTTTTGACCGAGCGCAACGTGACCGGAATCGTGGCCGCGCTCGACATGGTGCCGAGGGCGGTGAAATACGCCGGCAACATCGTGCGGATGAGTTCCAGCGGGGAGCGGCGGTTCAGGATGCCGGTGGTGACATAGAGGATGGTCAACCACACCCAGTGCATCACCACAACCAGCACGAGCACGGTGCCGAAAGCCTTGAGCGTGGTGAACACGCTGCCGTCGGCCGCCATGGCGGCAAACACGCCCGCGATGTAGAGCGGTAGCAGCGGAATGATGACCTTGCCGAGCAGGCGTTCGATCACGTCGCGGCCGTCATCGAACACACTGCGCAGCTTTTCCGCCTGCAGGGCGCTGATGCCGATGCCGAAGACAAAGGCCGCGACCAACGCGCTGATCACACCGAACAGCGGCGGAATTTCCATCTTGAAGAACGAGGTCAGCGCGCCGCTTTCGTGGCCGACGGTGCCGGCGGTCGGGGAGAGCAGGGGTAGGGCGACGCTGGCGACCAGAAATGCGAGAATGCCCGCTATCAGCGTGGAACTGTACGCGAAACCCACCGTGCGGCCGAGGAGCTTGCCGGAATCCTTCGGCAGGCAGGCAATGCCGCTCGTGATGTAGAACAGGATGATCAGCGGAATGGTAAACTTGATGAGCTGCCCGATCACCTCGTGGATCGTGAGCAGGGTGCGGACGGCCCAGTCGGGCGCGTAGAAACCGAGCAGGATGCCGGCGACCATGCCGGCGAGCAGTTTGAGGATGATCTTCATAAATAAAAAACGTCAGGCCAGCCAGAGGGTGCCGAAGCCGCATGCGGCGGTGACGCCGAGGACCAGGGTGACCTTGTTCCGCAGCGTGGGGGAACCGAGCGCGATGGCGAGACCGGCTTTCAAAAGTGTGTTGGCCACCGCGCCGATGATCACGGCCTTGGTGGCGAGCGCCAGCGGGATGCTGGTCGTGGCGACGTTGCCGGCCATCGAGAGCGCGATGGCATCGATGTCGGTCAGGCCGGAGACAAAGCTCAAGGGCAGCAGACCGCTTTGCAGCAGGTCGAGCTGCGTGGCGGCCTTCACCAGCAGGCCGATCAACGCGTAAAGCAGGGCGAACTTGATGGCGGTGGAAAGGCTCAGCGGGTTGGTGATGCGCGGGGCCACCACCGCGCCGCCCCCGGGGCTGCGTTGCAGCCAAAGCCATGAGGCGTAAACCAGCGCCGGGACGGTCATGACCGCAAACGGCGCGATCATGCGCACCGCAAGTTCGGGACTCACCACGCTGACGGCGAGGATCACCCGCGGCAGCATGACCGTGCAGGCGGTGACCACGGCCATGGCGTAGTGGTCGGAGAACGCCGGTTCGTCCTTGCTGCGGCGGCTGAAGGCGAGGGTGGTGGCGGTGCTGGAGGCGATGCCCCCGAGCAGGCTGGTCAGAAAGATGCCCGCCTGCGCGCCCAGCAGGCGCATGGCGATGTAGCCGGCGAAACCGAGGCCGGAAATCAGCACGACCATCAGCCAGGTGGAAAACGGGTTGAAGGCCTCGAACGGACCGAAGTTGCGGTTGGGCACCAGCGGCAGAATCACGCCGGTGATCGCGACAAACTGCAGCGTCGCGCGGATATCCTCGAGTTTGAAGGCCCGCGTCATGGCATGGAGCGACTGTTTCATGCCGAGCAACACCATCGTGGTGGCGGCGATCACGATGGCGGCCTGCCGCTCCTGCCAGAACACCAGTGCGCCGACCAACACCGTGAGCAACGAGGCGGCAAACGTCGTGCTGCCCGGTTGCCGCGTTCCGGCGCTGCGCCCGGTGGCGGCGATCAGAAATGCCCCCACCAGCGCCACGATCACAATCAGCAGCACGGGCACCGGCCCGGGGCTGAGCTGCGCGCCGATGCAGCCCAGCATCGCCCAAAAGGTGTAGGTGCGCACTCCGCCCAGATCGATCGCGTCCTCATGTTCGGTCTGGTCGCTCCACTGGCGGATGAGGCCCACCAGAGCGCCGAGCGAGGCGCTGACCATGAGTGAAACCAATAGGCCGGATTCGGACACGATGCGCCCAGCTTGACGGGCGGCCGCGCCCCGGCAAGCGATTCCCTGTGCGCGGTGGCACAGTTTCCATTTGCCCCGCGCGCGGCCCCGTGGCTATTTCGACCCTTCCATGAGCGAAAATCCAGCCGACATCTCCCATGACCAGCATGCCGTGCGGCTCGCCAAGCTGCGCGAACTGCGTGCCGCCGGGCGGGATCCGTTCCGCGCCAATTTCCCGACCACGCACTTCTCCGGCGAGGCCTTGCAGGCCCACGTGGACGGTGAGGACAACACGGTGAACGTTGCGGTGGCCGGCCGGCTGGTCGTCATCCGCGACATGGGCAAGAGCCAGTTCGTCAAGATCCTCGACCAGCAGGGCGTTATCCAGCTTTACGTGAAGAAGGACGTGGTGGGCGAGGAGGCCTACGTGGCGTTCAAGAAGCTCGACCTCGGTGACATCATCGGCGCGGTCGGCACGTTGTTCAAAACCAAGACCGGTGAGATCACCGTGCGCGTGGATCGCTATGAACTCGTCTCGAAGGCGCTGCATCCGCTGCCCGAGAAGTGGCACGGACTGACCGATGCCGAGCAGGTTTACCGCCAGCGCTACCTCGACCTGATCGTCAACGCCGAGTCGCGCCAGCGCCTCATGCTGCGTTCGCGCATCGTGTCGCACATCCGCCGTTTTCTCGAGGACCGCAAGTTCATCGAGGTTGAGACCCCGGTGCTGGAGGCCACCGCGGGTGGCGCCGCCGCCCGGCCGTTCGTCACGCATCACAACGCGCTCGACGCCGACTTTTTCCTGCGCATCGCCACCGAGCTGCGGCTCAAGCGGCTGCTCGTGGGCGGCTTTGACCGCGTGTTTGAGATCGGACGCATCTTCCGCAACGAGGGCGTGTCACGCCGCCACAACCCCGAGTTCACCATGCTCGAGGTTTACCAAGCCTACAGTGACTACCGCGGCATGATGGTTTTGATCAAGGACCTGCTGACCTCGCTTTGCCGCGACGTGCTCGGCACCGGCGTGATCAAGCACGCGGTCAGCGGGCAGGACATCGACTTTGCCGGCGAGTGGCGCGAGGCGAAATACAAGGATCTCGTGCGCGCCGAGACGGGCGATCCGGAATGGTTCAACCGCAGCAAGGCCGAGAAGATCGCCGCCGCCGAAAAGCTCGGCCTCAAGTGCGACCCGGCCTGGGAGGACTTTGAGGTGACGAACGAGGTCTTCTCCAAGCGCATCGAGCCCAATCTCATCCAGCCGACCTTTGTCACGCACCTGCCCAAGGAGCTCTGCCCGCTGGCCAAGCTCACGCCCGACGACCCGACGACGATCGACGTTTTCGAACTCTGCATCGGCGGCATGGAGATCGCGCCGGCCTACTCGGAGCAGAACGACCCGTTCGTGCAGCGCGAGATGTTCGAGGCCCAGGCCGGCGAGGAAACGCAGAACATCGACGAGGATTTCCTGCTCGCGCTCGAGCACGGCATGCCGCCGGCCGGCGGCATGGGCGTGGGCATCGACCGCCTCTGCATTCTGCTGACCGGCGCCGAGAGCATCCGCGACGTGATCCTCTTTCCGCAGCTGCGTCCGGGCAGTGCCGGCGGCGCTGCCGGCTGAAGTAGGAAGTTGAAGTCGAAGACGAAACCTGCGGGTCTGCTGGGGTTGGCTGAAACTTCAACTTAACCTTTTCACTTCATCTCGCGTCCCGCGATGCCCTGGTATCTCTACCTCGCCCTGAAGCAGCTTTTCCCGACCGGGCGACGGTTTCCGTTTTTTACCTTCATCTCGGTCCTCGGCGTGGCGCTGGGCGTGGCGTTGCTGATCGTCTCGGTGAGCGTCATGGGCGGTTTCGGTCATCAGATCCGGCAGATGATCGTGGACACGCAGGGGGAGGTGCAGGTGCGCGGCCAGGGCTTGATTATGCAACCTGAAGCGTTGCAGCAACGCATCGCGACCGTGCCCGGCGTGGTGGCGACGACGCCGTTTGCCGAGGGTGTGGCCATGCTCGAGCACGAGCGGCACCCGGCGTTTCCGGCCATCCAGGGCATCGACCTTGAGCGGGCGGAGCACGTGGTGCCGCTGCGGCGTTTCGTGCGGTCAGGTTCGCTTGACGACCTCGACGACGACTCGGTGATCCTGAGTTCGCAACTCGCGTATTCCATCGGCGCGCAGCTTGGCGGCACGGTAGAGGTGTATTCACCGCTGTTGCTGGAACGGTTGAAAAACGACGAGGTCATGCTGCCGCGCGAACTGCGGGTGGCCGGCATCTTCGAAGTGGGGCACCAGCAGCTCGACAGTTCCGTGGTGTTGGTGACGTTGCGCACCATGCAGGATCTCTACGGCCTGCAATCGGCGGTGCACGGCGTGAACGTGAAGCTCGCGCCCAACGCCGACGCCGACGCGGTGGCGGCCGCGATCAACCGCGCGCTCGGCGCCGACAGTTCCGCCCGGGCGCGCTCATGGTTCGAGGCCAACGAGGACTTTCTCTTCGTGCTGCAGTTGGAGAAGAACATGATCTTCTTCCTGCTCACCTTCATCATCGTGGTGGCGGCGTTCTCGGTCGCCAGCTCGCTGCTGATCGCAGTGGTGCGCAAGACCCGCGAAATCGGCTTGCTCGGCGCGCTCGGCGGCCGGCCGCACCAAGTCGCAGCATGCTTCTGTTTCCAGGGCTTTTTCATCGGCCTCGCCGGCACGGCGCTAGGACTCGCGCTCGGGTTTACCTTCCTGCACTTCCGCAACGACATGGTGCGGCTGTTCACCGAGCTGACCGGCAGCGAGCAGGTGCTCACGCGGTTTTACCAGTTCAGCCAGCTGCCGGCCCACACCGCGCAAAGTGATGTGGCGCTGATCGTGGCCTGTGCGGTCGTCATCTCAACCCTGGCCGGGTTGCTGCCTGCATGGCGCGCCGCCCGGCTCAACCCCGTGGAGGCCCTGCGCAGTGAGTGATCCCGTGCTATCGGCCTCGGGCCTGCACAAAAGCTACCTGAGTGGCGACCGTCGCATCGCGGTGCTGTGCGGGGTGTCGTTGGCGGTGGCCGCAGGGGAGAGCGTGAGCATCCGCGGCGAATCGGGCTCGGGCAAATCCACGCTGCTCAACCTGCTGGCCGGTTTGGATGCGCCCGACACCGGTCACATCCGGTGGGGCGACCAGCGCGATCTGCCGGCGATGCGCGCCAGCTACCTCGGGATGATTTTCCAGTCGTTCTACCTCATCCCGGAACTCGACGCTCTGGCCAACGTCCTGATGGCGGCCCGCATCCGCGGCCGGGCCGGCGCGGCGGAAAAAGCCCGGGCGCACGACCTGCTCGTTCGCGTGGGGCTGGCGGAGCGCGCCACGCATCTGCCCGCGCAGCTTTCCGGCGGCGAACGCCAGCGCACGGCCCTGGCGCGGGCGTTGATGAACCACCCCAAATTGATTCTGGCCGACGAACCCACCGGCAACCTCGACGAGCACACCGGCGACGCGATGATCGACCTGCTGCTGCAGCTCTGCGCCGAAACGCAAACCGCGCTGGTGTTGGTGACGCACAACGCCGCCCACGCCGCCAAGTGCGCCCGTCAGCTGACCCTGCACGAAGGCCTGCTGGGTTAGGCGTTGCGGGTCATGGCTCCCGTTTTTCCCCATGAAAAAACCCCTGCCCCTTGATGCCGCGTGGCACGTTATGCACGCCGAGCCCAACCTTGGCCCGACCCAGGCCTGCTCGGCCTCGAAACTGGAGGAGCGCTGGGTGCCGGCGACAGTGCCGGGTGATGTTCATCTCGACTATTTGCGTGCGGGCCTGATCGCAGATCCGTTTTACGGGCTCAACCACGATCACATCCGCTGGATGGAGGAGTGGGATTGGTGGTATCGCACCGAGCTGACGCCACCGGTGCCCGCGCCGGGGCAGCGGTTGCACCTGCGGTTCGAGGGGCTGGATTGCTTTGCAACCGTTTATCTCAACGGCAAGGAGGTCGGCCGGAACCAAAACATGTTCACGCCGCTGCGCGTGGACGTGACCGATCACGTGCAGCCCGGGGTCAACCGGCTGGAGGTTTGCCTGGGCGCGCCGGTGTATCCGCCCGACCGGCCGGTGCGCGATCCCGCGGTGCGCGGTTACGGCAATTCGCTGCGGTTGCACGTGCGCAAGGCCCAGTGTTGCTACGGGTGGAACATCACCCCGCGGCTGGTCACCATCGGCATCTGGAAGCCGGTTTCTTGGTTGCTGGTGGATGCGGTCGAGCTCGATGACGTGCATGTGAGCACGGTCGCGCTCAACGCCGACGGCAGCGCGGGGCTGGAGGCGCTGGTGGAGGTGAGGCAGAATCACGGTGCCCCCGCGCCGGTGGACTGCGAACTCACGGTGGCCGGCCACACCCATAAGCTCGTGATCGACGCCGCTCCGACCGGCGGTCGGCAGACAGTGCGATTCACCGTGCCGGATGCGCAACTCTGGTGGCCGCACAACCACGGGGCGCAGCCGCTTTACGAGTGGAGCGCGGTGCTGCGGCACGACGGGCGCGAGCTGGACCGGCGGCAGGGCCGGTTCGGCATCCGCACCGTGCGTTTGCTCCAGGAGCCGACCGATGATGGCGGGGTGTCGTTCGTCTTCGCGATCAACGGCCGGAAAATCTTCCTGAAGGGGATGAACTGGACGCCGGCCGACGCGATTTTCGCCCGCGTGGATGCCGCGCGTTACGATCAACTGCTCGCGGCCGCGAAAGACACCCACATCAACGCCATGCGGGTGTGGGGCGGCGGAGTGTATGAGCAGGATCATTTCTACGCGCGTTGCGACGAGCTGGGCATCCTGATCACGCACGATTTCATGTTTGCCTGCGGCTGCTATCCGCAGGACGACGCATTTCTCAACGAGGCACGGCGCGAGGCGGAGTTTCAGGTGCGGCGGCTGCGCCAGCACGCGTGTGTCATCGCGTGGTTCGGCGACAACGAGAACGATGTGCTGGCGGACAACAGCTTCGACCAGCCCGGCTACCGGCACAACCGGCTCAGCAAGGAGGTGCTGCGCGATGTGGTCCGCGCCCATGCGCCCCGCACGCCGTATGTGCCAACCTCGCCGTATTCGCCGCTGACTTACGACCAGAATGAGTCAAAGGAGGGCGACTGCCACATCTGGGGCCACGGCCTGTCCTACAAGGACGATTTCTATGTGAAACAGCAGCCGCGCATGGTCACGGAGATCGGGCACCTGAGTTTTCCGGATCGCGCGGTCATCGAGTCGTGGGTGCCGGTGGACAAGCTCTGGCCGGTGTGGAACGAGGAATACCTGACGCACGGCGCCGACTGTATCCGTCTCGACCGGCAGGCGCGCTACCGGCTGAACTGGGAGAGTATCGCCGCACGCGGCTGGGCGGAACCGCAGGATCTGGATGAGACCATCCGGCTGACACAGCAACTCCAGGGCGAGGCCTCGCGGTTCTGGATCGAGTTCTACGGCAACCAATCGCACTGCTGGGGCATCTTCCTGTGGAACCTCGCGGACTGCTGGCCGCAGATGTCCGACGCCTACATCGCGTATCCTTTCGCCCCCAAGGCGAGCCTGACGGCGGTGAAGGAAGCCTACGCCGCGCTGGAACGGTAGCCGCAGGAAAATCGTTCTCTTAATCTTTATCATAATCGTTCTCTCGTTTCCGGAATCGAGAGCTTTGCCGGATGGTGGTGTTGGGGCCATGTGCATATCTGAACAACGAGTTGCTGGCCAACGGTCACGCGGTGCGGAAGGACGGCGGCTACACGCCGGCGGATTGGGAGTGAGGGCCGGCGGGGAGGGCCTTCCTCTGGCCACACTTTTGCCTTTGGCTCAAGTGCGGCTACGACAATGCTGCAAATTCTTTAGCCCGGATATTGCATAAAAAAAGGTATCGCTTAGCTGGTTAACCATTGGTAATCAATGGGTCGCGAAACAA
>JACFMR010000074.1 GCA_019455245.1 Opitutaceae bacterium
AGTCGGCCTGACGGCGCGACTCCTGGATGAGCTGCGTGGGCTGGCCGGAGCTGTCCAATTCCCAATGACGCGCGGGACGCGCATACGGTGAATTGAGAATGGGGTGTGCGAAAAACGGATTGTGGTCAGGCGGATTGGAGGACATTGCCCGATTTTCCTCGATGCGTGGGCGCTGCCCGTTGGCCCGGTGGATACGGGAATCTTAATGGGTCAAGACCCGAGCATCGGGGGCAAGGACGAAAGCTGCTAGTCCGGGCCGCAACCCACGAACAGCAGAACGCCGACAAGGACCGCCCACGGGTTGAGGATGCACCAGATCACCACGGCGATGCCGAAGATCGAAAGAAGAACTGGCCAGAAGCCCCACACCATCATCGCCACGAGCACGGGCGTGACGAGAATTGTGGCGCCGACCGGGCCAATCGCGTTGTCGCGCCCCGACTTCGTCGCTGTCCTGCCTTGCTGGACCATCACCTTTTCCCTGCAAGCGGCTTGGGCTGGAACCCTAATGCGGCGGCGTCTCAGGGATTGAGACGGTGGCACGACCCGCATTCCGACCAGCCTGTCGGGCTTTGGATGATCGGCCTGCAAATTCGTCTGTGCGGTTCACTTTTCCGCCGCTTTGCAGCCCTGTAGTCCTCCCACTACAGGGCTGCAAATCGTCGAAAAACTGCCCTCGCACAGCCAAATTTCGGCTCGATCCCCAAAGTCCAACAGGCTCCTGGTGACCGCTTCGGGCGTGACGTCAGTTCTCGAAGCCGTCGGCGAAGATGGTGTCTCCGCTTCCGCCATAGACCTGCACGAGCTGCGTGCCGTTGAAGCCACCGGCGGAATCGCGGCCGCCGATGACCGTGGGCGTGCCCTGCAGCATCCCGCCCGTCATGCGTGCTCTCGCCGCCAGCATCGCCGGGAAGGTTTGCCAGGTATTGGTGGGACCATCCCATGCAATGGCCGTGGCGGAAAGGTTGCTGCTGCTGGTGCCGCCCACGTAGCCGCCGGCGAGCAAAACACCGGTCGGGGTTTCAATTGTCGCGGCGCCCCAACGCGAGACCGGCAGGTCGGTGACGACCGCATCGTCCCAGACATTGAGTACGGGGTCATAGCGCCAGGTCTTGGTGGATGTGTTGCTGGCAGCGTCGACGCCGCCGACGACGTAGACAAATCCATTGTGCGCGAAAGCGGAGTGGAAGCCGAGGGCAAACGGGAGGTCGGCGCCCGCCGACCAGGTGCCAAGGGCGATGTTGTAAATCTCGGTCGCGGCAGTTGCTCCTCCGCTGTTATAACCGGCGACCTTGACGATCTTGCCATTGACCACCGCGGCGGCCGTCGCCCACACGGCGGTCGTGAACGGTGCCATCGCCTGGTAGCTGTTCGTGGCGGGCGAATAGCGGTACATCGTGTTGACTGGATTCCCGTTGTTGTCGGTACCGCCCAGGATGTAGATGTAGGTGCCATCGCTCACGGCGACGGGGCCTTCGACCATGGCGGGATGGGGCGCGATCGCCGTCCATGCGGTACCGTCGAACTTGTAGGTGTTCGGGGTCAAGACGCCTGCGGTCACGCCGGTGAAACTGTAGAGCGCGCCGTTCTGGACGGCGGTCGCCTGATCGAGAATCGGGATCGGGTAGTCGGCAACGGCAACCCAGTCGGCAACCGGTGGTGTGTAGCCGCAGCGGATCGAATCAATGTACCAGCCGGTTGAGCCGACCGAGGTGTCGGTCCCCAAGCGCCATTTGAGCGTTGTTGGTTGGCCGAGCGCTGCCGGTGGCAATTGCAGCGCGGTATCGATGAAGCCGTTACTGTTGCCCGACCAGGCTTGGCGACCGCCGAGCGGATTGTTGAAGCTTGTCGAGATCGTGGAGTTGTAGCCACCGGTGATGAATGACCCCCCCGCGGTCACGAAATCCGTGAAGGCACCGGCGCCGATCCGGATTTCGAGCACACCACCGTCGTAGCTGGCCTCGGTCGCGTAGTTGTTGCGAAACGCCATGATCATCGTGCCTGCCGTCGGCGTGAAGGTCGGACCAGTCAGTTCACTCAGACCGAACGCGGCGACATTGGCGGCAAATGCGGCGTTCGGTGCCGTGTCGGCGCTGGCATTGGTCGTGGTCCAGCCGGAGCCGCCGTCGGCAAGCGCACTGGTCCAGCCTGCGGGCAGCAGCGGTGGGGATACGGCATCGAAGTTTTCGGGACACTGTTGCGCGACTGCGGATAGCGAAGCGGTTGCAAGCAGCAGACCAAACAGCATGGAAGACAGCGTTGTACGGTGCATGTGCTTCTCCTCGCAATGACTCGAACGTGAGTCTCGAAACGAATCCCCGCAGCGGGTGGGCGCTGTCGGTGCGTTGCAGTCTAGCGCGTGTTCGAACGTGGGGTCGGCGTGAGGTCATGCGCCCCATGGGTTCTGTTTGCCTGATGGGTCACGAAGCTGAGGGTTTGCCGGAGCGCCAGCTTTACCTTCTCCCTTCCGGGAGAAGGTGGTCGGCAGGCCGGATGAGGGTAGGCGAAGCGTCATAACCTGATCTTGCCGTGCAATTTGTTGCCGCGCTTCCTCACACCCGCGCTCCAACCGCACCCCGGCCCATGCGCGTGCATGCGCGTGAGTGTTTTCATAAGCTCGCCGCGATGCGCGGCTCGAAAGCCCAGCTCACCTCGGCGGGAGCGGGGTTTGTGTCGTTGGGATCGAGGATCCATCCGGTCCTGCCGTGACGGCATGAGCAGGTGGATTCCACGGACATCGCGGATGAGTGGCGTTTTCGCGGGTCTTCAGTTGGCATCATTCGACGCGGATGCTCCTGCTTCCGATCCGCCGGCGACGTCGAGCGCGAAGCGCAGGTCGTAGTAGCGGCCATCGACCTTGTCGCGGGTATCGATACTCTGAAAGCGGCCTTCGATCCGCTCGGCGTCGTTGTGCTTGAGCTCGATGCGGTAGTCGTCGATGCCACGCTCCGAGGCGCTGCTCTCGTCGATCTGGTAACTGACATCGAGCACGCTGCCGTCTGGACGAATGGCGATGGCGACCCAGGTTGCACCGCGCAGTTGCAGGTCGAGCGCGCCACCGCGATCGGACGCGTCCGCCAGTGCCGCCGCATCGATCGGGCGATCGGCGAGCACCACGCTCGTGACCTCGGCGCCAGGGTCCAGCGGCACCGGCCAGCGGAAGGCATAGGCGTGTTCGAGCGTGATCGCCTGGCCATGTGACCAGAGCGTGCCCGAGCCATCCGCACACGCCGCGCCACTGGTGAGCAGGAGGGTCGTCGTGAGCAGTAATGGCAGGGTTTTCATGCGCGCG
>JACFMR010000075.1 GCA_019455245.1 Opitutaceae bacterium
TCGGACCCTGGGAGGTTTTCTCTCAGGTTCGCACGCGTGACCTGGAGACTCTTCCTGTTGCCCGTCGCGATAATCGCGGGGGATTTTTGCAAGATAATTGGCGTGGATTGGCGGGAGATTTTCGCGGTATGAGCGGGCATTTTCAGATTGTGAGCGGGGATTGAGGCAAAAAGAGCGGGCTCGGCGGGAGGCCCGGGAGGGCCTCGGGCGGAGTTCGCTTGGGATTCAGGGTTGGGTGATTTTTGCGTTGGCAGCGGGGATTTGGCGCAGGGCTTTGTGGACGTGGTCGGTTTCGATGGTGAAGGTGTTTTGACGTGCTGCACAAAGCCAGGCGGCTTGGGCCAGGAGGCCCAAAGTTCGAGGGTTGCCGTCGCTGGCTTCGGTCAGCAGATCGAGGGCGGCGGGGGCGAAGATGTCGCGGTCGAGTCCGGCGCGGGAGACATGCCAGTTGAGGTAGGCGGGGATGTCTTCGCGAGGTAAGTTGCCGAGTTTTGCGGTGGCACTGATGCGGCTGAAGAGGGCACGCTGGACGCTGAGGCGCAGGCTGCCCAGCAGGTAGTCGTCGCCCAGGAGGATGAGGGCGAAGGCACTGCGATGACGGCCTCCGAGGCCCAGGAGCATGCGGAGTTCTTCGAGAGCCGGGCCGGGGTAGTTCTGCGCGTCGTCGAGGGCGAGCACGAGGGTGACGGGTTCGAGGTCGGCGAGGTGTTTTTCCAAGAGCAGGAGGTTGGTGGAGCGTTTGAAGCGGGCGCGTTCGCCGAGATTGGCTAAGAGGACTTCAAGGACGCCGGTGGCCGATAGGCTGGACTGGGTGATCAGTATGGGCAGGAAGCGTTTGGGTTCGAGTCCGGAGAGCCAGTTTTTGAGGAGCGTGCTTTTGCCAGTGCCCGGGGTGCCGGTGAGCACCATGACGCCGCGAAGGGCGGCGGTGGTGTCGAGCAGGTCGAGGCTCTCGCGGTGGGTGCCGGTGAGGAAGAGATCGGTGGTTTTGTCATCGGCGACAAAGGGTGCGCGGCGCAGGCCCCAGGCACGCAGCAGTTCGTCGAGGCCTGGAGTGTCTTTGGCGGAGCGGGAGGTGGGTTCAGCGCGCATAATTGGTGCCACGGTGGTGGTGATGGAGGGTGCTGTTGAGGTGGAGGTCGCAGCGCCGTGCCAGGCCGTGGAAGGCGTCCTTGTGCCAGACTTCCACAGGATCAAAGAGGATCGGATCGTAGCGTAGTTCGATGGAAAGGGCACGCAGGGCCAGCGGGACTTCGAAGAGTTTTTTGCCCAGGGTCACGGTGCCGTCTTTGCGCACGACGCGTTCGGTGCGGGTGTAAAACAGCGCGTCGATTTTATCGGGTTCCTCGATATGCCGGATGGGATGGTGGCTGCTGCTAAAGCGCTCGTGCGGAGTCTGGCCGGTGGAGCTGTGTTTGCGCAGGTGGTAGGCACCCGCGATCCAGCGCGAGAGGGCGGTGTTGAGCTCGGTGAGGCTGTGGACGTGGCCGCCGTCGAGCCGCAGGGTCAACTCAAAGTCCCGCTGGATGGTGCCGATCAGGCGCTCGACTTTGCCTTTGCTCCAGGCGTGGTAGGGCTTGGCGTGCAGGAGCCGGATGCCGAGGTTGGCGCAAACGACGCGGGCGTGGTGGTTGACGAAGGGTTTGCCTTGGTCGGTGTAGAGCTTGAGCGGCAGGCCGCGGCGGAGCACGGCCTGTTTGAGGCAGTCGAGGAAGGCGGCGGTGTCGCCGTTGGCATAATAGGCGCCATAAGCGATAAGGCGGCTGTGATCGTCGACAATGACGCAAAGCTGGGTGGTGACTACTTTGTGATCAGCGGCGCGCAAAGTCGGCCCGTTGGCAAAGTCCACCATCCAGAGATCATTGGGCGCGGGGGCTTCGAAGGCTTTGGTCGGGCCGGTTTCCAGGCGGCCGGCTTTCAAGCTGCGAGTGTCGTAGCCTTTGCTTTTGAGGAACCGGCGCACTGTGCTTTCCGAGGGCAGGCCCCGGCCATGTTCGTCCCAGAGCCGGTAAAGCACACTGAAGGGCACGCCGGGGCTCTTGCTGATGGCATCCAGGATCCAGAGACCGGTTTCCTCGTCGATGTAGCGGCTTTGCCCCGCGTCGCTGCGGGCGGGTTTTCCGGCAAGGCCCGCGTAGCCTTTGCTGGCATAGTCATACCACCACGTCTCAAGGGTCCGGGCGGCAAAGTATTGCCCGTTCTCTCCGGGCCAGGGGCGCGAGGCTGCGGCCCGCACGCATTCGGCGAGCGGACGGCCTTCCTGGTGCAGGGTTTTGATGTGGCAGATGACCTCGAAGCGCAGCAGCGCCCGGCTTTCCTTGGGTTTGGGTGCAGTTTTTTTCATGCCCCGCCGGTCTACGACCCCCGCTGTCAGCCTCCAACAAAACGGTTTTGTGGGACGGGCTCCGCCGCTTTCAGCCGCCCGTCACGGGGAGTTGTTCCCGCTCCCAAAACGCCTGCAAACTGCGATAACACCCCAGCAACGAGGACTTGAAGTCGCGGGCCAGTGCCACCAAAATGCTCTCGGTTGATCCCAACTCACGAAGGGCTCGCCAAAAGCCACCGGTGTCGGTGCCGTCCAGCACGGGCATCCTTTGGCCGAAGCACCCGCAGAGCAGCGGAATGCGTTTCGACAGTTTTTCAAGTGCCCGCCGAATGCACCCGTGCTCGTTCTCGGTGGCCGGCGGAGGCCTCGCGCCTCCGTCGGCCAAACCGAACCGCTCATCACTGAGTTCCTCGAAACGGCCAACCTCCAGGCTGCGATACGGCATCATCCCGGCAGGAATCACGCTCCAGGTGCGTCTGCACCGCGGACACAAATAGCGTCTGACTTCGACAACCTGCCTGCCGTCAACCCCACGATACCGCCGGTAAACACCATGACGGTGGAACTTCTGGCAACCCTGGCAGATCGGGCAATCCTTCCCGACACATGGCCTCCTGGTCTCTCCCAACGATGCGGCATGAACTTGCATCGCAAAATCCTACCCCCCTCCCGGCGTTCCGTCACCTCCGCCCGACTCCGTTCCAGCCTTCTCGCCTACGGCTCGAAGGCTTTCACTCCTTCGGGCGGAGGTGACGGAAATCTTTCACACTCCCATCGTGCCCCGTTCCATATCCCCCGATTTTATTGTGCAATCGAACACCCCTGTTTCCACGCGATTATCTCGGAAGGGGACAC
>JACFMR010000038.1 GCA_019455245.1 Opitutaceae bacterium
GGGGGGACAGACCTTTGGTGGCGACGAAAATTGGTCGCGGCGGTGGACCGGTATCACCCGGAAACGCTGCTCGATGTGGCAACCGGCAGCGGCGACGTGGCGTTTGCGCTCAGCCGCAAAATCCGATCAGCCAAGTCCATCATTGGCATGGACTTCTGCCAGCCCATGCTCGACGAGGCCGAACGCAAAAAAAAGGCCGCCGGCGCAGAGGCTCAGGCCCGGATTACCTTTCAACCCGGCGATGGCATGAGTTTGCCGCTGCCCGACGGTGGTTTTGATGCGGTGACGATTTCATTCGGCCTGCGCAACATGGCGGACCGCCATCGCAGTCTGAGCGAAATGCGGCGGGTGCTGCGCCCCGGCGGCCGGCTTTATGTGCTCGAATTTTCCCAACCCTATCGCTGGTTCCGCCCCATTTACCTGTTTTATTTGCGCCACCTGCTCCCGCGTATCGCAGGGCTGATCACCAGGGACAAGTCGGCCTACGTGTATCTCAATGAAACCATCGAAGAATTTCCCGGCCGCGAAGCCTTGGGTCAGGAAATGTTGCGGGCCGGCTTTAAATCAGTGCAGGCGCAGGCCATGACCTTCGGCATCGTGGCGCTGCACGAGGCGGTCAATTGAGCGGGACCGGCCGCTCTGTCCGACTGCGGCTCAACTGAAGGATTTGCCGCAGCCGCAGGTGCTCTGGGCGTTGGGATTTTGAATCTCAAAACCCTTGCCCTGCAGGCCGTCGTCAAAATCCACCCGGCTGCCGTTCATGTAGGTCAGACTGGCCTGATCCATCACGATTTTCACGCCTTCGCTTTCGAAAACCACATCGTCCGGCTTGGCCTCGTCGAAGGACATACCGTATTGAAATCCGGAGCAACCCCCGGATTCCACGAAAACCCGCAGCAGCTTGTCTTCGCCCATGTTTTCCTGCTGCATGGTGCGCACCCGGTCGGCGGCACGTGGAGTGAGAGTAATCATGGCCGCAACGTACGTCCCGTTCCCCGGCTGTCAAATGCCGTGTCGCCGGGGTGAAGCAGGTTTCGGGCCGAATCGCTGACAGATTACTTGCCAGCCTTCGGTCCCCGCCCTTTGCTCTCGGACCGTGGGCTCATTCAAGAACGTCTTTTCCGAAATCCATTATGAGATGGTCCGCAAGATCGCGGAAGGCGGCATGGGGTTGGTTTATGAGGCGGCGCAGCTCGGAGCCGGCAATTTTCGCAAGGTTGTGGCGGTGAAGATCATTCGGGAGGAATATTCCGCCATCAGCGAGTTCCAGAAAAACTTCATCGGCGAAGCCCGGCTTGTGGCCGACCTCATCCATACCAACATCGTCCAAACCTACCACCTCGGCCAAGTCGGCGGCCAATATTTCATGGTGATGGAATTTGTGCGCGGGGTAAATCTGGAGCAGTTCCTCGAACAGCACCATGCCCAGGGCAAACCGATCCCGGTTGATCTGGCCGCCTTCATCATCTCCCGCATCGCCCGCGGCCTGACCTACGCCCATCAAAAGTGTGACCGCGAGGGCCGGCACCTCAACATCGTCCACCGCGACATCGGCCCCAAGAACATCATGATCGCCTATGAAGGCGATGTTAAGCTGACCGATTTCGGCATCGCGAAGGCGCTGGACCTGATGTACAACGAGGAAGGCAAGGTCATCGCCGGCAAGGATGAATACCTTTCGCCCGAGCAGGCCAGTTACGCAGTGACCGACGCCCGGGCGGACCTGTTTCCCCTCGGCATCGTGCTGACCGAGCTGCTGTTGGGCCGGAACATCTTCCGGGCCCCGGACCGTGCGCAATCCCGTCGCAACATTCTGACGATGCCAATCCCGCAATTTTCCAGCCTGCGGCCCGACATCGAGCCCCGGTTGGAGGCCATCATCCAAAAGGCCCTGCAGCGCGACCGCGACAAGCGCTACCAAAGCGCCTTCGAGATGATGACCGATCTTGAGATGTATCTTTACAGTGACCGCTACGGTCCCACGAACGAAAAACTCGGCGTTTACCTGAAAGAGTTGTTCGGCGTCAAAGATCCAGGGACCACCCCGCCCTATCACCGCTCCACCCCTTGAGCATGCATCATTGCAGACAGTTTTTTGCTCATGAGCGGTCCCGGATTTAACCACGGCCTCCAGCAACGCCAGACCCAGTCCTTGGTCCTGGCGCCCCAACTCCGGCAGTCGCTCCGCATTCTGCAGGTCGCCGCCCTCGACCTCCGGTCGGTCATTCAGGAGGAACTACAGGCCAACCCCACCTTGGAAGAATTGCCCCCGGATGACGGCATTGAGGCACCCGGGCCACCGGCGGAGGACGCCGAGACGGAGGAGAACAACAGCGACGACAACAACCCCCGCGAAGAACTGGATTTCACCAAAGAGTTCGAGATCCTCGGCAAAATCGACGACGACTGGCGCGACTACCTGCGCGAGGCCGGCGGGGCCCAGCCTCACACCGCCGAGGATGCCGAACGCCGGCAGCACATGTTTGATTCGTTGGTCAGCGAGACTTCCCTGCAGGAACATTTGATGCGTCAGGCCGCGATGGCCGATTTGTCCGCCGACGCCCGCGAGGCCCTCAGTTTCCTCATCGGTTCCTTGGACGACCGCGGATTTCTCACCCAAAGCCCGGCCGATGCGGCGCTGCAGTCAGGCCTTCCCTATGCCGCGATGCAGGAGGCCCTGCAGGCGTTGCAGAATTTTGAACCGGCCGGAATCGGCAGCGCCTCCCTGGAGGAGTGCCTGCTGACGCAACTTGCCGCCCAAGGCCGCGGCACCTCGCTGGCCGCCCGCATTGTGCGCGACCATTTTGCCCTGCTCGCCCGGCGACGCATCCCCGAACTGGCCCGGAAACTGGGCGCCAGCGCCGATGATGTACAGGCCGCCATCGAAGAGATTGGCAAACTCGATCCGGCTCCGGGCCGGCGCTTTACCGAGGACAGCAACCGCGTCATCGAGCCCGATGTCACCGTCCACAAGGACGGTGACGAATGGAAGATCGTGTTGCACAGCGACTACATCCCCCGGCTCCGCATCTCCAACACCTACCGCGAACTCATCGCCAAAGGCCGTCTCAACAACGCCGAGCGCGAATACCTGCGCGAGCGCATGCGCTCGGGCAAGTTTCTCATCGATTCGATCGAGCAGCGCCAGCGCACCATCGAGCGGATCACCCGGGAAATCCTCAAGGCCCAGATAGATTTCTTTGAACATGGCGTGTCACAATTGAAACCGCTCACGATGACGCAGATCGCCCAGGTGGTGGGCGTGCATGAGACAACCGTGAGCCGGGCCCTCGCCAACAAATACATCAGGACGCCGCACGGAATATTCGAGTTGAAGTATTTCTTCACCACGGGCTATCAGGCGGACAGCGGCGAATCGGTTTCCAATACCAGCGTCAAAGAGCTGATCGCAGATCTGATTGCGTTGGAAGACAGGAGCCGTCCGCTGAGCGATCAGGAGATCGTCACCAAGCTGCAGGAGAAGGGCCTCTCCATTGCGCGCCGCACCGTGGCCAAATATCGCGAGGAGCTCGGCCTGCTGCCGAGCAATTTGCGGCGCGATTATTCCTGATCGGCCGGCCCCGCCGCCGGCGCGATGGCCAGTTCCGTGCCCCGCGTCCGATCCACCCCGTGGCGGTCGGCCCAAGCGGTAAAAGCGATCATGCCGGCATTGTCCCCGGTGTGGCGGGGTTCGGCCAGCAGGACCGGCAGTCCGTGCGTCCGCGCGACCCCGGTCACCGCGGCCCGCAGACCGGCATTGTTGGCCACTCCGCCGGACAAGCCGATGCTCGCGTAATCGCCCCCGGCACAGGCCAGTCGCATCTTGCGCACCAGGGCGTCGATGACCGCCGCCTGATAGCTCGCGCAAAGGTCGGGCATCGCGGCGCGCACCTCGTCCTCGGTCATTTTTTCCAATCTGTAACGCAGGCTCGTCTTCAGCCCCGAGAAGCTGAAATCCAGGTCATCCTTGCGCCCGATGCCACGCGGAAACTCATAAGCCGCGGCATTGCCCTGCCGTGCCTGGCGCTCGACCAACGGACCGCCCGGATAACCCAACCCCAGCAGTTTGGCCCCCTTGTCCAAGGCCTCGCCGGCGGCATCATCGCGGGTGGATGAAATCACGCGGATGCGCCGCTCGTGATCCAACGAAAACAACAACGTGTTGCCACCGGATACGATCAGCCCCAGATGCGGCAGCAACTTGGCAAACGTCGCGTCGTCCTTGGCATGGGGTGCGGCGGCATGCCGGGCAATGAACGGTGAAAACGCGTGGGCGCGCAGGTGGTTCACGCCGCACACCGGCACCCGCAGTCCGAGGGCCAGTGCCTTGGCCGCGGCCACCCCAACCGCCAGGCACGCCGCAAGTCCCGGGCCGCAGGTCACCGCGACCTCGCGCACGCCCGCAAAACCATGCTCGCTCCGGGCCCGTTCCAGCAACGGCCCAAAATGCCGCAGATGCTCGCGCGTCGCCAGGTCCGGCACGACTCCCCCGTGCTTTTCGTGCAACGCGATCTGACTGTGCACCCACTCCCCGATCAATCCGCGGGCGGGATCAAACAGCGCGACCGCGGTTTCGTCGCATGAACTCTCCAGGGCCAGAATCATGGCCTCGTGCCCGGCGACGCGCGCTCGCGCAAAACCGTTATGCCCTTCAGCACATCGACGGCCGCCTGCAATTGGCGGTCCTCGACCGGGGCAAAGCCGAACCGCTGTTCAAACTGCCCGCGGTCCGTGATATCTGTTCGTGCCCGCTGCACGCGCAGTTTGTTATCCTCCTCGGGACTCATGATCACCTCGACATGCGGGGTGATGCCCTTGCCATGAATGCTCTCGCCACCCGGGGTGTAGTACCGGGCCGTGGTGAGACGCAGCCCCTCGCCGTGCTTCAGCTTGAAAACGGATTGCACCGATCCCTTCCCGAAGGAGCGCTCCCCGACCACCACCGCGCGCTTGGTATCCTTCAACGCACCCGTCACAACCTCCGCGGCGCTGGCCGAGCCGGCATTGATGATCACCGCCAGCGGCAATTCAACCGGCTCGCCGGACATGGCGGCACGATACTCCTCCTGGTCCGCAGGCTTGCGCCCACGGGTGTAAACCACCAGCTCGTCCTTGCGAAAGAACGGTTCGGCCACCTCCACGGCGGCGTCAAGCAGGCCGCCCGGATTGTTGCGCAGGTCGATGATCAGGCTGTCCGCGCCCTGATTCAACAGCCGCTCCAGCGCCGCGAGAAAATCCTCCCCGGTGCGCGCGGAAAAATCCACCAGATGAATGTAACCGATGTGCCCGTTGAGCAGGTGGGCGGTTCTCACGCTTTCAATTTTGATCAGCTCCCGTACGAGGGTGAGTTCCAGGTTCTTGCCGGTGCCGGGGCGATGGATCCCTACCTCCACCTTGGTCTTGGGTTTGCCCCGCAACCGCTTGATCGCGTCATCCATCGGACCGGTGACAGCCAACGGACGCCCGTCCACACTGATGATCTCATCGCCCCGCAAAATGCCCGCGCGTTCGCCGGGCGTTCCGGCCATGGGGGCGATCACCATCACGCGACCGTCCTTCATCTCGACCTGCACGCCGATCCCGCCGAAGTCGCCGTTGATGTCGGATTCAAAAAAATGAAAGTCCTCGGCCTCCAGAAATTCGGAGTGCGGATCCAGCGAACCGACCAGCCCCCGGATTGCTTCCCGCGACAACCGGTCAAACGGGACCGCATCAGCCTCGACGTAGTTGTCGTTCACCAGCTTGATGACATCGCGCACATAACCGGCGGAGCGGTTGAGTTCCCAATTGGGCAGCCACCCCCAGGCCGCGGCTTGGCGCAAGGCCACCGCGGATACGGTGACCCCAAGGATGGCGCCGGCCATAAGGGTGAGAATGCGTTTGAGCATGGTGGCGACTGTGTCCATCTGCTTCGCTTTGTAAATGGGTTCGTCAGCCAATTCCGCGGTCCCGGCATCACCGGCATTCCTTGTGCGCTATCGCGCATCGGCGGATGCCCGGGAACGGATGCCATTCGACCGTTTCATGGCGCTGGCGTTGTATGACGAGCACGTCGGTTACTACCGTCAGGCCCGGGAACGCGTGGGCCGGGACGCGAACACCGATTTCTACACCGCCACGACCACCGGACCGATTTTTGGCGAACTGATTGAGGCTGCCGCCGCGAAACTGCTGGGCGAAGGCACGCAGCTCTCCGACCACCTGTTTGTCGAGATCGGCACCGAAAACCCCGGAGGGATTCAGGCCGGGCGACAATCCGCATTCAAGGCGGTCAGGACGTTGCCCTTGGGCCGCGCGCTGGAAATCGAGGGCCCCTGCGTGGTGTTTTCCAACGAACTTTTCGACGCCCAACCTTGCCGCCGCTTTGTCCATCGTGACGGCACCTGGCTCGAGCTCGGCGTGCAACTGGTGGGGGAAGCTTTGCAGGAGATTGTCTGGGCTCCGGCCGAGCGGGCGCCTTACCTACCGGCCCGGGCGCCCGAAGGCTATTGCGTTGACGCTCCCGAAGCGGCCGTCGAACTGCTGCGCACCATCCTAAGCCAACCGTGGCATGGTTTGTTTTTGGCCTGCGATTATGGGAAATCTTGGGCGGAAATGATCAACTCCGTCCCCGCGGGCACCGTCCGGGCTTACCACCGGCATCAGCAAACCACCGACTTGCTCGCCCGGCCCGGTGAACAGGATCTGACCTGTCATGTGTGTTGGGACTGGCTGCAAACGGCCCTGCTCGAAGCGGGCTGCAGCACCCCAAACCTTGAATCCCAGGAGGCCTTTCTGGTGCGGCATGCCGCCGGCGTGCTGGCCGCGACGGTTCACCGCGAGTCTGCCGGATTGAGTCCACGAAAACAGGCGCTGCTGCAACTCATTCATCCGGCGCACATGGGACAGAAATTTCAAGTGCTCCACGCCCGGCGCCCGGCCCGTTGAAGATATTCAAAATTCCCCCTTGCTTCACGCGGTCGCAACCCTTTATTCGGAACCCTTTAATCATACAAACCATGGCCAGAATTTGTGCAATCACCGGTAAGCGCCCCACCATAGGCAGCTCCATCAATCGCAAGGGACAGAGCAAAAAGAGCGGCGGCATCGGCACTCACGTGACGAGCATCACCAAACGCAAGTTCCGCCCCAACCTGCAGCGCATCCGGGTCAAGCTGCCCAACGGCGGCACCAAGCGCATGCTGGTCTCGGTCAAGGCCCTCAAGGCCGGCCTCGTCCAAAAGGCCTGATCCGCCATTACTTCTCCTTTCAACCCGCAGGTTTCCCTGCGGGTTTTTTTGCGGCCGGATTTCTAGGAATCCGCTTTCAAGCCGGCCTTAATCCGGTCTACCGTCCAAATCCATGGCTGAACCGGCCGACAAGCCCACTCTGCCCGAACCCGATCTCGAACAGCGGGTTGAGGCGGAAATGACCCGTTTGCTCTACCGGATGGCCGGGTTTGGACTGTTTTCGAATTTTGTTCTGGCGGCGATTCTGACGGTCGGCTTGGCCGGGACGCTGGTCTGGTCGGACAAGCTGCTGTGGTTCGTCACCATCCTGGTTGTTTCCATGGCGCGGTGGGGGCTGAATCTTAGCTTCAAACGCGCCAACCCGCCGACCGACCAATTGCCCCGCTGGCGGCAGGCCTTCCTCGGCGGCACTTATGTTGCCGGCGCGATCTGGGGGTGGGCCGGCTGGCAGTTCTTCGATCCGGAGGCATTCAGCCCCAGCCTGCTGCTGGTCTTGTTTCTGGCCGGCATGAATGCCGGCGCGGCCCGTTCTCTCGCCCCGGTGATGGGCGGCTATGCGGGCTATGTGATGATCACGTTGCTGCCGCTGTGCATCCGGTGCGTCACCCTCGGCCACGACACGTGGCTGCTCACCGTCATCGGGATCACCTATGCGCTGTTTTTGATCAACACCACCAAGCTCCATCATGCGGATCTGCGCCGGCTGCACCGGCTCATATTCGCCAACGAAAGCTATGTGGAAACCCTGAGCCTGGCCAAGGAAAAGGCCGAGGCGGCCAACCAGGCCAAAAGCGATTTTCTCGCCACCATGAGCCATGAGATCCGCACGCCGATGAACGGCGTGATCGGCATGCTCCAGCTCCTGCGCGACGCCCCGCTCAAACCGGAGCAGCTCGCCCACGTCAAAATCGCCAGCGGCTCCGCGGAAACCCTGCTCCGCCTGCTCAACGACATCCTGGATTTGTCCAAGATCGAAAGCGGCAAGCTGGAGTTTGAAAACATCGCCTTCCACCCTTCGGTGGCCATGCAGGAGGTGGCCGCCCTGCTCCGTCCACAGGCGGCGGAAAAACGGCTGGCCCTCAACCTCGTGCTGCCGCCCGGCGAACCGGTCAGCGTCATGGGCGACCCGATCCGCCTGAAACAGGTCCTGCTCAACCTCGCCGGCAACGCCATCAAATTCACCGAGCAAGGACAGGTCGACCTGGCCATGAGCGAACTGCGGCGCGAGCCGGGGCGTGTGACCCTGCGTTTCCGTATCACCGACACCGGCATCGGCATTGGGCCCGCCATCCGCGACAAGCTGTTCCAAGTCTTCTCCCAAGGCGACAGTTCCACCACCCGTCGTTTTGGCGGCAGCGGCCTGGGGCTGGCCATCTCCCAGCGTTTGGTCAGCCGCATGCACGGCACGATCACGGTGGACAGCACCCCGGGCCGCGGGTCTGCCTTTTCCTTCGACTGCAGTTTCGAACTGACGGGTGTGAACCCGGCCGTCGCCGCTGCCCCGATGAAAACCGGCATCGCGGACGAACTCCACGGCCGCATTCTCGTGGCGGAGGACGATGCGGTGAACCAGCGGGTCATCCAATTGATGCTGAAAAAGCTGGGCCTGCAGTGTGTGCTGGTTGGCCACGGCCAGGCGGCCATGGACGCCTTGCTGAACGGGGAGTCATTTGACGCCGTCATCATGGATTGCCAGATGCCCGGCATGGACGGGTTCGAGACCACCCGGCAAGTCCGGCAGAAGCTGAACGGCCGGCCCTTGCCCATCATTGCCCTCACAGCCAATGCCATGGCTTCCGATCGCGAGGCGTGTTTGGCCGCGGGCATGGATGATTTCCTCGCCAAGCCCGTGCGCATGGAGGAATTGAAGCAATGCCTGCTCAGCTGGCTGCCTTCACCGGAAGGGAAAAGACCCGCGCCGACGGCCGGTTGAGGTGCGGGGCGCCCCCGGCTATACCGCGCGAAAAACCATCGAAGCGTTCTGGCCGCCGAAGCCGAGATTGTTGCTCAGCACCGCACGCACCGGCCAACGCCGGGCCGCGTTCGGCACATAGTCCAAATCGCACTCCGGGTCCGGTTCCACCAAATTGATGGTCGGAGCCAGCATGCCGGTTTCCAAGGTCTTGACGCAGATCACGGACTCCACGCCGCCGGCCGCCCCGAGCAAGTGCCCCGTCATCGACTTGGTGGAACTCACCGCGAGGCGACGCGCATGCTCGCCGAACACCTTCTTGATGGCCAGCGTTTCGAACTTGTCGTTGTAGGGCGTGGAGGTGCCGTGCGCGTTGATGTAGTCGATCTCCTCCGGCTTGATGCCCGCCGCGGCCAGCGCCCGGGTCATGGCCAGGGACAACCCCTTGCCCTCCGGGTCGGGCTGGGTGATGTGAAACGCGTCGCAGGTCGCCGCATAACCGGCGAGCTCGCAATAGATACGCGCCCCGCGGTTGCGGGCGTGCTCCAGCGATTCGAGCACCATAACACCGGCGCCCTCGCCCATCACAAACCCGTCGCGATTTTTCTCGAACGGGCGGCTGGCCGTGCGGGGCGAGTCATTCCGCGTGCTCATCGCCTTCATCGAACAGAAGCTGGCGTAGGCAAACGGCGTGATGGCGGCCTCACTGCCGCCGGCGATCATCACATCGGCATCGCCGCGCCGGATCGCATGCGCCGCCTCGCCCAAGGCATGGGCGCCGGAGGCGCAGGCCGAGACCAACCCGAAGTTGGGCCCGCGCGCGCCGTGCTCGATGGCCACCAAGCCCGAACACATGTTGCCGATCAGCGCCGGAATCGTGAAAGGCGAAACTTTACGCGGGCCGCGTTCCGCCAGCACCTTGAGCTGGCTTTCATAGGTGTGCATGCCGCCGATGCCCGAACCGATCATCACCCCGACGCGATCCCCGTTCTCCGCCGTGACATTGAGCCCGGAATCCTTCACCGCCTGCTTCGCGGCCACGAAACCGAAATGCGTGTAGCGGTCGTTGCGACGGGCTTCCTTGGGATCCATGTGCTGGTTCACATCCCAATCGCGCACCTCTGCCCCGATCTGGCTGGCATACTCGGTGGCATCAAAATGCGCCACCCGGTCGATGCCGCTTTGACCGGCCAGCAGATTGGTCCACAGCGACGGAACATCGTGACCGAGCGCAGATACGGCGCCCAGTCCTGTCACCACCACCCGGGTTGAGGCATTGTCGTTCATGAAGCAGAGGGAAGCAGATGCAGATTCCAGAAAACAAAAAGGCGTTCTACCAGCAATTTCCACACGGGAATGCGGTAGAACGCCGAAAGGGTCGCGAGGGCGTCAGGCGTTGGCCTTGGCCTTGATGTAATCGATCACCTGCCCGACCGTCTGGAGCTTCTCCGCATCGGACTCCGGGATCTCGCCCTTGATCTCGTCTTTGAACTCCTCTTCAAAAGCCATGATAAGTTCGACGGTATCGAGCGAATCAGCGCCTAGATCGTCGAGAAAAGAGGCAGTCGGTGTGATCTGCTCTTCATTCACGTTAAGCTGGTTAACGATAATTTCCTTAACTCGTTGTTCGATGGTTTTTTGGTCAGCCATGTGGTGGGTAAACGTGTTAGCAGGCTTCACATCGCCATGCCGCCGTCAACGGTAAAAACTTGGCCGGTGATGTAGTTTGCTTCCTCGGCACAGAGGAAGGCGGTCATGTTCGCAATGTCCGCGGCTTCGCCGAAGCGTTTGAGCGGCACCGCCTCGAGAATTTTGGCCGAAATTTCGGCATTGTTCACGAAGTCGGTCGTCATGTCGGTCTTGATGAAACCGGGGGCCACCGCGTTGACCGTCACGCTGCGTGAGGCAAATTCGCGGGCCAGCGTTTTGGTAAGACCGATCATGCCGGCCTTGGCGGCCGAGTAATTGGCCTGGCCGGCGTTGCCCATGATGCCGCTGACGGAGGCGATGTTCACGATGCGGCCCCAACGCGCCCGCGTCATGGGTCGCGCGAGGTGTTTGCACCAGTGAAAGCAGCTCGAAAGATTGGTGTGAATCACGCTGTCCCAGTCCTCGGAGGACATGCGAAACAGCAGACCGTCGCGGGTGATGCCGGCATTGTTGACGAGGATGTCGATGACCGGGAATTCCTTGAGGAGCGTTTCCGCGGCCTGGGCAATCGCCGCGGCATCGGCCACGTCCACCGCCAGGGCCTTGGCTTTGCCGCCGGCCGCCGTGATCGCCTCGGCCGCGGCCCCGCAGGACTCGGCGGATTTGGAAACGCAGATGACCGTGACTCCGTGGCGGGCCAAGGTTTCGGCGATGGCCCGGCCGATGCCACGGCCGGCTCCGGTTACAAGGGCGGTACGATTGGTGAAAGTCAGACTCATGGATGTAGGCGTTGCGGGTTGTCAGTAAACGTCGCGTTGGTAGCGACGGTCCTTTTTCATTTGTTTGAGATAAGCATCGGCGGCGGCACTGTCCATCCCGCCGTGCCCGACCATCACCTCATGCAGGGCGGCGTCCACATCCTTGGCCATGCGTTTGGCGTCGCCACAGACGTAAAAATGCGCCCCGCCCTCGATCCACGCCCAAAGTTCCGCCGCATTTTCGCGGATTTTGTCCTGCACATAGACCTTGGTTTCCTGATCGCGGGACCAGGCCAGATCGAGGCGTGCGAGGCTGCCCCGGCGGAGCCATTCGTTCCATTCCTCCTCGTAAAGAAAATCCGTGGCCTGGCGCTGGGCGCCAAAAAACACCCAATTGCGCCCGATGGCCCCGGCCGCAACCCGGTCCTGCATGAACGCCCGGAACGGCGCGATGCCCGTGCCCGGCCCGACCATGATGCAGTCCTTGCTGCCGTCCTCCGGCGGACCAAAATGCGAGTGCGACACAAACACGGGCACATCCGCGCCCCCGGTGCTCACCCGGTCCGACAAAAACGTGGTGCAAACGCCCACGCGGTCGCGTTGGTTCGTCTGATAGCGGATCACCGCCACCGTGAGATGCACATGATGCGGATGTACCCGAGGTGACGAGGCGATGGAGTAAAGCCGCGGCATCAGTTTACGCATGTGATCGACCAGCTCCTGCGGGGTCAGTTTCGCACTCGGGAACTCATGCAGCAGGTCGACAAACTCGCGATGCGCCAGAAACTGGGTGAGCACCTCCTTGGCCTCGGGCTGGAGCAATGCGTTTAGCTTGGCCTGTTCGCTCGGATCCGTCGCCCTGGCCGCCAAGGTCTGAATCATGCGAACAGTGGGGCCGGCAAGGGCCAGCCGCGAAAAGAGGGCTTCACGCAGCGGCAACGGATCGGTGTGTTTCAATATCGCCGGTGCAACCGGTTCATCGCCGGATGCCCCCAGCAGGCGGATGATTTCATCGACCTCTGCCGGACGGTTCGACGGGTAGGCTCCGAGCGAATCACCGGGCCGGTAGGTCAAGCCGCTGCCGGTCAGGTCCATGACGAAATGCCGGATCTCCTTTTCCGAACCCGGTTTGGTCAGCAACCGGTTTTCCAGGATGCGGGCGGGAAACGGGTTGTCCTTGTTGAAATGGGGAGAATCGGTTGGCCCTGACATGAAGCGGGCATGAAGTTAACCGCCTTCGCTTCGTGCAAGCTTTGTTTCTGTCACAGAGGCGGGGCTTGCCCAGCAAGGGGATTTGCCGCCAACTGACAGTTTCATGAGCACCGTTGAACCGATCCGTCTACAAAAATTCCTGGCCGAGGCCGGCATGTGCTCGCGGCGGGCCGCCGAGACGCTCATCACCCAAGGGGACGTTTGGGTGAACGGCACTTGCGCCACGCTCGGCCAAAAGATCACGCCCGGCATCGACAAAATCACCGTCAGCGGCAAGGCCGTGCGCGAATCCCAGCCGCGGCTCACGGTGGCGGTGCACAAACCACGTGGGCTGGTGTGTTCCAATGACGACCCCCACAATGCCGCCACGGTCTTCGACCTGCTGCCGCGCGAGTTTGCCCGTTATCGTTTTTTTTGCGCAGGGCGGCTCGACAAGGACAGCGAGGGCCTGGTCATCCTGACCACGGACGGCGAACTGGCCCACCGGCTCATGCACCCGTCAAACGTGGTGGTCAAACGCTACCACGTGGTCGTCAAGCAACCCTTCCCGGCCGCCCGGCTCGGACAGTTGTTGAAAGGCGTCGTCATCGAGGGCGAACGCCTGAGAGTCGAGCGGGCTGCGCTGGTGAATCCGCGCGCGGACAAAACCTCGACCAGCCTCGATGTGCACATGCACCACGGCAAAAAACGTGAAATCCGCCAGCTCTTCACCGCCCTGCGTTTCGAAGTGAAGCGCCTGCGCCGCTATCAAATCGGCGCCATGCGTTTGAAAGGAATCCCGTTGCGTGCCGTGAAACAACTTTCTACGAAAGACATCTCACTACTCTTCAAGGTCCCCCGTCTGCAGGCCCTTGCACCGGGTTCCACATCACGTCATGAATAAATTTCCCTTCATTGCCCTCGCCTTGCTGTTGAGCAGCCTTGGCCTGCACTCCGCGCCGCTGTCCGCCCCCACCGCGGTTCACCTCAAGCCCGACGCCAAGACTCCGGTTTTGGTTGTGCTATCGCCGGGCGCCGCACCGGAACCGGCCACCGACGCCATCGCCACCACCCCGGCCGGCTGGATGGCGGTGCAATTGCCCGGTCCGTTTGACGGCTATGTCCTGAACAGCGACATCGACAAGGCCCTCAACGTAAAGCCCGGCGTCGGCATCCATCTGCAACCGGGAGCGGAACCAGGCGTGCTCGCGATCATGGAGAAGGGCGACAAAACCACCATCACCGGGCTCCACGGCAAATGGAGCCAGATCCGGTTGGAAAAGCCTGTGGTCGGGTACATTCGCGTGACCAACAGCACCGGCACATCTCCCGCACCGATCGCGGCGACGGTGGCCGCGCCCCCACCCGCCAAGTCCACCGCACCGGCCGCGTATCAACCGGCACCGGCGCCCTTGGCCCCCGCACCGGCGTATATGAGCGATAAATCTGCCGGTGTGTTACCCCGCCTTTTCCAGGGCAAGTTCGTCTCCACCCGCCGCCCGTTCACTCCACGCCGACCGCACGATTGGCAGCTCAACGACGCCGCGGGCGTGCGTTACGCCTACCTCGACATCAGCCGCCTGATGTTGACCGATCAGATCGAAAATTACGCCGACCGCGAGGTGGTGGTCTACGGTACCGCCAAGACCTCGTCCGACGGACGCAATCTCGTGATCCTGGTCGAGACCCTGCGTCTGAAATAATCCTCCGCTCCCGGCGCTCAACCGCCCGGCCTGTTTTTTCACCATGACCATCATCGACGGAAACAAAATCGCGTCCGACATAATCGCCGAACTCAAGGCCGAAGTCGCTGCCCTGCCCGGCCGCAAGCCGTGCATCGCGTTGGTGAGGGTCGGCGATGATCCCGCCTCGGTTTCCTATGTCCGCAAAAAGGAGAAGACCGCCGAGGAAATCGGCATCACCAGCCGCGTGATTCTTCCGCCTGTGAGCATCAGCCACGCCGAGTTGACCAAGCTGATCGAGGAGCTCAACCAGGACGACTCGGTTGACGGCATTTTGGTGCAGTCGCCCATGCCGAAACAAATCGATGAGCTCGTGATCTTCCGCACCATTTCGCCCGAGAAGGACATCGACGGCCTCGGCACGATGAATCTGGGCAAGGTCGCGCAGGACGACGAGACTGGTTTCGTCTCATGCACCCCCGCCGGCATCATGACCTTGCTTTCCCGCAGCCAGGTTGACCTGAAGGGCAAGCACGTCGTCGTGATCGGGCGCAGTCTGCTCGTGGGCAAACCCGTGGCTCTGCTCGCACTGCAGAAGAAAGCCGGGGCCAACGGCACCGTCACCGTTTGCCATTCCGCCACCGCCGATCTTCCTGCCATCGCCCGGCAGGCGGATGTTCTCATCGCCGCCATCGGCCGGCCCGAATTTGTCACGGCCGACATGGTCAAACCCGGTGCCGTCGTGATTGATGTCGGCGTCAACCGTGTGCCGGACAGCACCCGCAAGACAGGTTACCGCCTGACCGGCGACGTGCATTTTCCCACCGTCTCCACCATCGCCGGCAAGATCACCCCCGTGCCCGGCGGTGTGGGACCGATGACCGTGGCCATGTTGATGAAGAACACGGTCAAGGCGTATCACCTGCGCCAAACCCAACGCGGGTAAGCTTTTGCAAGGCGGGTATTGCTTCCCGGCGACCAACCGCCTTTTCTAGCCCCGATGGCCATCCCCAACATTCTGGTTGTCGACGACCAGCCCATCAACGTACAGCTGCTCAAGCGCAAGCTGGAACGCGAGGGCATTCGTGTGACCACCGCCTACAACGGCATCGAGGCGCTCAGCGCAGTCCAAAAGGACAAGCCCGATCTCATTCTTCTCGATGTCATGATGCCTGACATGGATGGCATCGAGGTTTGCCAGCGCCTGCAGTCCAACGAGGAAACCCGGTCCATCCCGGTCATCTTCATCACCGCCCGCACCTCCAAGGAAGGCAAGCTTGAGGGGCTTGGCGTGGGCGCGGTCGATTACATCACGAAGCCGATCGATCTCGATGAAACCCTCGCCCGGGTGCAGACCCAGCTGCGATTTGTTTCCATCAACCGCGAGATGGTCGACTTGCAGCGCCGGTTGGTCGAGTCCCGCCGGGCCGCCACCATCGGCGCCGTGACCCAGGGCATTGCTCACAACCTGAACAATCTGCTCGGCGTGGTCATCGGCTACCTCGACTTGGTCAAGGCCTACTACGACAAGCCCGAGCAGGTGAAAAAGAACGCCCAGCATGTGGAGGATGCGGTCCATCGCATCGTGGCGATCATCAAGCAGCTGAGCTCCCTGGTGGTGCGAACCCGCCCGCCCCTGTCCAAGGCCGGGCTGCAAACGCTGATCGACGGCGGCGTGCGCCGGTTTCAGGCCGAGCACCGCATTTCCGCTCCGGTCACGATCGACAACGCCCTGGCCGACCTGCCGATCGACAGCAACATCGAGACCTTTGAGGACGTGCTTGCCAAGATCATGATCAATGCTTGGGAGAGCTATGAGAACCGGCCCGGTGACCCGCGCCCGATCTGGATCTCCACCGAGCTGGTCAGCAAACCGGGCGAGCCGAAGAGCGTGCACATCCATGTTGACGATCGGGGCCGCGGGCTCGATCCCGAGATCAAGGACCACATCTTCGAGCCTTTCATCAGCTCCAAAAATACCGTGGGCGTCGGCATGGGTCTCACCGTCGCCCGCCACGCATTGCGTGGATTGGGCGGCGAGGTGACGATGAATGATCGCGAAGGCGGCGGCGCCCGCGCCACGCTGATACATCCCCTGGAAAAGCGACTGCGTCGCACCAACGAATCGGATGAATAACATCGCGTTTCTCGGGGCGGGTAACATGGCCTCGGCCATCGTCGATGGCCTGCTGCGCACCGGAGTCATCGCGGCCGAAAACCTGACCTGCCTGAGCGCTTCCGGCCAAAGCGCCGCGCAACTTTCCGCCCGCACCGGCATCCGCCACGCCGTCACGCCAAATGAACTGTTGGAGCACGGCGATGTGCTCGTGGTGGCTTTCAAGCCCAAGCACCTGACCGCCGCTACCGCTGCCATCTACGCGCCGTTGACCGCCGGCAAACTCGTGATCTCGCTGCTGGCGGGGAAAACCCTGGCCCAACTGCACGCCGTTTTTCCGCAGGCACGGAACATCGTCCGCACGATGCCAAACACCCCGGCGCGGATTGGCGCCGGAGTGACCGCTTGGTGCAGCCGGCAGCCGTTGACCACGGACGATCGCGCCATGGTCTGCTCCTTGTTGGAAGCACTGGGCACCCAATTGGAGGTCGCCGAGACCCAGATGGACGCCATCACGGCGATCAGCGGCAGCGGTCCGGGCTTTTTCTTTGAATACGCCGCCGCCGTGCGCGAGGCCGCGGTCACCGCCGGCCTTTCCGCGGACGTCGCCCACACCCTCACCGTGCAAACCCTGCTGGGTTCCGCGCGCTTGCTGGCCCAGACCGGCACCGATCCCGAGACGCTGCGCGATCAAGTTACCTCCCCCAACGGCACCACGCATGCAGGTCTGGGCGTCCTGGCCCGGGCGGACTTTCGCGCCTTGGTGCGCAAGACGGTGCTTGCCGCCCGCGACCGCGCCGGAGAAATATCCCGCGAATCATGAGTGCACTCAACGGCCGCATCCTTGTCACCGGCGGCGCAGGCTTCATCGGCAGCGCCTTGGTCTGGGCTCTCAATCAACGGGGCTGTACCGACATCCTCGTCACCGACGTGCTCGGGCAGGACGAAAAGTGGAAGAACCTGGTGCCGTTGAAATTCAGCGACTACGTCGAGGCCGATGAGTTCCGCCCGCGCCTCGCGGCCAAGGGCACCTGTTTCGGCAAGTTCTCCGCCGCCTTTCATCTCGGCGCCTGCTCGGCCACGACCGAGCGCAATGCCTCCTATCTCGCCGACAACAATTTCGGCTTTACCAAGGAGTTGGCGATCTGGGCGCTTTCGCAGGACACCCGCTTTGTCTACGCCTCCTCGGCCGCCACGTACGGTGACGGCGGCCAGGGCATGGAGGACACCAACGATGACCTCCACCGGCTGCGGCCGCTGAACATGTATGGCTATTCCAAACATCTGTTTGACCTGCACGCCCAAAGGCACGGCTGGCTCGGTCACATGGTGGGGGTCAAGTACTTCAACGTTTTCGGTCCCAATGAGGATCACAAGGGCGACATGCGCTCGCTCGTCAACAAGGCCTACCAGCAGATCATCCAGGCCGGCACGGTGAACCTCTTTCGCAGTCACCACCCCGACTACAAGGATGGCGAACAGATGCGCGACTTCCTCTACGTGAAGGATGCCGTGGAAATGACCCTGCACTTCGCCGAAGGCGGCACCGGCGCCAACGGGCTGTTCAACCTCGGTTCGGGCGAGGCCAACACCTGGCTCACGCTGACCAAGGCGATCTTCGCCGCGCTGAACCGTGAACCCAGGATCGAGTTCATCGACATGCCGGAGGCTCTGCGCGGCAAATACCAGTATTTCACCCGGGCGGAAATCGGCAAACTGCGCGCCAGCGGATACCAGCGGCCGATGACACCGCTGGCCGAAGCCGTGCGGGATTACGTGCAGGGCTATCTCGTCCCCGGTAAGAAGCTCGGGGACTGATTTCCCAATTCACGCCGCAAAAAAAAAGCGCCGCAGAATTCTGCGGCGCTTTTTTTGCGAATATGTCGCCGATCAGGGCAGCAGTGCCTGCAGTTCCGATTCGGTCCACTCCTTGCGGTCGCCTGTCTTCAGGCGCAATTCGGTGACCTTGGTCGTCTCGATCGGCCCGGCTTGGTTGCCCCACTCCTGCCGGATGTAGGTCAGTACAGCCGCGATCTTATCGTCGCTCCAGTTGTAGCCGCCGCCTGCCACCTGGCCGAACGCCGGCATGGCCGCCACGCTGTAAGTATTGCCCCGGACTGTGATCGGCCCCTTGAGACCATGCAGCACAACACGGATCAGTCGTTCTTCGTCACCGTTAACCCACTCCGAGTCGGCCAAAGGCGGATAAACGTTGGGCAGACCCTGACCGTTGGGCATGTGACAGGTCACGCAGGCCAGATTGTATTGTCGCTTGCCCAATGCAACCGGATCAATGGTGGCAACAACCGCGGGGGCTCCATCGCCCGGCAATTGACGTTCGTCAAAGATGTCACCGTGAAAATGACCGGAGTAGCGGTTCAGATACGTCCCCGCGTAGAAGATGAGACCGCTGAACACAAACAGCAGGGCCAGCGGCAGCAGGTGATAATGCGCATGCTTGTCCGGCTTGCCGGCGGCGGCCTTATCGTGGGCCGAAATCAGGCTCTCGTCGGTCGCGGCCGCCTGGTCCAGTCTGGGATCGTCGGGGGGTAATGCGCTCATTCTTGCGCTCCTTCCTCGTTGTCAGCCGGCGCATAGGGTCGCGCCTCGGCAAATTCGTAGGTTTGTTTCAAGCTCAACAGATAGGCGACCAAGCTCCGGGCTTGCTCGGTGGGCACCAGTTCATGGCCGGCCGGGGCGCCGCCCCGCAGGGCGAAGGCCGAAGGCCCACCCTCAATCTTGCGCGTGGTGAAAAGGAAGCGGTAGGCCGGCATTGTTTCCGTGCCGTTGTAGAGGTAGGCCAACAGATCGCCGGCCTTCAGACCCGCTTCGTCGGCGCGCACGCCGTAATTGGCCAGATCGGGACCGATGCGGCTGAGACCAAGCAAGGGCCGATTCTGGTGCACGTAATCGCGCGCGACGCTTTGGCGGGAACCCCAGCCGCGGGTGCTGTCGCTCCCGAATCCGGGCCGACGCACCTGTTGGGTATGGCAGGCGGCGCAACCAAGTTCCTGATAAACCTGCCGGCCCTGCACGGCGAGTCCGGACATCTGCTCGGGAAAAGCCTTGCCCTCCAAATCATCGTAATGCGGCGCCAGCAGGCCCAGTTGGGCGTTGGTGCCCAAGGCCAGACCGGCCCAAGACAAAGCCAGCACAAAGAAGAGGCCGAAAAAGAAAAGCGGGCCGTTTTTCATGACAATTTGGCCTCCAACGCGGGAGGTTCACGGAAAAGGACGGAGGGGTTCTCCAGAGGTTTGGTCAGCATCAGGCGGATGAAGTGAATTGCCAGGAGCGCATTGCCGATCACCAGCAGAGCCTGCGCCGCCGCGGCGACCTGCAACCAGGGTTTCACCTTGGTCGCGATCGCGGCAAACGTCATCTCGGGGTTGTTCAACCCCGTGCCCTGCAGCCAGCCTGCCGCCGCCAAGGCGATGATCAGCACCGCAAATCCAATAACCGAGGCCAGATAATGCGCGCGCACCAGACTGGTGGACGGCCAGGCCGCACCGGCCAACCGCGGGGCCAGATAGTAAAGCCCGGCAAAGACAATCATCGAGAACGCCGCCAAGGTGAGCTGTCCTTGGGCGAGTTGGAAATGCGTGAACTGCGTGATTTCGGCCAGCCCGCGTAACGAGAAGGCCACATCAACCAAGCCACCCAGCAAATAGGCGCTGAAGCCGAAGACCGCAAATTTGGTCACCATGCCAACCCGTGACGCGAAGAGCCCGCGCAGATTCACAAACACGATGATGAAATGAAACAGCAGCATCACCCCGCTGGCGAAGGCCAGGGTCGGAATCCACGCCGGCACCGGACCGCCGATCAAATGGCGGCCGCCGGTCCAGCAACCGAAGAGCAGCAGGGACCAGAAACCATAGGCCGCAAAATCGTAGTGCGGGATCACCTTCCCGGTCAGCTTGGGCAGCAGATAATAGAGCGTCCCCAACGCGATGGGCAGCAGCCAGAGGCTGAACAGATTCTGCGCGAACCAAGTCGCAATCACGGGCTGCAGCACGCCGCGAACCGGTGCCTGAATCAGCATGACGTGGGCGACGGAAAACAGCCAGGGAAACAGAAACAGGGCCGCCACCACATACCACTGGGTGGCATAGGTCGAGGTCTTGCGCCGGCCGGTCCAAGCCAAAATGGCCGGCACGGCCATGACGCCAAATGCCACCAGCATCAGCGGCTGCACATAACGGGGCAGCTGGAACAGAGAGAACGAGGTCAGGTCTCCGATGGCGATGCCGACCAGACCGAGCAACAAGCCCGCATTCCAGAAGAGCCCGCCCAGCCCGACATAATTGGCGCCACGCAACGGTGCACCTCCCATGCGGAGCAGCAACCAAAGCGCCAGGGCCATGCTCGCGTTGGCCGCCCACCCGTAGATGAACATCGTCTCCTGCAGGGCTTGGGTCCGGCCAAAGGTGAGCAGTGCGCAATCCTGCAGCAGGGCGGGATCATGCAGCTGCATCAGGTTGAGCAGGGCGGCCAGACCGCCCAACACAAGCCAGACCAAGGCGGCGGCGGTAAGAAAAGAAAGGGAGCAACGCGCCGAACCGTCGATCTCACTTATCTCGGTGACAGCGGTGCTGGAGGTGGCAGAGGTCATTACTTTAGGATGTCCCGGTTTAGTTGTTCGTGCCGTAGCGCTGGACGGTGAGTTCCATCGCCCGCTCAATCGGCAGCTGCACCACCCCGCCCTGTTGGTCGATCCAGGCGTAGGAGCCGATCTTTTCGGCTTCCTTGGCCTTCAGGTCTGCGAGAATCTGCCTGCGCTCCTCCGGCGTACGGATGCCGTCGCCCGTGAAGGGTCCGGTTTGCCTCGGCAGGTAGGCTATGTAGACGAGCAGGAGAAACAGGGCAAAACAGCCCAGAATCGCCAGCGCAGATACGATCGAAACAGGTCTGGTCCGAATAGGGTCACTCATGGTGGGTCAGACATTCCACAATCCGGGGATCGCGAATGGGGATGAGTTTGGTTGAGGGAAGACTCCGGAGATAAGCCCAGGCACAGATGCCGCCGACTCCGACCACCGAGGTGATCGTCCAAAGCAAATGCAGGGAGAAAAACGGCGCCGGGTGACCATGGTCGTCATGGATGGCGGGCAGGATGTTGTAGCACATGTCGACGAAGATCACCGCCAGAATCCAGATGGCGATGCGCCGGATGATGTGATGGGTCACCTTGAAGCGGTAGGAAAGCAGGGCGAGGAACGGCACCAGGAAGTGACCGAACACCAGCGCCATGCCGATCCACCACCAGTCGCCATATTCACGCAGGTTGTACCAGAAGGTTTCCTCGGGAATGTTGGCGTTCCAGATCAGGAAGTACTGGGAGAACGTGATGTAGGCCCAGAACACCGTGAAGGCGAGCATCAGCTGACCGATGCTGTGCATGTGGTTCTTGTTGAGGATGCCCTGATAATCACCGCGGTTGTAGAGCCAGATGGTGATCAACACGCCGACGCTCAGGGCACCGCGCATGCAGTTGGCGAAATACCACACGCCATACATGGTCGAGAACCAGTGGTATTCGAGGCTCTTGACCCACAGGATGATCGCCAGGGTCAGCGACACACCCACCAATGGGATGCCCAGAGCCGCCGTCACGCGGTTCTTGTAGGTCCACTTCGCCTCACCATCGCCGTCTTGGGCGAAGGAATTGCGGCGCAGGATCGCGGCCAACATGATCCAGATGCCGAAGCAAACGACAGTGAAAATCGTAAAGCTGTTCAGGTTCAGGAACACCGCCTTTTTGAGGTAGAGCGGATCGTGCCCGACGGTGTGGCCGCCGTGAATCTCGCGCGCGAGATTCATCCAGGGCCAGACAATGTCGTGCGGGGCAATCCAAGAGGCGATCAGCAGCGGGAGAAACAGCACCGCGAGCCACTTGAAGGCCGAGATGCCATGTTCATATTGCCGCCGCAACACCACCGACCAGGAGGCGTCGAAGATGTGGTGGATCAGCACCAGGAGCAGCATGCCCAGGGCGATGGCGGTCCAATAGGTCACGCCCACCAGCCAGGACATGGCGACGGTGTGCGCATCCGAGATGAACAGCCCGAGCGCCGTGGCACCGATGCCGGCCAGACCGAGGTAAAGCGCCTTGCTGGCATTCGACGCGATGGTCGGGGCCGGCAGAGAGGCGGAGACTGCAGCAGCGGGTGTGCTCATTTGATACCAAGCTCCGATTTGTGGGCGGCCGGCACATCCGCCGGGGTGCCCATTTGCGCACGCTGGAGGGCGCGGACGTAGGCGATCACCGCCCAGCGTTGTTCCGACGTCAGCTTGTCGGCGTAGGACAACATGTTGGCCTTGCCGTGCGTGATGGTGTTGAAGATGTCGCCTTCCGCGATCTGGCGCAGACGGTCGTCATGAAACGTCGGGGTGGCTCCCATGCCGTACTGTTTGGTGATGCCCTGGCCGTCGCCCAACGCCCCATGGCAGGGCGCGCAATAGATGGCGTAGCTCTGCCGGCCGTTCTGCAGGAGCTGGAGGTTGACCTCGATCTCTTCCGGAAAGCCGGTGGCGAAGTTGCCGCGGGCATCCTTGCCCTCGGTCAGGTGCGGATTCGCTTGGAATGTCCGACCCAAGGGGCCGTAGGCGGCCGGCACCACGCCGGCGGGCAGCGGACGGTCGGCCCGGCCGTCGGCGAAGAAGGCGCTGTCGCCCTGCGCCTTGTATTTCGGCTGGTATTTCATGCCGGGAAAGGCCCACTCGGGAAACACATCCATCGGCGGACGGGAGAATTTGGTTCCGCGCAGCCCCAACACCGAGACGGCCAGGACCACCAGTAACGCGGTTACGATGTAAACGTTGCGCATGATCAGGCTTCGAGCTCCTTGATGTCTTTGCCGCCGGCCTTCTCGAGCAGGGCCTTGGTGTTGTCGGGATTGAAACGCGGATCGCGCGCTTCGATGACCACGAAGAATTTGTCGTCCAGTCCGCGGCCGATGTCATCGTATTTCAGCACCGGATGATAATGCTGCGGCAGGCGGTTCAGCACGAACATGCCGATGATGGTGGCGAAGGCCGTGAAGAGAATGGTCAGCTCGTAGGACACCGGGAAGGCGAACAGCGGGCTGAAATAGGGCTTGCCGCCGACAATCAGTGGATAATCCACCGCCCCGGTCCACCAGATGAGCGTCATGCCGGTGCAGAAACCGATGATGCCGCCGATCAGCGAAATGCGAGGAACGATCGAGCGCCGCAGACCCATCGCACCGTCGAGCCCGTGGACGGGACAGGGTGTGATGCAGTCCCAGTGCTTGTAACCGGCATCGCGCACCAGTTGCGCCGCGTGGTAGATTTCCGCCGCGGTGTCAAAGGTGGCGATCATGCCATAAGGTTGAACAGACATTGGCGTGAAAGATTAGTGATGGGCGTGGGGATCGGCCTGCGGCGTGACGGCCTTGATTTCAGCCATCGGCATGATCGGCAGGAACCGAATGAAGAGGAGGAACAGCACCCCAAAGACACCGAAGGTGCCGAAGAAGGTGAAGATATCCACGATCGAGGGGCTGAAGTAGGCCCAGCTTGACGGCAGGAAGTCGCGGGTGAGCGAGGTGCAGATGATCACGAAGCGCTCGAACCACATGCCAACGTTCACGAAGAGCGAAAGCACCCACACCATCGTGGTGTTGTTGCGCACGGACTTGAACCAGAAGAACTGCGGGGTGATCACGTTGCAGGAGATCATGATCCAGTAGGACCAGGCGAAGGGACCGAACGCACGGTTGATGAACGCGAAGCCTTCGTTGGGGTTCGCACCATACCAGGCGATGAAGAACTCCATCGCGTAGGCGTAGCCGACCATGGTGCCGGTCGCCAACGTGATCTTGCACATGCAGTCGATGTGATACTGCGTGATCAGGTCCTCCAGCTTGTAGATGGCCCGCAGCGGCAGCATCAGGGTCAGCACCATGCCAAAGCCCGAGAAGATGGCGCCGGCGACGAAATACGGCGGGAAGATCGTGGTGTGCCAGCCCGGGATCAACGAGACGGCGAAGTCAAACGACACGATCGTGTGCACGGAGAGCACGAGCGGGGTCGCGATGCCGGCGAGGATCAGGTAGGCCATTTCGTAGTTGCTCCAGTGGCGGTTGGAACCGCGCCAGCCCATGGCGAAGAACCCGTAGAGCGACGCACGCAGCTTGTTGCCGGCGGCAAAGAAGCGGTCGCGCAGGATCGCCAGGTCGGGAATCAGGCCGACATACCAGAACAGGACCGAAACCGTTCCGTAGGTGGAGACCGCAAACACGTCCCACTCCAGCGGAGAACGGAAGTTCTGCCAGATTTGGTTGGAGTTCGGAATCGGGAACAGGAACCACGCATACCACACGCGGCCGACGTGGAAGACCGGGAAAATAGCGGCGCAAACCACCGCAAAAATCGTCATGGCCTCGGCGGCGCGGTTGATCGACGTGCGCCACTTTTGCCGCAACAAACACAGGATCGCGGAAATGAGCGTGCCGGCGTGGCCGATACCGATCCAGAACACGAAGTTGACGATCGGCCAGCCCCAGTTGACCGGGCTGCGGTGCCCCCAGACGCCGACGCCGGTCGCCACCAAATAAACGATGCCGACAACGGTGAAGGACGCAACGAAGCAGGAGACACCGAAGCACCACCACCACCAGGCGGGGGTTTTGCCCTCGATGATTCCGCAGATTTTGTCGGTGATCCACGAGAAGCTGCGGTTGTTTTCAACCAGCGTGGCCCGCGGCAGTACCGCCGGTTTGACCTCGGCGAGGATGGCGGGCGCCGGCGCGGTGTTGTGTGCGGCGGCAGCCATCAGCTGAGCCCTCCTTGCCGGCTGGTCCCGGTCATCGAGGCATGACCGCCATCCGTGCCGTGATGACCTTCGTCACCGTGGGCGGCGGGTTCGTTTTTCCGCTCGAATTCCGTGCGGCTGAACGGCTGCTTGTTGTAGTCAGGCATGCGGGGATTGGGATTGCGCAACTTGCCGAGGTAGGTGGTGCGCGGCCGGATGTTGAGATAGCCGAGCAAGGCGTAGTCCTGCTCGCAGGTCTTGGCCTTGGCGACGGCACTTTCCGTGTCGAGAATGTTACCGAAGACGATCGCATCGACCGGGCAGACCTGCTGGCAGGCGGTCTTGATTTCGCCATCGGGCACGACCACATCGCCGGGGCGACCGGCCTTGGCCATGCGCACCTTGTGCTGGATCTTGCCGTTCTCGATGCGTTGCACGCAATAGGTGCATTTTTCCATCACGCCGCGCATGCGGACCGACACCTGCGGGTTCTTGGCCATCTTGACCAGCTCCGGCATCCCCTGCGGGCCCAGCGGGCCGAGGTAAAGGCTGTCGAGCTGGCGCTCGTTCCAATCGAAATAATTGAAGCGGCGGACCTTGTAGGGACAGTTGTTGGCGCAGTAACGCGTGCCGATGCAGCGGTTGTAGGCCATGACATTGAGGCCTTCAGAATCGTGGACGGTGGCGTTGACGGGGCACACCATTTCGCAGGGCGCGAGTTCGCATTGCATGCAGCCCACGGGCTGCAGTGAGACCTGGGGATCCTCCGGGATTTCCTTGTTGCCGGGACCGCCGAAAGCCGCGGCCTCGATTTTGCCGTCGGAGTAGTAGCGATCGAGGCGGATCCAGTGCATTTCGCGACCGCGCAGCACCTGGTCACGACCGACAATCGGAATGTTGTTCTCGGCCTGGCAGGCCACCACGCAGGCGTTGCAGCCCATGCAGGTGTTAAGGTCGATGCTCATGCCCCACTGGTGCACGCCGTCGAAATTCGGCGTCTCGTAGAGCGAGTTGCCGCGCGGTGTTTCGGTCACCTTCTGTGCGAGGGTCATGGACTTGCCCTCTTCGCCGTAGATCGGAGGCGAATGCGCCTCGAGACCTACCTTGTGCACGTAAGCGGGATTCTGCTGATATTCCTCATGGTTGGCCTCGCGGACCAATCCGCGGCCTTCCATCGACCAATGCTGCTGCACGCTGGCGATGATGCGTTTTTCACCCGTCAGACGGAGCTTGGCGCCCGCAACAAACCACGGGGCGTCGGACGTGCGCAGGGCGTAGCCGTTGTAACCGATGCCCGAAGCGATGCGGCCCTTGAAGTCATCCCCGCGACCGTAGCCAAGTTGCACCACGATGGTGTAATTGGAGAGACCAGGCTGAATTTGCAGCGGAGCCTGCAGGGTGCGGCCGTTGACCGTGATTTCGGCCACCGGAGCGACTTCCATCTGCCGGTCGAGCTCGGCTTTTTCCATGCGGGCCACCTGCAACAGCGAACCCTTCGGGGTGATGCCCAGTTCCTTCGCCAAGCGCGGGCTGACCAAAACGGCGTTGTCCCAGGTCAGCTTGGTGATGGGATCGGGACATTCCTGCAGCCAGCCGTTGTTCATGAAGCGGCCGTCGTCCACCTTGTTGTCCGTGGTGAAACGGATTTCGAGGTTGTCGGCGGAAAGCGTCACGGTCGAAACCGGTTTCACGCCGGCCATCACGCGGTCCAGGGAAGTTGAAACACTCACCGGACGGTAGGCGGAATCCGCAATCAGGCCGTCGTGCAGGAATTTGTTGAAAGCGGTTTGGGCGTTCTCGCCGGCGCGGCCGGTGATGGTTCCATAAACCAGGGTGTAGGGATCGGCGTTCTGCTCGCCCAAGATTCGGGCCAAGACTTCCAACTCGGTCAGACCGTTGAACAAGGGCAGAATCATCGGCTGGATCGGCACGATGGTGCCATCAACCGTGCGCGCATCGCCCCATGATTCGAGAAAATGGGTCGCCGCAATGTGCGTGCCCGCGACCGCGGCGGTTTCGTCGGCGTAGTAGCCATGGCGGATGACCTGCGGCACGGACCGCTGCAACGCCGCCCAGTCCAGGTCGGCGGGAGCGTTGTAAACGGGATTGCCCCCGAGAATCACAAGCGTGCGCACCGCCCCACCCTTGATCTCGGCGGCGAGCTGTTGGATCGATTTCGCGCCGGCATCCTCGACGGGCACAAACTCGACCGTCCGGCCCAGATTACCCAAGTGCGAGTTGAGCGCGTACACGATGGCGTGCACCTCGGCGGGCTGATGGGCGCCGGCGACGATCAGGCATTCGCCCCGGTGGGCCAGCAGGTCGTCCGCGCATTGACGCAACCACTCATCCTTGCGGTCGAAATCCAAGCCCTGCGCCAGATCCGCCAACCGCGCGTCACCCGTCATGGTTGCGGCCAAACCGGCGGTGAAGGCCAGCATCTCACCGCTGGCGAGCCGCAAACGGTGATCGGCCATCGCGCCCGTGAGGGACAGCGTGCTCTCAACCGCATACAGGCGGTTCATCGGGTCCGTCGCCTTGGTGACCTTGCGCCCCTTCGCAAAGGAGCGCGCGTAGTACAGCGAACCGGCCTCGGACTGCATGAAGTCCGCGTCGATCGCCACCACCCGTTTGGCCTGCGCAAAACGGTAAACCGGCTTCACGTCGCGGCCAAACGCCTTGCGGGCCGCCTCGACCGGCGGTTCATCCCGCACCGGCTCGTATTCCGCCCAGAGGGCCGCGGGCAGTTCCTGACGAAGCCGGGTCAGCAAACGCGCACGGGTTGGCGAAGAGGATTCTTCGGCGAGGAAGGCCAGTCCGGCCCCCCGGTTGGCGCGATGCTCCGACCCAATTTTGGCCAACAGATCGGCCACCGCAGCGTTGTCGATCACCGCACCGTCACGGGTGTGGGTGGTCGCGCGGTCGGGATCGTAAAGATCAAGGAGCGAGGCCTGCGCGAGCAGGTTGCTGGCCCCGCCGTGCGGCGCGTAGGTCGGATTGCCTTCCAGCTTGGTCGGCCGGCCCTGATGCGTCTCGGCCAGCAGCGGAATGGCGGTCTTGCGCAGCGGCATCGCCGTGGCGAAATACAGGGGCAAACCGGGGACGACGCCTTCAACGGATTTGCCATACGGAAGGATGTGTTTTTCCGGACGACGGCAACCGGCCAAGCCCACTCCGCCCAAGGCAAAGGAGGCCGCCATGATCTTCATGAACTGCCGGCGGTCGACGCCTTCCAGCGACTCGGCGCCTTCGGGGAATTCGCGTTCCAGTTGGGCCTTGAAACCCGGAGTCTGCGCCAACTCGTCGAGGCTGCGCCAATACTTCGGGCCGTTCGCCAGCTCGCTTGCCGACGGGGCGGGATGTTCAAATTTGCGTTTCATCGATGGCAGCCGGAGCAGCTTTGCGGGGGCTTGATATTCCAGTCATGAACAAACTTTTCGCCGTCACGCTGTTGGCCGGCCGCACCCTCGGGATGCGTCCAACCGAGATTGGTGACTTGATCGAGCGGACGGACGACCTGCTCGGGATTGCGGTGGCAATCGAGGCAGAAGCCCATGCTGAGTGATTTGGTGTGCGTCACCGTGTCCATTTCGTCCACGCGACCGTGGCACTCGACGCAGCTGACGCCGCGATTGATGTGCGCTGAGTGGTTGAAGAAAACGTAATCTGGCACCTGGTGAACCTTGACCCATGGCAGCGGCTCGCCGGTGGCATAGCTTTCACGGACTTGCGCGAGCAGCGGACTGTCGACCTTGATCTGGTTGTGACAGTTCATGCAGGTCTGGGCGGCGGGCACGGACGAAACCGGGCCTTTGTCCACCCCGACGTGGCAGTAGCGGCAATCAATGGCGAGTTGGCCGGCGTGCAAGGCGTGGCTGAACGGCACCGGTTGCACCGGTGCATAGCCGACGCGCGTGTAGCTCGGCGTCATGTAGTAGGTCACACCGGCGGTGGCGATACCACCGAGGATGAACAGATAGATGACAATCTGCAGCGGCAGCTTGTTGGCCGACTTGGGAAATAGTTTCGACATGGTCCGGAGATTCTCGGTGCAGACCGGGTTAAAGGGACTGGTCCCGCCGGGCGACGGCGCGGGATTCTTGGCGCAAGGTGATGGCAGTAGCCGCGGGCTTGACGCGAGCATTGGAGCCGGCGGCCCGACCCCGGGCAGAAACCTTGGTAACTAGGCCGGTGAGGGCTAGCATTCCGATCAACTTGGCAAGAAAATGTTTTCGCGAAGGGTCGTGGCTCACAGGTCGTTGTAGTTCGGCAAAATCAGTGGGAGAGCGAACGCGGCGCTAATTCCAAAGTAAACCAAAATTTATCATTCACTCCGAAATTGAAAAAAACGCGGTGAAAAATGCTCCGACGTGACACAAAAAACCGGTGAAGGTGGTGCGGCACGCCGGTGGAAGCGGGTCGTTTTTCAAACCTAACCGATGTCGTCAATGCCAGAAACGCTCCGGGGACAAATAAATGGGCGTGTGGATGCCCCGACAGGTGGTGAAACGATGAAAAACACTCAGCCGCAATCATGCCGTTGGGCGGCGATGCGTGAGTATCGCGTGGGGAGATCGGTTCGGTAGGAGCGTGGCTTGTCCGCACCCGCAGCTGTGCAGCGAAATCCGAACGCGGACAAGCCACGCCCCTGCTATGAAGCCGAAGTAGTCGAGCAAAAAGAAAGCTCC
>JACFMR010000039.1 GCA_019455245.1 Opitutaceae bacterium
TGCGCACCTATATAGCCGAGGTGCGTCTGCGCGGCGCCACGCCCGTGCTCGTCACTTCCGTGCAGCGACGCACCTTTGACGCGCAGGGCAAAATCACGAACAGCCATGGCGATTACCCCCAGGCCGTGCGCGCGGTCGCCGCCGAGCAAAATGTCGCCCTCATCGATCTCCACCGCATGAGCACGGCGCTTTACGAGGCCCTCGGTCCGGAGCGCGCTCCACTCGCCTTCGCCGCCGATGGCAAAGACGCCACGCATCACAACAACTATGGCGCCTACGAGCTTGCCCAGTGCGTCGCCCAGGGCATCCGCGACGCCGGCCTGCCGCTCGCCGAAGCGCTGGCCGACGATTTCACCGGCTTCGATCCTGCGCAACCGGATGATCCCGCCGCCTTTGCCCTGCCCGCCAGCCCACACCACAGTGGCCTCCGTCCCCGCGGGGATTGACCGGCCGGCGGTCCTCCAGCGGCGCCATTGCTTTTGCGCCCGCCACGCTTAAGCTTGGGCGTCCCCCCAACCGCCATGAAAACCAGCGTTTCGATCCGATCATTAATGCTTCCGGCCGCCCTGTTGGTGGCCGCTGCGCCGCTCCAAGCCGGCGAAATTGTTCCGCCGAAGATCATCCAGACAGTCACCGCGCGTTTCCCCGTCAGTCAGGAAAACTCGACCAACCGCACCGGCGAGGCCGTCGTCCTCGTCAGCATCACGGCCGAGGGCAAACTGGGCGACCTGCTCGTGGCCGGCTACAGCCATCCCGACTTCGCCACCGAGGCGGTCAACGTCCTGCGCCAATGGCGCTTCGAGCCCGCGCAACTCGACGGCCAACCGGTCAGCGTGCGCCTCACGCTCCAGTTTGATTTTCAAACCACCATGCGCGTCATCAACCTGCCCGCACGCGATTCCCTCGCCGCGCTGGCGCGGCTGCCCGCCGGGGCCGCCGGACGCAACCTGGTGGCCGATGCCCGCAACCTCGATGCCGCACTCGCATTGCTGGAATCGCCGGCCCCGCAACATCCACGCGCAGCCGCACCGACGCCTGAAGGCCGCGTGACGCTCGATTTCTTTGTCGACGAAACCGGCCGTGCCCGGCTGCCCGTCGTGGTGGAATCCACCCACCAGGCCTACACCGATGCCGCGGTGCAGGCCTTGGCCGCGTGGCGTTTCAGCATTCCGACCAGCCAAAGCCGGCCCGTGATCGTGCGCACGCAGCAAACCTTCCTGTTCTCTGCGCCGACCGATCCCGTGGCCGAATAGATCCGGGCCCGCGCTTGGGCTCGGTCGGCTCGGACGGTCAGACACCGGTGCGTTTGCTCATCCGGCGGCCGCATGAGGTGCTGGGTTAGCCGCCGGGCGGCGGCGCTCCCCTCATGCAACCCAAACGCTTTGCTTTCGTCGGCACCGGCGGCCGCGCCATCAGTTTTATCGAACCGCTGGTAACCCAATACCGCGTGCACAACGAACTCGTCGGCCTGTGCGACCTGAGTCCCACGCGCATGGCCTACTATAACCGCAAACTCGCCGGTCCGTGGGGCTACCACGCGGTGCCCGCCTACCCGGCGGCCGACTTTGACCGGATGCTGCGCGAAACGAAACCGGACATTGTCTTCGTTTGCTCCAAGGACAGCACGCACCACGATTACATCGTCCGCGCGCTGCACGCCGGTTGCGATGTCATCACCGAGAAACCGTTGACCATCGACGCGGACAAATGCCGCGCCATTCTTGCCGCCCAGGAGGCCACCGGCCGCCGCGTGCGCGTGGCGTTCAATTACCGGTGGGGTCCGTTCCGCACGAAGGTGCGCGAACTCATCGCCGGCGGCACGATCGGGCGCGTGCACTCGGTCAATCTCGAATACCTGCTCGATACCAACCACGGCGCCGATTACTTCCGCCGCTGGCACGCGCACACCGCCGAATCCGGCACGCTGCTCGTGCACAAGAGCACGCACCATTTTGATCTCGTCAACTGGTGGCTCGACGCCATCCCCGCGCAGGTCTTCGCGTTCGGCGACCTTGTCTTTTACGGCCGCAAAAACGCCGAAGCCCGCGGCGACGGCCATCTCGCCGCCTACCCGCGCTACACCGGCGAGCCGCGCGCCAAGGCCGATCCGTTCCGGCTCGATCTCGACAAAAGCGAGGCGTTCCGCGGACTCTACCGCGACGCCGAGGCCGATTCCGGTTACCTGCGCGACCGGAACGTGTTTCGCGACGACATCGACATCTACGACCAGATGTCGCTCAACGTGCGCTACCGCACCGGCGAGGTGCTCACCTACTCGCTCATCGCCTACAGCCCGCGCGAGGGCATGCGGGTGACCTTCAACGGCGACCGCGGCCGCATCGAATACCACGAGTTCATCGGCACACACATGAACCGCGCCGTCAGCCCCGGAGAATTCACCATCGAGCAAAAACCCGGCGCCGAGGCCGAGGGCGAATGGATCCGCGTCTTCCCGCATTTCAAGCCGAGTTACCTCGTGCCCCTGCCACCCGCCACGGGCGCACACGGCGGCGCCGACGAAATCCTGTGCCGCTCCTTCTTCGATCCGGCTGCCCCCGCGGATGATCCCTGGGGGCGCTTTGCCGGTCACGAGCAGGGCGCGGCCTCGATTCTCGTCGGCATCGCCGCGCGCGAGTCGATCCGGCAAAATCGTCCGATCAATCTGGCCGACCTTGTGGCGTTGCGTCCCGCCGCCACCCGGCTCCAAAATCTGGTGTGATGATGAGGTTCCTCCTTCGCTCGCGCCTGGCGTGTTGCATCCCCTTGGTGCTGGCCCTGACCGCTTGCGCCAAACCAGGCTCCGATTCCGTGCCGTTCACGTCCGACCTCAGGGATTTCATCGTCGAGCAAATGCCCGGCGGCCGCGTTTCCGTCGCCGACGGCGCCTTGATCATCGAGGATGTCGCCGGCTGCACGGTCTGGTACCGGCCCCGCCTCAAGGCCCCGGTGGAAATCAGCTACGAGGCCACCGTGATGATGCAGGACGGTCCTTTTGACCGGCTTTCCGATCTCAATTGCTTCTGGATGGCGGATTTCCCGGGCAAACCGGCCGGCCTGCCGGGCTCGACCGGCAAACGCACCGGTCGCTTCGCCGAATACGATGCCTTGGCCACTTACTACGTCGGCTACGGCGGCAATTACAATTCGACCACGCGCTTCCGCCGCTACGCCGGCACCGGTGCCAAACCCTTGTTGCCCGAACACGACCTGGCCGATCCCGCGCACTTGCTCCGGCCCAACCACACCTACCACATCCGCCTCGTCGCCCGCGACGGCCGCGCCGAATACTGGCGCGACGGTGAACTGATTTTCGCCTATGACGATCCCGCGCCGCTCGCCTCGGGGCATTTCGGCTTCCGCACCGTCAAGAGCCACCTCGTCATCCGCAACCTGCGCATCAAGTCTGCTGATTGAGCGTGGAGTGAGGCCGCAACCGGCCGCACATCGCAATTGTTGCCGTGCAATCGGCCGCTTTCCGTGATACCGTTTTCTCACCATGAAAACGATCCTCGCCCCGATTGATTTCTCCGGTGTCAGCGACGCCGTCGTCAAATACGCCGTCAACCTCACCCAGGCGGTCGGCGGTCGTCTCGTTCTGCTCCATGTCGTCCAGCCGCCCATCATCACCAGCGAATACGGCGCGGTCATGGCCAACATCCAGGAAATCGTGGCCGTGAGCGAAAAGACCGCGCGCAAGCAGCTCGAGCGTCACCGCACGCGTTTGCTCAAGACCGGCCTGAAGGTCTCCGTCGCCCAGATCACCGGCGCGCCCGTGCTGAACATCCTGGAACAGGCGGCCAAGCGCCGCGCGGCCTACATTGTGATGGGCTCACACGGCCACTCCGCCCTCTACGACCTCCTCGCCGGCAGCACCACCACCGGCGTCCTGCGCCGTTCGCCCTGCCCGGTCCTCGTGGTGCCGCCCCCGCCGAAAAAGAAATCCAAGTAGCTTCGGCCCCAATGGCACGGCCACGCAACGCGGTCCCCGACGGATCGCGTTTTTAGTTTTTGCACGGTCCACCGCACCGGTCATTTTGCCGGCATGTCCACCGCCCACACGCTGCGCCGCGAACGACTTGCTCCCCTGCTCCCCTTGGAAAACGGACTATTGGTGGTCGGGGCCGGCGTGCCGCATCCGCTGCCTGAAATCAGCGATCAAACCTACCCCTTCCGCGCACACGCCGAGTATTATTACCTAACCGGCCTGGAGTGCCCCGGCGCGGTCGTCGCCTACGATCCCGAGGATGGCAACTGGTTGTGCTGCGTGCCGCAGGTCACCGAAGCCGAGCGCGTCTGGGAAGGCCGGACCCAGCCGCCCGGCGAACCCATTGGCAAATTCGACCAATGGTTGTCCGCCCGCTGCGGCCGCCCGATCGCCAACCTCGGCGCTCCGGTGCCGGGCGTGGCCAAGGACGATGCACTCACCAGCCGGGTGCGCGAATCGTTCACCCATGCCCGCCGGGCCAAGGATCCCGAGGAAATTACGCGCCTGCGCCGCAGCGCCGCCGCCACCGCGGCCGGTTACGCCGTATTGCCCGACCTGCTGCGCGCCGGCATTTCGGAACGCGCCGTGCAGATTGAGCTGGAGGCTGCGTTTTTCCGCCACGGCGCGTCCGGCACCGGTTATCACAGCATCGTCGGTTTCGGTCCCGACGCCGCCGTGCTGCATTTCCCGCCCGGCAACCGGATCGCCCGCGAAGGCGACTTTGTGCTGATTGATGCGGGGGCGGAGTGCGACCGCTACGTCACCGACGTCACGCGCACCTACGTAATCGGGCCACCGGATGCCTGGCAACGCGACCTCCATCAGCTCGTGCTTGGCGTGGAGCAGTCCATCATTGCCCGCTGCCGCCCCGGCGCAGAATGGCGCGACCTGCACCTCGCCGCCGCCGTCGATTTGACGGCCGGCTTGGTCACCATGGGGATCATGCGGGGCAATCCCGAGACCCTGGTTGAGCGCGAGGCGCACACGCTCTTTTTCCCGCACGGGCTTGGCCACATGGTGGGCCTGGGTGTGCGCGATGCCGGGGGTCTCCAACCCGGCCGGCAACGCGATCCGCGGCCCGGTCTGCGCACCCTGCGCATGGATTTGCCCCTGGCCCCGGGCTACGTGGTCACCGTTGAACCCGGACTCTATTTCATCCCCGCCCTGCTGAACGATCCCGCTCGCCGGGAACGTTTTGCGGATTGCGTCAACTGGGCCGCCGTGGAGCCGCTGCTCGATCGCGGCGGCGTGCGCATCGAGGACAATGTTCTCGTGACCGCGGGCGAACCCGAAGTCCTGACCGCCGCGATTCCCAAGACCCTGTAATCGCGGTCCCGGCCCGTGGAAATTTCCATGGACAAAGCGCCCGTTCTTCGTCTCCTTTTCGGCCCATGGCCCAGTCCGAATCCAAGCATCCCACGCCTGTCAGCATCCTGATCGACGCCGTTTTGGTGATCGGTTTCTTCATTTACATGTATGGCGTGCTCAAGTCCCACGTCCCGTCCAGCGACCCCAAAATGATCATGCTGTGGGCGGCCCTCACTTCCGCGTGCCTTTCCGGCACCTTCTGGCTCAGCATCCAAATGTTTCGTGTCGTCTATCGCGCCCAGCGCGAGGCGCGCAAATAAGCCCCCACATTGACCATTATCCCGACCCGCCGGTTACCCCGGCGGGTTTTTTGTTGGCCACCCGGATCAGAAGGTCCGTTTGACGCTCACCCGCCAGTGCCGCGGCAGTTCGCGCGTGACCAAGTCGCCGCCGGCGAAGGGCGAACCCGTGGCCCGCCAGTTGAATTCATCGGTGCAGTTCAGGCAATCGAGCGCCAACTCCCAGCCTGCCCGGCGATAGGTGAGCCCGAGATTGAGCGTGAATTGGCGCGGGATGATCACCAACCCGAACAAATCCAGGTTTTGCTCGCCCTGCATGCTGCCCCAGGCGCGCAGATTCCAGCCCGACGGCAGCAGCACCTGCGCCATCAGGTTGCCCTGCCAGCGCGGCAGCCCCGGGATGCGGTAATCGCCCGCCGGATAGGAGCCGAACGTATCGCTCGGCCGGGCCGGATCGAATTGCGGCACGGTGGCCACGCTGCCCGGCAGCGGACCATCGATGTAGTTGGCCGCCATGTAGGCGAAATTGCCGTTGAGTTTCAGCCAGTCCGCCGGTTGCACCCCGGCCGCAGCTTCCACGCCGCGCACCAAAATCTCATCGGGCAAACCGAAGCGTGGATTCGTGCGCACCCGTTGCTGGTGATACACCGCCACGCTTGCATGCAGCCGCTGATCACGTCCGGCATATTTCAAACCCGCCTCCACCAGATCGCTGCGATTTTCAAACACTTCCTCGGGCAATGCGTTGTTGGTCAGCCCGAATCCGCCCGAAGACGAGGAGCTCTCCACCGCGGCCGCGCGGTTCAGGGTCACATAGGCGGCGAGTTTTTCGGTCAACGGCCGGTGCAGGCTGGCCGAAAATGACAGCGGCAGCACCTGGCCCAATTTGTCGCTGATCGGCGTGTAACCCGGCGGCGGCAACGGATCTTCCGTCCTGACGTGCACCGCATCGATGCGCGCTCCCAGCAACAGCGACCAGCCGGAATCCCACCGCAAACGATCCTGCAGGAACACCGAACCCGCCACCAACTTCGAATGCAGCGTCTGGCTGATCCCGGTGGTCGTGCCGCCGCCCGGTCGCGGGTAGCGGGCGCCGGGGATCGCGAAATACGGCCGGCCCGGCACCGGCCGGACGGCAAAAAACTGGTTCGTCGGCAGCCGGAACGTCGCCGGATCCAGCGTCAGGTCGAAGGCGTTCATCGCCTCGTTGAAAAAGTCCACGTAGCTCAGCCGTTCCTCACCGCGCAGGGCCACGCCGGCCAGCCAGTCGTGCTGCACCGCACCCCGCCGCAAGGCGCCGTCCAGTTCGAAGCGCTGCTCCAGCGTGTGGCTGCGCGGCACCCCGCTGTAAAACGCATAGGCTGAATGCTTCTCCGCCCGGCCGTGCTCGAAGTAGGTGCGGCTGACCGCCCGCAGCGTGTCGTGGGTCACCAGGTTGCCGATCAGCTGCAGGCTGAAAATGCGCGCCGTGGCCCCGTCATCCGGTGCCACCAGCACCTGCGAACCGTCGAGACGCACCGTGCCGGTCGGCGTGAACGTGTTGCCAAAATACGAACCCCCGCTCCCGCCCTGCACCGGCACCGAGGTGCCCGTGATGTATTCGCCCCGGTCGATCAGCGCCTGCGTCGGCCGGTTGGTGCCGGGGTTCTCGTAAAAACTCGCATCAAAATATTCCAGATGCAGATCCCAGCGCAGGTCCGTCCGCGGCACCCACGCCATGGCCAACGCCGCCTGCCATGAGCGGTTTTCCACCAACCGGTAAAAGCTGTCGGCATCGACCCGCTCCACCGTCAACCGGGCGGCCAGGTGCTCGCCCAAGGATCGCGTCGTGTCCACCGTCCAGCGCCATTCATCCCACGATCCGCGCACCGCCCCGAGGGTGGTCTGATCCCGTCCGGGCACCGGCCGCTTGGTGATGAAATTGACCAGCCCGCCGGTGCCCGTGGCAAAACCGTAGCTCGCCGGCGGCGCGCCGGTCATCGCCTCGATGTGCTCCACCCCGTTGAGCGACGGCGGATACATGTTGCGGTTAAAACCGCGCCGCTGGCCGTTTTGGAAAATCTCGCCCTGGTCGCCCCGCAAGATCGGCACGCCCGCGATGCCATACGGCGGCGCCGTGCTCGCGCCGGGCACAAACCACGTCAGGTCCTCCACGCTGCGCACCCCGAACGCCTCCAGTTCCGTGCGGTCCAGCCGCGTCCAGCCCCGGCTGTCGGTGATCGGACCCGCCAGACTCATGTCCGCGGCAAAGGCCTCGCGCGTGACCGAAGTCACCACCGGGTCCAACGTAAAAACCTCATCCGCCGCACGGACCAATGGAGCCGTCGCCGCCAAAATGACGAAAATGGTGAAGAATGAGCGGGACACGGACTTGAGCGGACACGACATGGGCCAAAAGGTGACACCTATCTCATCACCAACCCGTCGCGTAAAGTCCCCGTCGCGCGATGACAGAGAAAACAGTTCGGCTCATGCCCGCGGGACCCGCGGCCGACTTATTGGCTTATCACCAGACACCCAGCAACTTACATTCCAAGGCACCGAACCACACGTTCATTGCAGGCCGCCTGGATCTCCGCGTCATCCCAGCCCAAAAATTTCCGCAGGTTCTCCGCCGCACAATCCATCGTCAGCGAGGAACCGGCGAAATTGGGCTTGCCCGGCTCGCGCACCACCCCGTCGGCGCCGACATCAACCTCAAAACGTCCGATGCGGAATCGCCCGGGCCCCGCCCCCGCCGCGGCCATGCAATCGGTGGTGATGAGCACCTTGTCACGCGGTTTCGCCCGCACGAGATTGCGCAACACCGCCGGCGGGATGTGGATGCCGTCCGCGATGAAAGCCGCGTAAAGCTCATCCCGCGCCAGCAGGCGTTGCATGATGTTGTCGTGCCGATGCAGCTGCACCGGGATGCCGTTGCCCAGATGCGTACAGAGCGTCAGCCCCGCCGCAATCGCCTCGTCGATCTGCCGGTCGTCGGCCTCGGAATGGCCGATCGACGCCACCACGCCCCTTTGCGTGATGTGCCGGATGAACTCGGGCGAACCCGGCTGCTCCGGCGCCAGGGTGACAATACGAATGTTGCCGTTGGCCGCATCCTGCATCCGCTCAAATTCCGCAATCTCTGGGCGCTTCATCAGCTCCGGATCGTGCGCCCCGTGATAACCGGGCTTGGGACTCATGTAGGGTCCCTCGATGTGATAGCCCACGATCACCCGCGCCAGTTTCGGATCGGCCGCGCGCAATTTTTCGATGTTCGCCAGCTTGGCGCAAAGCGCATCGATGCGATCGGTGATCAGCGTGAACAGAATCCGGTCGGTGCGATGCGCCAGCAACGCATCCACGGCCTTGGTCAGTTCCGCAGGGCCGAGGTCCGGTTGCTGGAAGTCGATCCCGGCAAAACCGTTGACCTGATGATCGAAAAATCCGCTGCCACTCATTGTCTGCATGTCAAAATCCGATGCTCGCCCCGCCGTCCACCGGCAGCACGGTGCCGGTCACAAACTTGGCCGCCGGCGAACACAAATAAGCCACCGCCCAGCCGATGTCCGCCGGGTCGCCCAGACAGCCGAGCGGCGTGCGGCCGATGACCTTGGCTTTGCGGGCCGGATCGCTGGCAAAGGCCCGCTGCGTCATCGCGGTGTCGAACCAGCCCGGCGCCACCGCATTCACCCGAATGCCATCGGCCCCGAATTCGACCGCCAGCGCCCGCACCGCGCCCGTCAGCGCCGACTTGGAGATCGAATAGGCCGAGACCCACGGGATGCCGAACAGCGCCGCCATCGAACTGATGAACACCACCGAGCCACCGCCCGCGGCCTTCAGCTGCGGATGCAGCGCGCGCGTCAGCGCCATCGCCCCGACCACGTTGGTCTGCAGGATGCGGTTCAGTTCCGCTTCGTCGGTTTCGACAAATGATTTCTTCAGGTTGATGCCCGCGTTGTTGACCAGAATGCCGATCGGCCCGTGCTTTTCCTGCAGGGCGGCGGCGAGGCCGGGCAGCGAAGCCGTATCGGTCACATCCATCACCTGCGCACTCGCCGCGGCACCGATCGCGGCTGCCGCCTCGTCCAGCTCCTTGGCCCGACGGCCGCCCAAAATCACCTTGGCGCCGCCGGCCGCGAGGCATTGCGCCGTGGCCAGACCGAGCCCCGAACCGCCGCCGGTGATCAGCGCGGTGCGGCCTTCCAGGGAAAATACGGCGGAGGCACTCATGGTTGCTTGGCGATGGTTTGCAGGAGCGCGCGCATGTAGCCGAGCGCAAAAGCCATGCCCGCGTGCCACGGCGCGCCGCAGGTCATTTGCGGGGCGTGGTCGGGAATCAGCACCCCTTGGAAATTGTGCCGGTGCAGGATTTCCACGATGCGCGGCATGTCGATTTCGCCGTCATCCACGAAGGTCTCCTTGTAATGCGGCACCTTGCCGCGGACGTTGCGGAAATGCACGTAGGCGATCTTGCCCTGCTGTGCGTAGCTTTCCGTGCAGTCGTACAGGTTGTCTTCCGTCATCTCGGCCAGCGAGCCGAGACAGTATTCGAGTTGGTTGGCCGGGCTCGGCGCGAGGTCGATGAGCTTCTGGTAGAGTGACGGTTGATAAACCAAACGCGGCGTGCCGCGAATCGTCGGCATCGGCGGATCATCGGGATGCGCGGCCAGCGTCACCCCGCTGGCCTCCGCCACCGGCAACACCGCCGCCAGAAAATCCTGCAGCCGGGACCACAACTGCTCAGGCGTGCACGGCGGCATCTGTCCTGGGCCAAGTTTGTCCGCCACCTGCATGTTCCAGACCAAACCGGCGGGCACCGGGTCGTCCACCGGACCCTCCATCCCGACAGCCTCGGCCCGGCCGCGCGCATACGTGCCGCGGGTGCGGCCGGCCACGCCGGCGAGGCTGAAGTTGTAACCGATGCAGGGAATGCCCGCCGCGCCCACGTTGCGGACAATCGTCTTCAGTTTTTCCAGCTGCTCCGCCTTGCGCGGGCCGTCGAGCAACACGTCGTGCCAGTGCGCCGGATCAAAATTCTCAATCGCCGCGATCTCCAGCCCGTGGCCCTTGGCCCGCGCCACGATGTCCTGCAGCATTTCCGTATCCCAAAGCCGGTCCGGGTCCCCCGCCCGCCCCCAGCCGTGCAGATCGCCCGTGGGCTGGTCGCCGATTTTGTTGCCCTTGGCCTGGTTGAAATAATCGACGAGGTGAATCACCAAAGCGGTGCAACCCGCCTGGGCGGCGAATTGAAAATGCGCGTCGTCGAGCTGGTGGCGGTAAAGTCCGAGGCCGAGTTTCATGCGTGGCCGGTTACTTTTGCCCCGCACTGCGTTCGAGCAACTCGATTTGCAGCATGATCGCGCGCGGCAGATGGAAGGGATCCTTCACCGGCAGCGCCACCACGCCGGTCATGGGCGTGAGGTCGCGGTTCAGTTTCTGCCGCCATTCGCCGTGCTCCCAATCGACATAGCGCTCCAGACACAAGGCCCAGATTTTCTCATACCAGTCGTAAAACCACGCGTCGCCGGTCTCGTGCCACGCCAGCAACAAGGCGTAGAGCGTCTCGGTGTGCGGCCACCAGAGTTTGGTGTCGGCAAACTTCCAGCCGATCGCGTCGCCTTGCCGCCCGTCGCGGTCGATCGCCAGCCGCAGGCCGCCGTGTGACTCGTCCCAGCCGAGTTCCAGATGCCGGCGGATCAGGCGGATGGCCAGGTCGCGCGGTGCCTCCGCCCGGCGGGTGGATTGGAACACATGCAGTTGAAACCACATGTCCTCGATCGCGTGACCGGGCACGGTGACCGTGCCCTGCGGCGGCGTGAAATCGCCCCCGTCCTGGCGCACAAACTCGATGATGCGGTCGCTGTCGCGCCGGTAAAAATCCCGGAACACTTCGTCCGAAAACCCGCGCGCCGCCTGCAGGTAGCGTTCGTCCCCGAGAATCTCGCCCAACTCCGCCAGCTTGAACGACCAGAACATCGGGATGCCATGCGGCTTGGCGCCGGCGGGAATCGGATACGGAAAATGCGGCAACCGGTCGTAGGGTTGCTGCAGTTTGTTCAGCGCGGCATCGGCCGTGCGGCACGCGCAGTCGCGGTAGCGCGCCTCGCCGGTCGCACGGAACAGTTCGGCGAGCGCGTAAACCGCAAACCCGTCGGTGTAGATGCTCTCGTTGCCCCGCAGCACGCGGCCGTCCTGCGCCAGCAACAGGGCCCAGCCCTGCTCTGTCTCGCGCCAGCCGTGCCGCAGGCAGAATTCCGCGATCGCCCGCGCGTGCTCCAGCCACACCGGATTGCGGTCAATTGTGTTGTGCAGCCGCGCGAAGACCCACACCGCGCGCCACTGGCTCCACAGCCACTTCTCCGTACTTTGCACCATGCCGTCATCGGCAATGCAGGTCAAAATGCCGCCCTGCGGATCAAAACCGTGCTGCTGCCAAAACGGCAGGATGTGCCCGAACAGATGTGCCCGCAGCCATTGCGCCAAGGCCTGCGTTTCACCTCTGCGGCCCGCGGCCAAAGCGGCGCGCAGCGTCGCGGTGGCTTCCGCCTGTGTCGGCCGTTGCATGGCTCAATCCTCCGCCCGCATCAGGTCGCCGTAAACCGCGACCGCCTGCGCGAGCTGCCGGCGCGAAACCCATTCGTCCTTCGTGTGCGCCTGGGCGAGATCGCCCGGACCGATCACAATCGCCGGCGCCCCCGCACCGCCAAAGTGACTCGCATCGGTCACATACGGTTCGCCGCGGCCGGTGGTTTCCAGTCCGTGCCGTGCCAGCACCGGCTGCAGCAGCGGCAGAAAATGGCGCGAGAGTTCATCGCCCATCGACGGCACGACGTAGATGTCGCTGCGTTCGACCTCGTGACCGGCGAGCACCGCGTCCACCTCGGCCCAAACCTGCGCCTCCGTCTCGCCGGGGATCGTGCGCCGGTCGCATTCGATTTCGCAGTATTCGGGAATGATGTTCACCTGCGTGCCGCCGCGGATGACGTTCACGCTCATCGCCGCGCGCCCGGTCAGCGGATGACTGCCGGTGACGGTGGGCACGTAGCGGGTTTCCAAGGCGTCCACCACGCGCAGCATCGCGGAAATCGCGGATCTGCCGTTGGCCGGCACCGAGGAATGCGCCGCGCGCCCGCGCGTGATCGTCTTCCAACGCATCACGCCATTCGTAGCGATCACCGGCCGCATCAGGGTGGGCTCGCCCACGATGACGCCGCGCAGCCGCGGCAAAAATGATTTCAACTCCGTCGCGGCAAACGTCTTCGCGCCGGTCATGCGCGCTTCCTCGTCGAGCGCGAACAGCAGGCCCACGTTGTGCGGACGTTTTGCAGACCGCACGTAATCCTGCAGGGCCCACAGCATCGCCGCGCCGGAGCCCTTCGTGTCGCAGGCGCCGCGGCCGTAAAGCCGGTCGCCCTCCGTTTTCAGGCGGAACGGGTCGACGGTCATGCCGGCGGTGCTGACCGTATCGACGTGTGACTCGAACAGCAGCCAGGGCGCAGCCGGATCGACCTCGCACATGACCAGCAGGTTTTCCCCGCCTGCGGGCACGGGCAGCCGGCGGGTGCCGAGCCCCCAACCACGCGCCAGCGTCTCCAGCCGGCCGACGAGCCTCTCCTGTCCTTCGGCGGGACCGCCGAAAAACGGGTTCACGGTTTCAATCGCGATCATCTGCGCCAGCAATTCCTCACAGGATTGCGGCGCGGCGACGGAGGTCGATGTCATGGGCTCAACTCAGCCACGCATCGCGGTGGGCTGCAACAAAGTCGTCATCCACCAGCTGCGGGTAGGCTTTGGCCACCCGGTCGAGTTCCTCCGCCTGGCCCGGTGAAAGCACCTCGTGCGGATTGAGGCAGTTGATCGAGGGCACGAGTCCCTGTCGGCGCAGGATTTCCAAAATGCCCGGGATGCAGCCGGCGAATTTGTTAGAGGCATCGAACAGCGCCGCGTTCATGTCCGTTACCGCAATCGCCGTATCGAGCCAGCGCGCGTCCAGCGACTGGCTGGCGCGCGCCTGCTTGATATCGTTGAGCAGGCGGACCGCGGCCTGCGTCCACACCCCCCAGTGACCGAGCAGACCGCCGACGATGCGACGCGTGACCTTGCGGCCATTGACGTCGAAGGTGAACGGCGTGAACAGGTCGACCACGATGCTGTCGTCGTTGCCGGTGTAGAGCGCGATGTCGTCGCGTCCGGCCTCGGCCACAGCCCTCATAACGTCGATGGTCTGGTAGCGGTTGAACGGCGCGATCTTGATCGCCACCACGTTCGGGATCTCGGCAAAGCGCCGCCAGAAACTGTAGCCCAGCAGCCGGCCGCCCGCCGCGGGCTGGAGATAGAAGCCCACGATGGGCATGGCCTCGGCGACACGTTGGCAGTGCGCGATCATCGCGTCCTCAGTGTCGGCCTTGTAGGCCGCGAGGCTCAGCAGGCCGGCCTGATAACCGTAACCTTGCGCCGTGGCGGCCTCGGCCAGCGCCTGGTCGGTGCGACCGCAGAGGCCCGCGATCTTGATGAAAGGACGCGGCGCCTTCGCCAGTTCCTCATCAATCGTGCGCGCGGCCAGTTCCAGCACGGGCTTGAACAATCCGTGCTGCGGTTCGCGGATTTCGAACTGGGTCGAATGCACCCCGACCGCGAGACCGCCCACGCCGGAGGCGAGGTAGTAACGCGTGATGGCGCGCTGGTGGCGCTCGGAAAACTTGCGGTTGGCATCCAGCGCCAGCGGCTGGGCGGGAATGGCGTGGCCTTCGAGCAGATGGGAGCGGAGATCCATGTTGATTAAAATTTGCCGTCGCGGGTTTCGAAGTGGGTGGGTTTGCCGAGCAACTTGCCGCCGGCGAGCAGGTGATCCGCCACCAGGCGCATCATCTCGGCCAGCGATACCGTGGTCGGACCGAAGAGCCGCAGCGATTCGCTCGCATCGGAAATCCACGCCTCCGCGGCCTCGTTGCCCACGATCTTGGGCTCGCGGCCGAGCAAACGGCCGAACTCCTCGGTGAGGGCGCGGATGGACAGTTTTTCGGCGCCGGTGATGTTCAGGATCTTCGGCGGATTCGCCACGTGCTCCAGGCACTGGATCGCCCGGGCGCAGGCGTCGCCCTGCCAGATGAGATTGAAGCAGCCCATGGTGACATCCACCGGCTCGCCGGCCAAAACTTTCGCTGCGATGTCCACCAGCACGCCGTAGCGCAATTCAACGGAGTAGTTCAGCCGATACATCAGCTGCTTGGTGCCGAGTTTGCGGGCGTAATGGGTGAAGACCCGCTCCCGCCCCACGCAGGTGCTGGCGTATTCCCCGAGAAACGCGACCGGGGTCGATTCCGTCGCGCCCTTGCTGTCGCCGCCCGTCGGTGAAAACGGATACACGCAGCCGGTCGAAAAAACCACGATGCGCGACGCGTGAAATTTGCGCGCCACGAAGGCTGGCACCACGCAGTTCTGGATCCACGTTTCGTCCGGCGCGCTGTCGGTGCCGAACTTCTGGCCGGCCAGATACTCGACATTCGCCACCTCGGGCAGCTGCGCGACCTGCTCCGGGTTGGCCAGATCGCAGGACAGCGGGATGATGCCAAACTTCTCCAAATCCGCCTTCGCCTCGGGCCGGCTGAAGCGCGACACCCCGTAAACCTTGGCCGTCTTGCCCGCGGCATCGAGCGCGCGGCGCAACATCACGGCCAGCGACGTGCCCATCTTGCCGCCGACGCCCAGCACCATGAAGTCGCCGTCCAACGCCTTCACCGTGGCGATCGCCCCGGGCGTGGGCCGCGAAAGCAGTTGTTCGATATCGAGGTCGGTCAGCGGTCGGTTTTGGCTCATGACAACGGGGATGCTGGAGGATTGGCCCGGACGGGCAAGCGTTCCCCACGCAAGCAGCCGGCCCGGCCGCGTCAAACTCCAAGTAACTTTTTAGTTACTTTGCACTCGCCGCCCGCGGTCCGCCCGGCAAAGGTCGCGGGCCGTGGCGTTTTCCGCTTCAATCCCTCGCCTTGATGCCATCCAGCAGCAGCCGGGTGACATGGCGGACGCCGACCGCGCGGACGGCCGGCGAACCCAGATCCATGCGCAGGGCCTGCGAGAGGGTGTAGCGGTTGGAACTGTAGATCAGGCACATGCCGATCACGCTGATCAGCAGGTGCCGCGCATCCATGTCTGGCCGGATGCGGCCGGCCGCGATGCCGGCGCGCAGCAGCTGGTCGAGGGCGGAAAGCATCGGATCCTTGTTCAACCGGGCGTCGGTGCGCGCGAGCCCGCTGCCGTCGTTCAGATTTTCCCACAGCAGCAGCCGCACGAACTCCGGGTGCTTGGCCAGAAAATCAAAATACGCCCGCACGATCTCCGCGGTCAGCGCATCAATGTCCTGCGAGTGCGCCAGCGTGCTGACCTCAACCGTCTCCAGCGAGCGGTAGGCCTCGCTCAGCACCGCGTGGTAGAGCCCGCGCTTGTCGCCGAAATAGTGGTAGACCATGCGCTTGTTCACCTTCGCCGCGGCCACGATCTCGTCCACCGTCGTGCCCGCAAAACCCGCCCGGGCAAAGAGCCGCGTGGCAGCGTGCAACAGCTGCGCCCGCACCGGCGGGACTTTTTGTCTGGCGTGAGATTTCACCGGCATGAATCAAATCTGCTAGCGGTGCCGACCGCGCTTGTCACGTTGTTCTCCCGCACCTAGTCTGCGTTTTCTTTCTTCGTATGCGTATCATCGACGTCCACACCCACCCCATCTTCTCCGACATCGGGCGCTCCGATGCCGGCATTCAAAAGGTCATCGCCTACGGCCGCGCCCACGGGGTTGAGCGCATGATCGCGCTCGGCGATGTGCTCCACTACGGCACCAACCCCACCGAGGAACAGCTCGTCAAGCTCAACGACGAAAACGGCCGGCTGCAGCTGCGGCATCCGGATTATTTCGTCAGCTTCTGCTACCTCAACCCCATGCTCGGTGAACGCGCCGTGATGGGCGAAATCGAACGCTGCGTCACCCGTTACGGCGTTCGCGGCATCAAGCTGGAAGTCGCCAACAACGCCGCCCACTCCTGCATGCGTCACATCGCCAAGGCCGCGCGCACGTTCAACCTGACCGTGCTGCAGCACAGCTGGAGCACGACGCACATCGGCGACCGCAAGCATCAGAGCGATCCCGAGGACACCGCCAGCTTCGCCCGCCGTTTCCCCGATGTGCGCATCATCATGGCCCACCTCGTCGGCATCGGCTACCGCGGCGTCCTCGCCGCCAAGGGCCTGCCCAATCTCCACGTCGACACCTCGGGCGGATTTCCCGAGGAGGGGTTGATTGAATACGCGGTCGAACACCTCGGCGCCGACAATGTGCTCTACGGCTCCGACCTGCCCATCCGCGAGCTCAGCGTCAAGATCGGCAGCATCCTCAGCGCCAACATCCCCGCCGCCGCCAAACAACAGATCCTGGCCGAAAACACCGCCCGCCTGCTCAACCTCAACTGATTTTCCGATGCTCATCGACGTCAACGCCCACCTCGGAGCCTGGCCCTTCTCCCTCGCGCCGGAACGCACCGCCCCCGCCCTGACCAAGCATCTGGCCGCCAATGGTGTCAGCCGCGCGCTCGTGTCGCCGCTCGGCGCGGTTTTCGCGCCCGACCCGATGCCGGCCAACCGCGCGCTCTTCGCCGCCACCAAGCGCAGCCAAGCCCTCGTGCCCGTGCCGGTGGTGAATCTGCGCCTCGCCAACTGGCGCGAGCAACTCGCCGAATGTGCGGCCGCCGGCGCCACCGCCGTCAAGCTGCTGCCCAATTACCACGACTACCGCCTGACCTCGCCGGTGCTCGCCGACTTCATGCCCGCGCTCGCCAAAACCGGTCTGCGGCTCGTGATCAACGTGCGCCTGGAGGACGACCGCCATCGTTACTTCGGCCTCAAAGTCACCTCCCTCCCCGTGGCCGAATTGGACGCGTTCCTCAAAAAATATCCCCAGACGCACGTTCTGTTCACCGGCATCGGCCGGCCCGAGATCGAAAAACTGGCTAAGGACCACGCCAATTTCTCCGCCGACCTTTCGTTCTGCGAGTGGATCGAAACCGTTCGCAGCCTGCTGCCCGTGATCCCCGCCGGACGGCTCATGCTCGGCACCTGCACCCCGCTGCTCAACACCCGCGGCGGGGTCGACAAACTCCGCACCGCCCGCATCCCCGCCAAGGCGATGCGCCAGATCGGCTCCGCCAACGCCATCCGCTTCTTCAAACTCTGATTTTCAACCGCCATGAACGCCACGACCCAGCCGCCCGTGCTCAACCCCATCGTCGATGTTCCGCCGCCCGCCCAGCACCGCTGGGGCGAGGCCGAACTCGCGCGTCTCACCGCCATGGTGCAGCAGCGCTCGCTGTTCTACTGGAAAGGCCCGCAGACCGAGGCGTTGCACGAGGAATTTCGCAAGCACTACGACCTGAAGCACGTCTTCCCCTGCTCCTCGGGCACGGCGGCGTTGCACATCGCCGTGGGCGCGCTGCGACTCAAACCCGGCGAAGAGGTCATCGTTTCCCCTATCACCGACATGGGGTCGGTCATCGGCATCCTCTACCAGCAGGGCGTGCCGGTCTTCGCCGACCTCGACCCGCGCACCTACAACATGACGCCCGCGGCCATCCGCGCGGCCATCACGCCGAAGACCCGCGCCATCATGGCCGTCCACCTCGCCGGCAACGCCTGCGACATGACCGCCATCATGGCCCTCGCCAAGGAGCACAACCTCGTGGTGATCGAGGATTGCGCGCAGTCCTGGGGTTCGCGCCACCAAGGCCGGCCCGTCGGCACCATCGGCGACTTCGGCTGCTACTCGTTCAACGATTTCAAGCACGTCTCCTGCGGCGACGGCGGCATGGTCGGCACCAACCGTGACGACCTCGGCGAAGGTCTCTCCAAGTGGGGCGACAAATGCTACGACCGCGTCGCCGGCACGCGCGATCCCGCCGAGCTCGCGCCGAATTATCGCATGAGCGAGCCCCAGGCCGCCGTGGCCGCCGCCCAGCTCACCAAGCTCGAGGACATCGTCGCCCGGCGCATCCGCAACGGCACCCGGCTCACCGAACAGCTCGCCGGCACGCCCGGCCTGCTGCCACCGGTCACGCGGCCCGGCGACACCCACAGCTACTGGTTTTATCTGCTCCGGCTCGACCTCGCCGCGCTCAAGGTCAACCGCGCGCAATTCGTCGCCGATCTCCGCGCCCAGGGCGTGCAGGCCGGTGAGGGCTACATCCCCATGCCGGTCTACCGCTACAAGGTGTTTCAAAACCACAATTTCTTCGGCGGCACCTGGCCGGCGCGCGATCTCGGGGCCACCACCATGGATTACACCAAGGTACATTGCCCCGTGGCCACCGCCATCCTGGAGGATTGCACCGTGCTGCCGCTCAACGAGGCGATGACCGACGACTACATCGACAAGGTCGCCCGCGCCATCAACACCGTCGCGAACGCCCACCGCCGCTGACCCCCGGAACGATCGACGCCCAATTCGCCCCGCATGCCGGCCATTGTGCTCAAACCGGTGGAGGCCTTGCGGGCGCAGATCGACTGCGTGCTCACCCGTGAGTTGCCGCGCCTGCGGCAACTCGCGCCCGCCGCCGAGATCGAGCACATCGGCTCCACCGCGATTCCCGGCACCTTGACCAAAGGCGATGTGGATGTGGTGCTGCGGATTTCCGCCAGCGATTTCGCGGACGTGATCGCCGCCTTGCGCCAGGTTTACGCGGAGGCGCAGCGTGAAAACTGGAGCGCCGATTTCGCCAGTTTCAAGGACGACCAAACCGGCCCCCTGCCCTTCGGCATCCAGGTCGTGGTGCGCGGCACAGAGAACGATGATTTTTTGCGGCTGCGCGATCTGCTGCGCACGGATGCCAACGCGCGCTGCCGTTACAATGCGGTCAAGCAAGCACACGCCGGCGCTGATGCCGAAGCCTATTGGCGGGCCAAGGACCGGCTCATCCGGGAATTGCTGATCCGCCTCAAACGCCCGCCGCCACCCGACCCGGCTGCTACTGAAACACCCTAGACGGCCGGACTTGCAGTCCATGTTCGCTTGGGCAGTTTGCGCCATCACCCCGATGTCGCAACTGCCCCGCCTCCTTCCCGGTCTGCTGAGCCTGGTCCTCTGCCTGGGTGTTATGCCCGCCGGATTCGCCGCCACCGAACCCACCAAGCATCCGCCCGAAGTGCGCGGCACCAAGGTCAACGGCGCCTACGACGGCCCGGTTGAGATCTGGCTGCCCACCGGCGTGAAACAGGCCGCGGGCAAATTCAACCAAGGCCAGCCCGACGGCGTTTGGACCTTTTGGGACAGCGGTGGCACCCGCATTGCCGAGCTCACCTATCGCGACGGCACGTTTGCCGGCAGCGTGATCTCGTGGCACGGCACCGCGGCGGGACCGCGCGACCGGGGCAAGCTGCGGTTGCGCGGTTCGTTCATGGACGGCATGTGGCACGGCAGCTTGCTCACCTATTACCCCGACGGCCGGATGCGCAGCGAACGCGTTTACAACGAGGACAACCTGACCGGAGCCTTCGCCAACAACCCCCAAGGCCGGCCGCTGGATTCCGACGCCGCGCTCAAGATCGCCGCCGAGGATGAAAACCAGGACAACGCCTTCGTTGACACCCTGGACAATTTTCTGCGCCGCTGGGCGGTGAATCCGCCTGCGGTTCCTTGACCTCACTCGGAGTCGAGCGGCAAAATCCCCCCCCTTCCCTCCCATGCCTCCGGTTCTCCCCACCCCAGAATTGCTCGCACGGTATGAAACCGACGGTTTCCTCGTCCTGCCCGACGTGCTCTCGCCCGTTGAATGCGCCACGTTGAAGGCCGGGATCGAGCGCGTCTTCGCCACGCATTGTCCCGAGGCCGATCTCTACCACATGCAGGACATCTGGCGGCCCAAGCTGTTTGAGCACGGCCCGGAGTTCGAGGCGCTGGTCGATCATCCCGGCATCGCGCAGCTGATGACCGCCATCCTCGGCGAGGATTACCACCTCATCGCCAACAGCGCCCTGCGCACCACGCCCGGCAAGACCATCACATTCTGGCACGTCGATGACATCGTGCGTTTTCCGCGACCGGCCGGGGTGCCGCTGGATCCGCGCATCCCGATGCCGACCCAGGTCGTCAACGTGAATTACTACCTCGAAGACGTGGATGATGAACTCGGCCCCACCGAATTCATCCCGGGCAGCCACCGCGCCGGCCGCAACCCCGGCCCCACGGACAACGACGCCGCGGGCAACCCCGTTTACGAGGGCCGCGGCCGCGTGTTGGCCACCGGCCGGGCCGGCACCTGCGTGCTCTGGAACGACCAGACCTGGCACCGCGGCGGCCCCAATGTTTCAAACGGCCGCACCCGTTGGGTCATCCAAACGCCCTACGCCCGCCGTTTCATCGCGCAGCGGTTTTATCCGTTCATCAACTACCGCCTGCCGGAGCATGTCATCGCCCGGGCCAATCCCGTGCGCAAACGCATCCTCGGCCTGCACGCCATCGGGGCTTATGGTTGAGCACACCCGGTCCGGTCGTGTGGACACAACCCGCACGGATGGCCTTTACGTTCCCACCGCCGCGGATTTGCAGGCCACCCTTCGGCACGGTCCCGCGCTCTGGCGCCGGGCGGGCTTTGTCTGCGACGAGGATGCGCTCCCGCCCGTCCCGGTTTTGCAACGCGCCCTCGAACTCATGACCGCCGATCCCGCCAATGCCGCGTGGTATGCGCCGCGCTGGGTGCTCGATTGCACCCGCCTGGTCGTGGTCGGTTCCGGCGGGGTCAAAAATCAGCTGCATGACCCGGCCGGGGTCGAGATCGGCTACGGCGTGGCCGCCCGGCATCAAGGCCGCGGCCATGCCACCCGCGGCGTTCGCGCCCTCGTGCGCCACCTGTTTGGACATCCGGCAGTGAACATGATCTTCGCGACTGTGCTCCCTGCCAATCTCGCCTCCCGTCGTGTGTTGGAAAAATGCGGCTTCCGCCTCCACGGCCGCGTGCACGATCCCGAAGACGGTTGGCTCGACCGCCACGAGATTCGGCGTCAAGTTTGACGCCATGGGCTCTTCTCCCGATCCGCTCCACGGCGTCACCCTCGAAAAATTGCTCACCACCCTGGTTGAGGCCCACGGCTGGGACGGGCTCGCGCAGGAGATCGACATCCGGTGCTTCAAGTACGACCCGAGCATCAAATCCAGCCTGCAATTTCTCCGGCGCACCCCGTGGGCCCGGGCCAAGGTCGAGGAACTTTACCGGCGCCACCTGCGGCAGTCCTGACCCCCGCACCTTCGCTGCCATGAACGGTCTGCCCGTCATCCAATTCGGTCTCACCGCCGCCGACATGGACAGTTGCGCGCGTTGCGTATGGTCCGGCGACAAACGCGCGACCACCGGCCTGCTGGCCGCCTACCGGCATGATGGCGAACCGCTGCCCGTGGTGGGACAGCGCGGCGTCGTGCGTGACGGCCGCAACCGCGACATCGCCATCATCGAGACCACCAAGGTCGAGATCCGGCCCTACGACGAGGTCGATGCCGAATTCGCCGCCATCGAAGGCGAAGGCGACAAATCCCTCGTGCACTGGCAACGCGTGCACTGGGAATATCTCGGTCATGAATGCGCCCGCATCGGTGTGTCGCTTTCGCCCAAACTCGAGGTCGTCTTGGAATATTTTACCGTGGTCCGGCGGTGCCGTGACGACTTTGACGCCGGTGACTGAAGGGTTGCCATCCGACGCCTCATCGCCTAACAAAAGGCCCGTCTTCAACCCCCAACCCCAAAAACCATGAAGAAAATCCTCGCCCTGTTTGTTGCCCTGTTGCTCAGCATCAGCGTCTTCGCCTCGGTCAATATCAACTCCGCGACCGAGAAGGAGCTCATCAAACTCCCGGGCATCGGCAAAAAAACCGCCGAAGCCATCGTGGCCGAACGTTCCACCAACGGACCCTTTGTCGACGTCAAGGACCTCTCCAAACGCGTCAAGGGCATCGGCAAGAAGACCGTGGAGAAACTCGAGGAAGCCGGTGTCACGTTCGAAGCCGAAGGAGAGAAGGCCAAGGAATAACCTCCGCCCCCAGCTTCAAGTCTTCATCAAGCGCAACCCGTCACGGGTTGCGCTTTTTTTTGCCGCTTCCACCGGCGGTTCAGCGGCACACCTCGCGCTGCACCCGCACCACGCAGTCGCCGATATAATCGGCGTCCTCCGCGGTGTAGAGTGGTCCCAGCGGCAGCGCGATGAAGCGCTTGGTCAGATCCTCCGTGCGTGGAAAATCCTCCGCGCGGTAGCCCGGCGCCGGCCAGACCGCCTCGTCGCGGAACGGTGACAGCGCCGGATGATGCGTCATCTGCGGGCTCTTCACATAATCCCGGTTGTACTGCGGATAGGTACCGGTGCGGGCTCCGCAGTTCACGTTGAGTGCCGTCAGCCGCTCATGAAACGGTCCCGTCCATTCGGCCCGTTCCAGAAAAAGATAGATTTCAAAACCGAAATCGCCGTCCGGATCGACAATGCGGCGGGTGGTCAGGCCGGTCAGGCCCTTGATTTTCGTCAGCACCCGGGCCTGCAAGGCGCGGCAATGCGCCATCATGCCGTCCACCTTGCGCAACTGGGCCAGCGCGACCGCGCCGGCCAATTCGGACATCCGGAACTGCCCGCCCACCATCGCGGGCTCCTGGGCCGGCACTATCGTGGCATGATACGGCCGGTAGTTGCCCAGGTCGCTCAACCGCACGGCGCGCTGATAAATGCGCCGGTCGCGGGTCGTCACCATGCCACCTTCGCCGCAGGTCGCCACCTTGTTGTATTGGAAACTGAATGTCGCCACGTCGCCCCAGGTGCCGATGCGCCGGCCGCGATAACGCGCCCCTAGCGATTGCGCGCAGTCCTCCAGCACGAAGATGCCGCGGCGGTGCGCCTCCAGCACGATCGGCTCCATGTCCGCCGCCACACCCTGGTAATGCACGATCAGCACCGCGCGGGTGCGCGGCGTGGCCAGCCGTGCAATCTCCGCCGGATCAAGGTTCAGGCTGTCGTCAATCTCCGCCAGCACCGGCCGCGCGCCGGTGCGCACGATCGCGGTGAAACAGGAAATCCAGCTCCACGCCGTGACGATCACCTCGTCGCCCGGCCCGATGCCCATGGCCGCGAGCGCCACTTCCAACGCCGCGGTACCGCTGCTCACCGCCAGCGCATAGTCGGTGCCGATGTATTCACGGAATTCCCGCTCCAACTGCGCCACCATCGGCGGGGGTGCCGCCGGGTTCAGGCCGTAGTAGCGAAACGGCTCCTTGCGGCGCAGCACATCAAGCACCAAGGCCTCTTCTTCGGCGCCGATGACATTGGCACCGAGTCCGGGCACGGGACGGGGACGGAGCGAATCAGACATGATGGGCCATACTCCGCAAAATCGCCGTCCCTGCGCAAGCATCACGTTTGCTTGCCGGCATCGAACAATAACGCATTGCCGTCACGTCACACCTCCTGTTGCGTGCCCTCGCATGCCCCTCGAAGCGCGCGATCTCGGCATCCCCGTCAAGGCCGTCAGCTGGACCCGGCTCCACCCCGGCCGGACCGCCGACGGCCGCGCCTCGCTCCTGACCACGATGAGCCAGAACAACGGCGGCTTTTTCGTCGCCGACATCGACCTGACCACCGGTCACTGCCGACAATTCTATGCGCAGGATCGCAAACGTTCCACGTTCTCGCCCGCGACTTATCGCTCCCTGCTCAGCGGCATCCTCTACATCTGCTCCGCTTGGGACGCCCACTTCCACCGCTTTGACGCCAATCAGCCCGAACGCGGCATCGAGGATCTCGGCCGGGTGGATGACATCGCGACCTTCGGCACCGGCATCACCGAAACGCCCGACGGCATGATCTGGATCGGCGCGTACCCCGGGGCCACGCTCACGCGTTTCGATCCGCGCACCGGAAAGTTCAAACGCTTCGGCCGCGTCGTCGAAGACGACAAATACCTCTACCCGGTCAGCGGCACGGACGGCACGCTCGCCGCTTACATCAAGGCCAACCGGCCGCGCGTCCTCGCCATTGATCCGTCCACCGGCGCCACCCGTCAGATCGGCCCGACCGTCACCGATCCGGTCGACCCGGACCAGTTTTTGAAACTTTATCGCGGCACCGACGATCGGGTTTATCTGCAATCGCACGCCGGCACCTGGCGCATCAACGGCCTGACCGCCACCGCCGTGGAGCACGCGCCGGATCCGCGACCCGGCTTTCCCGCGGCCTACCAGCATGATTATCAGGACGCGCTGCCCCTGCCCGACGGTTGGACCGCTGCCTTTCCCGGTATCGGCATCAATGGCACGGGCGTTCCCCGGGTGCTGCGTCTCACGCATCGCGATCCCGCAGTGGCGCCACGCGACCTGCATCTCGACTGGATCGGCGGGGGGAACAACCTGCACATCATCGGCCTCGGTCCCGATGGCGATCTTTACGGTTCCAGTTACATGCCCAACCGGCTTTTTCACGCCACGACAGACGGTACGTTGGTCGAGGATCTGGGCGACCACACCGCCGCGGCCGGCGAGGCCTACTCACTCGCCGGCATGGACGGCAAACTCTACCTCGCCTCTTATCCCGCCGCCCATTTGTCGGTCTATGATCCGGCGCGTCCGATTCACTATGGCACCGGACCGGAGCACAATCCGCGCGACCTTGGGCGACTGGACAAGGTCAGCTATCGACCCAACGCGCTGATCACGACCCCGGACGGCCGTCTCTGGATGGGCTCGGCGCCCGACTACGGGCTGCACAGCGGCACCCTCGCCTGGTATGATCCAAGCACCGGCGCCTCCAAAAGCCATCGGCCGGTCGTGCCCGATACTTCACCCGCGGCCCTGCTCTGGCTGCCCGGGCTGCAACAAATCCTGATCGGCCTGAGCATCGAGGTTGGTACCGGCGCCCTCGTGCGTCGGCTCGACGGCGCGTTTGCCTTGTGGGATCCCGGGCGTGACGGACTCGTCTGGTCCGGCGACCTCGGCCTCGCCGACCTCGCCGATCCCGTGGCCTTCGCTCCGACCGCGGACGGCCTCGTTTATACGCTGCTCGGTCGCGGCGATCAGATTCTCTCCGCCGGCGCTCCGCCCATCCGCCCGCGGCTCGTGCTTTTCGACCCTGCGGAAAAAAGACTCATCGCCGAAAGCTGGCTGCCGGAAGAGTTCGGGCCGTTGCCCTGGCACGGTCATTTCAGTCTGCAGGTCGACCCGCAGGGGACAGTTTACGGCGCCACCGGTTACTGTTTTTTCCGCATCAAACCCGGCACCTGCGACGTCGAGCGCATCTGGCAACCTGATCCGCCCCCGCCGCCGCGCGAGGATCCGGTCTGGCTGACGCACTCCACGCCCGACGCCATCGATGTCGTCGGCCCCATCGTCGGCCGCGAATGGTTTTTCGCCACCGGCTGGCGCCTGCGCGCCCTCACCCTGCCTGACTTTCCATGACCACACCGACCATTCGCGAACTCGGCATTCCCGTCAAAGCGGCCAATTGGGTCCGCCTTCATCCCGGCCGCACGGCCGATGGGCGCCCCTCCCTGCTCGCTTCCATGGGCCAGAACAACGGCGGTCCGTTCGTGCTCGATATCGATCCCGTGACCGGGCACTGCCGCCAGTTCGACGCCAACACCCCGGGCGCCGAGGCTCCGACCTCCGCCATGCGCAGCCTGCGCACCGGCATCCTCTGGCTCGGCGCCGCCTGGCAGGGCACGCTGCACCGCTACGATCCCGCGCACCCCGAGCTCGGCCTGGAATGCCTCGGTCAGATCGATCCCGAACTGGCCACGTTCCCCACCTCCATCGCCGAAACCCCCGACGGCATGATCTGGATCGGCGCCTATCCCGGCTGTTCGCTCACGCGCTACAATCCCGCCACCGGCGAATTCACCCGCTTCGGTCGCATGGATGCCACCGACAAATACCTTTACCTGCTCGCCGGTGATGACGGCGCGCTCTGCGGCCAGATCAAGATGACGACCTTCCGCATGGTCGGCATCGATCCCGCCACCGGCCGCCCCACCCCGATCGGCCCCATCCTCGAATCGCCGCCCACCAATCCCAAGCGCTACGAGTTCTTCAAGGGTGAAGACGGCCATCTCTACCTCGACAGCTACGCTGGCGCCTTCCGGTTGACCGGCAGCGAAGCCCGGCCCGTTGATACCTTGCCCGCGCCTATGGCCGGCGTGCACGCCACCACCCGCCACGGTTACCAACGCATCCTGCCGTTGCCCGACGGCGCCATCGCCACCTTTGCCGACGAAGCCGCGTTTCAATTCCGCCAACTGCACCTCACCTATCCCGACGGCCGGGTGCGCGAACTGTCGCTCAATTGGACCGGCGCCGGCACCAACCTCTGGACCGTTCACCTCGGGCCCGACGAACGCATCTACGGCTCCAGCATGTTGCCCGAGCATCTGTTTTCCTGCGATCTCGACGGCGGCAACATGGTCAACCACGGCCAGTGCAGCGTTTCCGGCGGCGAGGCCTATTCAATGCTCAATTACGGCGACCAGCTCGTCATCGGCTCCTACCCCGCCTCGCGCATTTCGCTCTACGATCCGAAACTGCCCTACCGTTTCGGCACCGGCCCCGGCGCCAACCCGCTCGATGTCGGCCGGGCCGACGAACTGAGCACGCGGCCGCACGCCATGATCACCACCCCAGACGGCAAGATCTGGGTGGGCTCCGCCGCCGACTACGGCCTGCTCGACGGTTCGCTCGCGTGGTATGATCCGAAAACCGCCACGCGCGGCAGCACCCGCGGCATCATGCCGGCGCGCACCCCGTTCGTTCTGCTCTGGCTGCCCGGCCTCCGGCAAATCCTCGTCGGCTTCAACAGCGAACCCGGCACCGGCGTTTCCGCCCAATACCAGCAGGGCGGCTACGCGCTCTGGGACCCCGCGAAAAATGCCGCGGCCTACATCGGCGATTTCGACGATCCCGATCTCGTCGACGTCTGCTCGCTCATCCCCGCCGGAAATGGCTTGGTTTACGCCCTCACCGGCCGCAATCCACGCCTCGTGAAACACTACGACTGTACCCCGGCGCCGACGCGGCTATGTCTGCTCGACCCGGCGAACCGTCGCGTTGTCGCGTCAACATTGTTGCCGGAGAACTACGGCCCGCTGCCCTTCGAATCCGGCCACATCCTCCGCGCCGACACCGACGGCACGCTCTACGGCGCGACCACCGAGACGGTTTTCCGCCTCAGACCCGGCACGGTCGAAACCGAGGTCGTGGCCCACATCACCGGCGGCGAACTCACCGTCGTCGGCCCGATTCACCAAGGCACCCTCTACTTCGCCAGCGAGTGGCGCCTGCGCAGCCTGCGCCTGGTTTGAATATCATGACCACCTTCCAGGAAGTCGGCATCCCCGTCAAAGGGGTTAACTGGATCCGGCTGCATCCCGGAGCCACCGCGGACGGCCGCGCCTCGCTCATCGGTTCGATGGGCCAGAACAACGGCGGGCTCATGGTCATCGACATTGATCTGGCCACCGGCAAATGCCGCCAGTTCAACTCCGCGTCCCCCGGGGCAGACTATCCCATCAGCGCCATGCGCAGCCTCCGGACCGGCATCCTTTGGTTCGGCACCGCGTGGGACGGGCACCTCCACCGGTTTGACCCCGCGCAGCCCGAACGCGGCATCGAGGATCTCGGAGCCATTCATCCGGGTCAGGCAACCTTCCCTACCGGCATTCAGGAGGCGCCCGACGGCACCCTCTGGATCGGCGCCTATCCCGGCTGCAGTCTCACTTGTTTCGATCCCGCCAGCGGCGGCTTCACGCGTTACGGCCGGCTCGATGACACCGACAAATACCTCTACCCGCTCTGTGGCGATGACGCCACCATCGCCGCCCAGACCAAGACCACGCGTTACCGCCTCGTCATGTTCGATCGGACCACCGGCACGCACCGGCCCGTCGGCCCCGTGCTCGACGAGCCGAACAATCACGCCCGCCGCTGGATCTTTTTCAAAGGCACCGACGGCCTGCTCTACCTCGACAGCGACATGGGCAAATTCCGCTTGCAGGGCATGACCGCCACCCCGGTGGAAACCGTACCGCCCGAGATGCCCGGCATTCATGCCACCTACAAACACGGCTATCAGGCCGATGTCACCATGCCCGGCGGCTGGCGCGCCGCCTATGCGGAGGAAAACGGCGCCCCGCGCAAACTCGCCCTCACCAACACCGCCCCGTCCGTTCCCACCCGCCATCTCGAACTCGACTGGGTTGGCGGTGGCACCCAGATCTTCATGATCGGGCTCGGACCCGACCGGCGGATCTACGGTTCGAGCATCCTGCCGGAACACATTTTCCGCTGCGAAACCGACGGCTCCGGCCTGGTCAATCTCGGTCAGTGCAATCTCGCCTTGGGCGAAGCCTATTCGATGACGGGCTACGGCGACGGTCTCATCGCCTTCGCCTCCTATCCCGCGGCCCGCATCTCGCTCTACGATCCCAAGTTGCCCTACCGTTTCGGCACCGGACCGGGGAGCAACCCGCTCGACATCGGCCCGTTGGATGCCGCCGAGATTTCTTACCGGCCGCACGCGATGATCTCCACCCCGGACGGCCGGTTGTGGATCGGCGGCGCCCCCAATTATGGCCTCAGGGGCGGACCGCTCGGTTGGTACGACCCCAAAACCGCCACCCGCGGACTGCACCGCGAAGTCATTCCCGACACGTCGCCCAACTGTTTGCTCTGGCTGCCGGAGTTGCAGCAACTGCTCATCGGCCTCGGCACCGAGCCCGGCAGCGGCGTTTCGGTGCAACGTGCCGCCGGAGCTTTTGCGTTGTGGGACACCACCGCCGACAAACTGGCGCATGCCGGTGACTACAGTCTGCCGCATCTCGCCGAGGTATGTTCACTCGTGCCCGCGGGCCGCGATGGGCTGGTGTATGCGCTTTCCGCGCGACCCAATTACATGGTCAAGGATTACGGCGCCCAGCCCGCCCCAATCCAAGTGGCGCTGGTCGATCCGGCCCGGCGCTGCGTGATCGCGTCCGCTGCAGTCCCCGCTGCGATGGGAAACCTGCCGGAATTTAGCGCCGATTCACTTCGCCGGGCCGAAGATGGCGGCATCTACCTCGTGCTGGCCGGCGGCGTCTGCTTGGTGGATCCCGCCACCTGTGCCGTCACCTCCATCTGGCAAATGCCGGAGGAAAAAATCGACGTCACTGGACCCATCGTCGGCCGCCGCCTCTTCTTCGCCAGTGCTTGGAAACTGCGTTGCGTGGACCTGCCTTGAGCGGGCGGCTCAAACCGCCCGCCACTTAGCCTGGATATTGCATAAAAAAGGTATCGCTTAGCTGGTTAACCATTGGTAATCAATGGG
>JACFMR010000040.1 GCA_019455245.1 Opitutaceae bacterium
TAGTGGCTGGTTTTGACCCGGCCCGTAGTGGCTGGTTTTAACCTGGCCGGTGACAAGAAGCTCGTCGAACAGGGCCACGTCGAGGGCAGTCTTCGGCTAGAGGGTTTCATTCATTCTCCCGAAGACGCCCATGACTATCGCCGGCTCTGGTGGATTCCAGCCGGTTTCGTGACGCTGCTGCTGATCGTGGGGGTGGTGATGCTGTGGAACATGCAGATGCGCCGTCAGGTTCGCCACCGCACTCGGGAGCTGGAGGCCGAAGTCGCATCGCGGCAGCGCGCCGAGGCGGAACTGCGCGCCAGCGAGCAGCGTTTCCGGCAGCTGGCGGAAAACATCAACGAGGTCTTTTGGATGACCGATCCGGCGAAAGCGGCTATGCTCTACGTCAGTCCGGCCTACGAGACGATTTGGGGCCGCACCTGCGCGAGCCTCCATGCCTCGCCCGACGAGTGGCTGGCCGCGGTCCATCCCGACGACCGGGCCCGCGTGCAGGCGGCCGCCGCCACCCGGCAGACCACTGACGGCTACGACGAAACCTACCGGATTGTGCGGCCTGATGGCGCCATCCGGTGGATCCACGACCGGGCCTTCCCGGTGCGCGACGCGCAGGGCACGGTGTTCCGCGTGGTCGGCACGGCCGAGGACATCACCGAGCGTCGAGCGCTGGAGGAACGGTTCCTCCTCGCCCAGCGCATGGAAAGCATCGGGACCCTCGCCGCCGGCATCGCACATGATTTCAACAACCTGCTCACGCCGATCCTCATGGGGGCGGCCGTCCTAAAGGACCAGGTGCCGGCGGAGCCGGCGCGCCGCCTGGTCGAGACCATCGAGCGCAGCGCGCGGCGCGGCGCGGCGCTCGTCCGGCAGGTGCTCTCGTTCAGCCGCCCGGTCAAGGGGGCGCGGGTGCCGGTGCCGGTCCGCGCGCTGGTTGGCGAGATCGAGGCGATCGTGCGCAACACCTTTCCGAAGAACATATGTTTCCGGTCCGAACTCCCACCGGGCCTGCCGTCCGTCCTCGGCGATACCACCCAGCTCAGCCAGGTCCTCCTCAACCTTTGCGTCAACGCCCGCGACGCCATGCCCCTCGGCGGTAACCTCACCATCCAGGCGAAGCCCACGATGATCGACGAACAGTCGGCCGCGATGCTCCGCCCCATGGCGACGGGGTCCTATGTGCAGCTGACGGTCACGGATACCGGCACGGGCATGACCCCGGAGGTGAAGAACCGGATCTTCGATCCTTTCTTCACCACAAAGGAGCCCGGCAACGGCACGGGCCTAGGCCTGGCCAGCGCCCTCAGCATCGTGCACAGTCACAGAGGCCAAATTCAGGTCGAGAGCGAGCCCGGCCGCGGCAGCAGCTTCAAGGTCTACCTGCCCGCACTCCCCGATGTGGTGGAGGCGGCCGAGGCGGCGAGCGAGCTGCTGGTGCCCGGCCGGGGTGAACTGGTGCTCGTGGTGGATGACGACACGACCATCCTCGACATCAGCCGGCACACGCTCGAGAGCTTCGGCTACCGGGCGCTGGTCGCCGAGGACGGTGCCCAGGCCATCCGCCTCTACGCCGTGCAGCGTGACGAGATTGCGGTTGTGCTGACCGACATGATGATGCCGGTGATGGACGGGGCCGCCCTCATCAAGGAGCTGCGCCGCATCAATCCCGCGGTGCGGATCGTCGCGACCAGCGGCATTCAGAGCAACGAGGCCGCGGCCACGGAGGCCGGTGTGAAACACTTTCTGACCAAGCCTTTTACGGCCGCTGCCCTGCTGTCCCTGCTGCGGCGGGTGCTGGACTAAGGGGACAGGCCAATCTTATTTCGGTGTGATCACGAGCGCGCCGGCGACGATCAAGGCGCCACCGAGGCCTGTTTTCCAAGGCAGCGCCTCACCGAAAAGCAGCGCGGCGAAGTCCAACACGAAAGCCACGCTGAGTTTGCATGCTGGCAGAAGGTGAAAGCTCGGCTTGAGGCAGCAGGCACGTTGGGAGGCAATAGGGTAGCGTGCGTGGCAGGTTTGGGAATATGGCTCCCTCGTTTGGACATCCCTGCACCTTGCCGCAAAAGTGTGAGCAAAACGGCTCTATTTTTGGACAACATCCAAAGAAAAAGCCCGCAACTCATTCGAGTCGCGGGCTTTTCTAAACTTGGCGTCCCCACGGGGATTCGAACCCCGGTTCTCACCGTGAAAGGGTGGTGTCCTGGACCGGGCTAGACGATAGGGACAAAACCGAAAGAGGGGCGAACGTAGGCGGTTGGCCCGCTTGCGCAAGGGAAATTTTTACCCCGCGCCGAACGCAAAAAATGGCTTCGCTCCCCCGCCCGATTGGGTGCAATTGTCCGGCATGAACTTCGCCGCGATCGCCGCCGCCCTGCCCGCCCAAGCCCGCACGGATTTCTCCGCCGTGCCGTTCCCGCTCATCGCCTCGGGCAAGGTGCGCGAAATCTTCGACCTCGGCGACGCCCTACTGCTCGTCGCCAGCGACCGGCTCTCGGCCTTCGACGTGATTCTGCCCGACGGTATCCCCGGCAAGGGCATCATCCTCACGCAGATGAGCCTGTGGTGGTTCGCCCAGACGCGGGAGATCATCCAAAACCACCTGCTGCCCGATCAGGCCGGCGAGTTCGCCAAACGCGGCCTGACCGACCGCGACCTGCAGCTGCGCAGCATGATCGTGCGCAAGCTCAAGCCGCTGACCATCGAATGCGTGGCGCGCGGCTACCTCATCGGCAGCGGATGGAGTTCCTACCAAAAATCCGGCGAGGTCTGCGGCCTCAGGCTGCCCGCGGGGCTGCGTCAGGCGGAAAAACTGCCCGAGCCGATTTTCACGCCGACCACCAAGGCGCCCAAAGGTCAGCACGACCTGCCGATCAACGACGCCCAGGGCGCCGCCGCCATCGGCGCGGAGCTTTACGCCAAGGTGAAGGCCACCAGCCTCGCGCTCTACCAACTCGGTCACGAACGCGCCAAGTCCGCGGGCATGATTTTGGCCGACACCAAATTCGAGTTCGGCACCGATGCCGCCGGCAACCTGTTCCTGATCGACGAAGTGCTCACGCCCGATTCGTCACGCTACTGGCCCGCCGACGAATATCGCACCGACTGTTCGCCGCCGAGCTACGACAAGCAGTTCGTCCGCGACCACCTCCTCGCCATCAAGTGGGACCAGAAGCCGCCCGCGCCGGCACTCCCGGTCGACGTCATCTGCCGCACCCAGGAAAAATACCTCGCCGCCCTCAGAAACCTGCTGGGCTGAGCCACCACCCCGCGCAGATGTCACTTAATAGGTGACATACCAAAGCTATCTAACTTGTTTTCTTATGGTTAAGACTAAGCCCAGATGTCATCTATTAAGTGACATCCGGGCCAGCCGCCAGGTAGGTGGTGAGCAGTTGGGCGAGGCGGCCGGTGGTTTGGGCCAGCGTGGGATCACCGGCGCGGTTGTGCATTTCGAGCGGATCAGCGGCGAGGTCGTAGAGTTCGGGCTGGTCGTCCGTGTCAAGGATGAGCTTGTGGTCGCCGTGGATCACCGCGTAGCGCGCCACGCTCGGACCGCTGTTGCCGGTGAACTGGGTGAAGACCGGCACGGTGGCCAGGTCGCCACCGCGCAGGGTCGCGTTGAGCGGCCGGCCGTCGAGCCCGGCGGGCACAGACAGGCCGAGGTGCGTGAGCACGGTCGGCACGACGTCGAGATGCGACACCGGTGTGGCCACGGGAGGCTGTGCCGCCAGTCCCGCTCCGGCGAAGATCAGCGGCACGCGCGCGGCCGGTTCGTAGAGCTCCATCTTTTGATATAACGCGTGCTGGCCGAGGTGCTCACCGTGGTCCGAGGTGAAGACGATGAGGGTGTCGTCCGTCACGCCGTGCCGTTCGAGCGCGGCCAGCAACCGGCCGACGAGCTGATCCACCAAATGCGTGAGAGCAAGGTGAGCCGACCAGGCGCGGCGCCAACCGGCTTCGTCGATGCCTGCGGCGAGTTGCGCGGCGACCCCTTCGCGGCGGTTGCGCGGTTCGCCGTCGGCGGGGCGACCGGTGTTTTCAGGCAGCGTGATATCGTCCGGCGGAAACAAATTCATCAGCTCCGGCGGCACGTAGAGCGGCGGATGTGGCGCCCAGAGATTGACGAACAGCGCGAAGGGATCCTTGCCCGCGGCCAGTTCGCCGATGGCGGCCTCGGCGCGGCGCGTGAAAAACTCGTCGCGAAAATCTTCGCGGGCGAACGGCCAGGCCGCGACGTGCGGCGTGGAGTAATCCTGCTGCAGCACGGTGTCACCGATGCGCTCCATCACTTTTTTCCGGAACGGCCCCGAGGCTTCCAGCGCCGCCAGATTGCAGCCGCGCGTGCCGAGGTGCTTTTCGTGATCCGTCTCGTCGAGCCAGACGGCAAATGGCGCGCGCTCGCGCAGGCGTCGGCCGAGCCGCACGTGATCCATGCCGGTGTGTCCGAGGGTGTAGTCGGCGGTGGCGAGTCGTTCGTGCAACGTGACTACGTCCCGCGCATGCCGGCCCTGCCAATCGTTCCACGTCACCCCGTTGCGGGCCGGGCGCAAACCGGTCGCAAGCGCCGCGCGCGCCGGCACACAAAGCGGACACGCCGAATACGCGCGGGTGAAATGCGTGCCCTGCGCCGCCAGCGCATTGAGCTGCGGCGTGACCACGCGCCCGGCCTGTGTCAGGCCGATGCTGTCGGCGCGTTGGTGATCGGAGGTGATGAAAAGCAGGTTCACGGGCCGAGCAGACCGTTTCACTGCAGACCCGGTCAGGCAAGGTTCGAGCATACCGAACGACCGGCGGCGGGAACCGGCATTGCATGCGGCAGTCGGTGCGGTTAGTTGTCTGTCATCACCCGTCGGCACCCCCAACCCATCCTCCCATGTTTTTTCTCCTGCGCAAAATCGGCACTCTCCTGCGGGGCAAAGCCACGCCGTTTCAAATCATCGCCGGCTGCATGCTCGGCGCGATGCTCGGCTTCATGCCGGGATTCGCCACCGCGCCGGGTCTGATCGCGGCGCTCGCGCTCGCGCTGATCCTGATCAACGCCAACCTGATTCTGGCCACGCTGGTCGGCCTCGTCGCCAAGCTGCTCTCGCTCCTGCTGCTGCCGGTTTCGTTTTATGCGGGCCGCGCGTTGCTCGACGGACCGACCGAGGGATTGTTCAAGACGCTGATCAACGCACCTGTCTTCGCGCTCTTCGGCTTCGAATCCTATGTCGCCACCGGCGGGCTGTTCATCGGCGGGCTGCTGGGGCTGGTGGCCGGTTTGCTGATCGCGCGCGGCATCACCGCCTTTCGGCGGAAGATGGCGGACGCCGGCCAAAACTCCACGCGCTACCAGGCGTTGAGCAGCAAACCGTGGATGCGCTTCGGGGTGTTCCTGCTGGCCGGCGGTGGCATGAAGGATCCCGACTACGCGGCGCTGTTGCAGAAAAGCACCGGCAATCCCGTCCGCCCGCTTGGCGTGGTGTTCGTCGTGTTGAGCGCGATTTTGGCCGTCGTCACCTACCAGTTTTTCTCAGGCGAAATCGTCACCACCGCGCTGCGCTCCGGCCTCGAGCGGGCCAACGGGGCCACGGTCGATCTGGAAAGCGCGGAGATCGATCTCAAGGCCGGCCGCATGACGCTGACCGGACTCGCCGTGGCCGATCCCAACGCGCTGGGCACGGATCTGTTCCGCGCGCAGGTCGTCGAGGCCGACATCAGCGGGGCCAATCTGCTGCGCAAGCGCCTGCAACTCGACCGCGTGGTGGTCTCAGGGGCAACAAGCGGCGAGGCGCGCCGCATTCCCGGCCGCCGCACCCCGACCTCGGCCAAGATACCGCCGCCCGTGCCGATTCCCGACGCGCAAACCATCGAGGATTTCATCCGCAACGCGCAGGTCTGGCGCGAGCGGCTCGCACAGGCCAAGCAATGGCTCGACAAACTCGGCGCCCCGCCCGCCGAAGACGATGCGGCCGTGGCCGGCGAAAGCCTGGAGGATCGCCTGCGCCGGCTTGCCGCCGCCCAAGGTTATGCGTCGCTCAAGGCCACGCACCTCATCACCGGTGCACCGACGCTGCTGATCGCCGAGTTGCAGGCCAACGGCGTGACCGTGGCGCAGTTGCCCGGCGAGATTCTGGACATCACGGCGCGCAATCTGTCCACCCAGCCCGCACTCGCCGAGGGCGCGCCGGCGATCACGATCACCAGCGCCAGCGATCGCGTGGGTTTCAGCGCGAAGCTGGGCGGCGTGGATGCGGCCGCAAACGACGGTGCGCTGGCGTTTCACTACCGCGGACTGCCGGTGGACACCGTGATGCAGAGCCTCAAGTCCACCGCCACCACGCTCAAGGGCGGCACGATCGATCTGGCCGCGAACGGACGTTACCACACGGGCAGCGGCACCATCGATCTGCCAATCGAAGCCACCATCCGCGATTCGATGCTCAGTCTCGGCGGCCGCGACACCAAGGTCAGCCGGTTTACGCTGCCGATCGGTGTGAGCGGATCACTGGACAATCCGCGCATCAAGGTCGATGCCAAGTCGCTCGGCGATCTGGCGCTCAAGGCCGGCACCGACGCGCTGAAAAGCAAAGCCGCGGAAAAATTGCAGGAGAAGGCCGGCGGCTTGCTCGACCGGCTGCGCGGCGGCAAGTGAACTCTGGGCAACAAGCAGGCGGTTGAGGGCAACCGCCTCTGCCAAGTGTGGCCAGTGGGACGACCATTCTGCTGGCCAGCAGAATCGCTGCGCTCCCTACTTCGCCAAGCCCACGAAGGGCACGGCCAACGCGGCTACGGTTCAATTTAACTCGTTCTAAAACCGGGTCAGGCCAGCGCCAAGCCATCGGCGGTTTCCTTGATCACCAGCAGGCGGGCGCGTTCCTGTTTCGGCCGGTTGGGCGAATGCAGGACGAGCAGCATCCGGCCGTCGTGGGCGCGGCAAATCATCGGGTGACCGCCGTCGCGGGCGTAGAGCGGCGCGGGTGACTGCACCCAGGGTCCGCCGATCTCACCGCCGGTGCTGCGGGCCACGCCGGTCACATAGCCGCCGGGACCAAAAGTGGACCACAACAGCAGCAGTGCGCCGCAGGCGGTGCGGTGCAGCCAGGGGCCGTCGGTCACGCGGTAGCCCTCGCCCAATTCGGTATTCTGCGCATGACTCCATGGCGCCTCGCTGGCCCGGAACAGCAGGCGCGCCTCGCCGGCGGGCCGGCGCAGGTCATCGCTGAGCGGCAGGGCATGGATCTCGCCGTTGCGGGTTTGCACCCACTCACGGCAAAAAACGAGCCACGGCCGGCCTGCGGCGTCCACATGCAGGGTGCCGTCGATGCAGATCCAGCCGAGCGGGGTGGCGGGACCCTGCGAATGCAGCACAAAGGGGCCGTCGGGCGATTCGGCGCTGTAGATGCTGGTGTAGCGGGCGCGCGGCTTGAGCAGCGACATGCCGTGGCCGAAGGTCGCGAACAGATACCAACGGCCCCGATAATAGTGCACCTCGGGCGCCCAGTAGAAATCGGCCTCGGCCGGGCCGGCGGTACGCGGCAGCACGATGCGCGGATCGCTCCAGTGTTTCAGGTCGCGGCTGTGGCGGACCACAAAGCCCTGCGGGGATTCATCGGGTCCGCCGAAACCGGTGGTGCCGTACAAGCGGTACAGCCCGCTCGCCGGATCGGGGAGGATGAAGGGATCCCGGATTTGAATTTCACTGAGAGCAGTCACGACAGAAGAAATACGGTGTAAGCGCAGGCCGCCGGACAAAGGCAAGCCCGCACCATGCACCCAACGCCATTGCGACCCACGGGCCGACTCAAGGTTCGCTCGATTCCGGGGCTTCCGTTTTGAAGGGCCACATGCCCGAGGACTGCAGGCGCGGGACCAGGTTGTTGGCGGTGAAATTCGCGATGACCTCCTCCTCGGAATAGCGGTGGGACGCGAGGTCGTCGTTGTTGGCCAGCCAGTAAATCAGGGCGCTGATGGTGGCGGAGGCTTCGGCCAGCATCTTGGGGTCGATCTTGTCGAAGGTGTCGCCGAAATCGTGGTAGTAGCGCACGACTTCGGGCGGAATGGGTCCCCCGAAGGTGATGGCACGGTAACCTTCCAACAGGTAGGGCACGTGGTCGCTGCCCATCCAGTTCTTGTTGTCCACGCCCTTGGACAGCTTCCGCTCACCCAGCGAGGCATTGAACAGCTCCAGCACGGGAATCATGTCGGCGTGGCCGAGCGCGTTGACCGATTCGGGGAAGCCGACCATGTCGAGGTTGACCATCGCGACGATCGGGCGGCCCTTCAGTGTGGGGGCGTGAATGCGCGAGCCCCAGAGGCCCTGCTCCTCGCCGTTGTACCAGACCAGCTCGACCGTGCGCAGGTTCTGCGGGGATTTTTCCTGCAGGTGCTTGGCGACGGCGAAGATCTGGGCGACGCCGAGGCCGTTGTCGATGGCGCCCTGGCCGAGGTCCCAGGAATCGAAATGCCCGCCGAGAATGACCGTGTCGGCGGTGCGGCCGGGGAAGGTGGCGACGATGTTGGCGGTCTCGATTTCCTTGCAATACGAGCGGGTGTGCAGGCGCACGCGCACGGGCAGGCCGCGGGCGAGCGAGCGGCTCATCCATTTGCCCTCCTCCATCGTGATGCACATGACGGGGATCTTGATCGGTTCGCCCTGGAACGAACCGGTGCGGCAAAGCAACTGGCCGCCGGTCACGCGGCAGGTGGTGAGCACACCGACCAGGCCCAGCTCATCGGCATACATGTTGAAACCGCCGCGACGCGTGGGGGCGTTGGGGCCGAGCAGGCCGATCTTGCCCTTGAGGTCGAGCCCCTTGAGCGCCTCCTCGCTGCCATCGCCGAGATCCACCACATCCGCCTCGAAGGGCGCGTGGGGTTGCGTGTAGCTGAGCGAAGTGGCGCGCAACTTGCGCTCCAGCGGCGCGACCATCACGGCCTCGTCGTCCTGCCGCACCCAGCCGGGCATGCGGAAAGTCTGCAGGCGGGCATCGATGCCCATGGCCTGCAGCCGGTGCAAAGTATCGAGCATCGCGCTGTGATTGGCCGCCGCGCCGGTGAGCCGGCCGCCGTGATCATCGCACAAATGGCCGAGAAATTCGTAGGCGGAATCGTCGGCCAGCACACCCTCGGCCAACGCGGCTTGTTGAGCCAGCTGCTCGGGCGTGAGTTGGGCCACGGAGGCGGGTGCCACGGCGGCCGGATCGTCGGCATGGGCCAGCGCCGGGGTGACCGGCATGATGGTGAGCAGGCCGGCAAACAAGCCGGCGGTCAGGCGGGAGGGAGTGGTTTTCATGATTCTCGGATCCAGACACGCATCTCGCCCTCGCCGCGGTTGTTCCACAGGCAATAAGGCACAGCCTTGAGTTGGGCGGGCGCAACCGCCGGTTCGGCGGTGGAGTAAAGTTCTTGGGTGGCTGGCTGCAGGCGCTCGGCCGGTGCCTCGATGACCACACAGCCGCCGAGCAGAGCGGGGTCGAAACGCGCGGCGAGTTCCGCGGTCTTCGGCAGGCGCAGCAGGGAAAGGTGTTCGCCGTTGTCGGCCTGTTCGACGCAGAACACGAGCGGGCCGCGCTGCAACGCGACACAGCCGACATCATACGAGACGTGTGGATGCGCCCGGAGGCGCTGCACCGACATGGGAAAATCAAGTTCGACGACATCGCCCGCACGCCATTCGCGGCCGAGGTGCAGGTAGCCGTCGCAACGGTGCGCGGCGAGATCCACGGCGGCGCCGTTGAGCGACGCGGCGGGTTGGGTGCACCAACCGGGCAGACGCAGGCGCAGCGTGAACCTTGCGGGCGCGGCGGGATTGACGGTGACCTTCACCCGGCCGTCCCACGGATAATCGGTGGCTACGGCGAGTTTGACCTTCGCACCGGCGACGTCGGCCTCGAGCGCGCAATCGGTGTAGAGATGCACCGCGAGACCGTCGGCCTGCACGGAGTGCGTGTAGGCGCCGAGCGAGGTGAGCGTGCGCGCGATGTTGGGCGGACAGCAGGCGCAGCCGAACCACGGCACGCGTGAGGTCTTCACGTAATGCTGGTCGTAACGGTGCCGGGCTTCCTCGGGGCGCACCTCAAGCGGGTTGACGTAGAAGAAGGTCTTCCCGTCGAGCGCCATGCCGGCGAGCACGTTGTTGAACAGCGTGCGCTCCATGACGTCGGCGTATTCGCCCTTCAGCTCAAGATCGAGCATGCGGCGGGCGAAGAACACGAGGCCGATGCCGGCGCAGCTCTCGGCGTAGGCGCGGTCGTTGGGCAGGTCGTAGCGGATGGAGAATTGCTCGCCCATCCACTCGGAGCCGATCGCGCCGGTCACGTAGGTGTGGTAGTCGCAGAGGTTGCGCCACACGGTCTGGCAGGCTGAGCGGAGCGAGTCGTCGTTGAGCTCGCGCGCGAGGTCGGCCATCGCGGTGTAAAGGTACATCGCGCGCACGGAGTGGCCGACCGGCTCGGGCTCGTCGCGCACCGGCTTGTTGGCCTGCAAATAGGCCCAGCGGCCGCGGTAAAAATAAACCGGCAGCTTTTCCAGCTTCAGCCGCTGCACCTCGTCGTCGAAGTAGTTCGGCGCGGTGCCGCGCTGGTTGATGAAAAACGCCGCAAGCCTCACGTAACGGCGCTCGCCGGTCGCACGGGCGAGCCGCACCAGCGCCAGCTCGATTTCCTCGTGGCCGGGATAACCGCGCCGTTGGCCCTCGCCCGGCCCGAACTTGCGGTCCACCATGTCGGCGAGCTTGCAGACCACGTCCAGCAGCGTGCGCTTGCCGGTGGCCTCAAAGTGCGCGACGCCGGCCTCGATGAAGTGGCCGGCAATGTAGAGTTCGTGCCATTCGTAGAGCCGCGTCCAGCGCTGATCGGGCGCCTTGAGCTGGATGAAGGTGTCGAGGTAGCCGTCGGGCTGCTGGGCCTTGGCGATGGTGGCGATGATGCCGTCGAGCTCGGCCTCGAGGGCCGCATCGGGATGCGTCGCGAGCCGGTAGGACGCGGCCTCGAGCCACTTGGCGAGGTCCGAATCCTGGAACCAGAGCCCGTAGAACTCGCCCGACTTTTCACCGGCGGCGATCTGGAAGTTGCTCACGGTGCCGCTGCGCTCGGCGCCGGGCACCCGGTCGTTCAGGGCATCCCATTGATACGGGATGACGACGTCACGGACGAGACGGGCGCGCTCGGCAAGAAAGCCGCGCTCGAAGCGGACCTTGGGCAGGGCGATGCAGGTGGGCGTGGGCATGGGTTCAGTGTGGCAGCACGGAGTCGGTGGCGGTCAGGGTGTTGAAGTCGAGGACGCGCTGGAGACGGCCGTGCGTGATGGTGAGTTTGCGGCCGCCGACCTCGGCGTTGAGATGCGGTCCCTCGAACAGTTTCCATTGCGTGTAATCCACCGGCACGCCGTCCAGAACCGGAGTTTCTCCGTAAGTGACCGAAACCTGTTTGCCGCGCAGCGTGGTGAATTTGACCGTGGGCTTCGGCTCAAGGCCGAACTCCAGCGGCAGCGCGCGGATGGCGGCCTGGAACGCGGCGAAGCTTTCAAACTCGTCCGCACTCGCCGCCTGCACGATGGTGCCGTTTTTCAGGTGCGGGCTGGTCAGGAGACTTCCGCCCAGAGGTAGTTTCTCCTTGGCCCAGCCACCGTCGTAATGGAGGTAGGGAATCCAGTGATAACCGGCCAACGGACGGTAGGCCAGGTAGGCGCGGCCGCCCCGGGCAAAGATCCAACCTGAATCGTCCTCGGTCAGATCAACGAGATCCTTCGAAAAAAATCCGTTGATATGCGGAAAGCGTGTGCCGGGCGGGATATCGTAAAGCGCGACCACGGTGTCGAGATCCTGAAACACCTGTTCGTAAGGTGAGCTGCCGACGACCTTGTCCGGCGAGTCGTAGGAAGGTTTGCCTTCGGCGGTCACGCCCTTGATCCAGGGTTCCGGATAGGCGGTGAAATACATCTGCATGGCCCGGCCCGAGGAATGCGGGTGCAGCGAAAACATCGTGTTGTGCTTCCCGCGGGGATCGGGCTCATCCCAGGTCACATCCCAGACATGGGCTTGGATCGGATCGAGCAGGCCTCCGGTGGTCGAACCGACCGCATAATCCCGGCGCAGGTAATTGGTCTTATGGACCGGAGGGGAAAGCTCTTCGCTGTAGCGCCAGCGACGGCGGATCCGCGCCCGGTCCCGTTGCACGTAGTCTTCACCCCGATCCGTGGCGAGACGGTAGATCACCTCCGGCACGTGGTAGTTCTCCGCCACCGTGGCGAAATAGATGCCCCAGCCGCCGTAGCCCTTGGTCGGAGGCGTGTTGCCGAACAGCAGCCAGGAGAAATAGGAGGAAAGCGAATTCCAACGCTCGATGACCGAACCCTCGTCCGTGCGGGAATTGGGGCCGCGCAACACGCCGTTGAGCGTGTTGTTGGCCAATTCGGCAAACAGCCAGTCGAGCATCAGGTGTCCGCGCTGCTTCATCTCCGGATCCTTCGCCCAGGACTGCAAAAACAACATCGGGATGGCATACTCGCCGATGTAATGCGTGGGGTTGAATTCCCCCTGCCCCACCGTCGTGGTAACATTCATCCAATCGATCAGATAGGCCTTCGCCTCCGCGAGATTCTCCTCCGAAGTTCGGCCGTTGTACCAACTCTCAGCCGGCTCGTTGGGATAGAGTTCCGACATCAGATAAAGGGACATGTAATACATGACCCAGTGGTTCTCGGTGTCGCCCCGGAGTTGACGCGTGGTGCGCCATACGTCGCGGATGGCCGCCCGGGCTTCCGGCGAGAGCTGGTCGCGGCCGAGAAAGGCCACCGCCACCGCAGGAAACATCCAGAACGGGCCGGTGCCGGGGTCCTTCATGATCTCAATGACACTGCGGGAGCAGTCCTCGGCATCCTGTCCGAGCGCCAATTTGCAGGCGATCTGGGCCAGGTTGAGATTGCCCGGATCATTGGTTTTCACCTGTCCACCCGAGGCCCGCCAAGCCAGCACTTCGTTCACCCGGGCCAGATAAGCGGCCCGTCTGAGCGCGGCGTCCTCAATCACGGTGCGATCGGGCGGCGGTGCCTCATAGGCCGGCTGGGCACCGGCAGGACCGGCGGTTAAACAGGCAAACATGACGGACAAAATCAGGGTGGGTTTCATGGCATCCGGGGCGACCGCGCGGCGGCGGGCAGGGTGAGAAAGTAATTTACCAGCGAGCCTTCCAGCGCATCCGGCTGCCAGGTGCGGCCAAAATCATCCGAATAGTAAAGGGTCTCGCGGAAGACACTGGCGTAGAGACGACCCGCCGGATCCACCCCCACGCGCCAGACGCGGTGGGGATCGGGCAAACCGGCGTTGCGATCCTGCCACGTCAGGCCGCCATCCTCGGTGGTCAGAATCCCCAGCTTCCAGCTGGCAATGGCGAAGCGTTTCGGATCGGTCGGATCAAAGGTCACATTGTAAAGCGCGTGTTCGCTGGGCACGCCCTCGAATTGCCGCCAGGTCAGGCCGCCATCGCGGGAAAACCACGCGCCGGCACTCTGGGTCACGGCCAACCAATAATCAGCATCGTGGGGAGACTGCCGGATGTCATCGACCAGGTCCGTGGTCGGCAACACGCGCCGCCATGAGTCAGCCCCGTTCTCGGTCAGATAGATCCCCGTTTCGCAGCCGGCGAAAGCGCGGCCCGCCCGGGTGCGATCAATCGCGACCAGCTGCGTGTATTTGCCGCGTTCGGGCAGTCCGATTTCTTTCCGCACGAGCGTTTCCGCCCGATCCGTGGACACGGCGATGCCATCGGGCAACGACAGATAAACGTGATCCGGGGCATTCGGATCGATCGCCACGTGGCGGGCTTCCGTCATCCCCCAGTCATTGCAGATCCGCCAGTGTTTGCCGCCGTCGAGCGTGCGCCAGAGACCGTTGTTGGCCGAGGTGTAAACGACATTGTGATCACGCGGATCGATCGCCACCGCCGTGAGCGTGGCATCGTTGTAGCCCTGGTGTTCCCAAGTGCCGTCGGCCGCACGTTTGTAAACACCGTTCACCGTCACGACCTTGGAACCGATCACGTAATCGCGGTTGATTTGGGCGCAGATATAAAAACTGTCGGCCGGCCCGGCCGCGGCAAACACCGCGGGGGCCATGACGGTCAGGAGGGTGGCAAATGCTTTCACGAGGTTTATTCCGCGGGGCTTGTCGTGTCTGAGATCGTCAGCGTGTTGAAGTCGAGCACGCGCTGGAGGCGGCCGTGCGTGATGGTGAGTTTGCGCCCGCCGACCTCGGCGTTGAGGTGGGGGCCCTCGAACAGTTTCCACTGCGCGTAGTCGACCGGCACGCCGTCCACCGTCGGCGCGTGGCCGTGGATGAAGGCGATGCGCTTGCCGCGCAGCGTGGTGAACTTGACCGTGGGCTTCGGCTCGAGACTGAACTCCAGCGGCAGCGCGCGGATGGCGGCCTGGAACGCGGCGAAGCTCCCAAACTCGTCCGCACTCGCGGCCTGGACGATGGTGCCGTTCTTCAGGTGCGGGCTGACCAGCAGCTCGCCGCCGACGGGCAGCTTTTCCTTGGCCCAGCCGCCGTTGTAGTGGAGGTAGGGGATCCAGTGATACGGGGCGAGCGGACGGTAGGCGAGATAGGCATTGCCGCCCTGCGCGAAGATCCAGCCGGATTCGTCCTCGGTACGGTTTTTGAGATCCTTGGAGAAGAAACCGTTGATGTGCGGAAAGCGCGTGCCGGGCGGGATGTCGTAGAGCGCGATGACGGTGTCGAGGTCCTGGAACACGTGCTCGAAACGCGAGCCGCCGAGAATCTTGTCCGGCGAGTCGTAGGAGGGTTTGCCCTCAAACGTCACGCCCTGGACCATCGGCTCGGGATAGGTGGCGAACTGCGACTGCATGGCCTGCGAGGACGAATGCGGATGCAGCGAAAACATCGTGTTGTGTTTGCCGCGCGGATCGGGCTCGGACCAGGTGACATCCCAGATGTGCGCCTGGATGGCGTCGTTCACGATGCCCTGGGTGGAGCCCACGGCGTAGTCGCGGCGGATGTAGTTGGTCTTGTACACCGACGGCGAGAGCACGTCGCTGTAGCGCCAGAAGCGGCGGGTGCGCGCGCGGTCGCGCTGCACGTAGTCGCCGTCGCGGTCCACCGCGATGCGGTGGATGACCTCGGGCAGGACGTAGTTTTTGGCCAGCGGCGCGAAGTAGAGGCCCCAGCCGCCGTAACCGGCGGTGGGCGGGGTGTTGCCGAAGAGGATCCAGGAGAAATAGGAGGCGAGCGCATTCCAACGCTCGATGACCGAGCCCTCGTCGCTGCGGGAGTTGGGGCCGCGCAGCACGCCGTCGAGCGTGTAGGTGGCGAGTTCGGCGAAGAGCCAGTCGAGCATCATGCGGCCGCTCTGTTTCATGGCGGGATCCTCGGCCCAGTTGGCGAGCATGGCCATGGGGATGGCATATTCGCCGATGTAGTGCGTCGGGTTGTATTCGCCCTGCCCCACGGTGGTCGTCAGGTTCATCCAATCGTCCAGCCAGCCACGGGCCTCGGCCAGGTTTTCCTCGGAGGTCTTGCCGGAATACCAGCTTTCCGCCGGCTCGTTGGGGTAAAGCTCGGCCATGAGGTAGAGCGAGACGTAATACATCACCCAGTGATTTTCGGTGTCGCCGCGCAGCTGGCGGGTCGTGCGCCACATGTCGCGGATCGCGGCGTGCACCTCGGGCGAGAGCTTGTCACGTCCGGCGAAGGCCACGCAGGTGACGGGAAACATCCAGAACGGGCCCGTGCCGGGGTTCTGCAGGAACTCGAGCATGCGTTGGTTGCAGAGGTCGATGTCCTGGTTGCGGTCGAGCAGCATGACGATGGTCGCCATGTCCACGGTGCGGGTGGCTTGGGCGCGGTCGATCCGGCCGATGCGCCAGTCCATCACCTCGTCGATGCGGGCGCGGTAGGCGGCGAGGCGTTCATCCTCGGCGGGGAATCCGTTGATCACCGGCACCGGCGCTTCATAGGCAGGCTGGGCAAAAGTGGTGACGGCGGTCAGCAGGCAAAGGGCGAAGGTAAATGCGGATTTCATGGCGGGTTCAGCGGGAGACTTTGGGCAACATGACGAAGAAATTGACGAGCGAACCTTCCAGGGCATCGGGCTGCCAGGTGCGGCCGAAGTCGTCGGAGTAGAACAGCGTTTCCTTGAACACGCTGGCGTAGAGGCGGCCGGAGGGATCGACGCCGACGCGCCACACGCGCGGATTTTCCGGCAGGCCGGCGTTGCGGTTGGTCCATGTGCGGCCGCCGTCCTCGGTGGTCAGCACGCCGTGCGCCCAGCTGCCGATGGCGAATCGTTGCGGGTTGGTGACGTCGAAGGTGATGTTGTAGAGCGCACGCTCGGTCGGCACGCCGTCGAAACGCGTCCAGGTGAGCCCGCCGTCGCGCGAGATGAGGGCGCCGGCGCTCTGGGTGGCGGCCAGCCAGACCTTGGGGTCGTGCGGCGACTGCTGGATGTCGTTGACGGTTTCCTTCGTGGGATAAACGCAATGCCAGGTGTCGGCGCCGTCCTCGGTGAGGAAGATGCCAACCTCGCAGCCGGCCAGCACCCGGCCGGCGCGCGTGCGGTCGACCTTGATGGTCTCGGTGTATTTGCCGCGCGCGGGCAGGCCGTTTTCCTTACGCGCGATGGTCTGGCCACGATCGGTCGAGACGGCGATGCCGTCGGTGATCGCGAGGTAAACGTGATCGGGTGCGTTGGGATCGACCGCGACCTCGCGGCCCTCGGTCATGTCCCAGCCGTTGCTCATGCGCCAGGTCTGGCCGCCGTCGAGCGTGCGCCAGAGGCCGTTGAGCGCGCTGGTGTACATGACGTTGCGGTCGCGCGGATCGAACGCCACCGCGGTGAGGCCGGTGTCGTTGTAGCCGAGATGCTGCCACTCGCCGGCGTCAGTGCGCTGGAAGACGCCGTTGGTCGTGACGATGGTCGAACCGATGACGTAGTTGCGGTTGATGTTGGCGCAGATGTAGAAGTCATACTGCGATGCCGCGGACAGCAGGGTGCCGCCGAGGGCGAGGCCAACAAGGAGGAGGGAACGCAGGGGTTTCATGGGAGAATGGAATCGGCGATGGTGAGGGTGTTGAAGTCGAGGACGCGCTGGAGGCGGCCGTGGGTGATGGTGAGTTTGCGGCCGCCGACCTCGGCGTTGAGGTTGGGACCGCCGAAGAGTTGCCACTGCGAATAGTCCACCGGCACGCCGTCCACCACCGGCCTCTCGCCGTAGGCGAACGCGACCTGCTTGCCGCGCAGCGTGGTGAGTTTGACCGTGGGCTTGGGGGCGAGGCTGAACTCCAACGGCAGCGCGCGGATCGCGGCCTGAAAGGCGGCGAAACTCTCAAACTCATCGGCACTCGCGGCCTGCACGATCGTGCCGTTTTGCAAATGCGGGCTCACCAGAATGCGACTGCCGGTGGGGTCACGTTCGAAGGCGTAGCCGCGGTCCGACGGCACCTGCCGGTAGTTGCGATGCGGTTCCCAATGGTAGGATGCGAGCGGGCGGTAAGCGAGATAGGCGTTGCCGCCCTGCGCGAATATCCAACCGGAATCGTCCTCGGTCACATTGACCAGATCCTTGGAGAAGAAACCGTTGACCTGCCCGAAGCGCTCGCCGGGGGGGATGTCGTAGAGCGCGATGACGGTGTCGAGATCCTGAAAGACCTTTTCGTAGGGCGAGCAACCGAGGAGCTTGTCGGGCGAGTCGTAGGAGGGCTTGCCCTCGCGGGATACGCCGCGCGGCATGGGCTCGATGTAGTTGGAAAAAAACATCTGCATCACGTGGCCGGAAGAATGCGGGTGCAGCGAGAACATCGTGTTGTGCTTGCCGCGCGGATCGGGTTCGGCCCAGGTGACATCCCAGACGTGCGACTGAATGGGGTCGCTGACCCGGCCCTGGTGCGAGCCGACGGCGTAGTCGCGCCGGATGTACTGGGTCTTGTAGACCGGGGGCATGGATTCGTCGCTGAAGCGCCAGTAGCGCCGGGTGCGCGCGCGGTCGCGCTGCAGGGCGTCGGGCTGGCGGTCGACCGCCACGCGGTAGATGACCTCGGGCAACTCGTATTGGTCGGCGAGCACGGCGAAATAATTGCCCCAGCCGCCGTAGCCGGCGGTGGGCGGGGTGTTGCCGAACATCAGCCAGGAGAAAAAGGAGGCGAGGGCATTCCAGCGTTCGATGACAGAAGTGTCATCGGTGCGCGAGTTGGGGCCGCGCAACACGCCCTGCAGCGTGGCGTTGGCGAGGTCGGCGAAGAGCCAGTCGAGCATCATGCGGCCGCGCTGTTTCATCGCCGGATCCTCGGCCCAGGTGGCCAGCATGAGCATGGGGATGGCGTATTCGCCGATGTAGTGCGTCGGGTTGTATTCGCCCTGCCCGATCGTCGTGGTCAGGTCCATCCAGTCGAGCAGCCAGCCGCGGGCCTCCGCCAGATTGTGCTCGGAACTGTTGCCGGTGTACCAGGTTTCGCCGGATTCGTTGGGATAAAGCTCCGACATCAGGTAGAGCGCGGCGTAATACATCACCCAGTGGTTCTCGGTGTCACCGCGCAACTGCCGCGTGGTGCGCCAGGCGTCGCGGATCGAGGCCAGCGCCTCGGGCGAAAGTTTGTCGCGCCCGCTGAACGCCACGTAAACGCTCGGGAACATCCAGAACGGGCCGGTGCCGGGTTTCTGCATCATCTCCAGCACCGCCGCGTTGCACTCGTCGATCCACTGGTTGCGGTTGAGCAGCAGGCAGATCAGCGCCAAGTCAAGGTGCTTGGGATCGGCGTTGCTGATGCGCCAGTCGTAAACCTCGTTGATCCGCGCCTGATAGGCGGCCTGGCGTTCGGCGCGGCTTTGCAGCACGGTACGATCGGGCGGCGGCGCCTCGTAGGACGGTTGCGCCACCAAGGCGGACGCGAGCGTGACGCCAAGGAATCCGCAGAGAAGTCGGGGAAAAGTCATTATGGCAAACGGGATTAGCGTTGGGCGCGCGGCAGGGAAACGAAACAGTTGACCAGCGAGCCTTCCAGTACATCCGGCTGCCAGGTGCGGCCAAAATCGTCGGAATAATACAGCGACTCCTCGACGATGCTGGCGTAGAGCCGGCCGGTTTGCGGGTGGACGCCGACGCGCCACGCGCGCGGATTCTCCGGCAACCCGGCGTTGCGGTCGGTCCAGGTTTTGCCGCCGTCCTCGCTGGTCCAGACGCCGGGATGCCAGCCGCCGACCACGATCCGGCCGGGCGTGGTGGGATCAAAGGCGACGTTGTAATACGCGTGGGCATCGGCCAGGGCGACGAGGCGCTGCCAGGTCAGCCCGCGGTCGTGCGAGGCCCAGACACCCTGCCCGTCGGTCGCCGCGATCCAATGCGCGGGATCGTGCGGGGATTGCTGCACGTCGTTGACGGTGGCGGTGGCGGGCAGCACCCGGCGCCAATCGCGGCCGGCATTCTCCGTCAGGTAAACGCCGGTTTCGCAGCCGACGAGCACGCGGCCCGCCGTGGTGCGGTCAACCTCGATGGTCTTGGCGTAACGTCCGCGCTCGGGCAGGCCTTGGTTGCGATGCTCCAGTGTGTCGCCGCGATCGGTCGAGACCGCGACGCCGGCGGTGTGGGCGAGGTAGACGTGGTCGGGCGCATTGGGATCGACCGCCACATCCAAACCCTCCGTGAGGTCCCAACTGTTGAGCAGGCGCCAGCTGTCACCACCATCGAGGCTGCGCCAGAGGCCGTTGAGCGCGGCGGTGTAGATGACCGCGTGGTCGCGCGGATCAAAGGCCACCGCGGTGATCGTCGTGTCGTTGTAGCCGAAATGCCGCCAGACGCCCGCTGCATCGAGCCGGAAGAGCCCGTTGGTGGTGACGATGGTCGAGCCGATGACGTAGCCGCGGTTGATGTTGGCACAGATGATCAGGTCCGACGGCACCGGCACCACGGCCGGTTTCGCACAGGCGCCGCAGGTGAGCACGAAAGCGAGCAGGGGAATCAGTTTGGTGGGCATGATTGAATTTGAGTTCCGGCATTGCGACGCGGCCCAAGCCGCGTCATGACCCGGGGGCGATGAAAACATTTCTGCGCTTCACCTTTTTTCTCTGCGGTCTCTGTCCGGCGCTCGTGGCCGCCGATTCGCCCGAAGCCCGCCTGCAGGCCGCCGGCATCACCCTGCCGGAGGTGCCCGCGGCCATCGCCAACTACGTGCCGGCCGTGCGTTCGGGCAACCTCGTGTTTCTGGCGGGCCAGGTGCCGAAGGGCGCCGACGGAAAATTCATCACCGGCCAGGTGGGCACGGACCTGACGATCGAAGAAGGCGCCGCGGCGGCGCGCATTTGCGCCATCCAGCTGATCGCCGCGCTCAAGGCCGAGGTGGGCGACCTCGCCAAGGTGAAACGCATCGTGCGCGTGGGCGGTTTCGTGAACTGCCCCGAGGGTTTCACCGCCCAGCCGAAGGTCGTCAACGGCGCGTCGGACCTGCTGGTCGAGATCTTCGGCGAGGCCGGCCGTCACGCCCGGGCCGCCGTCGGCGTCTCCTCGCTGCCGGCCGGCGTGCCGGTGGAGGTGGAGCTGATCGCCGAGGTGGCGGACTGAGCGGACCGGCATGACTGGTCAGGCTTGACGGATGACCGTGCGGATGGCGTCGAGCAGCCGCACGCAGTCGTCGGCGGTGTTGAACAGGTGCGTGGACACGCGCACGCAGTCGAGGTGCTGTTCGCTGACCGGGCGGCAGCGGAAGTGATGGTCGCCCATCAGCCGGCCAAACAATTCATCGTAGCGCACATGGTCGGAACGAAAGCTGGTGATGGAGCCGCGCAGTTCCGGCCGGGCCGGCGTGAGCACCGTGATGCCCGGCATGCGGCGCAGTTCGTCGGCAAGGAACACGGCCAGTTCGCGCCCGTGCGCGGCGATGCGTTCGCGGCCGACCTGATGGTGAAACTCCACCGCGGCGGCCAGGCTGACCACGCTCGCGGCGTTGCGCGTGCCGGCCTCGTGGCGCTGGGCGGTGGGCACGTATTGCAAATCGCCCGGCAGCTGGTCGAGGATGCCGGAATAGGAACCGGTCTCGCTCGGCATGACCTCATGCAGCCGCTCCTTGCGGATGAAAAGCACCCCGGTTTCATGCGGACCGCCCATCCATTTGTGGCCGCTGGTGGCGTAGGAATCGCACTCAAGCTCACGCAGGCCGAAGGGGAACATGCCGGCGGATTGCGCGCCGTCGATGTGGAACCAGATGCCGTGCGCGTGCGCCAGCCGGCCGATCTCGGCGGCGGGCAGCACGATGCCGGTCGGCGCGGTGACGTGGCTGATCTGGATGACCTTGGTGCGCGGGGTGATGAGCGCACGGATGCGCGCGACGTTGCCCTCGACACTTTCGGGGTCGGGCTCGAAGAGTTTGACCACCACGCCGCGCACATTGGCCTGGTTGTACCACGGGAACGAGCCGCCGGGATGCGCGTGGGATTCGAAGATCACCTCGTCACCGGGGGCGAGCTTGAGTCCGGCGGCGATGGTCGAGTTGCCCTCGGTGGCGTTGCGGGCGAAGGCAATCTCATCGGCCGTTACCCCGAAGCTTTCCGCCACGGTCTCGCGCGCGTCGTGAAACAACTCGTGGCCGTGCGCGCCCTGCCTTTGCTGCTCCAGCATGGTGCGGGTGTAAACATCGAGCACGGGCTTGGCCGCAGGGCCGAGGCCGCCGGTGTTGAGATAGGTCAGCGCCGGATCGAGGAGGTATTGGTCCCGCACGGCCGACCAGTAGGCCGCATCGCTGACATCGGCGTAGGCCGGCAACGGGGTGGAGGTGGAAACGGCGGCGGCGGGGGCGCCGGTGGTTTTGCAGCCGGTGAGCGCGGCCAGCGTGCCGGCCCCCAGACCTTGTAGAAAACGACGGCGATCAAGACTCATTGGACGGAAGTGAAGGTGAGGGTGTGGTCGAGTTCGAGGACGCCGCCGGCCGGCACCTCGAGGTTGGTTTCAAACTGCACCGGCAGGGCCGCCAGCGGGTAGTTGCGCCGGACAAACCAGTGCAGCGGGCCGGTGTTGTTTTCGAAGCGAATGATAACGCGGTTCAGCGTCGTGTCCAACTGCCCGTGCCATTCCATCCAGCGCGCGGCCGCGCCGTGCACGGCCTCGATGCCCTCGAGGCCGCCTTCGGCCACGACCTTGATCGTGGGGTCGAGGTGATCGTCGAGCAGCTCACGGGCGCCGCGGAACTCCAGGCCGCAGTAATGCGAGCCCTTGAGGCCGCCGTTCGACGCCGGGTTGCCCAGCGAGAGCGCGCGGCCGCTGACATTGGTCAGCCGGATCTGCCAGCGCATGCTCCACGCGCGGGCGGTGGCATCGAGCCGCACCGTGATGGTGCGTTCCTCGGTGAAAAGCGTCTGGTCGAGGCGCGTCCACGCCAGCGTGTGTGCCAGCGTGGCGGTCGTACCGGCGGCCTCGAGTTTGGTCCATTCCACGTGGCGTTGCTCGCCGTGATCGTCGCGCCATTTGTAGCCGTCCTGCAGGCAGGTGGGGCCGCCCCAGAAGTTGGCGCCGGAGACGTTGTTCAACGTGAAGGCGAGGGCGTGGTGCCACGGGTGGTCGTTGGGCCGGAAATTCGTGAGCGTATCCCCGTCCAGCGAGTTGACCGGATGGAAATACGGCTTGGGCGACTCCTTGGCGGCGGTGCCCGGCACATAATGGTAGCGGCCGAGCAACTGCTCGCCGGCGAACAGGGCGACCGCACGGCCGTCCTCATGCTGCAATCGTAGGGAACTCATGAGAGATCAAACTCCGCGTTGCACCGGCCGCCATTGCACGTGGCGGTGGCCCCGTTGGGCGCGGTGATGGTGGTGGGGGTGTCGGCCGGCACGTCGGCCTGCAGGTGCAGTTTGCCGCCTTCAACCCGCCAGGAGACCGTGATCAGGCCGCGCGGCGTACAGACACTGCCGGCGGCATGGGTGAGACCGGCGAGGTGCGGTTTGATGGCCACGGCGGTGAAGCCGGGCTCGGGCGCGGTGATGCCGAGGATGCGTTGCTGGAACTCCACGATCGGGTGCGCAGACCACGCATGGCACATCGAGCGCCAGTAGCTGTTTTCCTCGACGAAGGTCGAGAGACCGTAACCGATCGACTCGTGCCATGGACCGAGGTGCCGGGAGATGTCGCCGTAGTGCCCGGCCTTGGCCATCGCGGCGAAGCCGAAGTGCAGCCAGAAGAAAGAACCCGGCGCGAGTTTTTCGTCGTAGGGGAAGCGCTCGAAAATGCGGTCGCATTCGCGTTGTCCGGCCAGGCCGGCGATGATGGCCCAGGCGTTGCCGTATTGGCTGACCTCGGGGCCGCCGGGACGGTCGAAGTAGAGGCCTTCCTTTTCCGACCAGAACAGCTCATGGGCCCTCTGCCGCAACCGGGCGGCCTCGTCGCGCAACGCCTGCGCCTCGGGCGCGTGGCCGAGCGCAGCGGTGAGCAGGGCCACCTCGTCGAGCGCATTGATGTATTGCGCACTGTGGATGCAGGTCGGGCCGGTGTCGGCGCCGGGCACCACACCGCGCGGCCACCACGGACACCAGTCGGTGATGTTCCAGTAGGGCATCTTGGCGGGCAGGCCGTCCGCGTCGGTGTGGCGGCGATACCAATCGAGCACCGCACGCATGCCCGGCAGCATGTCCCGCAGCGTGTCGCGGTCGCCCGTGCAGAAGTAGTAGTCCTTGACGTTGGTGATCCAGTGGATGCTCCACGCGGGGATCACCTGCAACAGCCGCGAGGGATAACGCGCCTGCGTCAATCCGTCGGAGAAGCGCGACCAGTCGAAGTGATAAAGCGCCTGCCGGCTGAGCCGATAATCGCCGGTCGTGAGCATGCCGAGCTTCGACGTGATCATCGTGTCGCCGGCATACTGCATCTGCTCGTAGTGCGGACAGTCCTCGAAGGTCTCGTGCGAGCACATGCGCATCGTGTGCAGGCCGACCTGCCAGACCTTTTCGAGCGCGGGATCGGAACAGGTGAAGGTGGCCTTGACCCGGTAGGGATAGGCCGTGAAGCGGTGCTTGAGCGCGCGGAGGATCAGCGGTTCGGCGCCAACCGTGATGCGCAGGCCGATGAATTGGAACGCACGCCAGTGCAGCGGCTCGATGATTTCGTCGCGGCCGGAAAGCTCGAAAATGTCGCACCAGCCGGTGACCTTGCCGCGACGGTCAAAGGTCCAGCCCGTGCTCTCGTCGGCGAAATGCGAGGCCAGGTTGGCGAGCGATTGCTTTTTGCCGACCATCTTCGCGCCGGGCGTATCCCACGGCAGGCGCAGCACCTCGGCGTAGGTCAGGCGCACCGTGCTGCCGGCGCCGCCGGCCACCACAAGGTGCGGAAACGCCGTGGTCATGCGCTGCATGTCGAGCACGAGGTCGACGGTCGCGCCGGCCGGCAGCGTCAGCGGCTTGTCCTCCGCCAGCAGCGTCTGCCAATCGGCCGACACGGCCTCACCGCCGTTTTGGTAGGCGTCGGGAAAACGTTCCGGTGCGCCTTCCTCCAGCATCGGAATCATGCGCGCCATCAGCCCGTAGGGGCTCGCGGGATCGCGGCGGTTTTCGATGCGCTCGGCCTTGAAGAGCACGTGGGCGGCCGGCCAGGTCGAGTCATCGAACTCCGGCATGTTCCAGCCGGCGGGAATCAGCGCGGCGTGCCGGTGCTCAAAATAGCCGAGGTAGCCCTCGAACGTGGTGTTCTCGTTTTGAAAGCGGTGGGCCTTGTCCACCGCGACCTTCCACGTGGCGTCGGTGCGCAGGTCTTCCAACACGGTCCCGTGGCGATCGCAGACCGCACCCTCGAGCACGAAGCCGCCGGTGTAGGTCATGACCGAGCACGGCGGCCCGAGCAGGGCCGGCCGGTGGGCCACGCGCGACATGTCGAGCACGAGGGCCGCGAGCACGTTGCGGCCCGCCCGCAGGTGCGGCGTCAGGTCGAACGAATCATAAAAGTGGTGCGTGACGTCGCCCTTGGCCGGACCGCGGCCGACGAAAACGCCGTTGCAGAAAAACAGATAGCGGCTGTCGGCCGACAAATCGACCTCGAGCCGGGCTCCGGCGGGATCCGCCAGTTCGAAGGTGCGCCGGAAATAGCGCACCTGGTAGTGTGACGGCGTGGCGGCCTCGGGCGGCGGCGCGCTGTGGGAGCCCTCGCCGGACCAGATCCAGGAGGCGGAATTGACAAAGGATGTTGCAGGCACGGTGGAAAAAGCCGGGCCGGCGCGTTTATCGCGCCGGCACAAAGATGAAATCAAACGGATAGGCGCCATCGAGGCCCCCATCCTGCCAGGTCACCCCGAGGTCGTCGGAATGGAAGCAACCTTCTTCGAAGGTCCCGGCCCAAAGCCGGCCGCGCACGGTGGGATCGAAGGCCACCAGAAACACGTTGTTCACCGGCAGGCCGGCGGTGCGGTCCACCCAGGTGTCGCCGCCGTCGGTCGAGACGCGCACCCCGGTGGCCCAGCCGCCAACCGCCATTACCTTGGCGTCGTGCGGCGCCAGGGCCGCCGCGTAAAGGTTGGCGCGGGCCGACGCGGGATCGGTCTGCCGCCAGCTGCGGCCGCCGTCGCGGGAAATCCACGCGCCGCGGCCCTCCGTGCCGGCCAGCAGCAATTTGGGATCGGCCGCGCTCTGGATCATGCGCAGGGCCGTGGCCGGGGGCGAATCCGTGCGCGACCAGGTCTTGGCGCCGTCGTTGGAAACATAAATGCCGTCCTCGGTGCCGAGCAGCACGCGGCCAGGTTGGCTGACATCCGCGATGATGGTCTGGCAGTAAAGCAGATTGAGGCCGGCCTGGGTCGTTGACCACGTCGCCCCGCCGTCGGTGCTGCGCAACGGTCCCCAGCAGGTGCTGGCGTAAACCTCGTCGGGGTTCTCCGGGTGGAACGCAAAGGTGCGCACATCGATCACTTCCCAACCGGTGGTCAGGCGCCAGGTTTCGCCGGCATCGGTGCTGCGCAAAATGCCGTCGCCGCTGGCCACGAGCAGGACGCGGCCGTCGCTGCCGGGCTGCACGGCCATCGTCCAGATGCCCAGCACGCGCGGACCGAAGTGGGTCCATGAACCGTCGGCCTGCCGGCGGTAGAGGCCGGAGTCGGTCGGGGTGGAGCTGTTTTTCTGCGCCTTGGTCATCGCCACCGCCGCGTAATGGTCGTGCGACGGCGCGGCCACCGCGCTGGCGGGGGTCAGCAGCGTGGCGAGGGAAAGAAGGAAAAGGGCCGGGGTTTTCATCACTGCACGGGGTCGATGGTGGACTTGATGACAGGACGGTTGAAATCGAGCAGGTGACGCTCGCCGCCGTGGCGGATCTCCAGCCGGTGGCTGCCGCGTTCCTCGTAGGCGAAGGGACTGTCGAACAGCGGCCACGCGGCGTAATCGACCGGTTCGCCGTTGATGGTCGGGGTGTCGCCGTAGCGGGCCTGCAGCACGCTGCCGTCCAACGCGGTGAACGTGGCGGCGGGCACGGGCTCGGTGCTGATCTCGAGCGGCAACGCGCGGATGGCGGCCTTGAATTCGGCGAAGCCGGCGAAATCGCGCGTGGGCGCCACCTGTACAATGTAACCGTTGGCCAGCCGGTCGCTGACATAACAGCGGTGGCCCGCGCCCCACTGGTCCACCCCGGCGGCCACCCAGCCGCCGGCGCCGCCCTTCAACAGGCCGGTCCAGTCATGCGGTTTCCACACCCCGGGCGCAAACGGCCGGTAGGCGATGTAAACCGGGCCGCCTTGCGCAAAAATCCAGCCCGAGGCGTCCTCATCGACGCCCTCGAGGTCGCGCGAGAAGAAGGCGGTGATGTGCGGAAAGCGGTTGTCCGCCGGCAGGTCGTAGAGCGCGATGAGCGCGGTGTTGTGCTGGAAGACCTGCTCGTAAGGCGAACCGCTCGGCAGTTTGTCCTCGGAATCGTAGTCGGCTTTGGAACGCGCGATCAGGTCGGTGACGACGTCCCACTGTTCGCCGAAGAACATCGTGCCCTCGAGCGGGGAGGAATACGGCTGCACGGCGAAAAAGGTGTTGGCCGCGGTCTGCGCCGGCAGGTCGGTGCGCCAGAGCAGCTTCCAGGTCTGCTGCTGGATCGGCTGCAGGAGCCCGCCCTGCGTGGAGCCGAGCACAAAGTCGCGGTCCACGTAGCTGTATTTGTAAACCGGATGCGTGCGCTTGTCGCCGATCACGAAGGAGTGCGGGCCGGCGTGGCGCATGCGCCAGCGGGTGCGCTTGAGCTCGCGCTCGACGTAGGGCTGGTCGCGGTCGCGCGCGATGCGCTCGAGGATCGGCGGCGGCACGTAGCCGCTCAGCGCCAGCAGGATGTTGCCCGCGGCCTGGCGTTGCTCACCGTAACCGAAGAGGAACCAGCCGAGATTGGTGCTGTTGGTCAGGCCCGGGGCGACGATCTGCCGGGGATAGACCCGGCTGTGCGCGCCGCCGTAATTGCCCTCGAGGGACTCGACGGCAAAATCATAGATCAGGTAGTCGAGCATCATGCGCGCGCGCAGCCGCAGGTCGTGATCCTGGGCCCAGCCCGCCAGCAGGGCCATCGGGATGAGGTATTCCTGCAGGTAGTTGGGCGAGTCGTATTCGCCCTGACCGTAACTGGTGGTCACCTTCATCCAGTGCAACAGGTAGTCCTTGGCCTCGGCCAGGTTTTCCGCGGAAGAACGGCCGTTGAACCAGTCCTCCGGTCCGGCGTCGGGCCGCAATTGGGCCGCCAGGTAACGGCTAGCATAGGACATCGCCCAATGATTCTCGGTGTCGCCGCGGTTCGGCCAGTAGGTGCGCCACAACTCCTGGATGCGTGCCCAGGAGGCCGCATCCAGATTGGGTCCGCCCGCGGCCATGACCGTGACCATCGGGTAGGCCCAGAACATGCTCGCGGTGGGCGTGGGCTCGTTGAGCACCGCCAGCCGCGCAAGGGCCGCCTCGACGTTGCGACCGCTTTGCAGGCAGGCGGCAACATCCAGCATGCCGCCCTTGGTCGGATCGCCCGGGACGATGGATGCGATGGCGGTCTCGAGCACCGCCTGCCGGCGCTCCAAATACCGCCGTGTGATCTCACCGTCCGTCAGGGCCAGATCGGGGGCCGCGGCCCAGGCAACCACAGGGCAGAGCAGGAGCGCCAAAACCACCGGCAGGGTGGCGCGAGGAATAACCGGTCGAAATCTCATGATGGGGGTGGGTTGGCAAAGGGGCCCAGAGCATGAGCGGGGGCTTCCGGCCATTTCAATCAGCAATTACCATGAAAAATCAGATTATGACGTATTCAGCCGCCAGCTTGTCCTTGGGGCAGCGCCGGAGCGCGCTGCCATTTTGGACGCCAAACCCTCTGTCCCCTGCGTTGCCATCGCGGTGAAACCCGAGCAGGATCAAGCCCGCAGCGAGACGAGAAAATCCTTGACTCATTCGGTGATTTTCATGTGTGTTTTCTGAAATAATCACGGCCCTTACCCCGCCCCATGCTCATCTCTGAAATCGCCCGGAAAGCCAAGGTGTCTCCCGCCACGGTTTCCCGCGTTATCAATCAACCCCATTTGGTGGCGCCCGACCGGTTGGCGCGGGTACAGGCGGTCATGGCCGCGGTCAATTATCAGCCCACCCCGCTGCACCGGCGGCGCGGGCCCAAATCCCGGCTGGCCTCGCCCAAACGCATCGGCGTCTGGTTTGTCGGCGCCCGGCGCAATCCCAACCTGAACTGGTTTCAGGACCAGCTGCTGCAGGTGCAGGCGGCCAACGACCGCCAGCGGATCGAGCTTTCCATCCTGTTTTCCGACTCGCCCGAGGAACTGCCCCGCGGACTCTCCACCGCCCAGCTTGACGGCGTGATCATCCAGGGCATGGAGCCCTCGGTCCACACCATGCAAAAGCTGGCCGGGTTGCCCCATGTCTGGTTCATGACCCGGCGCAGTGCCGACTACATGGGCGACTATGTCGAGCCGGACAACGAGCAGAACGGCCGGATCGCGGCCGAATACCTCCACGGCCGCGGGCACAAGGTGGTCGCGGCCATCAGCACCGATCCGGGCTACAGCGCCATTGCTTGGCGCGTGCAGGCGTTTTTGCGTCACGCCGCCGATCTCGGACTCAACGCCATCAGCATTCTGGGCAAGACCCGGCCGGGGACCAGTTACCTGCAGTTTGCCCCCTTGCACGAGGAATCCGATTTATTGGTCCAGCGCGTGCTCCAGTCCGACCCCCGTCCCACCGGGCTTTATGTGCCGTCCGACCATTTCTGCGGCTCGCTTTTCCGCGTGATGCGCCAGGTGGGCCTTAAGCCGGAGAGCGATTACGAGGCCATCATCGGCAATTACAACCCGGTCATTTATCACAACCTCGACCACCTGCCCGCCGCCCTCGACATCAACCTGCCCACCCTCGTGCGCAAGGTCGTCGATCACTTGGTCTGGCGCATCGACAATCCCCAAGCCCCGGGCCGCATCGGCATCACCGTGGCCCCCAGCCTCATCGCCACGCCCGCCCAAGCCTCGGCTGTTTCATGATGAATATACATGACTTTGCGGGCTTGCATTGAAACGTTACATCCCTTTTACCTGACCAGACTTTGGGTCCGTTCCCAAGCCGGACCTTTGACAAACCACCCCCAATGAAACCAAGAGTCAGCCAAGAAACCCGCCCGGCCAAAGCGCATTTGGCCCCGACGCCGCTGCCAACCTGAGGCCCCACCACACCGGCGTGACCACCGGTGCCACCGCCAACCGTTGCCAGGGCGTCCTCCCCGTACCTGCCGCCGCACCTCTTCGTGCTTCCGGCAGATGGTACGTGATGCCCGACGTTGTCCGTCGCACCCCCGGCTCCGCCCCCCCCGTGCCGCCATTCCCTTTTTTGACTTTTGGAACGGTCCTCTGACCGCCCAAAAACCGAAAGACCGGCCCAAAGCCGGTAACTACAAACCACCCCCAACACATAAATGAAACCAAATCCTAGCTATACCATGCACAGGACCAAGCTCCGCTTGGTTGCC
>JACFMR010000076.1 GCA_019455245.1 Opitutaceae bacterium
ACATCGCGGCGATGTTCGAGGCCGTCGCCGAATTCAACGGCCGCTGACGCCCCGCGCGGCTGACGCCAGCCCGCGCTGTGCGCTCAGCTCTGCAGCATGCGCACGCGGCGGTCCTTGCGCGGGAACTGCAACGTCACCACGGTGCCGACGCCTTCCTTGCTCTCGATGCCGATCTGGCCGCCGTGCTCGCGCATGATGCGCTGCACCACCATCAGTCCGAGGCCGTGGCCGCCGGACTTCGTCGTGTGATACGGCTGGAACAGGCGCACCATGTTCTCCTGCTTGATGCCCGAGCCGCTGTCGCCGAAGGCTAGGTAAACATTGTCGTCATCCGTCCGCGCCTTGATGCGCAGGCGGCCGCCGGGCTGCATCGCCTCGACGGCGTTCTTGATGACATTGAAGAACACCTGCTTCACCTGGTTGCGGTCCGACATGACGGCGGGCAGGTCGGCGCGCGTCTCGGCCTCGACGCGGATGCCGCGGTCGGCCAGCTCGCGCTGCTGAAAGGCCAGCACCTCACCCAACACGTCGGCCAGATGCGTCTCGCTGAGGTCGGGCGCCTGCGGCCGGATGGCCTCGAGGAAATTGGCGATGATGCCGTCGAGCCGGCGCACCTCCTCCTCGCAGATGCGGATCGAGTCGGCCAGCGCCTCCGTGTCGCGGCCGGCCTGCAGTTTTTTCAACCGGCGGTTGATCAACTGGAGGTGGATCGTGAGCGAGTTGAGCGGGTTGCCCAGTTCGTGCGCGACCCCGGCCGCGAGCAGGAGAATCGAGGAGGTGCGCTCGTCCTCGATGCGCGCCTCGGTGGTTTGTTTTTCGCGGGTGACATCGGTCAGGATGACCGCGAAGCGCCGGTCGCCGGGGCGTTGTTCACCGCGAAACGGCACCATGTAGAGCCGCACCGTGCGCGGCTCCGGGTAGCTGAGCTCGAATTCGCGCGCGACCACGGGCATCGCCGCATCCTCATCGAGCGCGATGCCGAGCGATGGCCGCAGCCCCGGCACGAGCCGCCAGAGCGTCTGGCCGGCCAGCTCGGCGTCGCCGAGACCGATGAGCCGGTGCGCGGCGGCGTTGGCGTATTCGATCTCGCCGTCGAGCGTGATCACCAGCACGCCCTCCTGCAGGGTGTTGAAGATGTCCTCGAACAGCCCGCGTTCGCGCGCGAGGCGCTGGACGAGATTGGTCAGGTTGATCGCGTCCAGCGAATCGAGGCGGCCGAGCACACGGTCGAGCGAGGAGTGCTTTTTCGGGGGCATCGCTGCGTGTTGTGCACGACCCGGGCCGCGCGGTCAACGTTGCCAGCAAGTGGCATGGCCGGCTTTATGCGCGTGCAGGTCTGATCCGGCACGCATGTGTCGCCCGCCCGGAAAACTAATCAAGCCTCCTTCATTCCCGGCCAGCGATGGCGGACGTAGTGCACGATCGCTTCCACCGCTGATTCCACGAGAGGCGTTGCCTGGCCCGCCCAAAGGGCGACAATCCTGATCGGTGGAAAATCGGGCAAGGGGATCTCACGTACTCGCGCCGCAGAAACCCCGTCGACCATAGCCAGCCCGATGCCGTAGCCCTCGGCGACATACCGCGCGACCGAGTCAATCGAGCTGGCAATGATCGACGGGGTCCACGTCCGGCGCCGGTTCGTCAGACCATGCTGGAAATTCCGGCTTATGACCTCGGTCGCCGGGGGACTGATGAGCGGATCTTCGAGCCTCGTCCGGGCCCAGAGCTCAGATGCCGAACGCAGGCGCATCCGGCGGGGAACGAGCAGAGCCAAGGGCAGTGAGATCAACGGACGGAGGGAGATGCCCCTCGGCGGCGGGCTCTCGAGCGCCGTCACAACCAGATCGATCTGGCCGTCAATGAGCCAGCTCTGAAGCTGGGCCTCGTACCCGGTGCGCAGGGAGATTTGCAGCTTCGGATGCTTGGTCCGCAGCGCGCGGAGAACGACCGGCAAATGGTCACGCAGCATCGGCTCCGCGGCAGCGATCTTGAGATGCGGCACGTTGGAGCGGAGTCGTTCCTCGACCGCCGGAAGGCCGTCGAAAAACGGGGCGATGAACGCAAACAGCTCCTCACCCGTGGCGGTCAATCTGAACGGCCTGCGGTTAAAAAGCCTGACGGCCAAATCCCGCTCCAGCTGCTGGATCTGGCCGCTCACCGCCGGTTGCTGGACACCATACGGCATCGCCCGTACCGCCCGGTTGATGCCGCCGTGACGTGCAATGTAGTAGAAGAGCTCGAGATGGTGGAGGTTGAGCAACTGACGCGATTATACCGGAACCGGTCCGGCCCGCACCATATTTCTTGGCATCGGTCGCGTCGAAGTTGGGTATCGAGATTATCGATTAACGCTCCGCGAACTTCCGGTGGTAGTATCGGCCCGAAAGACGGTCCCTATGAAATCAACCATTGTGATAGCTTGGCTATTCCTCTCGCTTCTCGCCGGCTGTTTCGGCGCCCGGAGCCAAAACGTCGAGTTGCACGGCGTTACATTCGAAACGGCAAGGGTTCAAGACAACGGATTCGTGATCGGGCGCATCGGGGCGGACACGATCGTGGCCGGACGCCCCTGCCGTCAGGGTTGGATCCACCTCCATCCCAACGGCACCCTGGCCGGGTTTTTCGCGGCTCAGGATATCACCCTCGCCCGCTTCACGATACCAGCCGGCACCTGGGTTTCCCAAGACGATCAGGGAGTCGTCGTGGTCTGCGCGTTTCCGCGCGACGTGGAAATCCAAGGCCATCTTTGTCGCGGCGGGATTGGTGGTTCCGAGGGAGTCCGGACGGCGTTTTACCGCGACGGCGCGCTGAAGGAGTTCTACTCGCGCAAGCCCGGCCGCATCGACGGGATCCCGTGCAAGTCCAATCTCCTCAAAGCCGGGATCACGCTTTACGAGGACGGCAGGCTGCAGAGTGCCATTGTGGCGGAGGATTTCGTCCACGAAGGCAGAGAATATCGCAAGGGCGACCTGCTCCAACTGACGCCGGAGGGACACCCGGTCAACCGTTGATACCAATCGCCCTCAGCTTATGGACTACTGAAAGGCATGGTCCGAGGTAGGGCGCGACCGCCGGGCGCGCCGTCATGTCACTCGCGGGCGGCCCGGCGGTCCGCCCCTACCGGCGC